>JBFRWD010000102.1:0-73858 GCA_051439425.1 Synechococcus sp.
AGACCTTCTACACCAAGAACATCCTCTTGAACGAGGGTATTCGTGCATGGATGGCTCCTCAGGACCAACCTCAGCGCAACTACGTCTTCCCCGAGGAAGTTCTTCCTCGCGGTAACGCTCTCTAAATTGAGATTTATGGGGCAGATCGCAACCGATTTGCCCTAATCTCGTTTTATTAATCCGTTTTCGTTTGTATTCCTTCGCGGAGATTCTCTTCTGTGACTGTCGCTTTTGACTCGGCGGCGTTGCGAGATCGAACACAAGGTGGTTTTGCCTGGTGGTCTGGTAACGCTCGTCTGATTAACCTCTCTGGTCGCTTGCTCGGGGCACACGTTGCCCACGCGGGTCTGATTGTTTTCTGGACCGGCGCAATGACTCTGTTCGAAGTGGCTCACTTCGTACCGAACAAGCCTATGTACGAGCAGGGCGCAATTTTGATCCCTCACCTGGCTTCTTTGGGCTGGGGTGTAGGGCCTGGCGGCGATGTCGTCAATCTTTTCCCCTATTTTGTTGTCGGTGTTTTACACCTGATTTCTTCTGCTGTTCTGGGTATCGGCGGTATTTACCACGCTCTGCGCGGCCCCGCAACTCTCGAGCAGTATTCTCCGTTCTTCGGTTACGACTGGAAGGACAAGAATAAGATGACCACCATCATCGGTATTCACTTGATCCTGTTGGGTCTAGGTGCCCTGTTGCTGGTTGCCAAGGCCATATGGTTTGGCGGTCTGTACGATACCAACGCCCCTGGTGGTGGTGATGTTCGCCTGATCACCAACCCGACCCTCGATCCTGGCGTGATTTTCGGCTACCTACTCAAGTCTCCCTTTGGTGGCGAAGGCTGGATCGTCAGCGTTAATAACCTTGAGGACGTTGTTGGTGGCCACATCTACCTTGGTTTGATCTGCATCGGTGGTGGCGTGTGGCACATTCTGACCAAGCCTTTTGGTTGGGCCCGTCGTGCTTTCGTTTGGTCTGGTGAAGCATATTTGTCCTACAGCTTGGCTGCTGTATCTCTGATGAGCTTCATTTCCGTTTGTTTCGTTTGGTTTAACAACACCGTTTATCCCAGCGAATTCTACGGTCCTACCGAGCCCGAAGCGTCTCAGGCTCAGGCGTTCACCTTCTTGGTCCGTGACCAACGATTGGGCGCTAACATTTCTCAGGCACAAGGCCCTACCGGTCTAGGTAAGTACTTGATGCGCTCTCCCACGGGTGAGATCATCTTCGGTGGTGAGACCATGCGCTTCTGGGACGTACAAGCTCCTTGGTTGGAGCCCCTACGTGGTCCTAACGGCTTGGATATCAACAAGCTCAAGAATGACATTCAGCCTTGGCAAGTTCGTCGTGCGGCTGAATACATGACTCATCCCGCGATCGCGTCCATCAACTCCGTAGGTGGCGTTGCAACCGAGATCAACACCGTGAACTACGTGAGTCCTCGGTCTTGGTTGGCTGCTCACAACTTTATCCTCGGTTTCTTCTTCTTCGTCGGTCACCTGTGGCACGCTGGTCGTGCTCGTGCAGCTGTGGCTGGTTTCGAGAAGGGCATCGAGCGTGAGAGCGAGCCCGCACTCCGCATGAAGGAACTGCGTTAATTCGCGGAATCCTTTTGCAAGAGATTTAATTCTTCTGAGCCTCTACCCCTGCGGTGGAGGCTTTGCCATTCATTGATTTGCTTTCCATTGAGGCGAACAAGTAGACCAGCACTGTTCGACGACACCTGGGTACTCTGCATAAAATAAGCCTTGCGCAGACCTGCACCCTTCTCATAACGTGAATTTTCCGCTAGCGCGCCTACTAGACCGTCGTTCCCATCCAACGCGATTCGGACGAGGGCATGTTTCGTATCTCTTTACCGTCCTGGCGATCGCCCATCTGATTCTGGGAGTGGCCTACTTAACCTGGAGAACCAATGGTGGCATGTCCGAAGATGCTCCTCTCCTATCGTGGGTGTTCTTATTAGCAGAGGGGTTCACATTAGTTGGGGCTATGGGATTCAGTCTCAGCCATTTACGATATCGAGTTCCCCCCGTAGATCGCTTTTCAGCCCTTCAGTCTGCCCTAGCTGAATTGCCGCCAATTGATGTCGCGCTCGTAAGAGATAAAGAGTCCATCACTGCGACCTGCCAAACCGCACAATTGGCCCAAGAACTGGACTACCCAGAGCACCTGCTATCCGTCAGAATTGTAGACTGCGATGCTGATGTGACACTGGCTCGCCAAGCTGACATTGTGGGGTGCGAATATACAGCAATTGAGATAGAGCGGAGCAAAGCCCTACACAACCTATTGCAGCAGGACGTCTTCGAGGGGGATTATTTGCTGGTTTTAGATGTGGGGCAGTTTCCCACCCGCGATCTGCTCAAGCAGCTCCTACCGTATTTTTTTGACACTCCCGAAACCGCACCAATTGCGAATCGAACCGGGTACGTTCAGCCCATGCTGGCCCCTATCGCTCACCAGCGCCGCGAGCACCCACTCCAGCAATTGATTCCGTTGGGGGAAATGGGTGGAGATTGCGCCCCCTTATTGGGGGCAGGGGCTCTCTTTCGACGGCAGGCACTCGCTGATTTGCCCTACATTGATTGGAATTATCCCGTTCACCTCGGAACCGAGCTACACATTCGCGGGTGGCGATCGCACATCTGTCGCACCACCTCCATCGCGGGTATTTCCATTCCGCTCCTTAACCGCCAAATGGCGCTGCTTGCCATTCAGCACGCGGTCAGATTATTGCCATGGTGGCGAATTCCGATTACGCAAACACAGAGATTTCAATATGTTTGGCTTACCCTATGGAGTATGGGGGGAATCGCCACAACCTTATACCTCTTCGTCCCAATGTGGTTTTTGTGGACAGGGATTGCACCAGTACCAGCCTTCGATCTAGTCTTTCTGACCTGGTTTTTACCCTATGCATTCTTGGGGCGTTTGGCCTGGCTGGCCTCTACTCCCGCCCATCACTGGAAAGCAGCTTGGAGGGCAGAGCGACAAACTGGGGCACAATTCTTTCAATCTGTGCAGGCTATGTCGCGATCTGTGCTCGGTCAACATCCCGTATCGAGAACGCCATCCCGATGGTCGTTTGGACCGCAGGCAGTAGCAATCGTGCTGACGATCGCTGCCATGGTAGTCGGTATGGTTCGCCTATTTTCCAGTCAAGATGATGGATCGATCGTCAGTCTGGCATTTTGTTTGGCTTGGGCAACTTACAATTTGGCTCTCCTCAGTGTCGTGCCACCCGATGTGATAGCGCACAAAAACCCAATAGTTAACGAACAGCTCTAAACCGATCGATCTGGTAGCCAATACAGGCCGTTAGAGCTAAATAGGCTCCAGTCCAATACAGCTTCTGGCTAGCTTGAGCAAGCGATCGAGCAGCTCTACAGAAGTAGCCATACCACTGCGAGAATTTCAGCTACGCTCAACCCTGACTGGGATTGGATGTCTTGGTCCTAACCGAGATGAAAAGCGCCATACCGGTTCTGCCGATATAGCGCTAGGTAATCCGCTATGGAGATCATCTCTCCCTGTGGATTAAGGCTTTGAGCTGTCTCCTGACTCTCGACCTTACAGCGGATTGCTATTCCCCTGGTTGGGTTGGCAGATTGAAGTAAGGTTGTATCCACATCAAAAGCCCTCGGACATCAGGGTGCCGAGGGCTTTTGACTCCATTCAAGAACAACCGATCTTTGGCGATCGATTGTCGCTTAGGGTTTAGTAATCGAAGTCACCGCCCATACCACCGCCAGCAGGAGCGGCTTGTTTTTCGGGCTTGTCAACCACGATCGCCTCAGTAGTCAGCACCATAGAAGCAATGGATGCAGAGTTTTGTAGAGCAGAACGAGTGACCTTCGCGGGGTCAACGATACCAGCGTCGAACATGTTAACGTACTCGTTATTTTGAGCATCGTAGCCAGTTTCGAAGTCTCTCTCTTTGACTCGTTCTAGAACGATCGCACCGTTCTGGCCAGCGTTGTCTGCAATACGACGTAGGGGGGCACCCAGTGCACGAGCCACCAGCATGGCACCGCTCAACTCTTCACCAGACAGATTGGAGGCCGCCCAAGTTTCCAGGCCAGGAGCCAGGTTCGCCAGAGTGGTACCGCCACCAGGAACAATGCCCTCTTCAACCGCCGCCTTGGTGGCGTTGATGGCATCTTCCAGGCGCAGCTTGCGATCCTTCATCTCAGTTTCGGTAGCCGCACCCACCTTGATGACAGCTACACCACCAGCCAACTTGGCCAGACGCTCTTGCAGCTTTTCTTTGTCGTAGTTGGATTCAGTTTCATCGATCTGACGTCGAATCAACTCGCAGCGAGACTTAACAGCTGCTTCGTTGCCTTCCGCCACAATGGTGGTGTTGTCCTTGGTGACGGTAATACGACGAGCGGT
This sequence comes from Synechococcus sp., assembly GCA_051439425.1. GTDB lineage: Bacteria > Cyanobacteriota > Cyanobacteriia > Thermostichales > PCC-7336 > PCC-7336. The sequence continues at coordinate 4,396 of JBFRWD010000102.1, forward strand.
GCCGAACTGCTCCAGCTTGGCGGTGTCCAGCTTAAGGCCAGCATCTTCAGTAATGACGGTACCGCCGGTCAGAGTCGCCAAATCCTCTAGCATGGCCTTGCGGCGATCGCCAAAGCCAGGAGCCTTAACAGCACAGATGTTAAGTACACCGCGCAGACGATTGACAACCAGAGTAGCCAGCGCCTCTTTCTCGATATCCTCTGCAACAATCATCAAAGGCTTCCCGGTGCGCGCTACCTGTTCCAGAACAGGTACCAGGTCTTGAACCAGCGCGATTTTCTTGTCGGTAATCAAGATGAAGGGCTCTTCAAAGACCGTCTCCATACGCTCGGTGTCGGTGGCGAAGTAAGGGGAAACGTAGCCCTTGTCGAAGCGCATCCCTTCAGTGACTTCCAGTTCGGTACTCATGGACTTGCCTTCTTCCAGGGAAATCACCCCTTCGCGGCCCACTTTGTCCATTGCTTCAGCAATCATGCTGCCGACTTCTTCGTCATTACCGGCAGAGATGGTCGCGACCTGAGCGATCGCCGTAGAATCTTCCACAGGGCGAGCCTTACCGGCAATCTGCTCCACTAAGTAAGCAGTTGCCTTCTCAATGCCTTTTTTAAGGGAGATGGGGTTGCTACCGGCCGCTACATTACGCAGACCTTCTTTCACCATGGCTTGAGCCAGAACGGTGGCAGTAGTGGTGCCGTCACCGGCCGCATCGTTAGTCTTGGAAGCTGCTTGGCGAATCAGAGAAACGCCAGTGTTTTCGATGTGGTCTTCCAGTTCGATCTCTTTAGCGATGGTGACACCATCATTGATGATTTGTGGAGCGCCGAACTTCTTCTCCAGAACGACGTTACGGCCTTTGGGGCCGAGGGTAACAGCAACGGATTCAGCCAAAACGTCGATGCCGGTTTCGAGGGCGCGGCGGGCGTCTTCGTTGAAAATGATGGACTTAGCCATGTGTCAATGCCTTGTGTGACTCTAAAGAATAGAAAAGAATGAATGAAATCCTGGCGAACCAGCCGGAGCTGCAGTCTTTTGACAGACACGAATTATTGCCAGTAAGAAATAACTGCTAGTCAGAAACTGCTGCTAGTCAACAATTGCCAGAATGTCGCGCTCGGCCAACAGAACGTATTCCTCGTCGCTCAGCTTGACCTCGGTACCGGCGTACTTAGAGTACAGGACTTTGTCGCCTACATTTACTTCCAAAGCAACCAGCATGCCATCGTCGTTACGCTTGCCAGGACCGACAGCCACAATCTCGCCCACCTGAGGCTTTTCTTTGGCAGCGTCGGGTAAGTAAATGCCGCCAGCGGTCTTCTCATCACTGCTGGCAATCTTAATAAAGACGCGATCGCCCAAGGGCTTTAGGGAAGATGCGTTCAAAGTTAGTGTTGGCATAGGAGCTCTCCTTCGCGGTTTGTGGCGAAGCGTAGAAACGTCAGTACGAGTACAATTCGCTGGGCAAGGGACGTTTTAGCACTCTCGCCCGTCGAGTGCTAGTTTACCAGTGGCAATTTTTGGGTGACAACCAGATGCGGGCGGCTGCTTCCCCTACTGAGCAGGTAGTAGTAACCGAACTTCGCGAGTAAATCCTGGAAGATATTGCACGACCAGACAGCCGCTCGCCGGGCTCTCAGCATGAAGCTAGAGTGTCAAGGTGCTTTCAGATTTTGTGCGGGGGGTTAGGGCCGCCTGGCTACGCTATCGCCTGCTTGAGCCTCACTCCGGTCGCCGTTGCGTGCAGCACATTAGGCGTCTCCGAAGGCAGGTACTGGATGGCGAAACCACAATACACTGAGAAAGCAAAACCGGTTAATTCTGGCTCTCACCATCCATGTCTTTTCAACCCATCGTGCGCGCAATGGGGCAGTTGCCCATTGCAGAAGAACTCCGCTCTAAGCTAGCCGACCAGAATGAACTAGCGCTGTGCGGTGTGGGGCGCATTCCGAAAGGACTGGTCATCTCGGCGTTACTGCAAGCGAGCGATCGCCCTCTGCTCGTCATCACAGCAACCTTGGAAGAAGCCGGTCGATGGTCGACTCAATTAGAGGCAATGGGTTGGGAGACGGTGCACTTCTATCCCACAACCGAGACTTCCCCTTACGAGCCCTTCGACTCTGAAGACGAGATTATTTGGGGACAACTGCAAATTCTGACGGATTTAGCCACCCCATCTAGCACCAATCTGGGTAGCACAGCCATCGTGGCAACCGAACGGGCGCTACAACCCCATCTACCACCACCCAAGATCTTCCGAGAGTTCTGCGTAAGCCTCCACACTGGAGAGTCGTTGACTTTCAAAAAACTCAGCGAGCACTTAACGCGTCTGGGCTACGAGCGCGTTGCATTGGTGGAAAAAGAAGGGCAGTGGAGTCGTCGTGGCGACATTATCGACATCTATCCCATCTCGACTGAATGGCCCGTTCGGCTAGAGTTCTTCGGAGATGAACTGGAGAAAATTCGCGAATTCGACCCCGCCACCCAGCGATCGCAAGACACCCTGTCAACCATCACTCTCACCCCCACCAGCTTGACCCCTATCCTGCTGCCGGTCTTGCGGGAGAACGCCGATATTCACGAAGACATCGAAGCGCTCGTCACAGCAGAAGAGCATCCTCAGGGGCTGCGCCGGTTCTTGGGATTGGTATACGAACAGCCCGCCAGTTTGGCTGATTACCTACCGGATAATGCTGCGATTGCGATCGACGAACCCGATCAGTGCAGTGCTCACGCCCAACAGTGGGTAGATCATGTCGATGAACAGTGGCCAGCTATCCAGGAGCAACAACCCTATCTCGATCAGATTCACCGCTCCTTCTCCGACTGCACGGCAACGCTTGAAGATCGCGCACGCCTCCTACTTTCAGAATTAGTCACGGATGACGGTGGCCTCGATTTAGCGGGTAAATCACTGGCCTCCATTCCCCACCAGTTCGGAGCCTTGGCAAAAACCATTCGAGACGAACTAAAGCGCCATAACCGTCCCTGGATTGTTTCTGCCCAGCCCTCTCGCTCCGCTGCTCTGCTACAAGAGCACGACTGTCCCGCCCAATATGTCCCCAACCCCAATGACTATCCGGCAATTGACAAACTCGGCAACCAACAGGTGCCCGTTGCTCTGAAATACTCGGGTCTGGCAGAAGTTCAGGGATTTGTCTTGCCCACATTCCGCACGTCACTCGTGACCGATCGCGAGTTTTTTGGCCAGCAATCCCTATCCACTCCCACCTACATCCGAAAGCGCCGTCGAGCCGTCTCCAAAACCGTCGATCCCAACCAACTCAAACCGGGAGACTTCGTTGTCCATAAAAATCACGGCATCGGCAAATTCCTCAAGCTAGAGAGCCTCACCCTCAACAACGAAACTCGCGAATATCTGGCTATCAAGTACGCCGACGGAGTGCTGCGGGTGGCTGCCGACCAGCTCAATACTCTCTCCCGCTTCCGCTCCACCGGCGGCAAAAACCCGACGTTGCATAAGATGCAGGGCAAGGTGTGGGAAAAAACCAAAAATAAAGTCCGAAAAGCCATTCAAAAAGTGGCCTTCGACTTGCTGGAACTGTATGCCAAGCGGGCCGAGCAGCAGGGCTTCTCCTATCCAACCGATTCCCCCTGGCAACAGGAGATGGAAGACTCTTTCCCCTACCAACCCACACCAGACCAGCTCAAAGCCACCCAAGACGTGAAGCAAGACATGGAAAGCGATCGCCCCATGGACCGCCTGGTCTGTGGAGATGTGGGCTTTGGAAAAACTGAAGTGGCCATCCGGTCGATCTTCAAGGCGGTCACGTCCGGCAAACAAGCCGCTCTGCTAGCCCCCACCACCATCCTGGCCCAACAGCACTACCACACCATCCGCGAACGCTTTGCCCCCTACCCGATGGAGATTGGCCTGCTCAACCGCTTTCGCACTGCTGGAGAACGCAAAAACATCCAACAGCGATTGGCCACTGGAGAGCTAGACATCGTAGTGGGCACCCACCAACTCTTGGGAAAAGCTGTGAAGTTTAAAGACCTCGGCCTCTTAGTGGTGGACGAAGAGCAGCGCTTCGGGGTGAATCAAAAAGAGAAAATCAAAACCCTCAAAACTCAAGTGGACGTTCTTACCCTGTCCGCTACCCCTATCCCCCGAACCCTCTACATGTCCTTATCGGGCGTACGGGAAATGAGCTTGATTACCACTCCGCCACCGTCTCGTCGCCCTATCAAAACCCACCTATCCCCCTACGATCCGGAAAAAGTCCATGCAGCTATTCGCCAAGAACTCGATCGCGGCGGCCAAATATTCTATGTCGTGACCCGTGTCGAAGGCATCGAAGAGGTGGCTGCTCGTCTGCGATTGATGATTCCCAGCCTGAGAATTGCGATCGCCCACGGTCAAATGGCAGAAGGGGAACTGGAAGCAACGATGATCGCGTTCAATAACGGCGAAGCGGACTTGTTAGTCTGTACCACCATCATCGAGTCCGGGTTGGATATTCCGCGAGTCAACACCATCCTGGTGGAAAATGCCGAACGTTTTGGCTTATCCCAGCTCTATCAGCTCCGTGGCCGCGTTGGACGAGCTGGCATCCAGGCTCATGCTTGGCTGTTCTATCGCAAAGCTAGCAAGCTAACAGACGATGCTCGAAAACGTCTACGAGCCATTCAAGAGTTCACACAACTGGGCTCCGGTTATCAATTAGCCATGCGAGATATGGAAATTCGCGGCGTCGGCAACCTACTGGGGGCACAGCAATCCGGACAGATGAATGCTATCGGCTTCGACCTCTATATGGACATGCTGAATGAGGCGATCGCCAAAATTCGCGGTCAAGAGATTCCCACCGTGGACGACACCCAGGTGGATCTCAATCTGACAGCCATGATTCCCGAGAAATATATCTCCGACCCCGATATGAAGATGTCCGCCTACCGCCAAGTGGCCGCCGCTAGCTCGCGGGTGGAGCTGAAAGGAATTGCGGTGGATTGGAGCGATCGCTTCGGTACTCTCCCCAAACCGGTAGAGGAGCTATTGCGGGTCATGGAATTGAAGTACGTCGCGAAGTCTTTAGGATTCTCTCGCGTCAAACCGGTGGATGCCCACGTCATTCTCGAAACTCCGATGGAAGAGCCTGCATGGGATCGGCTCAAAGCCGCACTTCCCACCCACCTGCAGCCTCGCTTTGTCTATCAACCAGGCAAGGTAACGGTCAGAGGTTTAGGGGCCATGCCTGCTGGTCAGCAGTTGGAGTTTCTCATCCAATGGCTGGACAAGATGAGCACAGCGGTGGGAGAGCCCGTTGCGACTGTTAATTAACGGATCGAGCCTGTGAGTAATTGCTCGGCTATGCCCGTCATTTGTAGTATTGGCCATTTCAGTTAGGACAGAAGCTCCGATCGCCGTCAGGTGTAAACCCATAGCTGACATGTCCGCAGTGGTATGGCCACTGCCATAGCCCGATCCATAGCTACGCTCAAGTCATATCCTCGATCGACATCTTGACTTGCGCCCTTATTGCGCTGGGAACACCGCTGAAATGACAGCTTCAGGGTCAATATCTGCCAGCCTGCCAGACTTCGACTGCACCGCTCTGTAGGGGCCATCTGCTGGCAATCGGAATGCAGGCTTACTGTCTCCAAACAGGGCCACAACTGGGGTTTGAGCAGCAACTGCTAGCTGCATGGCTGCACTATCCGGACAGACAACCAATGTTGCACCGGCGATCGCGGCAGCCAATTGACCCAAATCGTTGGGGGTCATCACCGCTACATCAGACAAACCGGCCTGCACGGGGGCTGCATTATTCCCATCCGCTACTAAAACCACCGGTAGCTCGGGGCGCTTCTCGCGGAATGCACGGGCAATACTTGCCCATTTTTCTATCGGATATTCACCACTCCCCGGATGAATAAGCAAATAGTCGGCATCTTTCTGACCCAAAACCGATGTGCGGGTCTCTTCAGCCCAAGCCAAGTCCCCTTTTTTGAAGCGCACTTGAGGAAGATGAGACTTGGGGCTAATGGCAAACGCCTGCAACAGATCGCAGTACATACTAGCCTCGTACTGTTCGGACTGCCGCTTTACCTTGTCAGTCAAAAAGAGATTAGCTTGGCCACTATACCCAACGCGTTTGGGAATACCGGAAAGCCAGATGAAAAACCGGAGCAGTGCATTGTCGCTGAGGGCAATCACAGCATCGTAATAGGCGTCTCGCATCTGCCCCAGCAAGTTACCCAAATCTGCCAAGCTGAGGGATTCTTGATAATCAAACGGGATGACGCTGTCAACGGAGGGGCAAACCTGATAGGCATCTAGGCTTTTCCTTTCCGCGATCGCGTGAATCTGAGCATCGGGATAGGCATCTCGCAGCGCTTGTAAGGTGGGAAAAAACAACACCTGATCGCTAACGTCGCCGGGAACCAGTGCAAGGATGCGCATTCTTAGCCTGCCAACTAGCCAACCGCTCCCCATTCTGCCACCCGATGAGCATAAATGCTTGAGTTTACGTATCTCGATAAGGGATCTTAAAAGTCGTTTGGACTTTGTTGCTGTTGCACAAATCCCTCAGAATCCTCTAACAGTCAATTGCCGAGATGACCCATACACTAGGATTCTGTCAGGTTTGCGATGAGGAGATGCTATCAGCATTGCAACAAGTCTGGTGGCAGATGGTTCGCCTATCAACTTTTCCACTGACACAGACAGCAACAGCAGCGTACATGTCGGCGTCCAGCAGTACATCAATATGCATGTCAGCAATAGTGACGTGAGGTGCAAATGAAAGTCATTGTCCAACGGGTACTCTCATCGTCAGTCACTGTAGACGATCAAATCATCGGTCACATCAAGCGTGGCTTAAACCTTCTGATTGGTATTGCCGACAGCGACACCAGTGCCGAAATTGATTGGATGGCGAACAAGCTGCTCAACTTACGCGTATTTACAGCCGACAACAGCAACAGCAACTTTCAGTCCAGCGTCCTCGACATTGGTGGCAGCATTCTAGCCATCAGTCAGTTCACGTTGTATGGAGATTGTCGCAAGGGACGACGCCCATCTTTTACGGGCTCAGCCGGTCCCGAACTTGCCGAACCGCTATATGAGGAATTTGTCTCAAAACTACGTGAAAGCGGCCTGCACGTGGAAACAGGCCGCTTTGGGGCAGATATGAAAGTTGATATTCTCAACGACGGCCCTGTCACACTCATTGTCGAGCGGGAGTCTAGCTAAATGAGCGGGAGAACATGAGTTGGATGGTGTCGCGTCACCGGAATGCCCACAGGCAAATCCTCAAATTACGAAGCAGCCTCTTCAAGCAGCTCGGATTCTACAGAGTTTGGCAACTCCAAGCAGTAGCCAGCACCATACACAGTCTTGATGAACTGAGGATGCCTAGGATCGGGCTCTAGCTTAGTACGCAAGTGACGAATATGAACCCGGATGGTTTCAATATCATCGTCAGGGTCATAACCCCACACTTCTTTCAAAATCTCGCTGGGGGATACCGTTTGCCCGTGACGCTGCATCAGGCAATGCAATAGCTCGAACTCAAGGTGAGTCAGCTTGACAGTATTGCCAAACCAAACAGCTTCAAAGCGTTCGGGGATCAGCGTTAAAGGACCGTAACTCAAAATTTCGCTGTGTTTAGCAGCTTGAGGGATGCGATCGGTACGACGCAGCAGAGCACGCACGCGTACCAGTAACTCCTGAATTTCAAAGGGCTTGGTGAGATAATCATCGGCGCCAGCATTGAAGCCATCTACCTTATTCTGGGTTTGACCCAAGGCAGTCAGCATCAGCAGTGGGATTTCTGCAGTGCGCTCGTCGCGACGCAGGCGTTGGCACACAGTGAATCCATCTACCTTAGGTAGCATCAGATCGAGCACAATCATGTCTGGCAGCAACTGCAATGCCAGAGCCTGACCCTTGATACCATCAGGGGCCTTGAACACCTCGTATCCTGCCAAATCAAGGTTGACAGACACCAACTCCAGGATCGCCGGGTCGTCGTCGATTACTAAGACTCGGGGCATAAGAATTTGCCTGTTGTTTAGGACAATTGATGAAACTATTCGAATCTGTTTTCATCTTAATAGATGTTTGGAAATCATACACATTAACTCCCAGTTTTGAGAAATGGTGCAGGAGAACCCTAAAATCTCCTCACGCAATAGTCCATTGCTGTAAATAGTGAGGCAATTCTCGATCGCAACCCCTGCATCCACAATCGTCAGCGAGATCGCCGCAAAGTCTAACCTTATATGGGGTGGAAGAAAGAGAAACTGGTTGGCCGACCTGACAAAAGACCGCACAGTACCGGCCTTTTTGTAACGGCCATTTACACTTCAGAAGCAGCCAGCGATCGCTAAAGATTTGCTTTAGAATTCTCCGTCGACATCATTTAGATTCTTGGAAATTGCATTTATAAATTCTTAAGATTTTGCGTTAAAGCGCTGAAATATGCCGGAATCTAGGGCGAGGGGGTAACCCGAATCCAATGGTATATATCCTCGGTGGGGAGCTACGCAGTTTTCAGATTCCGCAATCACGGCCGGGGATCTGGCAAATTATTCAATGTCGGACAAGCAGTTGTAGGCAACATCCCAAGTCTCACAACTCGTCAAGGTGCGAATCACAGAGGGTAAGGGAGTGCTATGAATCCCAGGAAGGTCGGTTTCCCCAGCCACCTGTAAGGCAAATGCAAGTTGCTCCTGAGGAGGCGTAAATTGTGCATCGACCGTGGCTGTATTGCCTCGCGCATCCATCCGGTACCAGCCGAGCTCTCCCAGGCATACTGCATTGAGACCGTGCAAACAGTACGGCGATCCGACGCCATCAATGCTGAGCCTCTGGTAGCACAAGCCAGCAGCAATGCCATTGGCTCTTAGTAGTGCAGCTAATAGATGGCTTTTGGCATAGCAGTATCCCGTTCTATATTTCAGGACTTCTGAGGCTTTACAGGTGACAGGATTTAGTTCGTAGTCAACACTATGGCGGATTTCGTCTCTCACCCACTCAAAGCATACTTTGGCAATCTCGGTATCTCGTGTCAGTCCACGAGCCAACCGTTCCGCGAGCGCAGTAACGCCACGGTCCTGCCAATCAATGTAGATACTGTGTTCGAGATATTGCGCAGAAACTGTTGCCATCACGACCCCCATCCAAATTGATGACTAGCTGTTGAGTGACTGTGATAGTGGTATGGATGCGTTCGGCCATGCCCACAGCTTTCCTGCTCAAAGCCTTAGCTGGCTATAGAGAGCGTAAGCATGACTGAGGCTGCCCTCTATTCAAAAGCTGTCCGTATTTTAGGAAGCCCCAACGCTATAGATATTCAAACAACCGAAGGATTGAAATGACGACCATCCTCTCCCACCTGCTATGAAATCTGGGATTCAGGCATTTTAGGCACCTTCGAACATTCAGTACGGCCATCCAAGAGTCAGTGCGGAAACAAACAGTATGTCGGAAGTTTGAATCCCGTAATGATATATTTGTAAAGAAAACATTAAAAATCAGTATCAAACATCACTGCTGCTGAGTTTTGCGCCCACAACCCACTCGGGGAGGCAAGGGCTATGGATATTCGCATCCATTTAGTCGTAACCACGGAAGATTATACGCTGGTTTGCTTTTCCGATCGGCGCGGGTGCCACTTTGAAGTTATCAATCGCTTAGGATTTATCCATCACGGCGATCGCGTCTTCCCCAACCCTACAGCCGCAGAATGGGGTGGACGGGAATGGATTCGGGCAAACAGCCGAAGTTAATCCAGGTCTGGTGGCGAGCATTCAATATTTAATATGGTGCATGGCTCAAGCAGATTCTAGAGATTAGCATCCTCACAGCCATCGCTGCATTCAGCGAACAGTACCAATTATCGATAGAGGTTCAAGGTCGCCACTCTTTGTGTATGCCAAATTCGATAACACAATTTGAGGCACATACCAATCCTCCGCACAATCAGCCGATAGGTACGTTACCTTTACGACTTACCCCCTTGCCGTCACTACAGGCACCGCCAGACAAGCGGCAAACACGCAATAGAAGACCGTTCAAAACCTTCTTCAACACATTCAGATTTAATGGCCTACAACTAGGAACACAAAAAAGGCATCCGTCAGCAGGCAAACAGCATATCTAGGTGCCAGAGCCGAGCCTGCCCAGCACAAAGTCTTTCAGATACGACAAGAGATTAAAGCCAACTGTCAAAATTAAACTCGTAACGAGCAATCCCAAAACCGACAGCCCAACTCCGATACTGGTAACAATTCCATCCTCATCGAGTAAGCCCACGCCAATGACAAAAATGGAGAAAGCCGGCAATGTATTAGTGCCAGGGATAGGGATCATCATTGATATGGCCATCAGCGCGATCGCGCAAGCTAGCGCTCTATGTCCAACTTGACTGCGGCAGATCCAACTCCAGCGAGGGCGAGCAAAAACTTCAACCCTCTTCAGCACCCAGCTTCCTTTTTCCAGCACTGCCTTTGCAAAACTGGTGGGAACCGACCATTTTTGTACACGATCCGGCAGCCAAGGTTGCCGACGGCCCAACACCATCTGCACAGCGAGGAATAGCAGTAGAACCCCAAATGGAACTGAATAGCCAGCTGCAGGCACAGGCACGCCTGATGGCAGCGCAAGCAATGCAAGAAAAAAGCCGAACCCCCGCTCACCAGCCATTTGCTGAAGTTCAAAAAGAGAGATGCGCTCCCCCCGTACCGGATCTTGCAAAAAAGCGTCTAGGTCGGTGGACAGTTTGGCCATAGGTGTCAACAGGCTATTTGCAGCCAGCAAAGCATTCGCACTAGATTACCAGTTCGTGCGTGCAGTCGAAATAACCCATATCGGCCACTCAGGCTCCAGACCCGTCTACAAGTGACTGCCATCAGCCTTCCAGCAATGTAGAGAATTGCGCAGAAATTCGAGAATCGCTTTAGGCTAAGTAGGCGTAACGAGTTCGAACTTGTGCTGTCCCTAACTCGACGTTACTCCGATCTGCAACTGTCAAATCATGACTTCTGAAACCCATACTGTTCGCATCTTCCACCGCCAAGAAAACAAGCACTATACGGTCGAGGTACCGAGAGATCGCTACATTCTTCAGTCCGCCGAAGCCGATGGAGCAGAGCTACCGTTCTCCTGTAGAAATGGAGCCTGCACAGCCTGCGCCGTTCGCGTGCAGTCCGGAGAGATTTCTCAACCTGAAGCCATGGGGTTGTCTAGAGACCTCAAGCGGCAGGGATATGCATTGTTATGCGTTAGCTACGCCTGCAGTGACTTGGAAGTAGAAACTCAAGATGAAGACGAAGTCTACGAGCTGCAGTTTGGCCGCTACTTCGGCAAAGGCAAAATCAAGATGGGTTTGCCGCTAGACGAAGAGTAGTCATGCCCCATAACAATTCCGAGCAAGCGATGACTAGTTACGTGCAAGCAATGATTAAGACGACGGTGAATCCACCACAACGGTAGCGTTCGTGGCTGGAGACCAATCCAAACTGAAAAACACTGCCCTTAGAGCCGAGCATCCGGATTCTTTCACCCAGCCAATGTCTCAGCCATCCCACAAAAACAAAGCAGGTCCCACGATAAGACCTGCTGACATTGATGAGGCATAACTTACAGTCACAAAAGAAGGGACCGAGTGCTTAGCCTTTGCCCTGACTGGCAGTTTGAACGTAAAGCAGTACCAGAAAAATAGAGGGTACGAACACGACCAAAATGAACGCCAACAGACCCAGATAATTGGTTTCCATAAATCCGATTTTGAACCAGCAACGAATTGCTTATAGGCTAACACCCCCCGCTGCGGGTTGATTCACCCCTCTCTAGAAAATTAAGAAACATAACAAGTGACTGCGTTTTGCGTCGCCACTTTTCGGACTGTGCGATCGTGCTACGGCGATCCTGGAGTTCCCCTTAAGGACTCCCGCGTCAACTCTGAGATGGCAGCAACGTATATGAGAACGGCCAGGCGAGAAATTATTTTCTTGACAGAAGTTTCGTACAAGGTAAGGAGAAACCTATGGCTACTCGGGTGGCGATTAATGGATTTGGTCGGATTGGGCGCATGTTCCTGCGCAGCGTCATTCAGAATCCAGGTGATTTAGAAGTTGTAGCAATTAACGATCTAGCCGACCGGGAAAACCTGGCATATCTCCTATCCTATGACTCTGCTCAAGGACCGTTGAATGCAAACGTTTCCTTAACAGATGAGGGATTGATCGTTAACAGCACCCCCATTCGTGTCGTGAGTGAGCGAGATCCCGCTCAATTGCCTTGGGCGGAGATGAATGTCGACATAGTTGTGGAAGCAACTGGCCTGTTTACCAAGCGTGCCGACGCGGCTAAACATCTGGCGGCAGGAGCGAAAAAAGTCATTATCTCAGCTCCGGCCAAAGATCCCGACCTCACTATCGTCATGGGAGTGAATGACGATCTGTATCGTCCCGGCGAGCACAATATTGTCTCCAATGCCTCCTGCACCACAAACTGTCTCGCTCCTGTGGCCAAGGTGGTACTAGACAACTTCGGGATCGAGACCGGCTTTTTAACGACCTGCCACGCATTCACGTCAACGCAAGGGCTGATCGATCGCCCCGATAAAAAAGATGTTCGTCGCGGTCGAGCCGCATCAATGTCGATCGTGCCGTCTTCGACAGGCGCAGCAACTGCTGTAGCCAAAGTGTTGCCAGAATTGGCAGGCAAGCTGGATGGCATGGCCTTGCGAGTACCCACTGTAACTGGCTCGGTGGTTGATTTTGTTGTCCGCACAGAGAAACCGATCTCAGCCGACCTGCTCCAATCCGCATTTCGCGGAGCCGCTAGTGGGTCGATGTTGGGAGTCTTAGGTATTGCTCCAGCACCGCTAGTATCGTGCGACATTATCGGTAGTCCGCTGTCCTCCATCATCGACACCAAATCCACAATGGTGTTGGGAGATTACACAGCCAAAATTCTGGCCTGGTACGACAACGAATATGGCTACGCTTCGCGGGTCAAAGATCTCGCCCAGATGATGGGAGCGAAGCTAGGGGTTGCGGTAAGAAGTGCATAACTAAGCCCATCAACACTTTCAAGGGCGGGAAAGTACCCGTCCTTTTTTACTGTGTAGGCAACGACAAGAACTCTGAGATATCCAAGTTGTTATTACAATGATTGAGATGAGCAATTGCTATTTCCCGGGGTGAGGCACGTTATGTATGGAAAACAATCACCTGCTGAAGAGCGCTTTCTATCGAGCTTGCCTTATATCCTGCCCATGGTGCAAGCCTTGCCCCTAGGAGGATATTTATACTTCCAGTTTCCATTTCTTGCCCAATTGGTCAGGCCGTTATTCCCCTTATTTCCTATCTTGGAAGGAAACTTTGCCATCAGCTTGCTGATCTTTTTCGGCCTACTGTTCGGAGTTGTCCGGAATCGGTCGTTCAGTCGATTTATCCGGTTTAATACGATGCAAGCATTGCTAATGGGGATCGGTCTTTCTCTACTCCAGATTATATTGGCAGCCTTAGGCTCCTTATTGGGTGGGGTAACCGTTCAAGCAATGGCATCGGGTTTATTTCTATTGACTTTTGGAATCGCGATCTATGCGTTTATCCAAATATGGCAAGGTAAATATACTGATATTCCTGTCCTATCGGAAGCAGCAAACAGTCAGGTGATCTATTAGCTCCTTTCAATAGAAACGGCCAGCTTGCCCTCGTTTGCTTGACACTTAGCCGTAGAAATATCACGAGTTCGAATTGATGCCGAAACACGGAGCATACCTGTGCTGAAGTTCTGCAACTTGCATTGGTTAGTCCTGCTTTCATAGATATACGTCTTAGCGCAAGCATCCATAACTATCGTGGCCAAGAAATAGCTAGTTTTGCAAGCTAGGCTATCGTGAGAAGCGGGAACTTAGTGTTCCTGTGGTGCGTCTTGTGGCCTGAGGTGTGAATCGCTCTGCAGCAGCCAGCGGTCGAGCCCTAGAAGCCCACGTACCGGAGTTGTTCTCGGCATGAGCGAAGTCTCCTCCTTGACTTGGTCACAATCCATATCAAATGCTGGGCCGCCCCTGCAGCCCAACACGCTCACAACACTGGAATTAATTTCAGTCTGTCAATCGTCGCTGCGCCCCAATAAGGCAGCCTTTGCAGAACTCATCCGTCGCCACCAATCCGATGTCGATCGCACACTGTACCACTTAGCCCCAGACTGGAACGACCGACACGATCTAGCCCAGGAAGTCTGGTTGCGAGTTTTCCGACATTTACGCCGCCTAAAAGAACCTGCAAAATTCAAGGGATGGCTCAGTCGTATTGCCACCAATCTGTTTTACGACGAGCTCCGCAAGCGCAAGAGAAACCGACGTCCACTGTCTCTAGATGCGCAAATCCCAGTCAGCGATGGAGAAATCGATTGGGAGTTGCCTAGCGATGCCATCAGTCCAGATGAAGCGCTTAGCACCCAAGAATTTTACGAACATTTGCACAGCGCGGTGCAAAATCTGCCTGAGTCGTTTCGCCAAACAATAGTATTGCGAGAAATTCAAGGGCTCTCATACGAAGAAATCGCCGAGATTACCCACGTTTCTTTAGGCACGGTCAAATCTCGCATTGCTAGAGCTCGGGCACGATTGCAAAATATGTTAAAGCCTTATCTAGACAGCCATTGAGGAGGGTCATTCAAAGATGCGACAACGACCCACAAACCACCTATCCGACCAAGAATGGGAACGACTCAGTGCCTACATTGATGGAGAAGTGACGACAGTAGAGAGAGCGCAAATCGAATACAAGCTAACGAACGATGCCAGTTATCAACACGCTTACTCCTGCCTGCTTCACCTCCAAGACGGCTTCGCAAGACTACCCTTGCCTTCCCCTCAAGATCGATCGTGCATGTCGGCTGATGAAATGGCAGAAACCGTTCTCCAACGGCTAGAAAAAGCGCCACTGTCGGGGGCTATCTCTCCCACTGGAGCTAGACGTTGGGCTCGTCTAGCGGCAGGCGTTATTGTACTGGTTTCAGCCGGAAGCTTAGTTTGGCGCATCGGGCAGCCATCGCGGCCAAAATTATTGATTTCGTTGGACGAACCTCCATTCGATATCCCAACGGAGATTGTCACTCCCGAACTCACGTCTACTCACAAAGCTGAATCCTATTTACTATCTCCAGGAACTATGGACGATGCTTATTCCATCCTGCTAACAGATATCTAGGTATCTAGCGCAATGCTCTCGATTGTTCCCCGTTCATGATGTCCGTCCTCCCAATTTTCTGCGCAACAGTTTCGAAAGTGCTTGTGCGAATGCAGTCCTTTGCCCATCGCTCTGCGTTGCTAGGCGTTGTTAGCGCTTTCACCTGCACGATCGCGCCTAGTTCGATATACGTAGAAACTGCTGCTGCTCAAGAGATCGTAAGTCAGCCAACGGCGCAATCTGACGAAGTATCCCTCCCAATCGATCGCATTCTCGACACAGCTGAGCCAATCAGTGAAGACTCGGACACCTTCAAACCGACGCTGTCGGAACTAGACTTCAATCGCCTTCCGCACCCTTACGAATCCGTTCCACCACGCTTAGAAGTCGATTTATCTCAACTCGTCCTTCTCCCCAGCCCCAACACTGTGACATGGCTGGACAAGCAATTTGAAACTGAGGTAGCTTCCATCAATTCGCGAATTGCATTTCGCCAAGAACTATTGCAGCAGCTACTTCAAGATCCTGACAGCAGCGACGATCGCATTCGCCAGGTGCAATCCATCTTGAGCCAACTGCGCGCAGAACGAGATCGAATCGCGATCGAGCATCTGCTCCTAGTCAGGCAAGTCAGTGAAAATGGTAGTCTACCGACCCAAGCCACCAGCTCTGGCCTGGAATGAGAGCAAGCATCGCAATACCGTTGACTTCGAAAGCCCGCTCATAGAAACAGTGACTTCTCAGAAAAGGCATCAATAGCTATCTAGCAATCCGCTGCAAGGTCTGGAGGGCGAGGATAACTCAAAATCTCAGGCCATTACAAGAAAAAGGGCTAGAGGAGCCTCCATAACTGATTTCGGAAAGCTATAGGAACCGTGTTAACTCAACTCGATAGCGACCTTTTTTCGTCGTACTGATAGAACCCACTTGAACTCGTCCACGACCTCGAATCGCAATGAGATCGCCAGAATTCACCGGACGGCTAGCTTGAGTAATTGTTTTCCAGTTAACTTTGACTTCTCCAGAACTGATATCCCCAGCCATTCGACTGCGAGACGAGCTAAATCCAGCAGAAGCGATCGCATCCAGGCGCATAGAAGCTTCTACAGTCGTCAAGGTCTTCGTTCTGGGAGGACGTACCCGAAGTTCCGATAGATCGATGGATTTGGCCTTAACGGGGACAGATCTGACTTGAGTCAAATTCATCTCAAGATGAGGAACAAGCTGTGGTTCTACTAAAAACTGTGCCCCTTGCTCCCCCAACAGCAGGATGTCACCCACTTTCTCTCTCACAATGCCAGTGCCCAATATGGCCCCGAGAAAATCTCGATGGGTAGCCGTATCGAACAAGAAGTTGCCTCGAATATCCATAGCAGCCAGATCGACCGCCGACTTAGCCAAAGCATGAGGATCGCTAGGGTCTGGGTCGATCAGAAGGCTGGGACGAGCAATTGCCAAGCGTTGCCGTTCTGCCTGAGGGAAGCCCCCCCACGGCACAAGCTCAACTTCAGTCAGCGGCTGCAACAGTAGGAGTGCCTCAGCCACCTCTGGGGGAGAAAGGAAATCAGAACAAACGATTTCCCAGCTCTTCAATGCTTGCTCGGCTAAATCAATAACACGAGCAATGGCTGCACGGTTTTCAACCTTAGCTAGCAATTCAGCTCGCGGTAGCAACCCACTACTAGTGTCGAATGTTTTCACAGTCATGCGGCTCAGAAACTCGTACTGGATGCCGAGGTGTTACCTAACGGATTTCAGTAGCAACTCATCTTGTTTGGCGATGTGCTCCCCATTGTAAAGACAAGGCAGCGTAACGCCACTGAGCAATTGAGTACCCTTACTTATTCGACTCGGATTCCCTACCCGGCATCCAGCGTCCTAACTGTCGAGGAATCCAGTCCGAATGGCTATTCATCAACACAACGTTTGCCGCACAATGTTCAACCCGTGCCTTCACATGTGGAGCGTATGCACAAGTTCGCGTCTCGCTAACCTGCCGTTTGGATACGCCGGTTGAGTACTTCTAAGGCTTGGATGAATTGAGGATCGCTATCTTCTCCGAGCTCAGATCGCTTCAAAACGCGATCGCCAGTCAGCCCAACAACGTAATCCGGCTCAATCCCCAACTTGTTGATGTCGCGCCCGCTTGGAGTCGCATATTTCGCAATTGTGACCGCGAGTCCAGCACCATCAGGCATATCTACCAATGACTGGATTAACCCTTTGCCAAAAGTGCGTGTCCCCACTAAGACGGCACGATCGCTATCTTGCAATGCCCCAGCGAGCACTTCCGAGGCACTGGCGGTTCCCTTATTTACCAACACAACTAACGGTTTATCGGTCAAGGTTGTCGAAGTTGCATCAGCACTGTCACTAATCCCGTTGCGGTCGATGGTAAACACAATTGGGCCACGATCGATCCACATTTGGGCGACTTCAATCCCTGCCTTTAATAAACCGCCGGGGTTTCCTCTCAGGTCAAGGATATAGCCTGCAACAGACTTGGCTTCAGCAGCCTGAATCGCCGCACGCATCTCACTGACAGCATTGCCATTAAATTGATTGAGCCGGATATAAGCAACGGAACGATCACCCGCTGCACGCGTCCGAATCTTAGTACGAATGGGATTGATTTCAATCGACTCTCGCTTCAGCTGAACCTCAAAATCGTGCTCGTCTCGCCGCAAGCTCAGATATACAGTTGTGTCAGTCATCCCTCTCAGGTGATTGGCAACCTCATCTAACGTCCAATCGTCAATCTCGACACCGTCGATTGCCAACAACACATCATCTGGTTGCAAACCAGCGCGATCGGCGGGAGTCCCTTCCAGTGGAGAAATCACGCGAATGTGACCATCCTCGTCAAGTGCAATCTGCAAACCGACGCCATTCAGCTCTCCAGCAGTAGATGTTTGTAAACTGCGATAGTTGGCTGGAGGCAAAAAACGGGTGAATGGATCGTCAAGTGTGGAGAGCATCGTACCGATTTCTGCGTAGGCCTCTTCAGGGGAAGCCATCGGGTGACGGATAAACTCCTGCCGCACTTTCCACCAGTCTTGGCCATTAAACGTGGGATCGACATAGGAGCGATCGATCGTTGTCCATACTTGTGCCAGCAGTTTCTGCTCAGCCCCCCATCCCGCGCGCGGCTGACACGCGGCCAAGCTCCAGCAAGCCACTAGTACGAGTAAGCCAGTTGCATAACGCTTGAAGGCGATCGCATTGCCACTGCGAGCCTGGAAAACCCTGCCAAAGCAAGAGAGCAACGATTGACTCACCCCGCCCTTCTGTAGCTGGCGCATCATATATGTAAATAAGAGCTTCATAAACAACTGCGAAGCAGCAACAACCGATCCACGACATTATTATCCGTGCTGGCAGGGAATTGCCACCAATGGTTTCTACAAACAAGTCTCTAAATGCTTATCAATCGGGACCTTCAGGCCAATCTAAGCTCGCGACCTGGCCACTTTACATAAGGCTACATTTTTGGCTGTCTGTGATACGCTGATTTCATGCCTGGAGAGGATTTGCACTTATAAGGTTTAAGTTTTATGGCGAAGGTTTATGACTGGTTGGACGAGCGGCTAGAGCTGACCCCCTTTGTGGATGACGCTACTGGTAAGTTTATTCCCCCGCACGTCAACATTTTTTATTGCTTAGGTGGCGTCACGCTGGTTTGCTTCATTATTCAGTTTGCAACCGGTTTCGCGATGACCTTCTATTACAAGCCCACAGTGGCAGAAGCATTTAACTCGGTTAACTTCATCATGACCCAGGTCAACTTTGGTTGGCTGATTCGCTCTATCCATCGCTGGAGTGCGTCAATGATGGTGTTGGTCATGATCTTGCACGTCTTTCGTGTGTACCTAACTGGTGGCTTTAAAAAGCCTCGCGAGTTGACCTGGGTAACCGGTGTTTTACTTGCGGTTATCACCGTTTCCTTCGGAGTTACCGGCTACTCTCTCCCCTGGGACCAGGTTGGTTACTGGGCTGTGAAGATTGTGTCCGGTGTTCCTAGTGCGATTCCTGTTGTCGGTGGCACACTTGTTGAGCTGATCCGCGGTAGCGAGAGTGTTGGACAAGCAACCCTGACCCGCTTCTACAGCTTGCACACGTTTGTTTTGCCTTGGTTAATTGCAGTCTTCATGCTGATGCACTTCCTTATGATCCGTAAACAAGGTATTTCTGGCCCCTTGTAAATTCCTCGGATTGAAGCGGTAGGGCTATGATGAGTCATACCGCTTTTTTCTGCATTTTTATTTCGCACCTGTAGAGAGTTTTGCTATGCCAGTTATTAGAAAAGTCGATCTGGACAACCCCAAGGTTCGCGCCAAGCTTGAAAAAAACATGGGCCACATGACCTATGGTGAGCCTGCTTGGCCGAACGACTTACTGTTCATGTTCCCGGTCGTAATTTTGGGAACCATCGCAATGGTTGTAGCGTTTGCTGTCATGGAGCCTGCTGGTGTGGGTGAAGCAGCCGACCCATTTGCTACTCCACTAGAAATCTTGCCTGAGTGGTATCTGTACCCTGCATTCCAGCTTCTGCGTATTGCACCAAACAAGTTGCTGGGTATTGCTCTGATGAGTGCTATTCCTGCGGGACTTCTGTTCGTTCCTTTCATCGAGAACGTCAACAAGTTTCAGAACCCCCTGCGCCGCCCCGTGGCTACTGCAGTGTTTTTGTTTGGTACTCTGTTCACCCTATACATGGGCATCGGTGCCACCCTACCTCTAGACAAGTCTTTGTCTCTGGGTTTGTTCTAGAACGACTAATGGTTTTAGTCTTCAGGAGCCCTAGGGCTCCTTTTTTTGTAGCCATGAATATCGCCGACTCTTAATTGGACGTCTAGCCATTGTCACGGGACAGCATGGCCTTGACGCTGCTTACAATATCCGAGCGGCTAGCGATCTCTACGTCGAATCGCACGCATAGTGGTAAGTCAACTATGCTAAAGCAACCGTCTGGTTGAAAAAATCCATCAGTTGGCGATTGTGATCGTGGGCCAAATCTTGCATGGCAATATCCTCCGGAGCAAAATCGCGCACAGTGACAATTTCTGCCGTATCGTAGACCCGAAATTGACCGCTAACCTCCACAGAAACAGCGATGCATACCGAATGCATGCGCGGATCGCGTCCCAAGCTTGAGTACACTCCCACCAGTTGGGGGTCACCCACAATATCCAATCCCGTTTCCTCGTGGAGTTCTCGCCGGGCTGCAGTGGCTATATCTTCTCCCCAATCCACCAAGCCACCAGGTAATGCCCATTGACGCGTATCTCTCCGCTGCACCAGCACAATTCGTCCGTTTGGCAAGACAGGAATGATCGTCGTACCCGGTAATGGTCGTCGCAGAAGCACCCCCAACAAAGTACGGCCGATCCGCCATAGCTGTGACATCGATTCTTCAACGAGAGACAACATCAGGTGAGTCATAGCTTCCATCGCCCGAGAAAGGATAGCCCGAGCAACAAGAAAACTGACATCGCGAGCCTAGCATCGACCGACACAGGCAAATACTGCGAAGGTACATTGGTACGTTATTTTGAACATTAGAAACTGCTACTAGTAAGACAGTTTGGGAGATGTAGACCTCTGTTTGACGCTGTTGTTATCGGTTCTGGGCCTGCTGGATTGGCAATTGCAGCCGCATTGTGCGATCGCAAGCTTTCAGTCGCAGCCATCGCTCCACAAGCTGCCACCATCCCTTGGGAAAACACCTACGGTATTTGGCGCGATGAGCTAGAAGCACTGAACCTTACGCACCTCTTAAGTCATAGCTGGACTAACTGCGTCTCGTACTTTGGCAGCACACCAACCCAGCATCCTCGGGCATACGGGCTGTTTGATAAACAGAAATTGCAAACCTATTTGCTAGAACGTGCCAGGTCGGTCACCTGGTTCACCGACACAGTGTTCGGAATCGAGCACGGCCCCCGCATGTCGAAAATCGCCACAGAAACAGGTCAAACTATTGCAGCCAGAGTGGCGATCGATGCTAGCGGTCACCAACCCGCCATTATTCAGCGGGCCGTCAAGCACAACATTGCCTATCAAACGGCTTACGGGATAGTCGGTAAATTTTCCAAGCCTCCGATCGCCCCCGAACAATTTGTGCTGATGGACTATCGAAACAACCATCTGACGGATAACGACCGCCGCCTGCCCCCTACTTTCTTGTACGCGATGGACTTAGGGAAAGACGTCTACTTTGTGGAAGAAACCTCCCTCGCCTTCAGTCCAGCTATCTCGTTTGACACTCTTGAGCTACGCCTGCACAAGCGACTGGCTGACAACGGGGTTACAGTCACTGACGTTCACCACGTCGAGCGCTGTATCTTTCCCATGAATCTACCATTGCCGGACTTGTCTCAACCAGTCGTGGGCTTTGGGGGTGCAGCCAGTATGGTGCATCCAGCATCAGGGTATATGGTGGGTGCACTGTTACGCCGCGCTCCGGAGCTAGCAGACGCCATCACAGAAGCATTGCAAGACACCCGTCGCGCACCAGCGGAGATTGCCCGAGCAGGCTGGGAAGGATTGTGGTCTCGCGATCGCCTGCGAAAGTACTACCTGTATTTATTCGGTTTGGAGGCCCTAATTGGATTTGAAACCGAGCGTCTCAACCATCACTTCCAGACGTTTTTCAGCTTGCCTCAGTCTGACTGGTCTGGATTCTTAAGCGATACGCTATCAACTCCTGAGTTAGTAAGGGCCATGTTAGGGCTATTTGGACGCGCTCCCAATGATGTGCGTTGGGGACTGATGCGCTCGGTACGCGGCTCGGGGTCTCTGCTATGGCGTTCCCTTGCGGCTTGACAACCCGTTTGCCTGGGGGGCAGAAGACTCCATCACCAGGTGATTTCACGCTTGGAAATGTCTGTCAGATATCTTTGCCGGAATACAATTCAACCAGACGGGCACATTCAGAATGCACAGACATCCTGAAGCCGCGCCGCTATGTAAGTGCAGCCAACCATCAATCTCAATGACCTGTCCTATGCTGCCAAGTTATCCGCACACTGGTAAACAACTGTCCGGCACAATCACAGCTCATCAGAAATCGATATTCTAGAGACTGGCACTTAAATGCCAAAATCGTCACAGTCTGAAGCAAGCGACTGCAATCTCCCCACCTGCTCCAAGACGATCGCTGTATTCACAAGTTCAATCTGCAGTTGGCAGTATCATTGCACAACCCAAAAACAGAGAAGGACAACGCAGCACACACACGAGCTCGCATAGTAGCCATGCACAGCCCAGCCAGAAGAACTTCAGGAGATGCATTGTGGCTGTAACATCCACGCCGTTACCCTCCTCATCCAAACTAGGCTGGTGGAAGCTTGGATTGCTCGATCGCTACATGCTGTTCCAAATGCTCGTGCCCTTCCTGTTTGGAGTGGCAGCATTCACAGGTGTCGGAACCACGATCGATTCCCTCTTTGAAATCATTCGCTTGGTGGGAGACGGTCTACCACTACTGGTGGGTCTCCAACTTTACATCCTGGGGGCTCCGAAGATTATTGTGCTGACATTTCCAATGTCAGTGCTGTTAGCGACCTTGTTAACCTACAATCGCATGTCCTCCGATAGCGAAATTGTAGCGTTGCGCAGTTGTGGCGTTAGCCCTCTGAGACTAATGTTGCCAGCCCTACTCTTAAGCCTGATTGTTACCAGCCTGACATTTGTGTTCAATGAGGCGATTGTGCCTCGCAGCAGTACTTACGTCGATCGCATGGTGGAACAAGTTTTTGGAGATCATGCCAGTATTCGCAACAACAACATTCTGTACCAGGAATTAGGGAATAACATCAATGCACCCAGTCATCCCAATCCCAACGAAGAGCGCGATCGCAAACTCAACCGATTATTCTTTGCCCGCCGGTTTGACGGTGAAACCATGACAGGGATTACCCTGCTGGACTTTACGGGGGAAGAGCGGCGCATCCTTGTGGCTCAGCAAGGAATCTGGTTAGGTGAGGACGAAGGATGGGAATTTACCAACGGAACCTCCTACATCCTGAACGATGATGGTTCGTATCAAACCGTCGCTCCCTTTCAAGCAATGGTGGTCGATTTGCCCCGCTCCCCAATCGACTCTAGCGTCGTTCAAGATTCCGAGAGCATGAATATCCCGCAACTGCAGAATTACATTCGGTTACAGGAACGAGCGGGGCAACGGGACAAGGTTCGCAGTTTACGAATGGATTTAGCTCTCAAATACGCCATTCCGTTTGCTTGTATAGCGTTTGGGTTAATTGGTGCTCCATTGGGAATGCGGTTGCAACGAACGAGCGGAGCCCTAGGGTTCAGCCTTAGTATTCTGCTAATCTTTCTCTACTACGTTTTGCTATCAGTGGCTCAAGGACTGGGGCAAACCGGACTCAACCCGACTGTGGCGGCCTGGATGCCGAACGCCATGGGTTGGGGAGCGGCTGCGCTCCTATTATGGCGTTCGGCAAAAGCGTAAGTTCGAGCGGCAGAGACTGAATGCAGACTGACAAGCCAAAAAGGGTAAAAGCCCCATAGCTTCTCTCGCACGCATGAGTCTTATCCGAAAGCAACGGCAACTCTGTAACCATGAGCAGGCCTGTACAAACCTCCCATTAACGTCAGTTCGATAGAAGAAGATCGTCTAGAAGAGAGCAGGGAGTAGAGCCTGTAGTCCGTTGTATCGAAGGTCAAGGGAAGGCTTGGTGGGTAGATAGGCATAGGCGAATATCCCGAGAATTGAGCATATCTCCAAAATTAAGAATTCTGGGGGAGATCGCCATAGGGTAGGCTGTGAACGTCATGTCTGGCTTCAGAATTTATGAAGATTGCGATCGCAGGAGGAACTGGATTTGTGGGGCAGCGGCTGGTCGAGCTGCTGTTACAGGCCGGACATTCAGTTGCCGTCCTAACTCGCAATCCTGCTAACGCCCCGCTGAGTGCTGCAGACAAACTGGAGCTGATAGCTTACGACCCCTTTAGCGTTGAAAGTTGGGGTACAGCATTGAGCGGCTGCGACGGAGTGGTGAATTTAGCAGGCGAACCACTGACGGAAAATCGATGGAGCGATCGCCAAAAAGACGAGATTTTACGCAGTCGAACCCGCACCACATCCATGATGGTGAAGGCGATCGAGGCTTTGGAGAGCAAGCCATCAGTGGTGGTGAGCGCATCGGCAGTCGGGTACTACGGCCCTCATGGTGATGAAGAACTAGATGAGTCGGCAGCACCTGCTGACGATTTTTTGGCCCGCGTTTGCAAAGAGTGGGAAGCCGCCGCTCAGCCATTGGAAACTATGGGGGTTCGCCTCGTCCAAATCCGCATCGGCATCGTTCTTGGCAAAGACGGCGGAGCATTGGGAAAGATGCTGGCGGCATTCCAGATGTTTGTGGGGGGACCCATTGGCTCCGGTAAGCAATGGTTATCGTGGATTCATCGGGATGACTTAGCAGGCTTGATTCTATATGCCCTGACAACCAACAGCGTGTCTGGGGTGTTGAACGGTACGGCACCCAACCCCGTCAAAATGTCCGAATTCAGCGACACACTGGGCAAAGTTCTCGCCCGTCCTTCATGGCTGCCAGTGCCCCCCATTGCTCTCGAAATCATTCTGGGAGAGGCAGCCCAAGTTGTACTCACAGGCCAGAGAGTCCTGCCGACACGAACGTTACAGCAGGGATACAGTTTCACCTATTCACAATTGGAACCTGCGCTGCGAGAGATTCTGGTTGAGTCGTAACAGCACCGCTGTAGAACAGCTCAAAGGCTGAATTCTGCAGCGAGAAACAGCATGAAAAACAATTGGGATTGGTGCTGGAGATCGAACTAATTGGCTGGCTAGCTTGATGGGAAGCCATTGGCAAGCGAGAATAACAACAGTCCCGTGCCCAGATTGAACGAACCCCTGTGAACACTGTCCGTACTGTTTCCTCAACCAAAGCTGCCTTTCAGCAGGTCTACCAACGTCCGATTAATTCGGTTTACCGCCGATTTGTCGAAGAGTTTTTAACCGAACTGCATCTGGTAACGGTTAACAGCAAGTTCACCTACGATCCCTTCTTTGCCATGGGGATGGTCAAGGTTTACGAGCAGTTTATGCAGGGATACGCCCCCACCGATCAAGCACAGCCAATTTTCCATGCAATCTGCCAATCACTGCAGTTTAAGCCTGAGGTGATCCGTCAAGATGCTGACAAGCTAACCGAGATTTTGTCCACCGCCGATCGCGAGCGTGCCCTGGAAGTTCTGCAGCTAAATGCCACTACTGCAGATATCGGCGGAATCAAAGGCATTTTGGACAAAATCCGCACCAACCCAGACTTCCACTACAGCCGCACCTTCCTCCTAGGCTTGTATATTGCATTCACAATGGTGGCTCCGGAGAATGCGGACAAGGAGCGCAAAGCCCAGCTATTTAGCGATATTACCGAAGCCCTCAAATTCCCAAAAGAGCGTGTAGACAAAGATCTCGATCTGTACAACTCTAATATCGAGAAGTTGGAGCAAGCGCTCGCTGTCATGAAAGATTTAGCTGAAGCAGCACAGCGCGACCGCGAGAAAGCAGCCGCTCCCCCTGCAGCGGAGACCACGAGCGAAGCCGCCACTAATACGGGTTCAGAGGAAACCACCCCAACTACTGTTGAGTAGCTAATTCTTTTACAGTCCTGAATTCATCCGGCCTACCAGCCCGATCGCAACAAACTATTGTCCTGGTGTTTACTATGGTTGCCTTTCTAGAGCTTTTGTGGACTGTGTCCGCTGTTTTGATGATTGTCTTAGTCCTGCTTCACAGCCCCAAAGGTGACGGAATTGCGGCAATCGGCGGCCAAGCACAGTTGTTCTCGAGCACGAAAAGCGCAGAGCAAAGTTTGAACCGCGTCACGTGGATCGTTCTGGCAGTGTTTTTAGCACTGAGCATAGTACTGGCCCTAGGTATCTTTGGCCCTACCGCACAGCTAGGCCTGAAGAGTTTAATCGGCTAATTCTCCGACCGACGACCGCTCGAGAGGCTATTCAGTTCTTGAGTAGCTTCTCGAGCGGTCGTTGTTTCAATCTAGACGATGAACTCAGTTCATCCTTTTAGGTCGAGTAAACCTTTCTCCTTCAATTTGGGATGAAACCTTAGCGGCTCTTGAACGTTGCGCTTTGCCAACACAGCTAATATTTCAGCTTCCACACGGCGAGCGACTTGCTTCAGAGCTTTGGTACGCGATCGCTCATCTAACTCGGAAGAGGCTAACTCCGTTTTCTCGTCATCGGTCATCTGCAGCGTGGCATCAACCGGCGAATCCCAATCAGAAGCCGATTCGTTTCCAGGAGGCGTCGAACCATTGTTTTCAATCCAAGCCTGACAAATGCCGTCTAAGACTGTGCGACTGGGGCGACCGATCGCCTGCACCTTGACCCAATGACACAGAGCAGGTTTACGGACTAGGTGCAATCGCAAGCTTGACAGGACATCGCGAGAATAACCGACGTACTGTAACTGGCGATCGCCATCAAAAATCGCATAGGCCCCCACCATTGCTGACAGCTCCCGCGGGAGAAGTCCTTCGGCATTAATGAATGGGAGGTACTGTAGGTCTGCCAAAGCGGCTGGAGCAACTGTAGTTGACATTTGAGATTGACAGAATTCACGGCATCCCAACCTAGCATCCAGAATTGAGCCAGCAGCTTAACACCCTAGGAATGACACCGAACTTGAATTTACCGTTGCATTACTTTATTCAGACAGCAGCCATCCAAATAGCAACGTTTCTGGAACCTTGCACGCACGAGGAGAAATACCTAAACCTTCTAAGCCCTTCAGTTTGTTTATCGTAGTGGAGCGATCTCGCATTACAAATGCCTTGCAAATGAAAGACAGCCATTGTCACAACAATCATTGTCACAACAATCGGCCAATATTAAAGGATGTTGCAATCCTGGGATAGTATTCGTAAATCTCTAAGGCCACATGGTAATTTGATTCCCATTGGATACCGTTCTGTTCGGAAATCAGGAGCCTGACATTGCTAGCCTCTTCATCCAGCTTTTCTACCCCGTCCGATTTGTCTGGCCAGCAGGGCACCATTCTTGATTACGTTGCCGATATGCAACTGCACATGGCACTTCAGTCTCGCAACCTGATCCCTGGGATGAACTCTGAGACGGTTAATAACAGTCGCTTGGAAATGCTGACGGAAGCGCAAGCAGCATCCGAGAAATCTGCCTCCCGTCAGTGGTTGTAAACAGCAAACGATAGTTCCACAAGTTTGCTCTGCGCGCAGTCTGTAAACACCGCAGTACGACAAATTAATTCCGACATAGAACCGCGGTAGTCCAATAGCTACCGTGTTTTTTTATGCCCCCATCCGAGACAAGTGACTTGGCTGGCTTTTAACAATCCTTTACGATTGAACTGTTATTGGGTGTCGTAATGCTTGAGGTGCGTATACACCCGCACTTCACCCAGATACCATGCCATTCGTTAGGTTGCCATCCTTACGATGCTGTCCCGTCTACCTGTCACCCTCAGCACGCGACCCCTCAGCGCTGGCGTTCTTGTCTTTATTTGGGGATTGATTGAATCTAGCAACCCAACCATTAACCTGATTGGCTATACCGGTGGTATTCCCTTGATTTTGGGAGGGTTGGTGATGAAAGCAGTAGAACTCAAGCCAGTCCCAGCGATGTACGATGTCACCCCCGAGCTTGAGAAAGCTCGCGAACAGCAATCGACGGAAATTCAGCAACAGATTATTGGTGATATCACCAAGTACAACTACGGTGCAGATGCCCATCTCGACACCGCCTTGGAAGCCCTAAACCTCAAGGGAAGAACCGATGCAGAACTTCCCCGCATTGAAGGCTATGGGGAAGAACTGCGGGACGGTCGCTACACTCTCGTATTGCGCTTCAACACCTCTCGCTTACCCTTCGAGCGCTGGGAGAAAAGTTACGAGAAGAAGATGAAAACCTTCTTCGGTCACGATGTGGATGTGGAACTCACACAACCCCAAAAAGACATTGCACAAATCGCCATCATCACTAAACAGGGAGCCGTTTCTCCGTCCTAGTTCCTGACATCCCGAGAACAGTTGAGTGAAGACTGTCTGTAGTCTGAATCATCTCAATCAGGGCACACATTACGAGAGGTGCGGCAAAACCCATCACCTACGAGCGTTTAGATCGGCACTGACGGACGATCGATCGCTCGCAGCCCCCCAAAGCGCTCGGCAATGATGTCGTCGTAGGTATCGGCGATCGCAGCCACGCACAAAATGCACGTCTGCAACTCCAGTAAATCCAAGCTGTCGCCACCCAACACGCTTTCTGAAAACACCACGTTGTTACTGTCATCCAGTTGAAAGGCACCAAACTGCATGCGGCGATTTTCGGACAGGAGGTAGTGCATTAACTCGGTATCCATCGCAGTGCCGATAGTGACGCAACTGGTTGCCCGCACAATTGCCATATCCGAGTCATCCCACGGGTGAATCTCCCAGGGTAGAACTTCGACCTCTAGCATGGTGGACTCGTACAACAGATCGAACTTGGGGCGATCGCCGATCGCTCGCATCGAGTCTTTGAACAAGCGCGAAGTCGTGAGGTAATCGGCCACTTTCTGGTAGGTAACGGCCTGAGTTTGGCTGATCGAGGGTACTGATTCTGACATGCAAGCGATTCGGATACAGAGGAGAAGAACGGGCTGAGTGGCAGCAATGGCGAGCCGACTAACTTAGCCTGCCTCCAAACACGTTAAAACATCCGATTGCATTTGCGATCCTCATATTCGATCGATGCATCTGTGTCCGGACACATATTCGGAGCTGCCCATCGAACCAAGACTGACAGCATCATCGTTGCCATATCGAGACACCCCCTACCCCCCTCCTTAATCATTAGTCTTTCAATGCCAGCCCAACCAATCCTGAAAAAAGGCTGGGAGAGCAACGCGATATGCAAGGGATCTTTGGAGGCAAACTCCGCCCATTAAAGGCTCATTAAAATTGAGGCAACCTTGACTTAACGAAATAGCTAGCTTTAGATCGAGAGATTAGTTCTTCTCTTGCAGTTCTCTGTTCCAGCTATAACGGCCAGTTTCATGACCAAAAATCTCCCGATGCTCGCCCAACAGACTCCAACCGGAGACTTGGATATTTGCGATCGCCGGGTCGATTTTTTTACTCGACTAGTCAAAGGCGTCCTCGTTCTCGCCGGAGCAATTCTAACCATTACCCAAGTGGTGCAAATGATCCTCGATGGACAGAGTCTATCGCTATGGCTGGGGTTAGTAGCAGGCACTGGAATGACGTGGTTCGGTTGGAAAGCCCATCTGCGCAGCACCATCAAGCGAGTAGTGCTCAGGCATTCGTTCTCCGACAAATGGTTGGTGTGGTCTATCCCACTGGTTGTCATCGCCTCCATCGTTACCTTGCGTTACGTGGTGGGTCGCGAAACATTTCGAGGCATCAATGAAGAGGGAGGCGTGATTGAATACGGCACCTGTATAGCGTTCTTTCTAGCAGCCGTGTTTGCTGTACCCGTTGCCAAACAGTTGTGGAGACAAGGAAACAGAGTGCTGGGAGGGGCGTATGGTCTATTCACCCTCCTGTTGGGGTTTGTAGCATTTGAGGAAATTAGCTGGGGGCAGCGCCTCTTGGGAGTGAAGTCACCGGAATTTTTCGAGACTCACAATTCCCAAGCCGAGATCACGCTGCATAACTTGCTTTGGGTAAACGAGCTGATCGATCCCGCATTAATTGTGGTTGGGCTGCTGGGGGCATTTAGCTGGTTCTTGCTGGGAGCGCTCTCTCGTAGCTCGAATAGTCTCCTCAGGGGCGGATACGCGCTGTTTGTGCCGAGCTGGTTTTTGTCCTCCTACTTCCTAGTGGTGAGTGCTGTATACACCTGCACCAAATACATCGAGCCCGCTTATTACACTATGAGCATTTACGGAGAGACGGCGGAATTAGTCCTATCCCTCGGGTTCTTGATGCTGGTATTGAGCAGCTATTTCCGTCAGTGCGTGAGCAAACACTTTCCATTCAGTCGCTAGCTCTCTATGCGGCAGTCCTCTACTCCACCTGAAAAGCAGTCCAAGGATGTATAAGAATCCGCTGTAAGGTCTGGAGTGCGAGGACAGCTCAAGCCCTCGCTCTAACGGAAAATATTGCTAGAGACTTCTCCATGACTGATTGCAAAACGCAATAAGCTCAAGCATTCACATTCAAGGATCTCGGCTCGAAACAAAGTTGGGGGACACGGACAACGTCGGGAGCACTCAATCTGGATTCTCGACAGAAGAAGCCCGACAGTCCCAAGATCGACTACACTCATCAGCGGTGTCGCAGCCGATCGAACTGTTGTGAGAAAGCTCTACTGCCTACTACCGGGAACGACTCCCCCATTTGGCGGTGGCGGGTTGTGGGCAGAACTCAAGTTTATCGAACTGGCCCGACAATTCTGTGAGGTGGAGATCGTCACCTACCGCCAGTACGAACCCAACCGCCCCTTTCTCGACACACTACACAACCGACACGATCCCTCCGGCATCTTTGTCATGAGTTGGGGATTTGACGTTAAAAAATTGTCCTATCGCCTGCGTCACGATAACGTTGTCTACCACGCCCACAGTTGCGGTTACCCCTTTCGGCTGCCCGTTCGCGTTCCCATCATTGCTGTCAGTCGCAACACCTTGGGCTATTGGGGTCGCAAAGCTCCAAATTCTCCCTTGTTTTACGTACCGAACTCAATTGGCGAAGAGTTTCGCGATCGCCGCCAGTCTCGTGACATTGACGTATTGGTACAGACTCGCAAGATGTCCAGCTACGTCCTCGAGCGCTTGGTGCCGGCCTTACAACAGGTGTGCCGAGTTCAGCTAGTCGATCGCTACGTGGATGATTTAGCAGGGTTATTTAATCGCTCGAAGGTCTATCTCTACGATTCTGCCGATTATTGGGCAGTGAATGGAGTCACGGAAGGATTTGGATTGCCGCCGATAGAAGCTATGGCCTGCGGCTGCCAGGTGTTTTCCAGCGTCAACGATGCGCTAGCAGATTACCTCGATCCCGGCTTCAACTGCCAAAAAATCGCTGTCTACTCTCTGGACTACGACATCCAGCGCATCCAAGCGGCCGTCTTGGGTCAACAACGCATGTCTGTGGATGCCCGATGTTTCGATCCCTATCGGGATACCGCCGTCTCCAGAAAACTACAGCAAGTATTGGTTGACATCAATCTGTTCTTCGATCACCGCGATCGCCACCCCAATTCCCTCCCCCAACTCACATTCTGGCGATTGCAGCAGTTGTGGTGGCAGCAAATGTTGCAAAAACTGCTCAAACGCCACCAGCGTAAAAAACAAGCGAAACTGATGAAGTAAGCACAGCAGAGATTTACCCAAACTCTAGCAATGACAGGACTGACCTCGCTGTCGGTTGCGTGCGATTGCTGGCTGTTTGCAGCGAGTGAAGGTACAACTGTGGCAGCGATCGGCGAATACCCTTGCCTGTTAATCCATTTGTCCGCTCGTCACTCTAGCTGTCAACGGATCTGAGTTTGCTTGTGAGTCGTTCAACCAGTTCCCTACGATCGTTTGTCATTACCCGACTCCTGTTGTTGCCAGTCACATTGTGGGCAGTTTCGACCTTCCTATTCGTTCTACTAAGAATCACGGGCGATCCGATCGACGCCGCCCTTGGCCCGCGGGCATCAGAAGCCGCACGCGAACAAATGCGTCAAGCTATGGGGCTGACTGGCACGTATTTCGAGCAGTACCTGCGCTACATGGGTCAACTGCTGCATTTCGACTTAGGGACTTCCTTATCAACCACGGGTAAACCCGTTTGGGACATTATTGGGGATTTCTTCCCCGCCACCCTGGAGTTAGCGATTGGCGGTCTAGTTGTCTCCTTAGTCCTTGCCATTCCATTTGGTTTGCTAGCAGCCACCCATCCCGATAGTCCCATCGACACTGCCACCCGTACCACCGGCATTTTGACGTATGCCATTCCGGTGTTCTGGATTGGGATGCTCTTGCAACTCATCTTTGGGGTGTTTTTGGGCTGGTTTCCGATTGGCAATCGCTTGCCTCCCGCCCTCAGTCCACCCACACATTTCACGGGGCTATACACCATCGATGCGGCCATTGCCCGAGATTGGCCAACATTCACGGCCGCACTGCACCATTTGGCCATGCCTGCATTCACATTGGGCTTGGTCTTAGCTGGGGTATTTGCCCGCATGATTCGGGTACATATGTTAGAGGTGCTGACATTGCCATTCATAGCGGCAGCACGGGCAAAAGGTCTGGCCGAATGGCGGGTGACTCTGCTGCATGCCGGACGGAATGCGCTAGTGCCGATTCTGACCGTGATTGGACTGGCTCTTGCCTCCCTAATGGGGGGCGCATTACTGACGGAGGTGACGTTTTCGTGGCCGGGATTGGCCAGACGCTTAATGCTGGCTATTGGCGATCGCGATTATTTCGTGGTGCAGGGGCTAGTGGTATTCTTCGCTGCGATTGTGGTCACGATGAGTTTGCTGCTGGATATCCTCAACGCTTACATCGATCCCCGCATTCGGTACTGATGGCTGCTGCCGTGTGGGTTTCGGTGCGACATGGGCAGCATAATCGGCTTTAACGCGGTCAAATAGGGTGCGATCGCCGCCTTTCAATCCAACCACTTCGTACAGTTCAGTCTCGGCACTACGGCCTCTCAACTGCTGAGCCCCCAGGGGATTAACGTCGATCTCGTCCACCACCAAGTCATATACAGATTGGGTCACAATCAGGTCAGTCTTGTATTCCTTGGTCAACGATTCAACGCGACTCGCTACGTTAACCGCATCACCGATCGCCGTATATTCCAGCCGCTGGGGCGAGCCAATATTTCCGACCACAACGTCCCCAAAGTTAATCCCAATACCGTTAAACATCAGGGGTTTACCCTCTTTGGCCCATTCTGCTCGCAGATCTGCTAATGCCGATCGCATCGCAAGCGCCGCTTGAATCGCATTCAACGCATCTTGCTTGTGGCCAGAGCTAACGGGAGAGCCAAATTCCGCCATCACCGCATCCCCAATGAACTTGTCTACACATCCTTGGTGTCGGGTGATGGCATCCACCATCGTGCCCAAGTAACGATTCAGTTGGGGGACGAGTTCTTCGGGGGGAAGCTGGCTGGAAATGGTGGTGAAGCCCCGAATGTCTGAGAAGAGCAGAGACACTTTCAGGCTCTTGCCGCGAAAGAGATCTTGCAGGCCCTTTTGTTGGTTGGAGATGATTTCGGCAGCGACCGGAGCAGAGACATAGCGTTCGAGGGTTGTTTGCATGCGCAGACGACCGAGGCGATCGGCGATCGCAATATTCACCGCATCCGCCATCCCTGAAAAAAACAGCGCCGCACCAGCCCATATGGTTACCGTAACAACCCAGCCAGAGAGAAATAGACCATAGGACAGCCCCACCCACACAGTGGTGGCAGCCAATGTTCCCAAGACCACGTATTTCGTGTTGGTGGGCCGCGTCACTAGCCAGCCTCCCCCCAACCCCACCATCAAGATAGTTAGCATTTGCCAGGGGAGAGGCATAGTTTGCATCCACTGTCGCGTCTGCAGGTTAGCCAAGTTGGTGAGCACAATTTCCGGCCCCGGCATCCGCCCCCAAGGAGTGGTGTGAATGTCTTGCAGAGCAGGACTGGTGGCTCCAATCAAGACAATTTTGTCGCGGAAGGTGGTGTCATCAATGTTGGCTGCGCGCAGTGCAGGAACCATCAATTGCGAATAGGAAATGTACTCCAGCGTTCTGAGTTCGCCGTAGTAGTAAGCCCAGTCCCCCGAACGACGGGGCAGTGATTGTCCAGCTGCCTGCAGGCCAGCTTCCGCCAGTGAGAGAAGCTCTCCCCCGCGTAAGTGGGGAATGTCTGGGGGTTGAAATGTCGTGGACAGGCGGTAGATAACGCTATTGTCAGCGGGGACGACGTTGGTGTAGCCCACTCGAACGCCAGTATTGAGAAAGGTAGAAATAGGTAAGGTGACCCGGTTGATGGTGCCTTGGCGGAGATCGGCTTGAGGATAGTGACCTGCCAAAACGATGCGATCGCTATATTGCTCTAGAACTTCAGCAAAGGTGCGATCGTCGCGGGGACCGTAGGAGCTACCGGTGTTGAAGATAACATCGAAAATAACGGCTTCGGCGCCTGCATCCATTAGCAGTTCGACGGCTCGGGCATGAACTCTGCGGGGCCACGGCCAGGAGTCCATGGCTTTGAGGATAGGGGTTTCTTCTAGCTCCTCTGGCCACACTAGATCTGTGACAGTCAAGGCTTCGTCATCAATAGCCAGCAGCACCACATTGTCAGGCGGAGTTGTCTCTCCGCGCAGTCGCGTGAACAGTGACATCAACTCCAGTTCGTAGCGGGTGAGGGAGAGATTGTGGCGACTAGCTTGCAGGACACGCCCTAGCCATGCAGGCTGTAAAGAAAGAACAAAATCACGGGAAGGCAGACTAATTAGCCACAAAAATAAGACGATACCGGTAGCTCCCGATATGGCCAGAAGTTGGCGGCGATTTCGCTTAGAGCGCAATCGAGTTGGAGAGCGGGCGAGGCTATCTCGTAAAGATTGCAGCGGGCTGAACATGGTGTAAGAACCCGAAAAAAACTGCAGGAAAAGTATTTACTCGAATTAACAAGCTTACGAGCATCTCATCTTTGCTCCTCACTTGTTTGCTCGCTCAAATCAGTAGATCTTCTAAGTCGTCCATGCTGGGGATACAGATAATATCTCGATCACGATCGCGCTGTATCAACCCTTTTGTCTCCAACTTTCCCAAAATTCGGGTCACCGTCTCTCGTGCCAAACCGCTCAAACTCCCCAACTCTCTGTGGGGCAAATTGGGAATTTCCACCCCCGCCCGACTCACACGACCGCGAAACTCTGCCAAGAATAAAAGAATATCCACCACACGCGCATTGCTACCCGACTCCCGCAACTGCAACCGCCGATTAATCTGCCGCAACCGCCGCGAAATCAGCTGGGCCAACCGCACCCCACAGGCCGAGTCCGCCTCCAAAAAATCCACGAACGTCTTCGCCGGTAACAGCGCCACCTTCGCCTCTGTCAACGAAATCACATCCGTCGATCGCGGCGATTCATCCAACGCCGCCATCTCCCCCACCACTTCCCCCGGGCCCAAAATGTTGAGCGTGACTTCCTTACCATCAATGTTGTAAGTGCGAATTTTTACCCACCCTTCCACCACAAAATAAACACTGCTGCCCCAGTCATCCTGCAAAATAATCGTCTGATTCTGGGGATGCTGGCGCACCGTCATCTGCTTGCCCAGATTGCCGAGCACATCGGGAGAAAACCCCTCAAACAAGGGCATCAATCTCAACTCATCCGCAGACAGACCGGCCATGAACTCACCAATGAACGAGCAATTTACTCTCGACAGTAACCAAATCAGCCTGTCCTAGCGACCAAAAATCTTAACGATCCCCGATCGCACCAGTTCAAACAGACTTGCCGTTTCCTCCAACTGCCGCTGCCGATCGCCATCTACAAGTGAGGTCGTTCGCGATCGCTCCGCAATCACCTGTGCAATTCGCTCTGCCATCTCCGGATTAGCATCCAACAACTGTTGAAACGCCTTGCGCTCGAACGCCAACAACTCCGTATCCTCCACCGCCATCACCGTGGCCGTCCGCACCTGGCCCGTCAACACTGCAATTTCGCCAAAATACTCTTCTGCTTTGAGGCGAGCCAACACCGGTCGCCCCGGCTTCAGCAGGACATGTACTTGACCGCTGAGAATGATGTAAAAGCGATCGCCCTCTTCCCCCGCTCGACACACCATCTCCCCCACCGTATAGCGCAGCAACTGCCCGGAATTGAGAAAGTCCTTCTGCTGTTCGGGAGAACACATCTGCAAGAAATCCACAGCCTGTAACTTAGCCAATGCCCCTGCAGG
Source organism: Synechococcus sp. (assembly GCA_051439425.1). Lineage (GTDB taxonomy): Bacteria > Cyanobacteriota > Cyanobacteriia > Thermostichales > PCC-7336 > PCC-7336. The sequence goes on from JBFRWD010000102.1 coordinate 40,520, forward strand.
CAGCTGCGATCGCCCATTCGGATGATGGCGGCGAATAATCGTATCGCGGATTGGAAACGGTACTGTAATCCCGGCTCGCTCTAGGGAGTACCACACCCGCTGGCGAATCTGACTTTGGATCCGTCGCTGTTCCCCCGGAAGGCGGCTCCAATACAAAACCTGGTAATTAATTGAGAAATCGGCATAGTCCTTCACAATCACCGATACAGGAGGTTGCTGCAGCACACCGTCTACAGATTGGGCAGCTTGTTGCAACACCCGAATAATTTGACTGGGTGGAGTCTTGTATCCGAGGCCAAAATCGACCTGTTGGGCAAACGCTTTCTCGCGACTGAAATTGACCAACTTCGAACGGCCAATCGAGCTATTGGGAATCGAGATCGTTTCGCGATCGATAGTCCGAATCACCGTCGCTCGCCAATTCAACGACAACACCTCCCCCCGACACTCATCCACCGCAATCCAATCCCCCTGCAAAAACGGCGCATCCATTTGCAGGCCAATTCCTGCAAAGAAATTCGCCAGTGTTTCCTGCAGCGCAAAACCAATCACCACCGCTCCAACCGTCGAGATGGTGAAAATCCAGTTGAAAATCCCCCGCAAATCTACGCCGTCAAACAGGTTAGAAATCAGCAGCGCCAAAACAGTCGAGCTAATAAATACCTGAGTCAGGTCAAAGAAAATGCGCGGAGGCGGGCGGTTGAGAGTGCGGCGGAGCGGCTCAATCGCACCCTGTACCATCAGCACGGAAACAATCACTCCAATCGCCACCGTCAGATAGGGATAAAAACTCCCTAAAAATCTGGGAAACGCCAAGGACAGAGCCAACCACAACCAGATGGCCACCTGGCATAACATCAGCGGCACCCCAATCGCCTGATGCCAGCGGGGTAGCGATCGGTAAAGCTGGCGATTGAGCCACCATGTAGAACTCAGACCAACCGCCAAGACTATTGCTAAAATGCCAACGCTAATTGGCATACTCTTTCACCGAGTTAGTACCATCACCGGAATCATTCGTCATCCGGATTGCAATCCTCATTCGAAGATGTCTGCTGCCCTACTAGCACACCGACCTCGGGGGCTGCTGCTCCAGTTTTAGCGCAAGCCCGTTTCTCTGGCCGCTGTCCTCAATGAGTAAGTGAGACAATCGGTTGCATTGATTTCCGGACCCGTTATTTGTGAGGCTGACCGAATGGTTTCTACTGCCCCCAGCTCAACTACTAGCTTTAGCTCAAATAGCATGATGCCCGTCGCAGACGCAGAACGGCTCGTCCTCGGCTGCGCCCAACCTCTTGGCACCGAATGGATTGAACTGGGTAGTGCCACCAGTCGTGTTCTGGCATCCGACCTACTGAGCCCGCACGATTTCCCTCCGGCCCCCACCTCCAGCATGGATGGCTACGGCGTCCGTCATGCCGACCTCACCAGCATCCCCTGCGACTTGTCCGTCATTGAAACCTTACCGGCAGGTACCGTCAGCCAAACAGCCCTCCAACCGGGCCAAGCAGCCAGATTATTCACCGGCTCCGAGCTGCCTCCAGGAGCTGACACAATTGTGATTCAGGAGGATACGCAGCGGACAGGAAATACCGTCAAGGTGTTGGAAGCCTATCCGTTGGGCAAATTTGTCCGCCAGCAAGGGCAATTTTGTCAAGCAGGCGATCGCCTCATGGCCACCGGCCAGGTATTGGGGGCTCCCGAAATCGCCCTACTGGCAGCAGTACGCCACCTTAACCTGCAGGTGTACCGGCAGGCCAGAGTCGGGATTTTTTCCACCGGCGACGAGCTAGTCAGCCCGGAACAGCCACCCCAACCGGGTCAGGTTGTGGATTCCAACCAACCGGGATTGAGTGCGCTCGTTCGACAAGCGGGGGCCATTCCCCACCGGTTTGGCATTGTCAAAGATACCGAGTCGGGTGAGATTGCTGGCGGTAAAGGAGCCCTGAAACAGGCGATCGCAGCAGCTCTGGCCACGTGCGATGTCATTCTCTCCAGTGGCGGCGTCTCAGTCGGAGACTACGACCACGTCGAATCAGTCTTGGAAGACTTAGGCGCCGATATTCTCATCCGCAAGGTTGCCATCAAACCCGGAAAGCCATTCACATTCGCCACCTTCCCGAGAGCATCTGGCTCCCCTCAGCTATACTGCGGCTTACCCGGAAACCCCGTATCGGCAATGGTGTGTTTTTGGCGATTTGTCCTACCAGCATTGCACAAGCTCCACGGCCAGCAACCACCGTACTCACCCGGATTCACCACCGCGATCGCCCAGTCAGAACTACGTGCTGGCGGTGTGCGAGAAACCTATTTGTGGGGTCGAGTGGCGATCGTTCGTAGGGGACACGAGAGCGGACAATTACACTTTTTCCCTGCCAACGAGCACGGCTCGGGCAATCTAGTTAACCTGGCGGGAACCAACGCTTTAGCCGTCTTGCCTGTCGGAACCCAGCGGGTTAACGCAGGAGCATCCGTCGCCATTTTGATGACAGCACCGCTGACATAAGCATCGAATCTTTACATCGGCACCACATGCAGATACGTAGTGTAAAGTTGGGCTCCGCGAAAGTGCGGTTTTATCGGGCAACTTCATTAAGAAACTTGGGAAAGTTAGAAGCTGCACCGATCCACGCAGAAAGTATGTGAGCCTATAATCGGTGTACCTTTCCTTCTTACCGTGAGGGCCAACTGCATGGAGTGGCATGCTAGCAACGCCGAACACCTAGCCTGCATCGATCGCCAAGTTGGGGATCACGGGCTGCCTCCCGCAATCTACGAGGTTGTACGACGAGCCATTCACGCTACAGCAGATTTCGATTACCTCCACAGCATTCATTTTTCTGAAAACGCCCTTAAGTTTGGAGCGGCTTCAGTCGCCGCCCGCACGACGATCGTTGTGGACGATCCGATGGTTCAGGTCGGCATCGTTCGCACTATTCAGGATACGTTTGCCAATCCCGTTTACTGTGGAGCAGAGACAATTACCCGCCCCCAACGGGCCAAGTCCGAAGTGGCTTGGGGGGTCGAAACCCTCGCTCGTCGCTACCCCGAGGCTATTTTTGTCATCGGACAATCCGCCGAAGCCCTCTCCACTCTGGTGTCGCTGATTACAGCAGAAGAAGCAGCCCCTTCCCTCATCATCGCTGCGCCTCCTAGCTTCGATCCAATAGGCAAAGGTGGGCCTGAAGACGCAGCCAGCAAACTCAATCCCAAACAGCAACTAGCCCAATTGCAAGTACCGCATATCGTCACAACAGGTACAAAAGGTTCAGCCTGTGTAGCTGCAGCAATCTTAGATGGTCTACTCGACCTCACATGGCAAGCCTACGTTCGCAAAGCAGCTGCCAAGCGTCGTCATCAAGAGCAAAGTCAGAAGGTTCAGCCTACTGTGGGTGCAGCTGTGACGGCCTAGGGAGATGGTGAAACACTGAGGGGCTGGTGGTGTTTATAGGATCATTGGTCATTCGTAGGTGTTGGCTTACAGTTCTCAACGATCTGGCAAGTAAGCTAGCCTCACCAGTTGGCAGTGTTCAAGAGAGCAATCCAATAAACAGGTTAAGTATTGATAGCGAGAGAGGCCAGCAACCTCCTAAGCAAACGCCCCAAACCGATTCCACTTTCCCCTTAATCCCCATAATTATTGGACCCTTAGTTTTACTCTTAGGGCAGCCTGCCATGAGGACAAGCAGTAATGACCAAGGACTAATAACCAAGGAGCAATGACTAATGACCAATGACCAAGAACTAACAATCACCCCATAACTCTCCCAATGCCCCAAGCCCCCCTTCCTCCCCAAACGCTCACCCACATCACTCCCGATGGCCAAATCGCCATGGTCGACGTCTCCGACAAAGCGATTACGACTCGACAAGCAACTGCTGGCGGACAAGTGCGCATGCAGTCCGAGACTCTAGACGCAATTTTGGCAGGTAATGCACCAAAAGGAAGCGCGATCGAAACCGCTCGACTGGCTGGGATTATGGCAGCCAAACAAACCGCAAATTTAATACCGCTTTGCCATCCACTACCGCTGGGAAAAATCGCCGTCGAAATTACCCCCGACCCTCAATTGCCTGGATTATCGATCGAAGCCACGGTCAAGACATCTGCACCCACCGGCGTTGAAATGGAGGCACTGACAGCAGTATCGGTAGCGGCTCTAACGCTATACGACATGGCCAAAGCATTGGAAAAGTCCATGCAGATTGAGAATATTCGTCTACTGAAAAAAAGCGGTGGCAAATCTGGCGATTACGACGTGCAGACACAGGGTGAATAACGGCGATCGCTCGATCCCTCAAGCCCACTGGCATGCAAATGCTATGCCCCCTCTCAACCAGAGTCCCCAGAACATATGCACGTCGCAATGCCTTTTATCCACACACAAATTATCCATAAACAAAAAGCGGGCCTCAGGCGGCCCGCTCCAGCTATCTAAGTGAGTTAGCGCATGTCGAGATTGACCTAGACACCCACGGGCTCCACTCCTGCCGGGTCTTGAGCAGGCGTGACATGGCTGGACTTAACTCGAGCGAGCAGAGTCTGTAACTCATCTCCCTCAATCACCTCTTGCTCCAGAATTTTCTGTGCAATTTCTTCCAGCAGATCGCGATTCTCCTTCAGGATAGACAGGGCCATTTGGTGTCCCCCTTCCACAATCCCTTTCACTTCTTCGTCGATCGCCTTCGCGGTATCGTCACTCACCATTCGGCGTGGATTACCCCCATCACCCAAGAAGCTATTGCCCTGGGGACGGTCGTAAGCCAACGGGCCAAGCACTTTGCTCATGCCGAAGCTAGTGACCATGCGCTCCGCTACATCTGTAGCTCGCTGCAAATCGTTCGAGGCACCTGTCGTCACGCTACCAAAGATGATCTCTTCGGCAGATCGCCCCCCCAAGAGAGTCGCAATTTGACCGCGCAGCTCGTTTTCGTCATTCAAGAACCGATCTTCAGTCGGCAACTGCAAAGTATAACCCAGCGCTGCCATTCCGCGAGGGACAATCGAAATCTTAGCCACTTCACTACCACCAGGAACCGCAGCTCCCACCAGCGCATGACCCACTTCGTGATAGGCCACAATCGTTTTCTCGCGATCGTTCAACACCCGGCTCTTCTTCTCCAAGCCAGCGACTACTCGTTCGATCGCTTCGCCGAAGTCTGCTTGAGCAACAGTGGTGCGATTATTGCGGGCGGCCAGCAGAGCAGCTTCATTGACCAAGTTGGCCAAGTCGGCCCCTGCAAATCCTGAGGTGCGTACAGCAATCGACTTCAGGTCAACCCCATCCCCCAATTTCACCTTACGGGCATAGATTTTAAGGATTTCCAGACGACCGGAGAGGTCGGGGCGATCGACGAGCACTTGGCGATCGAAGCGACCGGGCCGCAGCAGGGCTGGGTCAAGAGATTCGGGACGGTTAGTCGCAGCCAAAACGATCACGGTGTTATCCCCGGCCGAGAAGCCATCCATTTCGGTCAGCAACTGGTTCAGAGTTTGCTCTCGCTCGTCATTACCGCCGACAAACCCACCACTGGCACGAGACTTACCAATGGCATCCAATTCGTCAATGAACACGATGCAGGGAGCTTGTTTCTTCGCTTGCTCGAACAAATCACGCACCCGAGCAGCACCAGCCCCCACAAATAATTCGACAAATTCAGAGCCGGAAATACTGAAGAAGGTTACTCCCGCTTCGCCAGCCACCGCTTTAGCCAACAGCGTCTTACCGGTACCGGGAGGGCCAACCAACAGAACGCCCTTAGGAATGCGGGCACCAATATTGGTGTATTTCTGGGAATCTTTCAAAAATTCGACAATCTCTTCCAGCTCGGCTTTCGCTTCTTCCACACCGGCCACGTCCGCAAATGTAGTGCGAGTCGATTCGCCTTCAACATAAACTTTGGCTTTGCTCTTGCTGATGGACAGAGCTCCTTGACCTCCTCCCATGCTACGACCCAAGAAAAACTGCCACACTGCCACAAAAATGAGAGGGGGAATCACCCAGCCCAAAATATTGGAGAACCAGCGATTTTGAGGGGGAGGAGCAGCAGCAAACTCGATGCCTTTTTCTTCCAAACGCTTGGGCAAGTCCAAGTCAAAGATAGGCGTGGTGGAATAGATTGCTTCGTCTTTATCTCCATCACTGACCTGGAACAGAATTTTCTCCTGCCCCACCTGCACCCGTTCCACCTGGCCATCTTCAACCTTGTCGATGAAAAAGCTATAGGGCACTCGGGGAGTCTGCTGACCAAAGAAGAGTGGGCCAACGGCATTCAGAAGCAGAATCGATCCGGCGATCGCCAACAAAATATTGCCGATGGTGCGGTTGCGCGAGTTGCGTGGTTTATCGTTAATTCCCATTTAGTTCATTCCCATTTCTGTAGACCTTTATGCGGCAATGGGTCAATCAAGACGGTCGTCCCGTTACCTCTTTAGGTTGGCACAGATTAGTTTTTTGTAAAACTTTGTAACTTACGGAATACCGATCCTTGCATTCATCAACAAACGCTACCCACAGCGTTATTTTTGCATTAAGGAAACCTTTTTCTCTACATGTTGAGGTACGGTCGGATTAACTGTGGGAAATGGTACAACCATGGCACAACACTCCAAACCGCTTGATTGGCTGAAATTCTTAGCAGCTAGCCCTCTCACTCGCGATTGCACAATCAATCCACACGATCCCAATCCTGACCCCAGACGCCGTATTCGACTGTATTCTCTGACGGGTCTGATGTCGGCGATCGGTGGCTTAGCAATCTCTTGCATTGCTCTACCCGCACATGCAAACACCGAACGGGTCTACATTGTCGAGGTACTGTCCAACTCTGAAGAGGTTTTGGAGGTCGTACGTACCGAGGTCTCTGACGCCTATATCGTGACTAAGGAAGACGGGACGCAGTCGATTATTGCCGGCACCTTTTTAGATGAGGCGAATGCCCGTCGCCAAGCGACCGAATTGCACGCCCTGAATGTTTCCCCTACCTCCATCAGCCCGTTTGAATACACCCCCGAAGATGAGTCCAATCTGGCTGACGCGTCTAACACCACAGACAATCCTGACGGAGCGTCAGCAGCTAATTCGCAACAACCCGATGAGCCTGCCACGACTGAGTTCGCAGCATCTAGCGCTCCAATGCCTAGCGATTCAGCATCTAACTCGGCGCTCGTCAGGCCATCAACCGAGACTGCCACCTCCGACCCCAAAGCACCATCTCAGCAAGCACCACAGTCTGTAGCTGCAGCACCTCAAGTCAACCAGCTAGCTACTCCAGGCGGCGGTAGCAGTAGTACCCCCATCAATTCCGATCGCCAGTACTCCACTCTGGTTCCTGTCCCCAGTGGCACCGAACCTACAGCCACGTTGGTACAAGTCCAGCATTTTTTCCCAGAGGCATCGCTACAAACTTACAACCAGGGGCAAGCGGTTCAAACCGGGACGTTTTCTCATCGCTCCCAAGCACAACTGCAAGCAGAGTGGTTGGCAACAAAAGGTCTGCACGCAATCTCCGTGCCCACAGACCCTCTCAGTTCCAGAAATTCTGCAGCCACCCCCCCTCCTCCTGTCAGTAGCCCTACCACTTCATCACCCACCAGCACTACTGCCACCAATCCGGTCAACCAACCCGAAATCGCTGCCAGCACCGGTACCGCCCCCTCTACCTCCTCCCCTCCTACCGCACCCCCAGTCACACCGCCAACCGGTGCGCTGACATCCGTAGCCCCTGCGCCTGCTAACCCTCAGGTGTCGGCCCCGCCAACTAACGGAGCTGCAACGAATCATCCTGCCCAAATGAATAGTCCATCGGCTGACATTCCCGCAGCCAATACCGCCCTGCAACCCGGGCAACCAGCAGAAACACCATCAACAGACGCAACACCGGCAGCTACAGGGACATCAGCGATTGCTGCCGCCCCCCCCGTAGCCTCATCAGCCTATTGGGTTCTGGTTGCCGATCCAATGGGAGAACAGCTCAACGCCATTCAGGCGATTGTCCCGACTGCAGAAGCAGCAGTGTACAACCAGCAACAGGTGGTAAGAACGGGAGAATTCGCCACTGAGCAAGACGCCTTAGATCAAGTGCGATACCTATCCACACAGGGATACGAGGCCGGTATCTTCACGGCAGACGATCCTGCCGTGAATTAGTAGCCTGTCAGGCTTCCAATGGGGATCATCACACTACGAATGCATTGCTGACAGCCTCAGAAAGAGCAACTATGCATCACTCCCACGCTGGCGGAACTCCCACACTAACAGCACACTAATGCCACATGGAAAATGGGGATGGCTCAGACGCTCTGCCCTACATCATCAAGATGGGTTAAGGGGTGGAGAGTCTCCAAGTGACGCGGGGCTGCCCACTTTCACCCATGGCAATACGAAAGTCGGGGCGTCCCCTTTGCAGGGCTTTTCCAAAGCACATTCCAGCACTTCGTCCAATTGCTCGACGGGTCTGAGATCGAGGTTACGTTTCACTTCATCAGGGATGGACTGCAAGTCTTTTAAGTTCGCTTTTGGGAACAGCACTGTCTTGATTCCCACCTGATTGGCAGCTAGTGACTTTTCCTTCAGTCCACCGATGGGAAGCACGCGGCCGCGCAGAGTGATTTCTCCCGTCATAGCCACATTGTGATTGACCGAGCGCCCCGATAGAGCGGAAACCATTGCCGTTGCCATAGCAATGCCAGCAGATGGCCCGTCTTTGGGAGTCGCTCCCTCGGGAATATGAATGTGGACGTCCACTTGGTCGGGGAAACCATCGGTGACGTGCAACTCGTCAGCATGGGCGCGGATGAAACTGAAGGCCGCTTGAGCGGACTCCTTCATGACATCCCCCAATTGACCGGTGAGCTGCAGTTTTCCCTTACCAGGCATGACATTCACTTCAATTGGCAACGTGCAGCCTCCATAGGGAGTCCAGGCCAATCCCGTACAGATTCCCACCTGGTTCTTTTGACGATCTTTCACATCCGGTAGGTACTTGGGAGTACCGAGGTAGGACTCCAGATTTTGCGGAGTAATCCGTCGCTTTTGCTTTTGGGTAGACGATAGAGATTTGCGAGCTACCTTGCGACACAGTGCCCCCACAGTCCGCTCTAGATTGCGCACACCTGCTTCTCTCGTGTATTCCCGAATTAGCCGCTGCAAGGCTGCTTTTTGCAACTCAAGGGCATCCGGCTCCAGGCCGTGCTTGGAGATTTGCTTGGGAATCAGGTGCTGACGAGAAATCGCCACTTTCTCCGCTTCGGTATATCCGCCCAACCGAATTACATCCATGCGATCGAGCAACGGAGCAGGAATAGTATCGTCAGTGTTCGCCGTGCAGATAAAGAAGACTTGCGAGAGATCGAAGGGAATTTCGACGAAGTGATCGCTGAATGTCGCGTTCTGTTCTGGATCGAGCACCTCAAGCAGTGCCGCCGCCGGATCTCCCTGAAATGAAGCGCCCAATTTATCAATCTCGTCCAGCAACATGACTGGATTGCGGGTGCCAACATCCCTCAATGCTTGCAATATACGGCCGGGCATGGAACCGATGTAGGTGCGACGGTGACCGCGAATAGCCGATTCGTCATGTACCCCACCCAAGCTGACCCGCACCAATTTACGTTCGAGACTGTTAGCGATAGAACGGGCCAGACTGGTTTTTCCTACCCCTGGAGGACCGACCAAACAGAGAATAGCCGGACTTCCGCCGTGGGAGTTTTTCTGACTGGCTAGTAATTGACGAACAGCCAGAAATTCCAAAATTCGTTCTTTGACTTTGTCCTGACCATAGTGGTCGCGATCGAGCACTTGTTCGGCGATCGCCAAATCCAACGTCTCGGCTTCCATCACCTGCCAGGGCAAGGATGACAACCACTCCAAGTAATTTTGAATCGCTCCAGCCTCTGCTGTTGTCGGCGGCAACTGCTCCAATCGTGTCAACTCGCGATTCACTCTCGACCAAGAGGATTCGGGAATGCCAACGTCCTCCAATTTTCCGCGTAAGGTGTTAACTTCTTCGACATCCTCACCCAGCTCGGCCTGGATCGTTTTCAGCTGTTCGCGCAGGTAATACTCTTTCTGGTTGGCCTCAATCCGCTCTCTCACACGCGCATGAATATCCTGCTCGATTTCCATCAGGCCCATCTGCACGTGCAGTAACTGGCTCACCTGCATCAGCAGATCGAAGATATGCGTTTCCGACAGCAACTCTTGCTTTTGAGCCAGCTCGATCGGCAAAAACGATGCAATCAGATCGGCAAGATGAATGGGATCGTCGATATCCTGAACCGATTCGTAAGCAGCATTGGGGAGCTTGGGATGAGCACTGACGTACTTAGCGAATTCATCTCGCAGCATGCGCTGCAAAACATCCAGACTCTCCTTTTGTTTGGCAGATTTGGCGCTGAGATCGATGTCTATAGGGGTAATGAGGGCTTGAAACCCTGGCTGGCGACGACGAAAGCGGTTGATCTGGATGCGCGTTTGCCCTTCCACCAAAATCTTGATGGATTCATCTGGTAGGCGCATCACCTGATGGATTTTTGCCAGGGTTCCGATACGAAACAGTTGCTTAGCAACCGGATCGTCAATATCGCCGTCTTTTTGGGCTAGCAGGATAATCTGCTGGTCTTCTGTTTCTAATGCTTCTTCCAGAGCTGCTAGCGATCGCTCGCGACCAATCAGCAAAGGCACAACCAGCCGAGGGAAAACCACTGTGTCACGCAATGGAATTAAGGGGAGCAACACAGGAGTAGTCACGATCAGACTCTGAATTCTTAATAATATTTTAGCTTTTTAGCCGTCGTAAAATTAATTTTTTATGCTGACATAGAAGGCGTTTTGTAAACATTCCCAGACATTCTTGAAGCGTTGAATGGTGTCGCTAAACGGGACCACGCTAGTGCAATCCAATCGGTGGTACTCCGCAGCTACGTCAACTCCGCAAAAGCCGCAGCAGTCTCCACCCTCTTATCCACTTCAGCCAGAGCCCTCAGCACAATTTCAATGCCTCCGCCCAACTTCAGCCCTTCGGTAATCTCCCGCTTCCAGGCACGCGTCCCTGGCTGTCCTGCAAACAACTGCAACATGTGACGCGTTATCGAATTGAGCTTTGTCCCCTTGCTCAGCCACTCCTCGATGTAGGGCAACATTCCCTGCACAACATCTCTACGGCTGGGGATAGATGTTGATTCCTCATACAAATCGCGATCCACGGTCGCAAATAGATAAGGTGTATCGTAGGCAGCCCGGCCAATCATGACTGCATCCACTGACTGCAGGTGATACTCCACCTCTGCTAATGTCTTGACTCCCCCATTGACCTCGATAAGCAAATGAGGGAATTCTTGCTTAAGACGATAAACATCCTCATATCGCAGTGGCGGAACTGTGCGGTTTTCCTTCGGACTTAAACCCTGTAACCAAGCTTTTCTCGCATGAACCGTAAATCTGGTGCACCCTGCATCCGCAACAACTCGCACAAACTCTCGCATATCTTCGTAGCGGTCGCGGTCGTCTATCCCAATCCGATGTTTGACGGTGACAGGAATAGAAACCGCAGTTCGCATTGCCTCTACACAACGCGCCACCAGATCGGGTGCCCCCATCAAACAGGCCCCGAAATTCCCGCTCTGCACCCGATCGCTCGGACAACCAACATTCAAGTTAACTTCGTCATATCCCCAATCTGAAGCAATACGGGCGCATTCGGCCAACTCCGTAGGGTTATCTCCACCCAACTGCAAAGAAATAGGATGCTCGATCGGAGAAAAATCTAGTAAACGACTGCGATCGCCTTTCAAAATCGCCTTGGTTACTACCATTTCGGTGTACAGTAACGGCCGCCTAGCCAATTGCCGCATGAAATAGCGGTAGTGGCGATCGGTACGATCCATCATAGGAGCTAGGCTTAGGATATTTCCTGAAAGCATGAATAGCTTGGTAAAGTTGAAGTCAATCTAAATCAAAAGGCACATAAAACAGGCCATTTTACATGATATCTTATATACCCAGAAAAGCAGTACAGTAAATCGTTTTACATTAAAAGAATGATGAACTCTCAATTCTTATAAAATTATGCCGGAAAATAATGGGATAGAAGTTGCGCAAATCATAAGTGAGAAATGTTAGCATAAGCAATTATAGGAATAGAATTTTTAATGGGTTTACATAGATACTTTTTATCAATGGTATCTGAGCTTCTGGTTGTATTTCAAAAGAGATAAGGGTCTGTCAGGGCTGTTTCATTCTAGTTATTGACATTCTATGCATTTACGAGAATAAGCTGTTTCAGCTATCCAGCAAGCTATTTGAAGATGCGCCATGGCTCCAAGACTCGTTGCTCAAATCTAGAATGAAATGCCCCTGAAGGGTTTTTCATGATAGGTATTGTGTAAATAATTAGATCATTAGTCATTATAGGAAACAAATGTTCAGAAACAATATATAGCCCATAATGGTCATCATATGTTAGTTTAAAAAGGCATGAATGTGCCATCCTTAAATAAGGAACAGTAGATATAACTGAAGACTAGAAGTGGAAAGAATCTAGTGCCAAAGGAATCATTGAAGAGCATTAAGAGAAAGAATGTTCTAATCAAAACAAATTATCGTCATTTATATTTTAGCTAAATAGCTTAAGCGTAACTGGACGAGCAATATTCAATCTCCAGTTTAGAAGTTTCAGGTATCTAGAAATAATGCCCTCAACTAAAAAGTGGGTTGATGAAAGAATCAAACATATCATTGGGCTCAACATTAGAATGGGTTTGCTGAAAACAATAAAAAGGGTAGTAATTATTATTACAGAGCTTATGGACATAATATAGCACTAGCAATCAAAGCTTACTTCAGAGAAGGCAAATCGAGGCACCATTTGTATGAATGAGTTTTCGTAGATCAACACTCTCAATAATCAGCAATAGGGTGCATCCCAGTTTTGAAAAGAGCATAGAGGTTGCAGGCGAGTAGAGAGGTTAAGGTGCAAGAGCAAGTCCTCGCCGAGCCATCATGGATGCAGAGAAACTAGCGAAAGTGCAAGCACACACAACAGCAATAGCAGCCTTGCTGTACGAAGAAACAGACCCCGAACAAGTGAAGACGCTGGAAGGAATAGAACAGGCCATCCGAGGTCATTTATTGGAAACCGTTGGCCCTCAGATGGCAGATTTTTTATCCAAACGAGCAGTGGTGCAAGCTCGGGACGCCAACGGCGAATTCAAAGCATCATCGGAGCCATAAAAATCAGCGAAAGGCAGGCTGAACAGTTGCGAGTAAAGAAGCACACCCGATGGAGTCCCTACGTGGAGAGATGCTGTCTGCTGGTAAGTGCGAATGTGTCTGACGAGCGGGCTTCGGAGGATATCCAGATGTTGACCGGTATTGCTGTCTCCAGGGGAACTCAACAGCGACTGGTGCACCGTCAGAGTTTTGAGGAGCCGGTAGGGACAGCCATCGTAGAAGAGATGAGTCTGGATGGAGGTAAGGTGCGTCTACGAACGCCGAAAGGTCAAGCGTGCCAATGGCGTGACTACAAAGCCGTCAATCTCCATGAACAGAGAATTGCAGCTCGATTTCAAGACAATGGTGGATTAATCCATTGGGTCAATCAACACCGATTGGGGCAGCCGTTGGTTTGCTTGGGAGATGGCCATGATGGCATCTGGAATCTGTTTGCCAACATCGGTAGTGATGAACAGCGCTGTGAAGTGTTGGATTGGTACCACTTGATGGAAAACCTGGGTAGGGTCGGTGGCTCGCCACAACGACTCCACCGGGTGGAGACTCTGCTGTGGCAAGGGAATGTTGATGGGGTGATTGACCAATTTCGAGATTGGCAACACCAGCGGGTAGAACGCTTCATTGCCTATCTGAACAAGCATCGCCACCGCATCGTCAACTACAGCTATTTCCAGGCGGAGGGGATTTCCATTGGCTCAGGCTCGATTGAGTCCGCCATCAAGCAGATTGGCCGGCGCATTAAGATTTCGGGCGCTCAGTGGAAGGCAGACAATGTCCCCCAAGTTCTCAAACATCGTTGTTTCTATCTCAATGGATGCTTCTCTGCCTGATAACTGCAAAACTGGGATGCACCCCAGCAATATTAGCTATCGCTGGAGGTGAAGGATCTAATATCGAATCTTAATGAAAGCAAATAGATAAAATAGTAGTTCCAAACATCTTGCCTGTAGCCTAAGAACTATAAGAATATCTCAGTGTAAGAGTCGCGGAGCTTGTTGATATGCCACTAAATCCAATTAGCGTGAATATGTCTTGAACAGAGGTTCATCTATATTGTGAGATTTCCACTCTAACAATATGCAATGCAAAGCCAGAAATATAAATATGACAGAGATAAGAATTGAGGAATATATCATTCTCATAGGAAAGGGGAAGGAAGAACTAAATTCGGTCGCCACCCTAGTTCACAGGTACTATGGCAATGCAAACTACAACTAGGGAAATCAAATAAACCGTTTTTAACAAATCGAAAGGATTTATCATGAGCACCATTCTTCGGGATCAACAGCTGAACTAAATCCTAGAGGAAGGCTTGCATCTAATAGAAAGAACAAATGGAATGAAACTCATAGGTAAGCATTGTGATAGGCTATTTAATGAAAAACGCACGATTTGATATAAAAATGAATGCCAAACACAATAAACTAATTAACACAGCAGGGGGACCTCTTCCAAATTTGCTAATCATTGGAGTTCAAAAAGCAGGCACAAGTTGGCTACACAGAAGACTAGCATCTCAAAGCAAAATCTTTATGTCCCGCAAAAAAGAACTTCGTTATTTCACAGGGACTGAAGACGACTTTTCTCAATCTAGATTTGATGAATACTTAGCTAATTTTAGTGATTCAATTCCAAATGATATAGTGATCGGAGAGTCCACTCCAAGATATTTTCCAAATTGGAATTCAGAAAACGGACACACTGCAAAGCATAACATTCCACAACATATTCAAACAATATTAGGAGAGAATGTCAAGTTAATATTAATATTAAGACATCCGGTATCAAGAGCAATTTCGGGTCTTTTTCATCACTTTAAGATGGGAAGAATTACAAATGGTGAGGGTATATTTTCTGAAAACTCAGAATCATTCAAGTCACTTCAAAAAGGAATAGTTGATATAGGCTACTATCATAAGCACTTTGAAGCATGGGATAAAGTTTTTGGGGAAGATAAAATGCTCGTGTTATTTCATGATGATATTTCCAGTAACAGCAGCAAGATGTTACAGGATATATCCAGATTTTTAGACTTACCTATTGAGGTCGATGATAACTTTTGGAATGTTATTCATAAATCAGGTGATTTCCGAATAGTCAATGGAGCTCTAACGTTTAAGAATCAATCAGAATGGACTAAGAAAAGAATTACAAGTGCAAAGTTGAAAAGCGGATTGAAGGATATTATCCTACCTCAAGTATCAGAAACTGACGTAGATAGGTTAAATGATTTATATTTTGAAACAGTACAGTATGTTTTACAAAGATATCCAGATCGATGTAGATGGAATCAGAAGTATAAATTAACCGACTATCTATTATAAAATGCTCCCCCTTCATACCACTTATGAAGAATCATTTATGGACTTTCTATATGTGAAGGATATGGAAGACATCAGAGGGCGGTTGAAAGGTCAATGACATAGCTAACAAAGGTATTAATAATCTCACCTTAAAATACATCGAGAGGGTAAAAAAGATGCTCAGGGTGGTAGTTAATAAATCGGAAAACAACGGAGAAATAGAAGCGAGACGTTTGTTTCAAAGCTAATTAAAGTGTACAAACCAGTCATGGAATCTCAGCTCCATTCGCTAGAATCCTCCCAGCATCAATCGTCAGCGACAAGCTAATGGTAGTGATTTGGATTGCATCAATAATGTGAGACTTTGGATGTTTAATACGAATATAAAGTTAAATCGCATTAGTCAGATTGAAGAGTGGCATCTGGATTATGTCAGCCACATAGAAAGTGGACCGCTAAGTAAAAAGTCCTCAAAGCTAACGAATGGAGATAAATGAAAAGAAAAGCCAGAGATACATTAGATATCAGCAGTAAATCAATCAATCTCTGTATTAAGCAAAGCGAAAAAAGGGTTAGTTTCTCAATAATTGCAGAGTCGAAGGAGAATGGTCAAAAACTAAGAACCAGCAGGCATTTCGAAAAGTAGGTAACGATTAGGAAACAGCCGCTGGAAAACCTTTGGGCAGGTATCTTTCAGTTACTGAAAGAAGGGGATAGCACGAGTATAAACGTACTCTTATAAAAAATTAAAACCAGTGATTGAATGAAGTATTCCTGGGTAATAAGAGTGCTTCTCTCAAGAAGTTTTAAAGAACAGTAGTATTTTTTAACGTCTTAGATAACAATAAACTATTATTTAAAATAAATATACCATAAGAGATTGAAAAGCAATTATTTAAAACTAGTGTGATCTCCTTCATTTAACCAATTCGTGGTTTCTATATAATCGAACAAGTTGAGTTTATCTATGAATTTCTAATGGAATAGATTTGAAAAACGAATAACAACTAATCCACAGAATAGTTATTCGAGATAAGGCACAGTCAAAATGTAGTATAATTATTAGAATGTGCTAGATCAATCTCGATAGATGTTGAATAATTGGATGCATCCCAGTTTTGCAGCGAGTATAAATACTTGCAACTTCAATCCTTCTCATAGCAATGCTTTTGAGGGGGCTTGAAAAAATGCGAGGGGTGAGCTTTCTACATAATTGGGATGCGCCCGAATAATTGAAGTATTTAATCAGATGTGTTGTAGTGACTTAAGTATTTATTAGCTAGAAAGCAATTACTGTATATAAAAAAGATGGCTCAACTAAATTCCTCTACAATCCGTCCAAACCTTCGTATAGTACTTGAACTGTCACGCCAGGATTTAGCTGTAAATAATTCTCGCTCGAATCTAGGCTGGTTATGGTGGTTCTTAGACCCACTTGCCCAGATTGGGATCTTGTGGTTTTTTAAGGTTCTGGTTTTTGGAGTAGATAGATATCAACCGTATGTTATTTTCGTTGGATGCGCAATTATCTGTTGGAAGTTTTTAAGTTCATCAGTGAATCGTTCATCAAATCTATTGCGTGCTAAAGAATCGCTGATAAAGTCTTTCCCATTTCCAACAATCGTGCTTCCATGCTCGCTAGTTTTTACACAATTAATATTCTTTTTGACAGGGTTAATCGTTTTGATAGGAGTAGCAGTATTAATCGGTCAACCAGTTACACCAATGCTGCTTCAGATTATACCATTAACACTTTTGATGATACTTGCAGTTTTAGGTGTTACTTTGTTAGTAGCAGTTTTAGGTGTCTTTCTGCAAGATTTGAACAATATAACTACACACCTACTCCGGATTCTTTGGTACCTTAGCCCAGGAATATACAGCACATCTCTGGTAGCAGAGCGTTTCGGAGTAGACCCAACATGGGTGAGAATATATAAACTCAGTCCAGTTGCAATTCTTTTTGAAGGCTTTCGTTCTTCAATATTTAGTCCAGAATGGATTTCACCTCAAGACTGGATTGTATTCGCAGGATTCTCCTTCATTGCCGTTACAATTGGTTTTGCAACCTATCAACGCTTCGATCGGCGACTAATCAAGTACTTTTAATGAGAAAGAATATTACAAGAACAGCAGATAGTGCAAAAAACGAGCACAAGCAAGCAATCTTGGAGGCGAGAGGCGTAGGGTTGTGCTATAACCTCAAAACAGCTAAAGCATTTAAGAATCGACGTAAAGCTGCAAAGATTAAAGACTTGCGATTTGAGGACAATTTATTTTGGGCCCTTAGAGATATAAACCTTGACTTCTACTCGGGGCAAACAATTGGAATAATCGGTCCTAACGGTGCTGGCAAAAGCACACTATGTTCCGTCCTCGCTGGTATTATTCCTCCTGACGAAGGAATTGTAAAATCTAGAGGAGATGTTGGAGCACTACTTTCGATTGGAGCTGGTGGCTCTGGTTGGCTAACTGGCCGTCAAAATATTATGACAACATCTATTTTATTTGGTTTATCTCGCGAAGAGATCAAAGAAAGAATTGATGAGATCATTGAATTCTCTGGGCTTGGCGAACATATAGATCAACCTGTACGAACCTATTCATCTGGAATGAAGTCGAGACTCACTTTTTCTGTTGCTACGTGTATTGAAAGAGAAATCTTATTCCTCGATGAAGTTTTGAGTGTAGGAGACAAATCCTTCAAAAAGAAAGCACAAAAGCGTATGACTGCGATGATGAGTTCAAGCAAGTTAGTAGTCGTAGTTTCCCATAGTCTATCTTTTGTAAGAGAGACTACTACACATTGTCTCTGGCTAAACAAAGGACGTGTAAAGAGATTTGGAAAGCCAGATGATGTAGTTGCTGCATACGAAGAATTTGAAGAGAGAAAACAAGAGAAGAAACAAAAAAGAAAAGCCAAACGAAATCCACAAACTAATGAGGTTCAACAATCAAGTTACTAAATAGATAATACAAACATGAATACTTATATTATCTGGCAGAGATGATTTTTTCTTAAAAAGACAAAATCCTAAAATATCCGAATATAGCTTCTGGTATGTCTAAGAATACCTAGTGCAAAATAGCTCTCTTCCATAAAAGAACTTAACTACATGGAGGTAGCAGTCATAAATAGCTCTAATTAGTCATTTCTTTTTGATAGACCTGATTTAACAACTTATTGAATTTTGCAATTTTAGGATTTATCTGAATAGATTTTCTAAGAACAGATGCCGCACGTACCGGTCCGCTATACTTCAAGAAATCTTTGACAATGCCTCTGTAGTAATTATCATCGGTGATTCCAATCTCAATGGCGTTTTGAAAAGAATGTTCCAGCAAGTATTTTGAGGCTGGATGACAGTCTTCACTATGTTCACGCAAAAACCTAGAGTAATGCAGACAAAGGATAGGGTTATCAAGAATTAGAGTAGGTATAGAGAAGTCACCACTAGTTCTATTTAGATCTTTATTATATTCTGGAAGGATTTGACGAAAGAAATCAAGCGTTGTTAAGTCATAGGATTCAACTATCTGAGAAATATCTGTATAATTCTCTTGCTCTCCAGGATGACCATCATGTGGATTAAAATCTTTCTCAAATAAAAGCGAAAGGTCTGTATCAAACAACTTATCTATCTTCATTAAAGGTTTTCTGTTGTTGACAGTTATTACACTATCAAGAACAGGTTTTAGAACTGGTTTTGTCATTATCAGATTTTCAGAGAGTATGGCATGTATTTTCTTGAAGAAAAAGAGAATATTATTAGATTTAGTATGATGGTAGCCACTATGCTCTGCAAGAAAATCTCGCCTATAGTTCTGCAAAAGGATCATTTGCTCAGAGCTCAAGGATAAGTTCTTATTTTTGCTTTCATGAGAAAGATGGCTTAAGCTTTCACTAGTAAAGTCTTCTAGCCTTTTATAAAAATCTAGAACAACGTCACCACCCGACAGTTTACGTTTATCAAATGCCTGTAAACTAAAGCAATCTTTACCTACTAAAGAAATCCAACGCTCAAGAGGCCTATAAACCTTTATTTTAAACTCCAGTGGGTTTGAAATAATATGGTCAGCTTTGACTCTCTGTTGCATTAGAGAAAGGTAGAAGTCTGCAGGCCTGCGAATGTATGCGATTACTTTAATAGAACTAAATTTAATATCAATAGAATCTAGCAGTATTTTCTGTTGTTGCTCACTGATACCTAACAAGTTTTCGGCAGACATCAGTATACATCTTACATTATGTTTTAGAGCCAGTTCTCGAATCTCTCTTAAGGAGTTTTGAGCTTGATTTTTTAGGGAGTAATGTTCTTCCCTAGGAGCTCTAGTATTTCCACCCAAAGCATAAATCAAATTTAAGTGGCTTCTCTCAGTGTGATAGAGAATGCCAGACTTGAGCAGCAATTTTGCGTTAACTCTCAAGTCTTTCTGTATGCTCGTTGTTCCTGTTTTTCCTTGGCCTACATGTAAGATCAAATCCATCTCATACCCTCTCAAAGCTTTTTTATAAAAAATCCTCAATAATAGAATTCAAGGAAAATAGAAATATATCTTATATTTCAGCTTGAATAGAAGTAAGAGAATTAAACACATTTAATACCTTAATCTATATTGCATCACAAAAGGCTATAAAGCGATGAATTCTACCTAGCTCTGTAAGAATGCATATCAAGGCTTTTTCTTATATAAACTGCTCGGTAGCTTTTCAAAAATTTTACTTTAGCATCCACAATAGTAACACAAAAAATAAATTATCATAAGGGATACTAGAAAAGAACAATAGTATATTTAATGCCCATACACATGAACACCAACTCTATGTCTATCAATGCACTTATTATACAACCACTTTAATGTCAAGCTTTCAATCTCTGATTTATTCTTCTACTAATCTTTTAATAAGATTTATACCCTAGCATTGACTTATGCAAATTCCAATATCTCTCCAGAAGTATTTAGGTCATTCCTATAGAGTTTATATTCAACGGACTTAAATATCTCTGGTATCTTTAGACAGTGTCGGCGAATCAACTTCTGAAGTTTTACCATTCCAACTCATACATAGAACTCCAAAATAGACCTCCAATATCTTAGACGATTAAAATATTTCCTAAACAGAAATCTTTAGTAGTTTTATCACTGCAATTAGTAACTACTTCTTTGTTATTTTTGTGACAAGTGCATCACTAGCTAGGATTAGGATAGAATTTCTGACTCTAGAGTCATTCACCCCATCCTCTTTAGCTCGAACAATCGTGCTAGTTTTATTGGCCATCTGATATCGGAAATCGAATCTCACAAGGTACAACAAATATTTAGTATAATAAACTTTTAGTCAACACAGCACGCACTACTTTTCTTCATTCATTAGATGACATGATTGCTCCTAACCAGCTTATTGTTTTGGGAATGCACCGTTCCGGAACTTCTTGTGTAACTCGCATTCTTAGCCTAATGGGAGCATATTGTGGTCAACCCAGCATGCTAACTGGGGCAAATGATGAGAACCCCAAAGGTTTTTTTGAGCGGCGCGATATTCGTCAGATTTGCGACAGACTCTTGCATAGTACAGGTGCTGACTGGTGGAAAGTCTCTGATTTTTCTGTAAAAAATATTCCAAACGAGGTCATTGAAGAATGTCATGATGTCTTTCAAGCCGCTCTTACCGATCTCAACTCACACCTACCTTGGGTGATAAAAGAACCCAGACTCTGTCTTCTATTTCCAATCTTTCGCCAATGGCTAACCGACCCCATCTGCATTCATGTTCATAGAAACCCCCTAGAAGTGGCACGTTCATTACGTACCCGAAATGGTTTTAGTATTAGCTTTGGTCTAGCTTTGAGAGAAACTTATCATCGTCATGCAATATCTGCCTCTACTGGTTTACCTCATTTGTGTGTCTCTTACAACGACTTAATGAGTCAAGCTGAGATAGAGATTCCTCGTTTACACGAACGGTTGACTTCTTCTGGAGTTGCGGGATTATCTCTGCCGGCACAATCTGATTTGCATGTGTTTGTGGATCGTAATCTATATCGACAACGAGAACAAACATCTCAATCCATTGTATTTGCCCTACCTACTCAAGCGGAGTTTCATCCAACTGATTTAGAATCAGCTGGTAACGAATCATTATTCAATAGTGAAAGCTTATTTCAAAGTATTGACTATGCATTGCGAGATGGAGAACGTCTTCATCAACAGTCAACTGCTTTCGAATTAATAATTAAGAAGCTAGAAAACAAGAATCGATACCTTGAATCTGAGTTATCTCGTATTCAAGAGGTTTCAAGAGCAAGAAGATCTCACATCAACCAACTTGAGAGAGATGTCAATAGTCAAACGAGAATTGCAAATCTGAAATCAAAGACTATTCAAGAGACATCAAAGACTATTCAAGAGAAATCAAAGACTATTCAGAAGCAATCTGAAATAATCCAGAAATACAGGCAAGAGCTTTTAGAAATAACTTCATCAGATATATTTAGAATAACAAATTTATTTGCAAAAGCCTATGGACTTTTACTACCCAAAGCCATTAAGCCATTTGTTCGTTCGTCTGCAAAAGTAGGCTACCACATGGGTCTTAGTACGATCCAATTAGCAAAAGGAATCCTTCGATTTAATCTTCAAACAATTTTCAAAACTTCTAAAAGCAAAAGCTTTAATAGAGATAGATTTTTCAAAAGTAGGCAGAACTTTGAAAAGTTTCATCAACTGGAAGTTGACGTTATTGTTTGTGTCCACAACAGCTTAGAGGATGTCATATCTTGTTTGAGATCGGTAGTGGGATTGCAAATGGACAATGTGCGGATTATTGCTGTTGACGATGGTTCTGATGAAGAAACTAGAAATTATTTGTCGAATTTCTTTGCAGATCGACCCAACGATAGATTGATTGTTCATCAAAAAGCAAAGGGTTACACTTGTGCTGCCAATGCCGGATTAAAAGCATCTACTGGAGATTATGTAGTTCTTCTCAACAGTGACACGATTGTTACTGATGGTTGGCTGGAAAAACTCTTAATGGTTGGAGAATCCGATCCTGCTATCGGAATCGTCGGCCCACTCTCAAATGCTGCTAGTTGGCAGTCCATACCTGAAGTCATGCGAAAAGACGGAAAGGATTGGTCCGTTAATCCTATTCCATCTGGTTTATCGATAGAGAGAATGAATCAAATTGTCGATCTGCAATCTAACCTAATATTCCCCCGTGTCCCTTTATTAAATGGTTTTTGTTATGCCATTAAGCGTTCCACTATTGAAAAGATTGGCTATTTAGATGAAGAAAACTTCCCAAAAGGATATGGAGAAGAAAATGACTATAGTTTTAGAGCTGCTGATGCAGGATTTTCCTTAGCAATTGCCACACATTGTTACATCTATCATTCCAAATCCAGAAGTTATACTCATGAGCGCCGTAAAGAGCTAGCCCGTTTGGGAGGAGATGCTTTTAATCTCAAACATGGTAAGGACCGTGTGGAAAATGCAGTTAAATTGATGAAAACTGAGCCTACATTAAAACAGATGCGCTCTAGAACTGAAGCTTTAATCAAAAAGCTTCCTCTATCAGGGTCGAAAGCTGATTCATTATGTTCAGTGCTATTCTTATTGCCTGTTCCAGGAGGAAGCGGTGGTGCCCATTCGGTAGTACAAGAGGCAACTGGGTTAAGAAAGCTAGGAGTTAACGCTCAAATTGCCATGCCACAAGAGCATCGAATCGCGTTCGAAGCACATTATTTCGATACGTTTCCATTAGATGAATTATTGGCTGTATATGGAGATGAGACTCAATTACTGGCTGAAGCAAAGCATTTCGATATTGTTGTTGCAACGATCTTTACCTCTATCAAATTACTTGACCTGATTTGCCAGAAATATCCAAACATTACTCCTGCCTACTACGCCCAAGACTACGAACCATTATTTGAATTATCGAAACGAGAGCGCCAAGAAGCTCTAAGCTCTTACACTCGCGTTCCTAATACAGCAATTTTTGCCAAAACTCAGTGGTTGCAGCAGGAAATTGAAAGTCATCATGATGTCAGAGTCTTTCGAGTTACCCCCAGTCTCGATCTCGATACATTTTTCGAACATGGGCGAACGGAAAATGCCCGTATACGGATTACAGCCATGGTTCGACTCAGCACCCCCCGGCGTGCTCCATTTCGAACCCTCCGCATCCTCCAAAGGATTGCACAAACCCATTCAAACAGAGTCAAGATCCAAATTTTCGGCAGCAGCGATGCTGAGCTGCTTGAAGCAGGGGTTGATGTGGCCGAGTCAAACATTGATAACCATGGATTACTAACTCGGCTGCAAGTTGCAGATTTACTACGTAACAGTGACATTTTTGTCGATTTATCTGACTATCAAGCCTTTGGTCGCACGGGCTTAGAGGCAATGGCTTGCGGTACCGTGCCGATCTTGCCAATTAAGGGTGGAGCCCGAGAATATGCCGTGCACGATGCCAACGCTTTGTTGGTGGACACATCGAATGAAGACGCTTGCGAAGCCAGTATTCAGCGCTTGATTGATAATGAAGAACTTTTAGGCGCATTACAACAGCGTGGACTGGAGACAGTAAAAAATTACTCGATCGAAGACACAGTTTACTCGGAATTGATTCTGTTTCTCAGCTTGCTGTTGTACCGCGAATCTGCTCCTTAGCACTCAATAGCTAAGGTCAATCCAACGTACAACTCCCTGAATTTGGTGTACGGAAAACCAATCTATATCCAAGGTCTATAGACAGTTCTAGACTCTACGGGAAGAGAACTCCTTTCGGGAAACCTGTTTAAAGGTTTGCATTACAGTATAGGATGACTGCATTTATCGCCTAACCCTTAGAGCATGTACGCCAATCTAAGACTAAACCGTTAAGCGACCCCCGGTTAGATGTTCGGTTAACGCTGAATGACTGCGAAGTTTGGCTTGACTGCCTAGCGTTCTACAGATATCTCCAGGAAAGCTAAACCCATCGAGCAGCATCATTTCATACCTTGCGTCAGCACCAAACACATTTATGAAGCGTTTTTTCTCTCCCAAGTCTGTCCTCAAACGAGGCAAAGCTTACTTAAAGAATCGCTGGCGTAAGTGGAAAGAGCACGAGGCCCATCAAGGTAAGTTGGAGCTAGTTGAGAATAGCTGTTTGCTGGGTTGGGTGTTCGATTCTGCCAACCCAAACAGATCCGTTGAATATATCCTGTGGGTCGATGGTAAACAGTTTGGACGAGATATTGCCGCTTGGCCGCGTTCAACCCCCCCTCACAAGGCTGGTATTCAATTTCCTCTGTCAGAGGAGATTTTAGATGGTAAGCGCCATTCGTTTCAGCTGGAAATTGCACCTTCAGGGATCCGGTTTCCTCGAAACCCAGTATTGCTGCGTACGAACTCACCATCCCCATCCGTGGAAACAGACGCTAGAGGGCATCGATTTCCAGGGGTTCTGGGTGGCATCGAGCACGTTGGTGCTGGTGGCGCTGTAACGGGTTGGTTATTCGATCCGGCGCGACCTAATACCTCATTATCTTTATGTCTACTTGTCGATGGCAAAGAAGTCGGTTGGACGCTTGCATGCCTGTATAGAGAAGACCTGCTTTCATTCAATATCGGTGATGGGCGAAAGGGGTTTCACTTCACAATACCGTCCTATCTCCAGGACGGACGAGAGCACGAGCTGCAAGTGCGAATACTTGGAAGCAATCAATGTTTGCTCAATCAGCCCATAACCAAAATCATTTCATCCACCTCTATAGAAGACGAGATAGAGCGGTATTTCGGCTTCATTCAATTACAAGGCGATCGGCTAGTCGGCGAGGTCGGCGATCGCCTCCAACCTAACTTGCCAGTGCCGATAGAAATAGTTTTGAACAATCGCGCCCGTGCATTCATCACCCCTTCCATTGCTCGCGATGGTTCCGAACGAACTCTACTGCATTGCTTTGATGAGCCTGTCAGTCGTTTCTTAAGTGAGGGAGAACGTTTGCACTCAGCGGCATTTCGTATCGCTGGAACAGACAAATATTTCATTGACGCCCATAGCCCAGCTGCTTTCTTGGCTTCACATGGCCAAGCCACTCGGGACGACAGCCAAAAGCCCAGACTCACTATCATTGCTTGGGATGCCACCCACAACCCTCTGGGGCGGGCGTACATTTTAGCTGAAATGATGCGGCACGACTTCGAGGTGGAAATCATTGCCCCGATGTTCCCTCAATACGGAACGGACATTTGGGAGCCGTTGCGTCAAGCCCCCATTCCTATCCGCACCTTCTGGGGCCGTCCTTTTCCCGAACACTTCGAAGATTTATCTACTATTGCCGCAAGTATTGAAACCGACTATGTTTGGGTATCCAAACCACGTCTCCCATCACTCGAACTTGGTTTTCTGGTAAAAGAACGGCTTGGGTGTCCCTTAATTGTCGATGTTGACGATCTCGAACTATCTTTTTTTCCAGACGAGCGACAGTGCACGCTGGAGGATCTCGAACAAGCCCGCATTGAAACATCCACAGAGTTTTTCAAGCCCTACGGGCACTATTGGACCGCTCTGTGCCAAAGTTTGCTAGACGAGGCTGATTTGGTCACGACTAGCAACCATACCCTACAATCCCGCTTTGGTGGAATTATTGTCCCGCACATTCGGGATGAAACCGTGTTCGATCCTGCACTCTATGACCGCGATCGTCTGCGGAAAGAGATGGGGTATTCACCCGACGATCGTGTTGTCTTGTTCTTAGGAACACCGCGTCTCCACAAGGGATTTGGCCGAGTCCTAGAAGCTCTGGAAGCCATTGGCAATCCACAGTACAGCCTGCTCCTTGTCGGTACTATAACGGACACCAAGACTCGCCAATTAATTGATAAATGTGACCAGCGCTATCTCAAAAAACGTCCAAATTGCAGTTTTCAAGAATTATCAGGTCTGGTAGCCTGTGCAGATCTTGTTTGTATTCTGCAAGATCCTCGCAGTCGGATTTCAGCTTATCAAATGCCAGCAAAGTTTACCGATGCTTTGGCAATGTGTGTTCCAGTATTGGCAACATCAGTCCCCCCTCTTGAACCACTGATTGACGCAGGGCTAATTATTTCTGCCCAAATGGATAATCTTGACGCACAGCTCGGTCAAATCTTAGATAACATAATCGACTATCGAGAGCAGGCAAAACAAGCAAGAGCTACATTTTTAGATAACTTTAGCTATCAAGCGGTATCGAGCCAACTAGGCCCCACACTTCTGAAACTTCAAGGTAAATCTCGGACTCTTGGGGAGGCCGGTGCAAGTTTACTTGACTATCACCGCCAACATTTTCCCTATACCAGCTCACCCGTTCATGCCGACTCTCATCAACCAATTGACATTGTATTTTTCTGGAAACAGTTTGATTCAGGTATATACGGTCGTCGACCAGACATGATAGTTAAGTATTTAGCGCAAGATTCTCGTGTGCGGCGTATCGTTCACTTTGAACCCCCAATCTCAAAACGTCAATTATCTGTATTCGAAAGCGATTCTCTGGGACAGTTAAGCCAAGCCAGATTTGTTTACGACAACGTCATATCCCGAAACCGTTGCGAACGCGATAGCGAAAAGATTCTACGGAGAACGTTGATCGTCGAGGAGCCATCTGGCAATTCAGGACTATCAACAAGTCAAGCCTATGTTGAATTTGTCAAACAGACTTTACAAGATGCTGATGTCGATGCTGGCAATTCTGTATTCTGGTTTTGTCCCAAAAACGTATGGTTTCAATCCCTCGTGGATTCATTGCGACCAAGATTAGTGGTTTCTGACATCATTGACGATCATCGCAAGTGGGCTCAATTGTTGCAGAGGGAGCTAGACGTTAGTAAAAACTATGCACAGATTCTCACTCGTAGCCACCTCACATTTACGAATTGCGAAGAAAATCAATCCGCATTTGGAGCCTTGGCTGGCTCCATTCACGTTGTACCGAATGGTCTGGAACTCCCTGAAGCCAGAGATGAGTCCTTACCCGACCCACCAGAACTAGAATCAATTCCTCGCCCCCGAATTGGTTACATCGGCAATTTAGATGCTCAGCGTCTTGATATGGAGCTGATGGAATATCTTATCAGCAACCGACCTGAATGGCAGCTCGTCTTGGTGGGGTCTCTACATGCGAACCAAAGTGCTCTTGCCCTCGATCGCTTCCCAAACGTGCATTTTTTAGGAGTGCGCCCGTACTCGCAGGCTAGAAACTTGGCCAAAGCCTTTGACGTTGGCATCATCCCTCATCGGGATACTAGCCTTACACGTTCAATGAATCCTCTCAAAGCTTACTTCTATCTGGCAGCTGGACTTCCAATCGTCTCGACTCCAGTAGCCAATCTACCGCCGGAGCTGCCCACGATTGCGATCGCTTCCGACCCCGGACAGTTTGTTGCTGCAATTGAACAGACGCTAGATGCTCCTGCTCGCTTAAGTGAGCAAGAGCGCTCGGTATTAGATGATTTTTTACACGCAAGTAGCTGGGAGAGACGGGTCAACACAATGATTGAGGAACTCCAGAAAAAACTGAGCAACCCCGCTTATGATATTGTTCGATAATCAATTTTATCCGGAAAGCAAGCTAACCTTTCCTTAGAAAGATCGACCAATGGATAGATAAACTTCTGCTAGGAGCTATGACGGAATGACTGACTTCCCTCTCGAGCAAGGTTACTGCCATGTTTGCGGGAAAAATGGAGTTTTTATCCACGAAATAAACAATACTCGCAAAGGTTATAAGTGCCCCCATTGTTCAGCGTCCCTGCAATATCGTCATCAAGCCAAAGTTATCTTAGATTCCCTCTCCAATCGGTACAAATCATTTGCTGAATTCAGCCAAACCTCTGTTTGCGAGAATTTATCAATCTACGAACCTGGTATTGCCGGTCCGTTCCGAAAGTATCTACGCCAGCATTCCAATTATCAGCAGTCGTATTTCTGGCCCGATATCTCTACTGGCGAGGAACACGATGGCATCCGTTGCGAGAACCTAGAATCGTCAACATTCGCAGATAATAGTTTCGATCTCGTAATCTCATCCGATATTTTGGATTGTGTTCGAAAGCCCTACGATGCATTCGCCGAAATTTATCGCATCCTACGCCCAGGAGGTTGTCATATATTCTCAATTTCGCTGACCTGGCCACCCAGCCAGCGAACAATAAAACGTGTAGATGTAGATAGAGAAGATACCTTTCTAATGCCCCCCATTTTTCAAAGTTCTCCGGTGAATAAGAGTGGCAGCCTTGTCTACAATAATTTTGGTGAGGATTTAATTTCTACCCTTGGCTGCTTGGGTTACGAGGTAGAAGTAACCGGTCTGTCTTCTAACCGAACGTTTTTAACGCGTAAACCTTCCCTTCACAAACAAACCGTATAAAAAACGACGCTACGAACAATTGGAAGTATAGCCTTCAGCTAATGTTAGACAACAATATCGTAAGGTTCTTCCGAGATTGAGGCGGTTTAGCAATTTGATTTAAACTACACCCACATTTAGACCCAGAGTTTCGGTGGATTTATACTCTCCTATATTACTCGCTATTTTAGAAACTGGTTTTATGTTTTCAAGTACGCTTGGGCAGCTTCATAGACACGGATACTTGGCAAACATATCTCTTGAATTTTCCGCAATGATGAATCATCAATATCCTGGTATCGCTTCTGACGGTTTGGGCTTGTATTTAAAACGGGAATATCCAGAGATGAGCCCAGTAGTAGCTGGCAGCGACGACTGAAATCCTGAAGGTCTTCCAAGAGCCCAATCAAATGAAAGTTTTTGAGATTTTGACATGCATTCTCGATGTCACTTTCCGATATATTTTCAAATTTCTTGTCTTTAGCCGTCAATAACCAGACGTAGCTACCGGCAAATCGCCTTGCTCTAGTTGTTTCCAGATACTCTTCTAATGGCAGGGTGATTTGTCCGTGAGTTTCTTGTTTATAGCGATTGTAATAGTAGTGAGAAAGGAAGCGATCGACAGGATCGCGTAGTACAACCGCAAACGTCCAACTATTGAGGTAATGATGATGCAGGCGATCGTTATACCTAAAATGACCTGTAACTAGTCGGCTATGCTTACTTGAAAGGGCATAAGCAAGCAGTCGATCTCTGAAAAGCCATGTGTTGATTTCTGTAGACTTAGCGACATCCCAAGCAGCCTTCGCATCCATTGAAAAGATTGGAGTCGGTGTTGTAGCATTGGAGGAAATTGCTTCGATTAATGCCTTTGTTACAGATGTTCCTCCACATTTTTCAATGTGTAGAAAGAAAATCTTTTCTTGCCTAGCAGCCAAGCTTACATAGCCTCCTAATAACTATTTTAGAATACGCTCATCCCATGCTTTTCAGCTGTAAGTACTATTAACTATTGAGATCGGGAAACAATCAATCAATATATTACCATTATTCGGTTTATGTGAGTTGCCCAGCCAGGAGTGAACCCAAGGCAAACGCATATTCCCCATAAGCATCTACAAGCCTTGTATAATAAGACTTCTGACTGACACCGCAAAACCATTGATTGAGACTAAATAAGAATACGGTCAATAAGCCTTCTGGGAAATCAATAGATTCTTCCTAACTATATGTGCTAGGTTCATCAGTCAGTCTGGCTGTCTTTCCTAAGAACCATACTCAGTAAGTGATTCGTCATTTAGGTTGACATGCGCTTATCCTATTGATAGCGCTTTTAATTACAGTCAGGACATTCAACGCCAGATACAAACAGGGGTTGCCTTAGCTGAAATTTCCGCAGTAATGCGGTCAAGGCTCAAATACTCAATAATCTGCTTCTAGCGGACTGCATTGGGGGATAGAACTTTGATTCCGGTATGCCTTCAGCAATTAGTTATCCAGCATTGCAACACAAGCTAGTACGGGATTACCCTGCAAGCTCCCAAAAAACTTCGAGTATAGTGGCAATTTTATAGAGTTTCAGAGGACAAGAGTAGTTATAATTTAATACTCTATAGAAACATTTCTTTCCAGCCCATTACTCAAATTCAACCCAGTGTGCCTGCATACTAGCAAAGCGAATTGAACACGTATTCTACATGCAAGAAATTGATCTACTTTCTGACTGTTAATTTCTACTCCTCTGAGATGATCGGTAAACTGATCGCTTCTCTACCCCCTGAATCTGATTGTCAATATCGGATGGTGGTGGTTAATAACTCTGCCGGAGATCGCCAGTTGGAATCTTTGTGTAGCGATACGGTCACTATTCTAAATCCACAGGAAAATCTAGGCTTTGGGAGAGGTTGTAACTTTGGTTTAGAGTGGATTTCAAAACAGAATAGCGATGCAATTGTTTGGTTGATCAACCCCGATGCCCGCCTGATGCCTCAGGTCTCCCTTGTTGCGTTAACCGATTTCATCCGACAACACAACTCAATCGCAATACTTGGAACGGAAATCTATACCGATACTCAAGATCTATGGTTTGGTTACGGTTCCTTCGACCCCTTGCACGGAACAATTCAATCGATCGGGATTTCTTGTACCGGTGCTCGCTCGTTACGTACATGCGATTGGGTCTCGGGGTGCAGCACAATTTTAAATCTAGGGTGCTTTGATAGCTGCCCGAAATTCGATCCCTCCTTTTTTCTGTATTACGAAGATTTTGATTTCTGCCAACGGTATCGGAGTAAAGGTTATACCGTGGCAATCACCGACAAATTTTCAGTGATTCACGCCCCATCATCCATCACTAATCGCAACCAATTCGACAAAATCAACCACAGCACGTTTAGCTACCTGCTGGTATTGGAACGCTATGCTTACCCAACTGCAAGGATGTGGCGGTTTATGAGGCTGCTCATCATTGCATTGTTTATGCTTCCGTTTCAGCCATCGGTTGCCTTTGGTAAGCTGTACGGCGTTGCCCGCTATTTGAGCAAAAGCGAGTGAGTCCATCTCCTGAAGCTTCTCCCCAATCATTACTGGTTAACCTGTCATTTTTGCTCGACAAGCCCACTGGCCTTAGCAACTACGCCACCAACGTTGTCCCCCACCTTCAATCCCTGAACCCTACGCTGCTGCGATCGCGAGCGACCGAGCAACAATTTACCGAACAACAATTTAAAGAGAACCAAGCTACCGAAGCATCCACTACTGACACAACACCAAAAGTAGGCAAACACTCCCCAATCCAAGAGGCGATCGCCCACTGGGTACCGGACAATCTGACAGCCAAACATGGCAAGCTTGGCAATCTAAGAAGGTTTATATGGACACAATTCCAGCTTCCTAATATCTATCGAACTCTCAACAGTAGCCTGCTCTTCTCTCCCGTTCCGGAAGCCCCCCTCTATTCTCGCTGCCGTTCAGTGGTGGTAGTTCACGATCTGATTCCCCTGCGCTTTCCCAATCGCCGATCGCCGCTGTTTCCCTATTTTCGCTACTACATTCCGCAAGTCGTGGCCCAGTCCGAGCACGCGATCGCCAACTCCGAAGCAACGGCAAGAGATGTGGTCGATTGGCTAGGCATACCCGCCAGCAAAGTAACGACTATCCCCTTAGCCGTCGATGTCTCCCGCTTTCACCCTCTGGATATCCCCACGCTCAACTACTTCCTCTATATCGGTCGGCACGACAGCCATAAAAACCTACAGCGAACCCTGCGGGCATTTGCTCGGGTGCGACGTCGCCACAACGTAGAGTTTTGGTTGGCAGGCCCCCAAGATGAGCGCTTCACACCACAACTGCAGCAGCTAGCGAGCGAGCTTGGCATCGCAGAAGCCGTCAAATTCTTGTCTTACGTGCCGGATGATGAGTTATTGAAATTGCTCAATCAAGCCTTGGGATTTGTATTTCCCAGTCTCTGGGAAGGATTTGGACTGCCGGTTTTAGAAGCAATGGCCTGCGGTACACCGGTTATTACCAGCAACCTTTCATCACTGCCTGAGGTAACGGGCGATGCGGCCCTACTAGTCGACCCCCTCAATGTGGATGAATTAGCAGCGGCGATGGAATCTTTAGTCGTATCTCCCAGCACGCGATCGCAACTGAAATCAGCCGGATTGGCCAGAGTCACTCAGTTTAGTTGGACACAAACAGGCCAATTGACCTCAGAAGTCTTGAAACAGTTTATTTGACGGTTTGTCAGGCTAACCGTTGGCAATATTGACGCTTGGCCAAATGATGGCCGTCAGTCTTTGAGCAAACATCACCATCTCTTTTGACAGCGCACTGATTTTAAAATCGTTGAAATTTTAAAATTGCGGCGAGAGTGAGACCAACAAGTGGCAGTCGAGTTGCCCGCTTTCAAGATTGGCACCTCGGCACTGTACTATCGTTACGGTTCTGCATATCCAGTCGCATCTCAGTCACACCGAGCAAACTGTTGCCCAATTCCCACTTACCTTTGGGCCATCATGCTTCAGTCTGACCCAATTGCTTCTGTGGCCGAACCCTTGATGTCATTTGCTCCATGTGCTCGATGAATGTCTTACCTACGTCAATTCCGGATGTCAAAGTAATCGAGCCCACTGTGTTTGGCGATCGGCGCGGTTTTTTTTTGGAAAGCTTCCGCCAGGAATGGTTTTCGGAGGAAATCGATCCCACCGTTCAATTCCTGCAAGACAACCATTCCTGCTCCTCCCAGTGGATTCTCAGGGGACTGCACTATCAAATTCAGCAAGCCCAGGGCAAACTGGTGCGCGTTGTTGCTGGAGAAGTATTTGATGTGGCAGTGGATATTCGCCGGAATTCTCCTACCTTCGGTCAGTGGGTAGCTGAAACCTTAAGTGCCGAAAATAAACGCCAGCTCTGGGTACC
>JBFRWD010000103.1:0-97030 GCA_051439425.1 Synechococcus sp.
AAAAGAACAGCGAAATTGAGATAGCGGGTGGTCTGCAGACAGTGAAATTGAACTGGACACAAACTCTGTAACCGAAATCTAATTGCTCAGCGTCAGGCTATCACGGATTTCCGGTGGACTCCATAGCCGACACAGATTTGAAGGCGATCGCGATCGGGAGATTTACAAGGTGTAAATGAATCCTTTTCGGTCGCTTGAAAGGCACCAAAGCACTACCAGCAAACTCAAAGGAAGTACGCGAGATATGGCACCAGTGTCACAAACCACTCAAAATATTGAGTGGCCCCGACCATAGAGTCGAGAGACTAAACCCTTACACAATGCTCTAAAAAGAGCCCATGACCAGATTTGAACTGGTGACCTCCCCCTTACCAAGGGGGTGCTCTACCCCTGAGCCACATGGGCAATGTTTGAAGGTGGG
The DNA here is from genome assembly GCA_051439425.1 of Synechococcus sp. Lineage (GTDB taxonomy): Bacteria > Cyanobacteriota > Cyanobacteriia > Thermostichales > PCC-7336 > PCC-7336. The sequence goes on from JBFRWD010000103.1 coordinate 422, forward strand.
CCGAGTTGGATTTGAACCAACGTAGGCATAGCCAGCGGATTTACAGTCCGCCCCCTTTAACCACTCGGGCATCGACCCACAATGTACGCGAACTAGCTTGCCCGGAGGCTCGCCGCATTTTGCGCTCATCTATAGTGCCATCTAGTGTTTGCGTTTGACAACATATTTTCTAAGCAATTTCGGAAGCACGATTATTCCAGTTGGCGATCGAGGTCGTTCGAACTTGATGAGAGTCTCGATAAGAGTATTGTCAGTCTGAGTATTCAGTCAGTATCTAGAGACTGCTGGATGGTCTCTCACGTACCAGCGCCAGGGAATGTCGACTCCCCGAGTTAAGCCAATCCGGGTAGTTTGAACGATATCGGTGGCAGGTATTGCCGCACCAGGCCCGGATTCGATCCACAGTGCGTCTTTGCCTCCCAGGTGGTCTTCTTGCTGGCGGTCTTTTTGCTGGTGGTCTTGGCGGAGTGGCCAACCGTCCTGCCGGCGATCGATGGATAGCGCTTTACACAATAGGCCTGGCCCAGCTGCTACACGATGGGATTGGCGGCGTTTCTTCTCTGGAATCCAGTACGGTAAGCGATCGAGCTCCACGGCTCGCACCAACACGGCGCTACCTATCCCCTCTGCATCCGTAACGATGTTGAGACAGTGGTACATGCCGTAGATCAAATAGACATAGAGATGGCCGGCAGGGCCAAACATCGACTGATTGCGCCGGGTTTTGCGCTTGTAAGCATGGCAGGCAGGATCGCCGGGAGCATAGGCTTCGGTCTCCACGATCGCACAGCGTAGGTGTTCTCCGTTGGCGAACTGCCGCACCAACACAGTTCCCAATAAATCTGGGGCAACGTCTGAAGATGGGCGGGCAAACCAGTCTTGGGGGAGGAGATGAGCGATCTGGATATTTCCTTTTGCTAAAGAATCGGCAAACACGTTAGACATCTCGGCTAATGTAGTCGCGTATATTGATTCAGCCGTAGGAATTTACCCAGGCTGGCTGTCGTTGTAGGAGCGCATGCTCATGGAATTCAAAGTCATTCTGCTGGGACTGACCGTTGCCATGTCTGTCTTAGCATTGTTTTTCGGCACTCAAAACGGGTTCTACGACACCGATAAGTATCACGGTAACGGCTCCGCTCATTAGAGGGATTCGGTTGACTGGAGAGGGGCCAGGGGGTCGATCGGCATCGTCAATCCCATCTGCAACATTTGATTACAGTTCGTTGAGCCAAATCGGGTGGTTGAAAGAGGCGGTGATACGATGCCCTCAAACCTTTGACAAACTGTTAGCTACAAGCTGGAGATACGATGACTGTTGCAGATGCAAAGACTCCTATTTTTGGTGGCAGCACGGGCGGCTTGCTTGGGGCAGCCGAACGCGAAGAAAAATATTTGATTACCTGGACAGGGAAAGCCGGTCAGGTGTTTGAAATGCCCACCAGCGGCGCTGCCGTTATGGTAGAAGGCACCAACGCACTCTATCTTCCCCGCAAAGAGACATGCTTGGCCCTCGGGGCCCAGCTACGTGACTACAAGATCAAGGACTATCAGATCTTCCGTGTCCTTCCTGGTGAAGAACCCGTTTTGGTTCACCCTAAAGATGGTGTCTTTCCCGAGAAGAGCAACGAAGGTCGCCCAACTGTTAACAAGGTTGACCGCAACATCGGCAGTAACCCCGAGCCTGCGACCCTCAAGTTCTCAGGTACTGCTCCCTACGAGGCCTAGGTATCTCGGTTAGCTGGGACAGCCCCATCTAGCTGCTCTCCAAGACTTAAGTGTTAAGAGTCCCTCCTGCAAACAAAGTGCAGGAGGGACTTTTTTGGGAATCAAGAGAGTGATTGGGCAAGATTTCAGGCTAAGCTGTGCCGCTGTTGGAATCAGTCTCTGCAGACTCTGTAGTGACACCCTCCTGAGAGCTGGCTTCAGATGCTGTGGTGGCTTCAACTGGCTCGGGAGTGCTGTCCTCACTCACAGGTGTAGGGGCGGGAGCGGATGATTCGGTTGGTTGGGGAGCAACTGCTACTGGCTCGGGAGCTGGGGTTGCGGCAACAGGAACGGGCTCGGGGTCTGCGACTTTTTGTTCGAGAGGAGGCAATTCTAGTTCGGTACGCTCGGGCAGGCCGAGTTGAGTGCGAGCTTGAGAGAGCAGAGATGAAACAGCTCCTTGTCCGGCAGTTGCCAGTGCTTTACCGGTGTCGGACGCAATATCATTAACGCTCTTCGAGTTATCCAATCCGCCCACCAGTTGGCGGACATTGTGGACGGTTTTGCGGCTGAATAGTACAAGCGAATCCGAGCCCACTAACAGGAGCAGGATCAAATACCAGCCTAAGATGGCGGTCTCTTTGGCGATTTCAGCCGTAACTGAGATCGCGCCGATGTAAGTATTGCGGGTTTCCTCTTTGGAGACGACATTCCACAGTTTTTGCAATTGAGGTTGGATCTTGTTCTCAGGCATTGGGGTGCCTCCACACACGTATCGGTAACAAAACGGAGCAAGTCAAACGGCGAAATGCAAGCTGAGAGGGAACTTCTTGTTCGATCGCTCATCCAATTGAGTGTACGGGGTTTTGTTCGCGAGATGATGTCATCTGCTGTCTTACGTTTGAAAAAATCTGGAAGAATTTACCGGTGGGGACAACGGGGGGTGAGACAGACCCGCGGAAAGTTGACGTGAAATTACGGTTGCTGGATGTGCTGGCAAAAGGCTTGAGCTTGCGCGACATCGTCGATCTCCAACGGATAATCCATGCGAGGTCGGGCAATCGCGATGAGCTGTACTTTCAGTTCTAGCGCCAGTTCTTGTTTGAGGGCAAAGGCACCGGCTGCACCGGCTTCTTTTGTCACGACTGTAGAAATGTCTAGCGATCTCCACAATTGCCGCTCCCGTTCTGTTTGTTCCTCTGGGTGTTGCGCTTGTTCTTGACGTGTTGGCAGCCGCTGCTGGATAAGGCGATCGGGAGGAAAGCCTGCTGTGAGCGCCTGCTGTCTGGAAGATGTTCCGGGTAGGATTCTGGCCCACAGATGCGATCGCTGGTGCCAATCGGCAAATAGATGTAGCGTTTTCACTCCAGTGGTTAGAAACACGCGCTGGCGATCGAGATAGTGGGGCTGCAGCACCGCCTCGAAATTGGGGAGCAGCAATGTTTTGGGGTGTAGGGGGAGGCTGGGGCGTTCGTAGCGCAAGTAGGGGAGGTGGTGGGTTTGGGAGGCTTGGATGGCAAGTTGAGAGATTTGAGTGGCAAAGGGATGCGAGGCGTCGATAATAGCGCGGATGGAGTGGGTGGAGAGGAAGCGATCGATCGTGCTTGGGGTGAGCCGCCCTGCTGACACCTGGCCAGGAAGGCTAGTGTACAGTTGGGCGGCAGAGGGCGTGGCGACCGTCACCCGCCAGGAATATCCCCAGTCCGTTAGGCACTGGGCCATCCGTTTGCTTTCACTGGTGCCACCAATCAGCCAAATAGTCACGGACGGGAATCTAGGGTTAGGTGGGTGGATGCTGGATACGTAGGCAATTGGCTGCCAGTCGTTGAAACCCAATGATGCAGTTCCATCGATCGCATTATCTGTAGAACCATTTATCTGTAGCCATTGCGATGCCGATTGGTGTTGACAAGTGCGGGCCGAATGGGTATGGGCCGAATGGGATGCAGAGTGGATGTCTGTTTTGCAGTAAATGGATGTAATAGTAGTGACTGCCTAGATATCCGTGGCATCTTCGGAGTACCGAACTGCTTTCGACAGCAGTTGTTGCTCTAACCCACTGTGTACTGCCTGTTTGGCATTGATGAGCCCCGTTCCTGCAATTGCCATGATTTCAAGCACTTCTTCCTCCAATCCTAGTACCGAACGAGTGTTGAAAGGACTCGCGAACTTGCAGTACAAGGAGGGACAACTAAGCCAGTACCTGCAAGCTTTGGCGAGCGAAATGCGTGCAGTTGTGAACGTAGACTGCGTGGCGATTTCCGAAGTGGTTGACGGTGTCACAGCAACTCTTGTGCAGGAGCCATTAGAGCCCGTTACAGAGAGACTTACCAGTGCTTTATGTGCTGGGGAGAGTGAGCTTGGCAAAGAAAATGCGTCCGAGGGGTCACAATCGGCGGGATTTAGCTCCCATTGGGGCCTACCGCTGCAGTCGGTGAATGGAGCGATTGTGGGGGCGCTGGATGTATTCCTGACTGAAAAGCGCCCGTTTTCAGAGCGAGAACGACTGGTGCTGGAGGTGTTTGCCGAACGGGCAGTGGCGGCGATGGAGCGCGATCGTCTGCAAGCAAACCTGTCTCATTTGGACGAAATTGCCAATAAGTTTCACGCGTTGTTCGAACATGCTAACGATGCGATTTTTGCCATCGATCCGAAGCGCGATCGGATCGTAGAGGTCAACCCGAAAGCTTGCCAGATGCTGGGCTATAGCCGTGAGGAATTGCTGGAATCTGTAGCAATTTCGGATGTACATCCCGATGAAATGCCGCAACTGATGGCATTCAGTCAGCGGGTAGCGGAGCGGGGACACGGTTGGACCGATCGCCTCACGTGCTTGACCAAGTCTGGCTCAAAAATTCCAGCTGAAATTTCAGCTGCTGTGGTGGAGCTGGGGGGAGACTCGTACATTTTGGCGTCGGTGCGAAACACTTACGAGCAGCGGCAGCGCATGCAATTAGCACGCTTAAGTTTGGCGGTGAGCGAGGCATTAGTGCGGGGCAATACGTTGGGTGAAGTGTTGCAGGATTGTGCGGAAGCGCTAGTAGAGCACTTAGATGGCTCTCTGGCCAGGCTGTGGGTCTTGCAGGAACAGAGCGAGCAGCTCGAACTGGTAGCCAGCGCGGGAATGGTGCAGTCAATCGAGAGCGAATATTGCTCGATTCCGTTGGGGAAGTGGAAGATTGGCGCGATCGCCCGAAGTCAACGGCCATTCCTTACTAACGAGTTGCTAGAGGATGAAGAGTTTACCGATCGCGACTGGGCAGAGCGGGAGGGGATTGTCGCGCTCGCAGGGTACCCACTGGTGGTGACGGGGCGACTGGTTGGGATGATGGCGCTGTTTAGTCGCGTTCCGCTGTCGGAGATGACGTTGCAGGCAATGGCGACGATTGCGAATGGCATTGCGATCGGCATCGATCGCAAGCAGACGCGGCAGAGGGCCATGCAGGCGCTGCGACGGTTGGCAGAGGTTGGAGAATTAGCGGCGACAATCGTACACGAGGTTCGCAATCCGCTGACGACGGTATTGATGGGGTTAATGTCGTTTAACGACATGGAATTATCGGAGCGGGCGCAGCGACGGCTGGCACTGGCACAGGAGGAAGCAGAGCGGCTACAGCGGCTGCTGAACGAAATTTTGATGTATGCCAAACCGCAGTCGGTGAAGAAAGACCGGTTGGAGCTGAATGGACTTATTGCAGAACTTTCCAGGTCGTTGCAAGAGATTCCGCAGGCGCAGGGACGGCAATTGGAGTGTTTGCCTCATGAAGTGGATGTACCGTTGAATGGCGATCGTGACAAGTTGAAGCAGGTCTTTATCAATCTGGTGACAAATGCATTCGAAGCGGTGTCGGAAGGGGAGACGGTGCGGCTGACGATTGCACCGGATACGCTGTCCACCGGGATTTGCGTGTCGATTTGCAATGGGGGAGATCTGATTCCAACAGATATTTTGTCCAAGTTGACGACACAACCGTTTTTGACAACAAAGGCGAATGGGAATGGGTTGGGGTTGGCGATCGTGAAGCGGATCGTTGAGGCTCATGCTGGGACGTTCACGATTGAGTCATCTGAAGAGCTGCAGGGTACGCGAGTGCGAGTGGTCTTTCCAATCGCGCATCAGTAGCATTCGTATCCATATCAAGCATGGCTTTCGATTTTCTCATGGAAAGTTTTTTGAAAAAATACAGTGAGATAATACGCGAGAGAAGGTATTCAATCTACCTGCAGTGATTTGATCTTACTGAGCGACTGTAAGGCGTAAGTTGAATAGAAACTGAGCTTTAGGAAATTAACTACATACCCTTCCCAAACAAGGTTAGTATCGTCATCGTTCAACTGAAAAAGGTGGCCTGTCTCTCCGTGGGCAAGGGCATTCCTGTCCTTGGCCGAGGCTGTTATCAATGACTGTAAATTCGAAAATATATCCCTGTCAATGTCTTTTGAATTATTAAGCCTTCTGTTGATGAACTTGAGAGCTGAAGGCATCTCTCCAAAAGTGATTTTTCGACTGAACCATCTGCCTTCTTCACCTTCCAAGAAACGGATTGCATCCTCCTCATCAATATTTAGCATATTTGACATTCTCCTAACCGTTGAGTGGAAACCAGTCCATTCCCTCATAAATGAACGTGGGATTTTTTTGTCTTTAGACATGACAGATGATATCTTTTCTCTTAGTTGACGCTCTAAGTCAACATATTCTTTCAGCAGGTACGATTCTATTTTTTTGTCTTTCTTCTCTACAACCCACTTATATATCACTCTAAGCTTGAAAACTTTACGTTGCCAACCATCAAAGCTGAAGCATGAAAATAAATCATAAAAATGGGGGGTTAGGCAGTCAATGAAAGCATCTATTTCCTTTTCTTCTTTACTATCTTTCTCATATACAATAAAACCACAGTCATGAGATGAACACAGATTTCTTAGAGCGATCTTCCTTTGCGCGCCAGGATTACTGCTCCCAATTGCGATCAAGTCACCTTCCTCAACTATTCTGCTTCGGGCAATGTAAGTTTTTATCTTGATTTCCTTGTCCTTAGCGTGTTCCGCGATGACGTCATCAAGACTCCCACAACTCTCTATAAAGCTACTCGAGTCTGCTTTGACAATGACTCCCTGATGCGTAGCAGTACTATAACTGTAGAATGACATTCTGTATGTGCCAGCCCACTCACTATCCTGCCTTGGATTTAAATTGATCTTCTTACTAAGTTTTCTTTTTAGATCCTCAAAAAGAGTATTGCTTGAGGGAAATGGCTCCTCGGCAAAGATCCAAAATTTATATAGATACTTGTCTTCTTCTTCGGAGAGATGATTCAGTATCAGACTATCATTCACATTGTTTCTGCCAGAAACTATGGAGTTCATTTCTTTTTCAGAAAGCAGACAGGGGGCTGTTTTTGGGATAGTCTGCTCTATCCGGTCCTGATACCAAGTATGTATATTATCAACTAGGATGATTCTCCTAGAGGTGATTTCCTTCATAGAAGAGATTCGTCCAGCTAACTGCCTAACTTCTTCATCACTGGCCCAGATTCGAATCAGTAAATCTAGATCTCCAAAGATTGAATAGGCACAAACATTGTGTTTAACCTCTAGGTTGGGCAGTATATTATTTACAACTCGAGTCCCCTTCTCAATTGCATCGTACTTAAATTCCAATAATATAAAATATAGTCTCTTTCCACTGATGTAGTGCAAGATGGGATGAAATAGTTCTTTTGTTGTGTTCATTAAGTTACAGGTTCTTCAAAGTCAAAAATTACGGGCATATTTATGCCCCACCTTTTTAATCGTCACACAAACATACTTTCAAGAGTGCTGAAAATGGTGTCGCCTTTATTCCAGAATTTTCTATAGCTGTGTCCACCATCCATATAAATTCGATGCCTTTTGAGACTCTCAACACTAGAATTCACTTCATTAAAGTTTCTCAGCTTGTCCAGTAATAGATCGCTTTTTGCTGCGTTTTCTCTGAAACTAGCTAAGGATATCGAGAGCTTATCTAAAATTTCTTTTGCTGAAATTAAATTGTCGAACGAGGGATTTTTCTTTTCGGACAACCATCTTCGTTTTATTTCAATTATCTGACTACGCATCCTCTCTTCTAATTCACTTGGTAATTCAGAATCTGATTGAAATGTTTTCTCAAATGATTGAATGTACGATTCTGGAACTCCTATAGATGAACTCTCAGTATCCGCAGTAGACATTTCTATATCAATGATCTTAGAATGCGCGCCGTCAATAAGAGGACGAGACAAATCCGATTTAAGCTCAATGAAGAATTTTCTTACGGTCTTTGTCAGATGCTTACGTAACTTATTCTGAAATTCGGCCAAACTGAGGTATTGTTCGCACAATCCCTTTGTATGTAAATCTTTTTTGAATTTTTCCAGTCGTATATATTGCTCTGTTTCCATATCATTTGGTGCGATGGGTTGCATCGAAAAATAGGTGAGTACCGGGCGTCCTTTGCTCATAAACTCTGCTATTTCTTCGACAGTGCCTGAAGGCTGTATTCCTGTTGGTGTACCTAATCTAGTCCAAAAAATTGCAATTAGTAAGTCGCATCCCGTAACAAGCTGTCTATTTATTATTGCTTGAGCTCTATCACCCATTTCAGGACTACTATCTCTATCCCATGTGACAGGCTGCAAAATTATCTTGGAACTCATCGAATGGACTGAGTTCCATTCATCAATCAACTCGCGGACAATATCTTTCTCATCATTGATATCTCCAGGCGAAGCAATAAATACTCGTACAACTGTTGCTTCATATGTCATAGATGAGTGACTCCAACTAATAAATTATCTTTAAATTGCTTGCAGCAATAACTCAAAAAACAGCTAGTGCTACTGAACAATTTGCACGTACTAGAGCCGGTTAGGTTAGGGCCGCAAAAAACTTTGATACTACTTGAACGCTATATCTTAACGATTCCAAGAAAAACAAACATTAAAGTTTTGGGACGTTATCAAATAGCAGAGCACTTTTTTGATGCTTCGAGCACCTTATTCCCCCACACTGCATATGTCAAGTCATGATGAAGGCTTGACATATTTTTTTAAATATCGAAGCAAGAGAAAGTTACTAAACATTTTGGGCTCAATGCTTCAATCGCACACTTAATATAAGGTCTGGCATTTCCTATGGTTAACTACTGAAAGTAAGTCTGTTGAAAGAGAAAAAGAAGTTAAGCTTCTACATTGAAGTAGGCGCGTGAATGGCTAGCACTCCTTCCAGCAGGTTGAACAGTACCTGCCGGGTGGCTTCCACCAACGCTAGTCGAGCATTCGCTAGATCGGGAGTCTCTTTGAGAACATCACCCAAAATACGGCAGCGGTCGTAGAACTTGTGGAAGTCGCTCGCGATCGCTTCCGCTAATCTGACTACCTTGTGAGTCGCACGCTCTTCTGCCGCCCGCTTCAATTGTTCGGGAACTGCCAGCAATGACATCAACAGCTTGCGCTCTTCCGGCTCTGTGAAAACCAGAGCCCCATCTTTGATAATCTCCGCAGCAGTCGGAACCTCTAACCCTGCTTCTTTCGCCATGCGAATCAGCGAGCAGCAGCGGGTGTGGGCATACTGGACGTAGAACACGGGGTTGTCATTGGTTTGCTTGACAGCCAAGTCCAGATCGAAATTTACCTGTGAATCAGCAGAGTTCGTCAACAGGAACCAGCGGGTAGCATCCACTCCAACGCCAATATCCGGATCGTCAATCAGGTCATTGAGGGTAACGAAGTTACCACTGCGCTTCGACATCTTCACTTCTTCCCGCTCCCCCGACTCTTCGTTGGTGCGAAATAGCTTTACGAACTGTCCCAGCAACACTTCCAGGCTGTCTGGGTTGAAACCGAATGCGCCGACGCTGGCCTTGAGGCGGGAGATGTAGCCGTGGTGGTCGGAGCCCAGGATGTTAATCAGGCGATCGTAGCCCCGCTCTAACTTGTCGCGGTGGTAGGCGATGTCTGCAGCTAGGTATGTACGCTTGCCGTCTCCTTTGACTACGACTCGATCTTTGTCATCGCCAAAATCTCCCGTCTTAAAATAGGTGGCCTCTTCCGCCCCATCCTTGGCCGTCTCGTCTTGGCGAGCGGCATTGGATGTATAGAGCAATTCGCGAGTCTGTAGGTCTTCGAGGGTGCGGTCAATTTCACTTTTGTTGTCCTCACCAATCGCGTGCAAGCGGCGTTCGCTAAACCATTGCTCGAAGTCCGTCCCTAACTCGTGCAGGGTGGCTTTCTGCCAATTCAGCAGTTCCTCATACGCGTATTCTGTGTAGTCTTCAACGGACTCAATCTGAGAGCCATTAGCGACTAATTTCTCTGCCATCTCCACCAAGTAGGTGCCGCGATAGCTTTCGTCGGGTAGTTCAATGTCTTCGCCCTGTTGCTGCTTCACCCGCACCTGTAGCGATCGCCCCAAATTCTGCATTTGGTTTCCGGCGTCATTAATGTAGTACTCGCGATCGACCTCATGACCGGTCCATGTCAGCAAGTTGGCCAATGTAGAACCAATTGCCGCCCAACGTCCGTGACCGACGTGCAAAGGGCCGGTAGGGTTAGCTGAAACGAATTCCAGCAGGATTTTTTCGGGGGTTGCGGTGGCCGTTTTGCCAAAGTCATCCTTCATGTCGAGGATGAGCTGCAGTTGCTTCTGAACGAACGTCGGCCCCAGACGGAAGTTGATGAACCCTGGCCCGGCAATGGAAACTTCTACATCATCAAGTTGCACCTCGGCCGCAATGGCTTCGGCGATCGCGCGGGGAGACATGCGACAGACCTTGGCCATTCCCAAGGCGTTAGGGGTGGCGTAGTCACCGTAGGTGGTGTCGTTAGGGATTTCGACGGAAATCTTGAGGGCTTCTAGCTGCTCTTTCTCTTTCAGAGCCCCGAGATTGCCAGCGGCACTGGCTCGGGCGATCGCGTTGTTCAGTTCGGCTGTCAGCAGTTCGGGGATAGGTGTGGAGGTTGCCATGATGATTCCGTCAGACGCGATTCTTACTCTACTAGGAGATGGTTACTCTACAAGTAGAGCGGTCTTGATTGTCACCCTCGACGCCTAAAACATTGAGCCTCTTGCACTTACACCAATCAGCAACCCTCTACAGAGGGTTTTCTAATCACCTCTACTTGTCAATCGGGGCTTTGAACTTTCTACAGACTCCAGACCTTAGAGCGTATTGCTATAACTGCGGTGGAGTCGACTAGTCTGACATTGCCAATCTGTACAAGCATTCAACTTAATCTTGCACAGGTGACATCTACATTTCATCGAACAATTAGCGGCCGCCGACAGTAATGCCATCTACTTTGATGTGGGGCTGACCAACCGTGACGTAGACACTACCGCTGATGGAGCCGCAGAAGCCAGCCGCTAGGCCAACATCATCAGCACACATCGAAATCTTGTTCATCACGTCGGTTGCATCGCCAATCAGCACTGCACCTTTGAGAGGTTTGGACAGCTTGCCGTTTTCAATCAGATAGGCCTCATCCACACCAAAGTTGAACTCGCCAGTCGCGCCAACGCTGCCGCCACCCATCTTCTTGCAGTAAATGCCCTTATCAATAGAGGCAAACAAGTCGTCCACTGAGTGATTGCCACCACCAATGTAGGTGTTGCGCATACGGCTGGCGGCGGCATAGGTGTAACCCTGGCGGCGGCCGCTTCCGGTACGGGGGTGGCCGGTGCGCATGGAACCTGCGCGATCGCTAATAAAGTTCTTCAGAATGCCATTCTCAATCAGCAAAGTGCGCTGCACTGGCATCCCTTCATCATCCATATCGATGGTGCCAAACGCTTCGGGCGACACCCCTTCAGCCCAGGCCGTTAAACTCTCGTGGGCAATCTTCTCTCCCTTTTTGTCTGCAAATGGTGTGGTCTGGCGCTAAATCTGTGTGGTCTCTAATAAGTGACCACAGGCTTCATGAAAGATAACGCCACCAAACTGGTTGGCCATCACAATGGGGTAGGTACCCGACTCCACAAAATCGGCATACAGCATTTTGCCTGCCGACTCGGACACGTCTGCGGCTGCCGAGGTGTAATCCCACCCGCGCAGGAAGCTGGGGTCGCTGGTGTTGCCGTCCCGACGACCGATGGAAGAACGGTTGTCTCCATCCGCGCACAGCAGGTTGTAACCCACCGATTGAGTCAAGCGAATATCGCGGGCAAAGGTACCGTCGCTAGCCGCGACTAACACCTCTTGCCAGTCACGGAAATAACTTGCACGGCGCGATTGAATGTGGCTGCCTTGCTTTTTTAGCTCGCTCGTCCCCGTCAGCAAAATATCGCCCATTTCTTGCATGGAGCTGCAAGCTGGCAACCACGCCTCTTTGCCCTTGATGCTGGCGTAATCACGAAACAGCTCAAGGTTGATTTCCGGTACGAACGAACTGGGGCCGGGGACAATCAGGCCCATGATAGACAGGGCTTTTTCTAGCGCAGACTTGAGGCCGCTAAATGACAAATTATTGGTGCTGACGTAACAATCAGCTTCCCCCACAAACACGCGCACGCCCGCGCCGGTGGAGAGAGCGGGAGAAATGCTGGTGATGCGATCGTCTTCTGCCAAGCAACTAATGTAGTTACCGCGCTCTAGGAAAAACTCTACAAAATCGGCCCCTGCCGCTCTCCCCAACCCCAATAAGGTAGACAGCGGTGCCCGCCAGCTTTCATCAAAGCGTTCGGTGGCGAAAGTGTATTTCAGCTGGGGCAGTTCTTTGGAGAGCAGCAATGCTGGGGACATAAAGGGCGTCCTTTGGGGTGGTGCAAGCGTTACGTACCCGTCAGTCTAACAAATCGGTTCAGCCTCGCGGGGACTCCGAGGATCGATTAGATTGCGCTCTTCAATCGCTTTTACGATCGGGATAAGCAGCATCTGTTTCGCCAATTTGCTAGTCCGCGCAGCTAACCCCAAAAGGCATTAGCCCCAAAGTCCTTGGGCCGGGACGAGAACTGGTATTGAAAGTCTCTGGTGTAGCGGCGATCCACTGCGCGCATTTGGCTGGCAAACTCGTCGTGGCCCCCACCATGCAATGGATTTGCCGATCGCAGATTGGCAAGGGGAGCGCGAGCCGAAACTGCTTGTTTTGCTTATGTTTGGAGGCGATCGGCGATCGCAAGTGTTTAGTCACAATACAGGGCCGGAATGCAGAAACCTAAGCTATTGTGTATCGGTCATCGGGGGGCCATGGGTCATGCACCCGAAAATACGCTGGCCTCGATTCGCCAAGCTCTGGATTTAGACTCGCCCTGCATTGAAGTTGATGTCTACAACGTTGACGATCGCCTCATCGTTTTTCACGACGATCGCCTGGAACGAACCACCAATGGTGTGGGGTATCTCGGCGAGCAATCATTTGGCTACCTGCGAACTTTGGATGCCGGTGGTGGCGAGCATATTCCTACCTTGCAGGAAGTGTGCGCGGAGATCGCGGCGCGAGCTTGCCTCAATATCGAACTGAAGGGGCTCAATACCGCCCAACCGGTTGCGGAGTTCATCGCAGAGCTAGTGAAAGAGGGATGGAACGAGGATGCTTTTCTCGTGTCGTCGTTTAACCATCGCGAACTGGCAAAGATGCGACAGTTGAGCGATCGCATTAAGTTAGGAGCGTTGCTGTGTGGTTTGCCGATTGATGACGCCAAGTTTGCGCAGGAATTAAGAGCGTTTTCCGTACACCCTTCTTTAGAATTTATCGATCGCCAGTTTGTTGAAGATGCACATTCTAGAAACTTAAAGGTTTACGTATACACGGCGAACCATACAGAAGACATCGCTAGAATGCACGAGCTTGGAGCAGACGGAGTCTTTACGAATTATCCAGAACGAGTACTCGCTACATATTCGCAGGGAGATCGAACGAACCCGTGGAAATGATGGGTTCAGTTTGCATCTCTTCGCTACTTCCAGGCATTAGGAACGAATTTATGAGAGTCCTCTTAGCGACTGAATCTCAGACGACGAGAATTAGCGATGAAAGCAATTGTCTTGACCGAATACGGTTCGTCCGATGTGCTTCAGCTTGCAGATGTAGACAAACCGATCCCTGGCGATGATGAGGTCCTAATAAATGTTCGTGCAACATCTGTGAACGATTGGGATTGGTGTCTGAGGAGAGGGAAACCATACTATATTCGATTGCTCTGCGGTCTTCGGAAACCCAACATTCGCATCCCTGGAGCTGAAGTGGCGGGCGTTATTGAATCGGTTGGGATAAACGTCACCAAGTTTCAACCGGGCGACGCCGTATACGGAGATATCTCCGAGTGTGGGTTTAGCGGGTTTGCCGAATACGTCTGCGTGCCGGAGAGTGCTCTAGCGTTGAAACCCGAGCAGATGAGTTTTACGGACGCAGCAGCAATTCCCCACGCCGGAATGTTGGCACTGCAGGGTTTGGTCGATGTGGGGCAACTGAAACCCGGTCAATCGGTACTGATTAATGGTGCGGGTGGAGGAGTAGGAACGCTGGGGGTACAGATTGCGAAATCGATGGGAGTGGATGAGATTTCTGGGGTGGATAGTGGGGACAAAGCGGACATGATGCGATCGCTCGGCTTTACTCAAACGATTGATTACACCCAAGAGGATTTCACCCAAAGCGAGAAACACTACGATCTCATTCTGGATACAAAGACTAATCGTTCGATATTCGACTATCTGCGCGTGCTGAAGCCCAACGGCATGTATGTAACTGTGGGTGGCTTCACACCTCAGCTCTTTCAACCCTTACTGTTGGGGCCATTGATTGGCATGGTTGGCAAGAAACGTGCCCAAATCGTCACTCTAAAACCCAATCAGAATTTAGAGTTTTTCAACGATCTATTCGAGGCCGGCAAGATCGCGCCGATTGTCGATGGTCCTTACTCATTCGAAGACATTCCCAAAGCCATTCAATATTTTGGAGAAGGTAAACATAAAGGGAAAGTTGTCATCAGCTTAGATGGCAACAGCAAATCACTCAACTGATGGCTCTGTCTTAAAATCGCCCTCGCTGCAGCCAATACAACAGTTGCGAATCAATTTGTTGATATCTCAATGCAACACGTAACGCCAACCTAATTCAGCAGATCCATATTTAATCTCGCATTGCAAAATTGACTGATGTGCAACACCGCTTCTCCGTGGTCGGGAATCCAGGCCACCCACTCGTCATCTTCCAGCGGACAGAGTAATAGCGCTTCGTGATGGCTGTACTCGCTGGGATATTCCAGCAGGGTGACCCACGAATTGGGGTGCACCATATCCAAGAATGGTTGGGAAAGGTGACTGGGAGCGAATGCCGGAGATTGAACCGGTACACATGCTTCTAATACTTTCATCGGAAAATCCTCTCAAAACAGAGAACTTGCCTGCGATCGCACTGGAGCTGGCACAGGCAGCTAATTCAAAATGTTGGCATCTCCGATATGTATCTCATGATACAAAATATATCCATGAATTTTGGCCTATTCCGATATTCTTAACGCTATCGCCGTACTCGACGCGACCCGCACCATACTGGTTCAGGATGCCAGGCTACAGTTTGAGAAACAGGTTTCCAGAACGTAGCCGTGAGCCGCTTCTCCACTCTGCACCGCATTGAAACTCTCGATCCCGAGCAAGACCACATCCAGATTTGCCACCTGATGGCGGGCTACGAATTTCCTTGGGATGTGACGCGATCGCTGGAGCTAGCTCTGCTCAAGACCTTTTGTATCCCCAGCATCACTCAGTTGCTCGATCGCACGGGGGAGTTCGCCCAACGTCCTCAAAAGCGCTATGACGATACGGGCTTGATCGTGTCGGAGCTATTCAAGTTTGGATACGAGAGCGATCTCGGGGGGGCGGCACTGGAGCGAATGAATCGCATTCACGGGCATTTCGCCATCAGCAATCGCGATTATCTCTACGTTCTATCGACCTTTATCTACGAGCCGATTCGGTGGATGGACAGATTTGGTTGGCGGCCGATGTGTGACGTGGAGCGGCAAGCGTGCTTCTATTTTTGGCGGGAAATTGGCAAGCGGATGGGAATTCAGGAAATCCCGACGTCTTCTGATGAATTTGATGCATTCAACCAAGAGATTGAGCGGGAGCATTTTCAGTTTGCGGACTCAAATCAGGCGATCGCCCATTCCACCCGAGACATGTTTCTAGGATGGTTTCCGAAACCCATACATCCTGTTATTCGACCGGGTGTTCATGCATTGGCGGATGAATCGATGCGTGAAGCCGTTGGTTTTCCACATCCTCCAGCGTGGTTAGAGACGATGGTTGCTAACAGTCTTAAGGTTCGCGGTCGAGTGGTGAGGAAGCTACCTCCGCGATCGCAGTCCAGTTTCTATGCCGATGCCAAACATCGCAGCTATCCAGAAGGCTATTCATTGGAAAAATTAGGCCCACCTTCAATGGTGGATAAATTGAACAGACCAACCCAATAACATTGCAGTCGTACCCGATCGTTAGAAATGTTAGTCCGAACTCCTATAGCTTTCTGCAATCAGCCATGGAGAGTCCTTTATCCATGTTTCAGGTAGGTCAAAGTATAGCTGTCTCCGCACTCCAAGTCTTACGGCTGATTGCCATAGCAAGAGTTCGGAAACACGCCGACTTTCTGCAATTTATCGATAGCAAACGGCTCTGAAATCGAGAGTTCTAGAAAGGCTCCAGACCTTACAACGGGTTGCCATATGTATCCTGATGATCGCCAACCTTTCAAAGACCAACTCAAGCGCGAGCTGGAAGAATCTGAGTGGTTGCAGAAGTATCGACAAATGGCGCAGTCGCTGCTGGCGCTGAAAGCCAATGTACCGCTGACCGAATTGTGCGATCTGAAATGGGATACCGACACCGATTCCCTCTTGATTCGCTGTCCGAATGCTGAAGTGTGGGAGAGCTTGAAAACCCAGCTCACTGATATTCGCTGCCTGGAAATTTCAGCCACTCAGGTCATCCTCCAATTCAGCGATCGCGAGGATATCGACATCTCGTCTCTTGAAAGCACGAGCTAAAGTGAATCCCCGCAAAACTGCCACTCCCGATCGATCTCCCAATTGCGCCCGTTATGCTGCAGCAGCGTTAACTGGGTGGATGTGTATTCGGCTTGAAACGCTCGCCCCTCAAACTCCGCCCACGCTACGTGAAAGTTCTTTGTCGATAAATCTCGATTCGCCACTGTCACATGCGGACTAAACACTCTCTTATTCGCCATCGGATCGACTAATTCCAAGCGATCGGCCAGAAACACCTGCAGGCGCTCGTATGCCTCCATCAAGACCGATGACTTGAACGGTCGAACATAAATGACGCGGGGTGGAAATGCTCCAAACCCCGACAGAGTCACGGGAATCTCGGCTTGAGATCCTGCAAAATCAGCTAAGCATTCAAACTGGCTGACTTGCGACCGTGGCCATTTAAACGGAGGAAACACCGTGATGTGGGGAGGGGATTTGAACGCATGGCGGCTGTTGAAGCGATCGCTAAACTCTTGCTTGATGGCCGTAATTCTGGCTTGGATATCTGGTGGCGGTAGCAGCGCCAAGAAGAACAGTGATTGACCAGAATTCTGACTCACAAGCACATCAGATTCGCTCTATTGCACCAGCCAGTTTATCCGAGTTGAATCCGCTTTATTGGCTGACGATTGATTGGCGATCGAAGTAGGGGTCGCAGCACTCAGAAAAGCGGACTATCTTAGTGTCAACAATTTTTGTCCGGCGTCACAACGCAAGAGGGAGTATGGGCGCGATCGCTAGCTTTTTGGCCGCTATCTTGTTCGCCAGCTTAATTGAATATTGGGTGCACCGCCTGATGCATGCCTCCCAGCGCATCGGCACCCGCCACCGAGACCACCATCGCCGCAACGAGGGTCAAGGGGTGGTGTGGGAATTTCGCGATTACCTCTTGGGAAGTTGCCTGCTATTTATACCTCCCTTCTTCATTTCGATCGCGATCGGTCTTTCCTGGATATGCGGGGCAACCCTCTACGCTGCCTTCTCTGCCTATGCCCACCAACTGCAACACGAAAATCCCGCCCGCTGCATTTGGATGCCAATGCCCGTCCATTACGTTCACCACAAATACGGCATGTGGCACCACAACTTTGGTCTGGCCGTAGATTGGTGGGATCGCATTTTCGGTACTTACAAACCGGTGGAATGGCTGACGGAGGAAGAGTTGCAGAAAGCGGGGCGATCGCCCTGGCAATTGCGCTGGTGGTAAAGGGGTCAACTCGCGACGCTAAACCTGACCGATCGTCTAATCTCTCTTCCACCACGACCCCTTTCCCCTATCACGATCGTGGTTTCGAAAGGAATCGACCACTTATTAGAGCGATCGCACTGTTTGTGTGTATCGTTCAAGATGGCCAACTTACTTTTTTCTAACCATGACCGCTGCATCTGCCAAAACCGACTACACCATTACAATTTTGTCGGGTGATGGCATTGGCCCGGAAATCATGGCCGTGGGTGTAGATGTCCTCAAGGCGATCGGCGGGCAATTTGGACTGACCTGGACGTTCAACGAAGCATTGGTGGGAGGAGTAGCCTACGCCGAAACCGGCCATCCTTTACCGGAGGAAACATTACAAACCTGCCGCGCGTCTGACAGCGTCTTCTTAGCAGCCGTAGGGGACTTCAAATACGACAATTTGCCTGCCGACCTGCGTCCGGAGCAAGCACTCTTGGGCCTCCGCGCCGGTCTCGGGCTATTTGCGAACTTACGCCCCGTCCAAATTTTTCCTCAGCTGATCGACGCGTCTACCCTCAAGCGAGAGGTGATTGAAGGCATTGACTTGATGGTGGTACGGGAACTGACCGGCGGTATTTACTTCGGCCAACCCAAAGGTGTCTTCAGTCAAGAAGATGGGACCCAGCGGGGCGTCAGCACGATGGCCTATATGGATAGCGAGATCGACCGGATCGGAAAAGTTGCATTCGATATGGCGATGAAGCGGGGCAAGAAAGTTTGCTCGGTCGATAAAGCTAACGTGTTGAACGTCTCTCAACTTTGGCGGCAACGGATGACTGACTTGGCCACAGACTATCCCGAAGTGGAACTGTCCCACATGTACGTGGATAATGCCGCCATGCAACTGGTGCGCTGGCCCAAGCAATTTGACGTCATGGTGACCGGCAACATGTTTGGAGACATCTTGTCGGATGAGGCGTCTATGCTGACCGGCTCTATCGGTATGTTGCCCTCTGCCTCGTTAGGTGCCGATGGTCCCGGCGTGTTCGAACCCGTCCACGGTTCTGCCCCCGACATTGCCGGACAAGACAAAGCGAACCCCATCGCCCAAGTACTTTCGGGGGCCATGATGCTGCGCTACAGCCTCGACCAACCGGACGCGGCCACTCGCATCGAGCAGGCGGTGTCTCTGGTCCTCGAACGCGGCTATCGCACCGGAGATATCGCGTCTGATGGCTCCCGAGTGGTAGGGTGTCGCGAGATGGGCGACAAAATTTTGGCAGCGATTTCCGAGTTAGGGTAATAAGCAGTCCGGCGGATAATCCCCTACAGATACTGCCTGCATTCATCACAGCGATCCCTTGGCCATGCCGTTGTGATGAATGGCGAAACATGCATATCCCCGGTCATCTGAGAAGTACCAACCCTTGGTAGACTCGGAAGATCGTTATTCTTGCAACCTCCACCAGAGCGACTATGGGCTCCAAACAGCGACTGAGTATCAACGAGCGAGCCCAACTGGCGGCAGAAGTAGCCAGGCCCTTTCGGTCAATGCGGCAATTGATTTATGGCACGTGCCTTGCCTCTGGGGGGATTGGAGCGTTTGTGTTTTTCTTCAGGGCATTAGCAGGACGAGACTTGGAAACGACATTGCCCAGTCTGGCCTTGCAGCTCGGAGTCATGGCTGGCGCGTTCTCCCTATTGAGATGGGAGCGCCAACGACAAGCTAAGCTCGAAACTCGATTGCGAGAACAGATGCGCTCGGGCAACTTCCCCGGTGGGTCTTAAGGGCAAAGCGTGGATAGCATTGATTGAATCTCTAGGTTCGCTGTGATGTCCCTTAGCACCCTAATTGAGGCTGGTGGAGCTGGATTGCTATCTGCGTCAGAGCATTGGTTCCCTACCATGCTGGCTGCCACTGGAGGAGTTGAAAAGCTATCGCTGGCCGTCGTCGTACTGGAGCTGGCTCTCGTTTATCTGACAGCACTCTTGGGTGGCGAACTCTGCCGGCGATTGGGATTTCCATCGTTGTTGGGAGAGTTGCTGGGGGGAGTATTAATCGGTATCTCCGGCTTGCGATTGTTTGTCCTGCCCAGTCCGGGGGTAACAGCCGACCTCTCCGGACTGGTGAATTGGGTTGCTTGGCTGCATGGAGAAAGCGATGCAGTACGCGAGGTCTTTCTCTTCCAAGGGGAATTTTTCCGCAACCTAGCGAACGTTGGCGTGTTGGTACTCCTCTTCGAAATCGGGCTGGGGGCCAATCTCAATCAGATGCTGGGGCGTCGATCTAAGGTGATCGCGGTGGCCATGATGGGGGTGCTGCTGTCGATGGTCGGCGGCTCTCTGGCCATGAACGCATTTCTTGGCATCGATCTTATCCCCGCTCTATTTATGGGGGCTGCCCTCAGTGTGACTAGCCTAGGCATTACCCTGCAACTGTTGCAGCAACAGGGAGATTTCACATCAGCCGAAACCCAGGTGATCATCGGTGCTGCCATGCTGGATGACATCATTGGCATCATGCTGCTGTCGTTGATCCTGAGCATCTACGAAGAAGGAAGTGCCTCCAGTCTGGATATTTTGCTGTTGGTGGGGTTAACCTCGGCGGTCTTAGTCGTTGCGATTTTGGCAGGACGATTGTTTAGCTCGCTCTTGCTGTTCCTCAAACAAACGTTGACGACTCCTGGGCGGGTCATTATTCCGGCGCTGATGTTTGCCTTTGTGTTTGTGCTGATTGCCAGCGGAGCTGGGTTGGTGGAAATTTTGGGGGCGTTTGTGGCTGGACTGGTGCTGCAGGGAGGGGTGCGCCGGCTGATTGCCAACAGTCTTAAGCCGGTGGTAGACGCTTTCGTTCCGATCTTTTTTGTCTATATCGGAGCGGAAACCAGTGTGTGGTTACTATTGCCGGGGGGAGGCGATCGCGGCTGGCTCAATCTCGGTCTGGTGGTGTTTTTGAGCGTAATTGCTGTGGTTGCTAAGCTGGCCAGCGGTTATGCCGTCTCCAGTAAAGAAGGGGTGAATCCGTTAGCGGTGGGGTTGGGGATGATCCCGCGTGGAGAGGTGGGGTTGGTGTTTGCAGAAGTGGGTCGTATTAGTGGCATCTTAGATCCTGCTTTGTTCAGTATTTTGGTGGTTGTCTCAATCTTCAGTACGCTAGCCACCACTGTGGGGCTATGGTGGCTCAAGCCCGAACATATCAGCCTGCCCATTGAAGGGCGAGCGCTCGGTCGGTAAATCGAGAAGGGATTGTATTGATGCTCAATTTACCGTTCGTTCTGCCAGCTTTTGTGTCAGCCGCTGCGGCCTCGCCATGCGGCGCAGTGGCAACCGCGATCGCCGCCGCGAGTCCGGATGAAGCAGGAGAAGTGCTGGAGGTTTTCGACCCCAGTGTCGTCAATCAACCCATTGTCCAAACCGTTCTACTCAGCCTGTTCGTGATTTATTTGGCCAGTAAAACAGGCGGAGAAATCACCAATCGCTTAGGACTGACCTCGATTTTAGGGGAGCTATTGGGGGGGGCAGTCGTCGGGATTTCGTTTCTGGGCTTAGTCGTACTGCCGGGAGAGGGCATTACCGCCAGCAACTCGCTATTGCTGCAGTTCATTCAGGTTTTTCACACCGATCTCACCCCTGCAGCGGTGGCTGCAATTTTTGAAGCTCAAGGCAAAATTCTCGCCAATTTGTCCCAACTGGGGGTGATTTTACTGCTGTTCCAGGTGGGGTTGGAATCCAATTTGCGCGAGCTGGTGCGGGTGGCTCCGCAAGCTGCGGTGGTGGTGTTAGTGGGTATCAGTGCCCCGCTATTTGTGGGGTTAGCAGGCTTGGTATTTCTCTTCAATCAAGACTTGCAGGGGGCTCTATTTGCTGCGGCTGCCCCTACAGCTGTGAGTATCGGTATTTCTGCCAGCATTTTGACTGACTTGGGAATGCTGAAATCTCCTGAAGGACAGTTGATTGTCGGCGCAGCGGTTCTGGATGACATCACCGGTATTTTGATTTTGACGGTCATTATTGGGATATCGTCCGGTTCCGGAATTGGTGTGTTCAGCTTGCTGGGGCTTGTCCTGTCTGCAGCTGCCTTTTTAATTGGTTCTACCGCTCTCAGCCGCCTGATTGGTTCGTTGTTTGTGGATTTACTCAAACCCATGCGAGTGCGTGGTGGCCTACTGATGCTGTCGTTAGCGTTTTGCTTTGGACTGGGATTCATTGCCGACACGCTGCGATTGGAGGCCCTCATGGGCGCATTTGCCGCTGGGTTGATTCTCAGCCAAACGGAAGTCCGCAATACCTTAGAACATCAGCTAGAACCAGTGGCGCAGCTACTTGTACCCATTTTCTTCGTAGTCACCGGGGCACGGACGGATTTGCGAGTCATTAATCCGTTGGCTCCTGGCGGTTGGCAAGTGCTGCTGATGGGATTGTTTTTGGCTGCGATGGTGGCGATTGGTCGGATTGGGGGGGCTCGTATTTTGCCTGCCAAGCAGAAGATCAACCGGCTAGCAGTAGGGGTGGGGATGCTCCCACTGGGGGAAGTGGCATTGGTCATTGCTGGAGTTGGCGTATCGTCCGGCCAAATGTCATCTCAACTCAGCGCCGCTGTTGTCATGGCGATTTTAGTCACGGTTAGTCTGACCCCAATCTGTTTGCGCGCGGTCTTGAGTCAGGAAGCATCTGGCAATCCACTGTAAGGCCTAGAAGCTCAATGCCTTAATTCGTAATGAGAACTGACTGGAAAGCTTTCCATGGCGAATTGCCTAACGGCTATAAGGGGTCAGACTATTCAGAGGTTCGGGGAAAAACTGCGAAGAGCTTTGAATCTTCAATCGGCTATTCCAGTAGTCCAATGCGCACTTCGCGATCGTGCATTTCCGGAGACTCATGGACTGTTGTTAGTACGTGGGAGCAGTTATCTGCTTCAGTAACTCGTAAAGCGGTTCCCAATTGTCATCGGTGGTGATGGGTTCCCAAACAGATTCGATAACTGGGCGTGTCGGGACAATCGCCAAGTTATATTTTTCCAACCGAGTTGCTACTGCTTCGCGCTCGTCCACAGATAGAGAGCTGAGTGCAGCCATATATTCGGCTTGCCATTGTTGGAATAAAGTCGTTTGTTCGTCATCTTGAGGAGCAAGGACAGAGGCGATCGCCATGTCCCCATCACTAGTGCTCCAAGTCGGCTGATAATTCTCGGCTAGCCAGTGGAAAAAATCTGCGTACTCCACCGAGCTGGCGTCCAAAACCTGCAGCGTCAATCGCACCAAATGTGTTGCTGTAGGCATCGGCAACGTCTCGAACCCCAGCTTGTGCAGCATCAGTTGCCGGTAGTGAGCCTGGTAGTGGGTGTCAAACTGGGCCAACGCTACTTCCATATCCCCTGGTGGAATCAGGTCGGCCAGAGATTTTTGCAGGATCTCCAAATTCAAGCGACAGATATTGGGCTGGTTTTCGTAGCGATAGCGGCCCCAATAGTCAAAATAGGCTGCCGTAAACTTGGGGTCGTATTTGGCCATAAACGCATACGGGCCATAGTCAAAGCTCTCTCCCGTAATCGACATATTGTCGGTGTTGAGCACTGCGTGACAGAATCCTGCCGCCATCCACTGGGCCGCCAACTCCGCCGTTCGCTCCACCAGCGCTAAATAAAAGCTGGAATCGCGATCGTCTTTGCTTTGGCCAGTACCAACCAGTTCTGGGTAATACGTTCCGATCGCGTGGTCTAGTAGCTGTCTGGCTAAATCAGGCCGATGAATGTGATGCAGGCGTTCAAACGTACCGAAACGGATGTGCGATCGGCTAAACCGCACCATGACGGTCGATCGTGTCGGCGACGGTTCATCCCCCCGCCACAGCGCCTCCCCGGTTTCGATCACACTGAGGCAGCGAGACGTCCGCACTCCCATCGCGTGCAGGGCTTCCGAGGCAATAATTTCGCGCACGCCCCCCTTCAGAGTTAACCGACCATCTCCCCCACGGGAATAGGGCGTCTGTCCCGACCCCTTCGTGCCGAAGTCATACAGCTCGTCATCGGTGCCGCGCACCTGACCGTAGAGAAATCCGCGACCATCCCCCAGTCTGGGGTTGTACTCCCCAAATTGATAGCCGTGATAGCGCAGGGCTAAACAGGGTTGCGAGCCTTGGAACTGGCCGAAGGCTTCGACGAATTGGCGATCGCTGACCTCATGTGCCTCAATCCCCAGTTGCTGCAGCACCGCATGATTGCGCCACCGCAGAATGTACTGCGGAAACGTTGCTGCCTTGACTGGGTCGTAAAACTCATCCCCAAGCGATTCGAGGGCGGGGTCGTAGTTGAGTTGAAATAACGGGTTTAGAGTGCGATCGCCCATTGAGAATGCAAGGATTGTAAGAATTCAGGAGCTGAGGCTTCAGTACGCTATCGATATGAGGCTGGCACGACTATGGGGGGAGTGACAGTCAAGTCCTCAGGCGTACGTCCATTCAGTGTTCCACATCATTGAGTTGCCATCGTGTTAGACGACCCACTATTTGCTGGCCATCTGTTTTTTCTGATGTTGTTGGTGATTGCGATTGCCTCGGAAATTACTCTGCGGCGACTGAGGGTGCCGTACACCATCGGTTTGGTGGTTGTCGGACTCATATTGGGGTTACTCCTGCCGCAAATGATGGGGGGACAACTGCTGCAGGTGGCTCAAAACGAGACTATCTTTTTCATCTTTATCCCCATCTTGGTGTTCGAATCCGCCCTCAACATGGACGGTCGCCTACTGATGCGCAACCTATTGCCAGCCTTGCTGCTGGCGGTTCCGGGGTTGCTGCTGTCAACGGCGATTGTGGCCGCGCTGGTGGTATGGCTGACGCCGCTACCGTTGGGGCAGGCCATCCTGTTTGGGGCGCTGATTTCCGCCACCGACCCTGTGGCTGTGATTGCTCTGTTTAAAGAATTGGGAGCCCCGAAGAAACTGACCATCTTAGTTGAAGGGGAGAGCCTGCTCAACGACGCTACAGCGATCGTGTTGTTCGAGCTGATCTTGCTGCAAATCGAGCAAGCCCACAATGGTGGAGGTGGCTTTGGGTTGGCCACGATCGCCGGAGGGCTGCAGAGTTTTGTGGTGGTGTTCTTTGGTGGGGCGATCGTGGGGCTGCTGATGGGCTTGCTCGCGATCCGCTTGATTCCGCTGGAGCGAGGTAACCCGATGGTGCAGGTGGCGACCTCGGTTGCCGTGGCGTTACTGGCCTTTGTGGTGGCAGAAGATTTCTTGCATGTGTCGGGGGTGATGGCGACGGTTGGGGCCGGACTGGTGGTGGGTTGGTATCGCGATGTGAAATATTCCCGCGAGGCCCAGACTAGCATTCATCAGTTTTGGGAATTTGCAGCGTTTTTGGCCAACAGCCTGATTTTTTTGTTCTTGGGGTTAACCCAAGCAGGATTTGTACGCGAACTATTGGCCGAAGGGGTATTGGGCTCGATGGGGGGCACCACTGACCTATTGGGATATGCCGCGGTGGCGATCGTGGCGGTATTGGTGGCCCGCGGCATTACCATCGCCATTCTGTTCCCCCTACTGCTCAACCGTTTGCCCAAAGCCTCCACTGTAGATTGGCGCTACCAACTCACCATTTATTGGGGCGGCCTACGTGGAGCAGTGGGGGTGGCTCTGGCCCTCAGCCTCAACCCAGATTTGGTCGATCGCCGCACCATTGTCGGTCTCACCCTGGCGGTGGTGTTCTTCACCGCGATCGTCAGCGGAACTACGATTGGCAAGTTAATTCGTCGTCTGCGTCTCAACATTCCCGACCTGATCGATCGCGTCTTGCACGCCCAAGCGACTTTAGCGGTCAAACAATCTGCCCTCAAACAGGTGGACAGTACGGTACAACCGGGGCACTTTTCCCAGCGATTGCGGCGATCGCTACAGCAGCAATACGAACGGGAAGTGAACGAACAAAAAGAGATGCTCAGCACTTTGCGGGCCGATCCGCTCTACAAGCAGCAGGGCATTGATGCTCAAATGTTGTGGTTGCAGGCATTGAATCTGGAACAAGCGGCCTATCAAGAAACCTACGAGCGCGGTGGGATTTCCGAAGCGGTCATGCAGGAACTCAAGCTCACCATTGACTTGAAGCGAGATGCCGTCCGGCGAGGACAGATTCCGCCTCCCTCCGAAATTGTCGTGCCCCCCGACCAGCGACTGTTGGAGGCGATCGCCTCCCTAATCGAAACTCTTGCGCCCAAAAGCAAACTGGCCGAGACACAGCGGTTGCAAGTGCTGGAAACTCGCTATGAATGCGAAGCGGCGATCGCCGATGTGGCGTCGTATGTGGCGGGAGAAGTTCATCAACATCAAGAATTAGCAAACACTAGCGATGCTGTGGTCAGTCGTTGTCGCAATATCTATCGGGAAATGAGCATTGCTGCCATGCGCAGTCTGGATCGGATTGCCAAGGACTACCCCGAATACGCCATTTTGCTTCAGAAACGGATGGCGCAAACCACGGCACTTGAGGCGGAGTTGATGGCATTGAAGACCTTGCAAGAGGAGGGGGATATTCCGCCGATGGTGGCGCAGGAGGTGCGGCACGATGTGGAAACCGAACGCTATAAATTGGTGCATCAACCTCTCACCGATTTGGATCGCCGTCCTGAAGATGTACTGCGTCATCTCAGCGGCCTGAAGGAGGTGCCGAAGGGGGAATTTAAGCGTTTGGTAAATCGCCTGAGCTGTCCCAGGGTACTGGCAGGCGAGACGATCTTGGAGTCTGGCCAAGAGAACACTACGTTGTATTTCATCGTGGAAGGGACAGTAGCGCTGTTTGACGGTGACTGTGCTCCGCGACAACAGGGGGCGCGGAATGCATCCCTACATGCGGGTGAGTTTTTCGGAGAAGAGGCGCTGACGGGAGCTAACCTCACCTGCCAGTCTGCTGTCGCTATTACGGACTGCCAGTTGTACGAGTTACCGCGATCGCTGTTGCTCAAAGAATTTCCGCAGGTTTGGGAAGCATTACAGCTGATCCAGATGGAGCCCGATCGCGTTGCCACCACACAAGCGACGTTGCTGTGGCCATAGTCCTTGCCCTCTCCACCTGCTGTAGAACCGCCTGAACTCTGTCGATACAATTGCGACGGGAGTTCTAGGGCTGCTGCGTACTGGAGAGTGAGTGATGGAAATCCTGGCAGGGCTATTGGCGTTGCTAGCCGGATTGACGGGAGGGGCGGGCTTTGGGGTCGATCGCGTGGTTCGCAATGAGTTGCTGGAACAGCTGGATGAAGCTGACGTTCTGGAAGTGCGGGTGCAGTCTGCCCCCAATCTCAAGTTGGTTGCGGGGCGTGCCGATCGCGTGTTGCTGGCCGGTCGTGGTTTGGAGATTCAACCCTATCCCCGTATCGAGCTACTAGAGCTGGAAACCGATCCGGTGAATGTGGGGTTTGATGATGGTGATTTGGTGTTGGACAGTCCGCTACGGGCGGCACTGCGATTTTCGATTACAGAAGACGACGTGAATGCCTCGTTGCAATCGCCAGACATACTGGAACAGTTTCAGGGAATTGAGGCGAATTTGCCGGTGCTTGGAGATCGCGATGGCCCGGAAGTGTTCGATCTGGAAAATCCGGCGGTGGAGTTTTTGGGAGGCGATCGCTTGCGGCTGCAGGCCCGCTTGGTGTTGCAAGATGAGTCGGGGAATTCGGATAAGGAGCAAGCCCTAGATATTGATTTTGCTTCCCGTGTTGTTGTGGAAGACGGGCAGCGGCTACTGCTAGTTGAACCGGAGATGAGCTTGAACGACCAACCCTTCCCTCCAGAAATTGCCGATGCCTTTGCGGGTGGGATTAGCCGTGCTTTAGATGTTTCCGAGTTCGAAGAACGGGATATTTTCGTACGTCTGCTCGATCTCGAAATTTCTGAAGATGCTTTGTCTGCTGTTGGAATTCTGAAGCTGGAATCCCTAGATTTATAGCAATCCGCTGTAAGGTCTGGAGGCTTGAGACCGCGAAAATAATCGATCTTCTAGGAAAAGTAGCCAGGGACGTCTCCATAGCGGATTGCCAATCGCTATAGGCTAGGCCAGTCAAGTAATCAGGCAGCCATGCTTCGCATAGCAGTAAGGACGACTATTCTCAGTTCACTGCCTGAAAATCTGCAGTTACAGTCAAGTTGATATCGGTATCTGGAGGAATGGCGATCGCCTCAGGAGCCGTCACATTACCCACAACGGCACCCAATGCTGCAGCACCCAAAACCTCTTCAGTTGCAATCGCCCGATCGCCTGTCACAGCAGATAGCACCAGTCCAATTCCGGCCCCAATCGCGGCATCTTGGGCGATCGCTCCTGCCGACACCTGACGCGGATCGCGCTGAGACTCAATCGTTTGACTTTGGGCTAAGAGAGGGAACGCTCGATCGCCCAGTACTAGCGAATCGGCAATAAACTGCGTTCCATCTTCCACTGGTTGAAACTGCCCGGTGATTAATGTCCCAGACGGAATGGCCACATTGCCAGAGGCATCAAATACATCACTGCGAATGTAGAGGGACGCTGCCCGCGTTTCGCGCGGATCGAAATACAGCGTGTCGTCATCCACAAACGTCGCACCCAACGTGTCCCCCGCCCGTAACAAAGCCGCCTGCAGCGCAAACGGTAGCTCGTTCGATGGCAACGGTTGAGGATTGACCGGTCTCCAGTCCGGCTCGGGAGGTAATTGCGCAACCACCGGAACCGCCCGCCCGCTGATACTTACAACAGCGACCACAGCCGCGATCGCGGATTTTGACAGCTGGTTTGCTAAAGAGAACGCCATAAACCCGCCAATCTCACACTGGAAAATAACTGAGCCCGAATCAACAGAGAAACGAATAGATGCTTCCCTAATGCTGAATACACCACTGGGCGTGACCTATGGCCTGACCCCAAGCGGAGATCGCATCGGTTCCATTAAATCGCTGCACATACTGCCACAGCTATCTCAGCGAGCGTTATTCCTGCTGCCAGTTCCCGCAGAGTTGAAACGCGCTTGCCTTCATTCATATCGCAATCCGCTGTAAGGTCTGGAGTGCGGAAACCGCTCAAAGCTTTGATTGGCGAGGGAAAGCGATCGAGAAACTCTCCATAGCGGATTGCAGACCTCTATAAAAGCACAATCGACATGGGTGGGTGTTGCGATCTCTTCTGCCACCACCGATCTAGCCGTTGTGCGATCTTTCAAGCGATGGCCAATGCATTAGCCGATAGCTCCCAATAGTTTTAGAAAGATCAATGATTTAACTGCCCAAAAATGATTGTCAAATGCCGGGAAAACTGCTGTAGACAAGCTATCCACGCCGGTATTGGTGTGCATCTTCCGCCGTTTCTAAAAATTCTGGAAAAGCTCAGAACAGAATCGAGAAAAGGGAATTAAACTCGTTGCACCCACTGGGTACGAAATGAAGTGGATGATGCATTCTGCACCCAGTGCCCACCCACGGCAGGAGTTGAGGTCAATGGCCGAATACACAGTGCGCTTGGTTAACGAAGCAATTGGTTTAGACGTCACGCTAGAGGACGTGGACGAAGATGAATACATTTTGGATGCAGCAGAGTACGAAGAGATAGAGCTGCCGTTCAGTTGTCGTTCGGGCACCTGCTCCTCTTGCACCGGACGTGTACTGGAAGGGGACGTGGATGACTCTGCCGGTCAGCCCGAGATGTTCTTCAATAAGGATCAGCGGGCCGCAGGCTTGAGATTGCTATGCATCGGCCGTCCTAAAGGGAATTGCGTGATCGAAACTCATATGGAGCCCAGAATCTCCGAGTTTTAGGCCCTTCTACTGAGTGATTGCGAGACTGAGCCGTTCGGCACGACAAGTTCAGCAGCGACTGTCCTAGACATTTCCGGCACTTGCACAGAGCAGAGCACTCCCTTTGCACAAGCCATGTCTACTTGTCTAGCGACAATCCGACTCGGACGCGCCGAACCCACATCGCACAATTTCCCCATACGACAGCCCTGACACGTGGCTGTCGTTTTTTTGTTCTGTCCCAGTTACATTGCAGTGACATTCACCACTGTGTTAGTGGCGGGACAGGTGTCTTAAAATGCAGCGACACTAGAGGCAAAGACGGCTTCAACAGATACGCCACAGACCCGACTGGGGCGAACAATCAAGAATTCATGTTCAAGCTGCTTGGGTAGGCGCACAAAATCGTCCCCACCCCCCCCAACAAAAAAATCCTTCATCAACTTTGTCACTTCTTTGGGGCCACTGACTCGTACCTCTTCTCGGTGTCCGCCCTCCATCAAAATATGAACGTTAAATTCATCAGGTTTTCTGGACATCTGACTTTCTTGGGTCGGCTACGGCATTTAGTCTTCCCCAACCAGTCGCAATTGCTTAGCGATCGTCCAGAATTCCCCGCTAGCGCGCCCTCCGACTCCAATCGAGTGGGCTCGCTATGTCCTTGAACGTTAGTTCGACAGAGCCCCTTTTCCTTCACCGTGTCCCAATGCCCCCCTTGCATTCCGTTGCACTCGCGGTGCTTTTAGTCGCCGCAACGCCGAGGCTGGAAATCGCCGATCGAACTGTTCCGGCGTGCAATCGGCTAGCTGTTGGAGCGGGGGGGCGATGTTAGGCGCGTAAGGCTGAAAGTCTTCGACAGAGGTGGGTTGAGCAAACCGCTGATTCCAGGGACATACATCCTGACAAATATCGCAGCCAGCGACCCAGCCCTGCTGATGTTGGGTGATGTCATCGGGTAGTGCTTCGGCGTGACTTTCCAATGTGTGATACGCAATGCAATGATTAGAATCCACAACCCCCGGTTCCACGATCGCTGCGGTTGGACAGGCATCCAAACAGCGGGTGCAGGTACCGCAATGGGAAGTGTGCGGGGGATCGGGCGGTAGCTCTAGCGTTGTCAGAATTTCTCCCAGAAACAACCAGGAACCGAAATCCCGCGTCAAGAGCAAGCTATTTTTGCCAATCCATCCCAACCCTGCCTGCATGGCCCAGGGCTTCTCCGCAATTGGCCCCGTATCCACATAGAAGCGAGTCTGGCAGTCATACTCGGCCTCCATCCATGCAGATAGCGCCTTTAGACGCTTGCCCAGCACGCGATGATAATCCCGTCCCCAGGCATAACGCGAGATCTTCCCAACACCGGGTTCGTCACTGTGAGCATGGGGGGTGTAGTAATTGAGGGCAACGCAAACCAGCGATCGAGCCCCTGGCAAGATACGTTCGGGGGCCCACCGCTTGGGATTCTCCATCCAAGCCATGTCTGCCTGAAAACCAGCCGCCAGCCAGTCGGAAAGGCCTGCGAGATCGGGGGGAGCCTCTACACTAGCGATACCGATTTTGTCGAAACCTTGGGCAAGAGCGGCTTGTTTTACAGCACGGGCTATTGCGGTTGCTGGCATAACTTCGCCTGACGAGTCGCTTACAATAAGAGGGCTAGACATCCTCAGTTGTGTTAAGAGAGTGAACGAAACTATGCAGCGCTTCCTCCCTCAGTCATTGGCTGCTGCTGGCGCTACCAGCTTACTGTTGCTGGCTGTTGCTGCCACCAATGTTCCCCTGAAGCCTGTTCGCGCTCAGTCTGGATTTGTTCTATCTGGAGCGGCCGATCGCGATCGCGTGTTGCGGTACAGCTTGGATGATGGCACGGCACGTTCACGCGATCGCTACAAGCTGACCTTACCGGCTCAAGAGGTGGCTGTCGCAGAAATTCAAGTCAGCTTCGAGCAGAAATTTGACGGTCGCATCGATCCCGACCGAGTTCGGGTGGAAGTCGAGCGAGAAGAGGCAGAGATTGATGAAATCTTCTGGTCCCCCGAATTTAACTCCTTAGAAGTCGTCATGGCCGATCCCATCCCTGCTGGCCAGCGCATGCAAGTGGTTATGCCGGGGGCCCGGAATCCTAACGATTCTGGTTTTTACCGCATTCAGGGGCGTGTTCTCGGAACCGAGGCCAACCCCATCTTTCGGTATGTCGGCGAATGGATTGTGACAATCGAAACCAAGGCCAGTCAGCGTTAACTCTCATTGACGTCACCTGATGACGCCATCTGACCACACAATCTGAAAACACAGCGACAACACTTGACGACCTGCGTGTTGCTCACCTCTCTCGGCATAGCCCCATGCCGAGAATTTTATTGGGATGACAACTCGGTACCGAAAGTTGCGGCGATCGCGGGATGGGAGCAATTGACGTAGTAATCGCAACGATGAGATGGTTCACTCATGTGTTTCTCTGGAGAGAGCTGGTTCATTCCGGCTTCGGTATTATCCAGATTCCGGCGCGAGTGGATTGACAGTGGAGCGAGTGGATTGACATTGACTGTGTTAACAGATTTGCCAGGGACTATTCTGGCAACAACCGCTCAGCCCAACCTGTGGCAAGCGTTTTTGATGGGGATGATCCAAGGGCTAACCGAGTTCTTGCCTATAAGCAGTACGGCCCACCTGCGGATTCTGCCTGCACTGCTGGGGTGGCCTGACTTTGGCGTATCGTTCTCGGCAGTGATTCAACTCGGTAGCGTAGTTGCAGTATTGATTTATTTTGCCCGCGACTTGCGCCAGGTTGCCACCGGAACCATTGCCTCCGTTCGCGAGCGCAAATGGGACACCTCAGAATTTCGGACATTTGTAGGGGTGATGCTGGGAACGCTACCCATCGTTGTCATTGGAGGCGGTATTAAGTACCTATATGGATCTACCCCCCGACAGCTGACGGTAATTGGGCTCGCACTGATTGTCGTTGGTGTCCTGATGGCGTTGGGCGATCGCATGGGTAAACGAGAACGGGCCATTCACCAGATTCAGATTTCCGACGGGTTGTTAGTCGGTCTGGCGCAAGCACTGGCGATTATTCCTGGTGTATCGCGATCGGGGGCCACGATTACCACGGGTCTATTTCTCGGGATGAGGAGAGATATGGCAGCCCGATTCGCATTTCTCTTGGGAATTCCAGCATTAACGTTAGCTGGGGTGGTTGAATTTATTTCCGAGTTCTCGACCGAAGGAATTCCAGCCCAACTGGTGGGCACGGCTTCAGCGTTATTGTTCTCCTACCTATCCATCGACTGGCTGCTGAAATTTTTGCAGAAGCGCAGCACAGATGTCTTTGTGGCCTACCGCATTTTTATGGGCGTGTTTCTCATCCTGGCCGCATTTACCGGCTTAATCCAATAGAAGCAGGTCGAGCGGCATCGTGTTTGTGGATGAACAAGTGTTTGTGGATGAACAAGCTACTGTGACGAGCAATCCATCTTCAGCCATCCATTGCTGGCGATTGGATGTTCGCCCCTATCGACGTCCGTTTCTTCAGCCTCTGGTGACCACTCACGGCCAGTGGTCTGTACGTGATGGGGCGATTGTCCGACTATCAGCTCGGGGACATGTTGGGTATGGAGAGCTAGCCCCAATCCCCTGGTTTGGCTCGGAATCATTGGCGGAGGCGTTGGATTTTTGTGCCTGTCTGGAGGGCCTTCTCACGGTCGAAAGGCTAGCTGAAATTCCCGATCGCTTCCCAGCCACTCAGTTCGCTCTCGAATCCGCCTGGTCTGATTGGATGTTTGCTGAGTCCGAGTCAGTCAATTCAAACGATTTGGATGAACCCTCCGGTTTGCCGGTGTGTGGGCTGTTACCAACCGGCGAGGCCGCATTACAGGCCTGGCCAAATTTATTGGAACGGGGATATACAACCCTGAAGTGGAAAGTTGGCGTTGTCGATCGCGCCCTAGAACTGGCATGGTTGCATCAGCTTGTGAAGGCGCTACCGTCAGATATTGCGTTGCGTCTGGATGCAAATGGTGGTCTGGATGTAACAGGTGCTGCTGATTGGCTGCAAGCCTGCGATCGCCTCCCGATCGAGTTTCTCGAACAACCTCTACCGGCTACTGAATTTGAGAATCTGCTCCAGCTTCAGCATCGGTTCGCTACTCCTATTGCCTTGGACGAAGCGGTTGCAACCTTAGACGACCTGCTGCAGTGCATCGCTCGAGGCTGGGATGGCATTGTGGTTATCAAACCCGCCATCTGCGGATTTCCCTCGCGAGTCCAGCAGGTTTGCCAAGCTCATCAACTGGACGTAGTGGTTTCGTCTGTTCTGGAAACTCCTGTGGGTCAGAAAGCCGCCCGTTTGTGTGCCCGCGAGATCGGTAGCCATCGAGCTGTAGGTTTTGGAATAGACCATTTACTACAACCCGTTCCGAGTCACTGGCCCGCTAGTCTATGGCAGACTTCACCACCCTCCTAATCGACCGATCGGTGACCTCATGGATACACCACCCTGAGGCCCATCGCTTTGACGAGTGGTTTGATACCGCACACCAACAGCTAGCCAAGCTTGCTGGCAGCTCTCAGCGTATTGTATTGAGCGATCGCCATCCGGTCAGGTTCTTGGCTCGCTTGGCTGCAATTCACGCCAGCGGCCACGTTGTCTTCCTAGGCAATCCCGATTGGGCAGATCGGGAATGGCAACAGGTGCGGGAGATTGTCCGACCCCAGGCAATTCTGGGCGATACGCCTCTAGCCGATTCGACAGAGCCATGCAAGTCAGTAGTCGTACGCAAGCCAACAGCAAACTTGCATGACGTCGACCTGCCAACTAGTGCCGATGGGGCTCTTATTTGCATTCCAACAGGTGGCACCTCCGGTCAGCTCAAATTCGCCTGTCATACCTGGACAACTCTGACTGCTGCAGCCGTTGCGCTACACCAACATCTGGGCAACCCTTCCCCCTTAAATTCGTTTTGTCTACTGCCGTTATTTCACGTGAGTGGGTTGATGCAGTTTGTGCGATCGCTGGTCACTGGCGGCCAATTATTCCTTGGGCAATCCAAACAATTTTTGGCCGGAAACTACCGAGCTATCCCTCCTGATACGTGGTGTCTGTCACTGGTGCCGACACAGCTGAAACGAGCAATTGATACCCCTGAACTGGTCGAGTGGCTAATGGGCTGTCGAGTTATTTTCCTAGGAGGAGCCCCCGCCTGGCCCTCATTGTTAGACGCTGCTCGCAGATTACGATTGCCCATCGCTCCTGCCTACGGAGCCACCGAGACTGCAGCTCAAGTCGCGACGCTTCTGCCTCAAGCCTTTCTGGCCGGAGTACAAGATTGTGCCGACCTGTTACCTCATGTGTCGATCGACATTCTCGATCGGGCGGGCGATCGCCTACCAGTCAATCGAGTCGGACGACTGGCGATTCAATCGCCATCTCTTGCTCTAGGCTACGTGCCGGCATCGCAAGTTCAATCCAGAACATCTGCTGGATGGGTACCGGACGATATCGGCTACCTCGATGGGGAGGGTCGCTTGCACGTGCTGGGGCGCAGTAGTGACACCATTATGACCGGAGGCGAAAATGTCTTTCCTGCGGAGGTTGAGGCTGCTATTCGGGACACCCAACTCGTTGAGGATGTTGCCGTTATTGGGGTGCCGGATGAGGAGTGGGGGGAAGTGGTGACAGCACTGTGCGTCGTTAAAACCTCTATCCATTCGACAGTCTCTGAGGATATTGTGCGAGCAGAAAGCACCCGTTCAGTCAGCTTGACGACGATTGCAACAGTCCTAAGCACTCAACTGGCGCGCTACAAACACCCGAAACGCTGGGCGATTGTTGAGGTCCTTCCCCGCAACCGACGTGGAAAAATCGATCGCCATCAGTTGAGGCAGCTTGCGGACGATGCTGTATGGCTGTAGGCGCTGGCTGTCCTAACTGTCCTCTGTCCAACCCAAACATGGCGATCGTGCTGTTACGCCAGTTGAAAAACCTGAGGGCGATCGCCCTCATCCGCAAACCTTATATCTAGAAGCAGGCAGTAGCCCGTTAGAACCCAGGAGAATCAAAGTCCGAGGCTAAGTCAAGGGCTGTACCATCTCATGTATAGTGTTTGCCATTCCAGTTAGGACAAAGAGGTTCAATCTCAGTCAAGGCTGGACACAGCTGAAATGTTCGCGTTGGTATGACCACTGCCATATCCGATTGGTGGCGAGCCCTAATGCTTTCAAACAGAAAAAACCCCCGATCGGTAGGTCGGGGGTCTGATTCATCACTATCACAACCTCCTTAGAGCAGAGAGTTGGTTCTCATCACCACTCGACACGAGGTACTCATACTGTGCCCAGAGGTTCCGCACAAATACCTAAAGTTCCGATAAAGTTGGTAGCCAATTATGAAGCTTGTATAAATTTGGCTCTGACTTGGTGCGTCATGACTAAGGTTCGATAAATTGGTGCATACCCGCGCGCGCCGGATCGAAGTCATGTGGAAAGCGAGTATCTGCATCGTAGACTGCTTGAGTTAAGTCAGCCCGAACCAGCTTGGTATCTTCTAAGTCTGCGCCGCGTAAATCTGAATGGCGTAGACTAGCCCCTTCCAAAATGGCGTGATGCAATTTAGCACCGCGTAGGTTCGTGCGTTCAATATTGGCAGCCGTCAGGTTCGTTTTGCTGAGATTGGCAAATCCGAGCGTTGCTCCGCGAAAGTCAGCTCGCTGCAAATTGCTGCGATCCATATCGACCTTGGTCAGCGTCGCCCCCCATAGCGACACCCCCGTAAAGTTGGTGCCAATCGCTGTTGCTCCCGATAGGTCAGCATTGGCCAAATTCGCATTCTCTAGATTGGCTTTGGATAGTAGAGCGTACTCCAAGCTGGCTCGCTTTAGAATCGCTTTGCAAAGATTGACGCCATTCAAATTGGCTCGCTCCAAATCTGCGCCGCTTAAATCGGCTTCTCTAAAGTCTGCCAGTTCCATACGGGCAAATTCCATCTCCGCATTGCAGAGAATGATGCCTTTCAGTTTGGCTCCCTGAAGGTTTGCCGCGCTTAGCTGAGCCCGTTTAAATCGGCGATCGCCATCCCGATAGGCTTCCAACAATTCCATCGAACCCGCTACTTTGACCACCAACCAATCCCCAAACAATCGTGCTTGACACTTGAGTTAAACCAACACTTTCTACATGCAGTCAGCATTACCCGTAGTGGAGAGATCCACGGCGATGTTACTCCCGCTGTCCTCCCAAACTATAGCTAGTTCCTAATGTTCCCTGGAGTTTTCGGTACTTACCCAAAAAGTTAGCGCAAGAGATTGAAATCGGCTGCAAAAACAAGTCTAAACGGCTTGGATTTGTCCCTCCATAGACGATATTGCCAGCTAGAAGCGACTACCAGCGTGCGAGTTGAACTTGCGAGCCGATTGTCCAAATCTACATATATCTAGAAGTGCTACCCAGTGCTAAATGCTCAAAACTCCGCAGAAGTGATGATAGCGGCCACTGGCCCAAAATACTTGGAAAGTCCTGACCGCAACGGCTCTTTGCGGAACTCGGACAACATTACCCCGTGAAGCTAAAAGGAGATTGCTGAAGACAGAACCCGCTCGGGAAACTCGGAACAATAGAATTCATACCAGTAAGAGCAGCCTCACTGATATCACTTTAGGTACATACCGACTTCTTAAGTTCAAATTTTTACAATACGAAATCGGTTTATGCAGAATCGATCTCCTTTACGCTGCGGCCCTAAAAGCGGATAAAGAGCATATGAATGCAGGAGCTAATCTTCTGCCGAACAGTATAAAAACTGCTCGACCTACCGTTGCATATCCCACGAGAGAAAAGGTGGCGGCCAGATTCGAACTGGCGAATCGAGGATTTGCAATCCTCTGCCTTACCACTTGGCCACGCCACCGTAGCGAGTAACAGTGTAGCGCGTCACCTTCACAAGTCAGCAGTTTTTTCGAAATGTGTTCACCCAAGGCTTCAATCGAGCCTTCTTAGATTAGAGAAATCTACTATCCCACTGCTATCTGTGCCGATTGAAATGCCTGCCATGCCTTGTAAAGCGTAAACGCTGACAACCCCAGCATCAGAGCCCGAAACATCATACTGATGGAGCGCTCGGGAAGTTTGGGCAAAAAACGGGTGCCTAGCTGCGCTCCGATCAATCCTCCAGCACCAACGGCCAGACCAGCCATCCAGATTACATTGCCGCGAGCGGTATGCCCCAACGTATTGAACAGTGACGTCAGCACTATCGCCCCCAAGCTGGTCTGAATCGCAGCTTTGATGCGCTCGTTCAACAGTAAAATCTGCAGCGGCACCATAATGACACCACCACCAACGCCGAACAGCCCTGCTGTCAGACCGGCGAGTCCTCCTGTCCCCCAACGGGCGATGGCAGTATTTGGATTTCTCGATCCAGATTGTCGAAACTCAGACGAATCTGCTCCGGCTAGAGCCCCGTTAATAGCAGACGAGGATGCCTGTGAAATGGCTTGCTTCTTCAGAGAGATTAGATAGACGTTCAGCAGAAGTAATAGGGCAAAACCGGCAAGCAGACCGTATTCGGGAATGAGATCGCTGGCAATGAAGACTCCCACCTGACCGGCGATCGCAGCAGGAATGCCCAGAGCCAGAACATGTCGCAATTGCAAGGCTCCAGTTTTCCAGTTCCGCGTAGTCCCGGAGGTGGCCGTCATGAAAATGGCTAAATTACTGGTGGCCGTTGCTTGCAGCCCTTCAACACCCGTGGCTACTAACAGGGGAACAACCAGTGTGCCCCCCCCAATTCCCAGCAAACCTGCCACTACTCCGGCAACAACTCCACCGCTCATCAAAACCGCGATCGAGCCAATTGAGCCAATATCCATCACATCTATGCCTTTACTCGATATCTGGCTCGCGTCAGCGGGCACGCAGGTAGTGATGTCAAGCTTGCTATTAAGGGCAGCCATCCAGCAGAACAACGCGGTGCAGCAAGCCTGGTGGGCGAACGATTTGCCCATCACTTGTCTGCTGACAGAGCACTACCGTGTGGGCAACAGTATCATGCCGTCTCCAAAGGAATAGAAGCGATAGCCGGTAGTTAAGCACTCGGCGTACAGGTCTAACAACCGATCGCGGCCGATCGCAGCACTAATCATCATTAATAGCGTCGATTTGGGTAAATGAAAATTGGTAATCAGACCATCCAGCACCCGCCAATCGTAGCCGGGGTAAATAAACAGGTGGCTCTTGCCGCAAAACGGCTCTAGCGGTCCCGCTTGGGCGGCTGTCTCCAACGACCGAGCAACCGTGGTTCCAACGGCTATCACCCGCCCACCTGCGGCCTGAGTTGCTGCAATCTTATCGACAGTAGCGCTGGGAACATCGATCCATTCCCCGTGCATTTGGTGTTCCAAAATAGTGTCAACTTCTACGGGACGAAACGTCCCCAGGCCAACGTGCAACGTCACGGTTGTTGTGGAAATGCCGCGATCGCTCAGCCGCTGCAAAAGTTCGGGGGTAAAGTGCAGGCCAGCCGTAGGGGCAGCAACGGCTCCGGGCTCGGTGGCGTATACCGTCTGGTATTGCTCGTCATTCGCCAGCCGCTCTTTAACGTAAGGAGGAAAGGGAATTATCCCGGCTCGGTCAATGGTGGAAAAAAACGTTTCGCCTGCGGGCCACTGAAACTTGAGCAATCGTCCGCCAGTTTCGGGATGTTTGGCGATCGCCGTAGCCTGCAGTCCTGCCTCAAAGTGCAGTTGAGTCCCCACTGGAATTCTGCGCCCAGGCTTGACCAACGCCAACCACGTATCGCCGTCCACCTGCTCTAACAACAGCGCTTCTACAGCACCACCAGTCGATTTTTGACCTAACAGCCGGGCGGGGATCACCTTGGTATTGTTTAGCACCAGTACATCACCCGGTTTTAAAACATCGGGCAGGTCTGTGAAGTGCTGGTGAGCGTGTTCGGCAGCTTCTACAACCAACATGCGGGCCCGATCTCGAGGTTCCACGGGTTGCTGGGCAATTGCATCTGGCGGTAACTCGTAGTCGTAGGACTGTGTCAGTAAATCTGCGGGGGTTTGTGGCTGAGAGGTAAAAGGCATGCGATCGAGGCGACAGAGAACAGTACGGCCTGCAGATATCTTAGGCACTAAGCGGTTAAATTGAGAGAATTCGCAGACTCCGTGCATAGTCAGCAGCTCTTAATGACCGCTGCTTGAGCCACTGACGTGCTCGGATATCGCGATTTCTTCGCTTAGCAACCTGTGCTGGCAAGCCGTACGGTCGCTTGGAACTGCACAATCTTGATTGCACAATCGCCTCTTTAATTACACGGCAATGATTCGGTTTCGCAACAACAGCAGTGTGAGTGAGCAATGATAGGTTCGATCATAAGATTTGCCCAAATTTCGGACATGCACTTGATGCAGCCGGATGGATGCCGGTGCAAGTGGATGCCGGGGGAACCCGAGGAACTGTTACAGCAGGCGATCTCGCAAGTCCAGGAGATACCCAACCTGGATTTTGTTGTGTTTACCGGTGACCTGGTGGATGCGGCCGATTGCGCCAGCTTCCAACGTCTAGATGAAATTGTGCGTCAGTTATCGATACCGTACTTTTTCAGCGTGGGCAATCACGACATCGATGAAGTTGATGGTGTCGCCCCAGCGGGGAAGTTTGGTCGGTCGCAATTTATTGACTGGTGCCGCACGCATTTTTGGCTGGATGCGGCCGAAACAGGGTTCGCTGATTTTGTGGTGTCCCCTCTCCCCCATCTCAAGCTCATCTGCGTGGATGCCAGCATCGGCCCCTGTCCAGAGCCTCAGGGCACGCTCCGTCCACGGCAACTGGACTGGTTGGCCGCTCGGCTAAAGCAGTATTCCGACGAGATGGTCATTGTCGCGATCCATCAACCGCCCCTTGCCTCTGTTTTATTTCGTCACCACCGCATATTGCCAGACCATTCCCGCCAGTTCTGCCAAGTCCTGGCCCAGCACCGATATGTTGCTGCCGTACTGAGTGGCCACCTGCACACCCCTAAGCGCTATCGCAGGAGAAACACAGCTTTCTTGACCGCCCCTCCACTGGTAGGGCCAGTAGCCGCGTTCCGTACGATCGAACTGGAGGGTCCTATCTCATCTGCTCCCAATCGCCAGTGGGGGCGGCTGAGGTATGACTGGCATTCTGTACGTCTGTCGGGGGCCAATCCAAAGTTGATGTGGAAAGCGATTGCTCGTGGACGCTCTATCGATCGCTCCGGCCAAGTGAGGATAGCGGTACCGGCCAATTGGGGAGAGACTCTACCGCTGCACGTTCCTGTTGTGGCGTAAATAATCTCCCCTGAGAAGAACTGGCTTTCCATATGCTGCTGTTGAGCATTCTCATTCCTCTTGAGTCGTAAATTCTTAGCGTCTCGCCGCGCGAGTCAAGGACTCAAAACTTAAGAACGAAATATATATTTCAGTTGGATTTCGATATCGCTTCGACCATCAACTGCCACAGCCGCTTCTTCGAATTTAGGCGGACGCATAGAGATGCTGGGGTTACGAGAAAAGCCAAATCCTTCGCGGGGAATCCCTAGCAGGTTGAAGTTAAGGGCACCATCACTGTTGGCGTCATGAAAGACCGCGACGGCATAATCCCCTGGCACCGGCAGGTCGAAGGTAATTTCAGGCGTTGCATCGTCAAGGGCCACACATTGGGTTGCTAACGCCCGCTCGCCTCCTGATGGGAATCCGGCTTCGCTGTCAAATAAACTCAAACAGATTTGTCCCTCTTGAGTCCGAAATCCGTTAACGGTTACTGTGAGTTGGTTTTTGGGATGGGATGGGAACCCATCCGGAATAGAAATGCCGCCTACAATTGCCAGCAAGAGCAGAGGGAATGAAAAGTATTGCACGGTCGTCGTCAGAAAGGACAAGAAGAACTGCCCACAGCCAACATTTACGCTGTCAGTATTGGTGAAACGCGGCTGCCGATAAAGTCTGAGATGGAAGCGGGAGTTGTCGTTGTAGAGAGGGGACGAGCATCAGTATGAGAGCGCAAACCACAGTCGAATATATTAGCTTTTGGTGAGAAACCCCAGGATCTAAACCTAAAGTCCATTGCCGTAAAAAGCATTCTCGTTTAGAGCGAATTATGGGATCGATATCCCTCCAGTTTGGTCCCCACAATTGCCCCTCCGCACCATTCGACCGTCGAAATAATATTGGCGATGATTACACTCATGAGCCCTGACCACTTCGCATGGCGCACTTCGATATCAGGTCTAGTCCTTAATTTGACAGCAGCAAGCTGACGTTCCAAACCGCAGGGTGCCATGCCATAACTAGAGCTATTTACCCGTCAACCCTGCTGGATTGGAAATTTTATCGGAGTCGGTAATGATCGCTTTCGTTCCTGGAGCTAGCTTGCGCACGTACTCCAACTGAACAATCTCGGGATTCT
This sequence comes from Synechococcus sp., assembly GCA_051439425.1. Lineage (GTDB taxonomy): Bacteria > Cyanobacteriota > Cyanobacteriia > Thermostichales > PCC-7336 > PCC-7336. Next base: position 42,494 of record JBFRWD010000103.1, read on the forward strand.
GCTGCAGCGCTTTACCCTTCAGCTCGATCGCCGAAGCTTCTCCCTCCGCTTGAATAATCGCCCGCTGCTTCTCCAGCTCTGCCTTTTCCACCAAAAAACGCTCCCGTTCCTTTTCCTGTTCGGCAATCTGTTTTTGTTCGATCGCCGTCTGGAACTGGTTTGAAAACTCTACGTTGCGCAGAAACACATCCTGCAAAATCAGATCGTTATTGGCGAATTTAGACACTAATTGTGCCTCGATTGCATCCTGAATTTGATCGCGCTCGTCAGAATACACGGCGATCGCTTGGTGCAATGCCAGCTCATTCCGAACCACCGTTCGCACTTCAGGCCGAATCACCTTATCCAAATATCGGGGGCCAGTGGCTTGATGCAGGTGTGAAACTTTATCGGGGTCGAGGCGATATCGCACCGAAACATCCAACGAAATTTGCTGACCGTCAGAACTTAGCACCCGCAACGCATCATCCCCGCGCACGTTCCCCTCAGACATCTGAGAGGCCATCGTATAAGTTTGGGTGCGCACGTCATAAAAAATAGGACTCTCGATCGCTGGCACCAAGAAGTGCAGCCCCTCCCCACGAGGGCTATCTTCCAACCCTGTCAGCGAATTAAAAATGACCGCCCGACTTCCCGCCGGCACAATCAGAAAGCATTGGGAGCCCACTGTCAGGAGCAGGAATAGCAAACCACCCAAAATGTATGCCCAGAAGGGAATCTCCGGCAAATTGAACTCCGGACGCGGATTGGCCGAGCGCATACAAGCTCCCCAGGGATTGCAAAAAACATCTCTACAGAGCCTAACGGATTTTCTTGACTCGGCCTAGCTTTTCGGGGCTCTCCGTCTCCAATTTTCAAAAAACACTGATTCCGATCGGCCCATCACACGGTGATAGTGATGGTAATGGCAAGCGGGGATGGCGGGCAGAGAGGCAAGGCCAGCCCTAGCGTAACGAATACCTACCAGCACTTGAAATGGTTGCAGGGTACGAAATTGCACTCCAGATGTAGCGCCTGAGAAAGAATTAATTGCTAGACTTACGCTGTATATACTATAAGCATCAGGTGCGTCAGTGATTCCATGCCGTGAGAACGCACCGAACTACTACTAACGTCTACAAGGATTGAGTCTCATGGGTTGCCTTCCTCACCGTTCTCTCTCGACTGTTCTGACCGCTACTATTCTCACGACCGTGGCGATCGCTCAGCCAGTCTTGTTCTTGAAACAGGCAGCCATTGCACAAGAGCCTGATGCTGCCAGCGAAATTGAATTTATTCCCCCCAGCGGTAGTCCAGAGGCAGTGCCACCCAATAGTGGAAATCAAGTGATTACAGCACCGCAGGGGTCTTTCGGCCGTGGCGGTCAAGTCGCAGTCCCATCACCGCCGTCCTCCTCACCGGATGCGCCGCTGGCTACATCTACCTTTTCCTCCGACCGTTCTCAAACTGCCCCCAACCCAGAGGCCGGCGTAAGTAACGCAATCCCTGCGGGCCAGCCGCCCATCCCTCAAGCACCTGTCAATCAAGCACCTGTTAATCAAGCTCCTACCAACCCGGTACCCGCTAGCGTTGCTCCTCCTGCCCCAACCGTTTCGCAAGCTGTGCCCGATGCCGTTCCTCCATTAGGGGACACATCCTCCTACAACTACTCCACTTCTGCGCCCACAGAATCAGAAGCACTGCCTGTTATACCGGTGCCCGCGCAGCCCGTAGCACCTCAACCGGCTCCCAATCTTGCGTCAGGGACTCCTAGCCAGCCAGATGTGCCAACGTCGTACGATTACCGACGCCCCTCAGCCGGTGCGCCATCAAGTCCCACGTTTGTCGCAAGCGGACAACTGCCGGGAGGAACCATTATTCCATTAGCAACATTTCGGGATACTAAGTTTACTCAGGGGCAACAGCTTCAGGTGAATTTGAGCGTTGCACAAGATGTTGTGGACAGTCAGGGCCGCACAATTGTGCCCGCTGGCAGTACAGTCTGGGGCCGTTTTGAACCCATCATGGAAGAGAGCACCGACATGGTGGGTAGTTACGAGCGCACTCGCGAGCGCATGGTCGGCAGTCAATTCATTGCAGAACGTATCGATATCCAGTCTGCATCCCACACCATTTCCGGTCGCACCAATCGCATTCCAGCCGGTATCGATCCTGACGCTGATGTCGATCGCGTTGCCCTCAGAAACGCTGGCTACGGAGTGTTGGGGGGTGTGGCATTGGGAGTTTTAACCGGAGGTGCCGGTTTCTTGCCTCTGATGGCGATTGGTGGAGCCGGTGGGGCAATGGCAGGAACCGTATCGGTGAGCAATGTCGTTTCGATCGATGGCGACACCATTCTCGAACTAACCTTGGATCAACCCTTTATCTCCAGCTAACGTCGATCTCCAGCTCGACATCTCAACCCAATATTCAGTGTTCTTTCAGCACAACCTGTTCTGGGGGCTCGACCTTGGAACAGGTTGCTGTGACTGGTGGCCCTTGGGGGGACCCTGGGGTGCTGCTTCCCCACATACAGCAATCCGCTGTAAGGTCTGGAGTGTTGAGATGGCTGACTAACTTGATAAACGAGGAAAGTGTTTCGGACAGTCTTCATAGCGTATTGCCGAATGCTATGGCGTCTGCCATTTCAGTCAGGGCAAAGATCGCCAATTACGGCCAGGGTTGACCGTAGCTGAAATGTCAGCAGTGCTATGACCATTGCTATGTGTGGTGCGCCATCAATAGGATTGTCTCTATGTAAAAGTCATACCTACTTCAAGATGGGCTAGTATAGACCCAGATTGTACGTAAAACTACAACTTGTTTATGACCGATCTAGCCACCTCTTTAGATGACGCACTCAGTCTTTGCCAGGAGAAAAACCTGCGGTTGAGCCGTCAGCGCCGATACATACTCGAACTACTCTGGCAAAGCAACGAGCATTTATCTGCGCGCGAAATTTACGATCGCCTCAACCAACAGCAAAAATCCATCGGTCACACTTCTGTTTACCAAAATCTAGAGGCCCTCTCGGCTCATGGAGTCATCGAGTGCATCGAGCGAGCAGACGGTCGCCGATACGGAAATCGCAACGACATGCATAGCCACGTTAACTGCCTGGAAACTGACAGTATTACTGACGTAGATGTCACACTACCCGAAGATGTCATCAGGCAAGTCGAAGCGGCAACGGGAATGAGTATCTCCAACTATCGCATCGACTTTTTTGGGGTGCCTGCAGTTGGGGCAACGATAGAAGATCGACAAGGCGAATCAACTCGGTAGGCTAGAGTTCTGTCAGCACAAGATCGGCAGCATTCTTCAACACAAGCCTGGTGGCTCCCTGGTCATTTGTCTGGCTTACTGTCAGGGATTCATTTTTCTCAGGGAATCATCTTTAAAAAAAGCGCGCTGCTGTCGGTTTGATAGTACTCGTCAATCCATCAATTTTGTGTTGACAAACCACTAGTGCGAAGCGATCGAGAATCCCCATGACCATCATTGATGACCTGTTGCACTTCCTCGAGACCCGGCTCGAAGAATTTTTGCGGGCGCACCCCAAGCTGGAATTACAGGCACTGGAAGAGCAACTGCGGCAGCAGGAGTCGGATACCACCAAACTGATTGCCGAAACACGTGCAGATCGGCAGCGATTGCAGCAAAGTATTTTGGCCACAGCTCAAGAGATCAAGCGCTGGCACGAGCGAGTCGAAAAGGCCCGCCAAGCCAACCGCCCCGATCTCGCTCGCGGGGCACAGCAACGGGAAGCAGACTTGCTCAATCAAGGCAACCAACTGTGGGGGCAAATGCAAGGGGCCAAGGAACGATTGCAAAATATGGAAGAACTGCTACGGCGCGTACAACAGCGCAGACGGGAGGTGCGCGATCGGATCGCTGAAATGGCCCGTACTCATCAAGCCGAGGCGGCAGCATCAGCGTCAGCCGGTGTAACCGATGAAGAATGGAGTGGCTGGTCGCAGCCGTCTAGCAACTGGAACGATCTGGAGCGAGAATTTCAGCGATTTGAGACCGATTTAGAGCTAGAAGCCATGAAGCAACAGCAGAATCTCTAGTACTGGTCTAGTGGTTTGCCAGGTTTGCGATGAGGGGCATCTGCTATCACATGTAGCCATGTGTAATCACAGGGTTCAAGAGATCCAATCACTGCCTAGGCTGTGCTGAGTAATAATACCTTAGGGTGATATCACCTCTTAGCGTGGCTGTTAGAGAGTGGATGAATGGCTGTTCGGGTGTTCTCGGATTTTGATGGGCCGTTGGTGGATGTGTCCGACCGATACTATCAGGTCTATCGATTCTGCGTGGATGCCATTGGAGAAGCAGGGCAGCAGCTAACACCGTTGAGTAAATCAGAATTTTGGGACTTGAAACGCGATCGCGTCCCAGAAGAAAGTATTGCCCTTAAAACCGGGTTTCGCGCCGACCAGACCGTAGAGTTTGCCCGGATGCGACGAGAGTATGCTCATAGCCAACCGTATTTCAAATACGACACCATTCAGCCGGATGCGATCGCGTCGCTAACCCAACTGCGCGATGCCGGAGTAGAACTCGCCGTAATGACCATGCGTCGGGTCTGCGAATTAGAACCAGCGCTAGAGCGATTTGGTTTGGCAGAATTTTTCCCCCCTCACCTGCGCTATTGCTTGCCCAACGACTACATCAAGCAGGGGGACATACGCGATAAACCGTTGTTAATGGCCAGAGCATTGAAAGAATTGCCAAACGCAACCCGCAGTTGGATGGTGGGTGATACTGAAGCGGATCTAACAGCGGGAAATACCCACAATATGTCCGCGATAGGATTGCTGTGCGGGATTCGCAACTTCCGGCAATTGGAAAAATATAACCCCACTATCGTTCTGCCCACTTTGTCCGATGCGACACGCTCCATATTGGACGAGCTGAGCATTCAGACTCGTCGATCCCAACCTGAACCTTGGGTTGAAGTCAGTTGATGCTGCTTGCAAATCGGCATTGTCATTCCCAATCCAGTCATCAATCACCTGCACTCTGTTTTGCAGGCGGCCCCAATAGAATAACCAGTACTTAGACATTCGCGAGCTTCGCACGCCAGTCAAAACTCGGAATGTTGTCAAATTCTATCCATGGACTCGATTAGCTCCTCGTTTACGAACTCGTACCCGACGCGATCGTCGATTCAGTAGTTCGCGCTATAGCAGTGGCCACACCACTGCGGACATTTCAGCTATGTTCATCCCTGACTGTGCTTAGATTCCCTTGTCCTAACTGACATTGCAGGCACTATATAGGTGAGGAACCGACATTCTCCATTTAGCTGGCCGCTTTGCCCGCCAAAAACAACTCTCACCGCCAGTCTGCCAAATGGCTACGGTAAGTACTGAAAGAGGAAATCGACTGTTTGTTGTTTGATGAAATTGCGCGCGACGGCCAACTCGCCAAAGCGGATGGATTGCCGGCGCTGCTCGTTTAGAATCACTTCAACTTGATGAAGATCGAGTAACCGCGCGGACACTAAATGTTCGCCGATCGGTTGTTTTTGGCGATTCGATATAATGCTGGGCAATGTTTCTGCAAAAAAATCAGCCGTTTCTTGATAAATCCACCCTCGCAGAGCCAAGATTTCCCCCAACCTTAAGTCCTCTCGATACTGAGCATCCATAAGAGCAACTTGAATTTGAGATTGGTTAATCAGGCCTGCCCCTAAAAGGCTTTCGCCCAGTCGCATAATCTTTTTCGGGGCCGTATCCAGTAGCTCCGGAATCTCTTGAACGCCCTCTACCTTGTCCCGTTCAAAATCACTGTCTACTTCAAGATCGAATTCCCGATCGGGATCGTGAGATCGCTTTTTGGGCTTGATATTGTAGATCTTATCCCATTGTTTTAGAACTGTTTTGGCTGCAAACGGAGACATTCCGTCGAGCTTACACAAGCGCCGTTTCGCAATCCGCCGCCTGTCGTAGTAGGAGATATCAGTACGACTTCTGTAAAAATGCTCCACCTCTAACATCGGCGCTCTCATCCGTGCAGTCCAGTCCGAGCAGGAAGGTGACAGAATACTCGAAATCAGAGAAAACATTTATCCAAACACCATCAACCATAAGGCCCTATATATACCCAAAGGTAACACCAGATGTGTCGCAGAAAGGGTTTTGTATATTTGTTTGCATAAAGTAGAGGCTTATCTATGCGCATCTCGCAAGCTGGATAAGACAGAAATCCGCACTGGCAAGGACACACATTTGCTATGCCTGCTAAGCCATTTGTCTATGCGTGTGATGGCAGCGGTTAACCCGATCTTGTGGTTGTGTCTGTCTAAGGCTCGCCCGCTAAGCTATCTGGCTGAGCTGAACGACCTGGCCCCTGTCGCAACCACCAAACAATCGCTTTTTGTTTAAGGCCGAACCAAATCCGCCCATTCAGTTTGATCGCAAACAACCCGTAGGCTCCGACAATCGCCATCAAACACAGCTCTCCCAAACGGCTGTAAGTACTGACAATACGCGCTGCACTCCAACCGTGATCGAAATTCAGGCGATTCATATCTCCCCCCGCATCTCCCGAGCCGAACAGCATGGTGCCCCACGGAATATCTTGTAAACCCCGATCGATCAGATGCCACTGCCAAAATGCCTGACAGAACGTGCTAGCAGCCACGAACAACACAACAAATCGCCAAAAATCCCATCGCAAGCGATCCGGTAGTTTGAAATAAAAACCCACAATAAAGAGCGTGCTGAGATAAAACTCCCCCCCGACTCCACCGAATACGACCAGCAGGTCGAATACACGTTCGCTCAATCCCCATGTCATGACGGCTTGCACTACTGCCAATACAACAGCTAGCACCATCGGCCACCGTTTCCGCTCCCGTCTTCCCGCCACAAACAGCAAACCCAACAAAAATAGGATGCCAATGTAGACAAATGTGCTGCGTTCGCCAGAAATACTCGTCCAGCCAAACGGTAGTGGTAGAGCACGATATCCTGCCATCCAGGCCACCGTTGCATGACCCAATTCATGTATCCAGATTTGCAGAGGCAACATCAGGATCGGAACAATTGTGTTGGCCATCATGGCCGCAATTAAGGCCACCGGCACTGCCGCAATATTCACGATCGGACTGTCGAAGCTAAATCGGTCAAAGTCGGGAGTTAGGGTGCGATCGCTCTCCAGATCTAGTTCGGATGTCCAGCGGATCGAGCGATTGTTGTTGAGGCCGTAAATCTTGATGTGAGTGAGGTGGTTTGGAAGGGGCAATGTCTGCAGCGTCGTAAAGATCAGCGCTGTTGTGCCCCGCTTTCCTGGTGTATTTTCGGCTGAAACTTGCAGTCTTAATTCTTGGCCGTGGATGGAGGCTCGGGTCAAGGCACGCCAGGGAGTTAGAGACCGATCGACCAAGCGAGCGATCGCCGCTATATTGCCGACTGCCGCCCGTCTTTCCATGGATGGTTCGTGGAACGGCTGTACCGGTTGAGGCCCCGTCTCGTCGATGGGCTCGGATTTAGGGAGGACGATGGGGGAAATGGTCTCTTCTGGAGGGTTGAAATCCGGTAGCGAGACTTGATAGCCAGTCAGAGCTTGCTCCATTTGAGGCAAGGCCAAATTGGGATTGTGGCAGTAACGACTGAGCCAGACTGCCACCGATCGAAACCATTCTTGTTTGAGGCTGCGAACGGTTGCTAGCCAATCACGATGGGCAGCTGGTACTGATTCGCTCCGAAACTTATCGGGGCGCTCGAAAAATCCACCCAAAGCCCCCAGCAGTTCAAGCCGATCCCGATCCTCCAGCTTGTGAACGTACATCACTGCAGCTACCACCAATTCGGGGGGAGGGGGAAGTTCGATCGTCAGTAAGTGACTGCGAACAAACTGAAACTGAGCCAGAGAAACCGGGGCAGACCGTACCGGTTCAGCCAGATCAACCGTGGAATGGCACACGGATGGATTGCCCTCAGCGTCCAATAGCCATAGCGTGATGCCATCGATGTTGGGGACAAAGGTTTGGGTTTCTTCAGCTAGCAATGTGACCAAGTCGGGATCGATTGTGTCAGTGTCTGGAATAACAATCTGTAAGTGGCGATCGCGGACGGATACCTGCAACGTCACTGACCACTCTGTGGCTGCATGTTGCAACAGTTCTTGAATGTCGAAATCTTCCACCGCTCGTTCCTGCACCTGTGATGGTTCGGGTGCCGTAGTCGCTGTTTCGTTGGCGTGTGGCAAACGCTCTGCGGTCGGAACCGTTGAAGATATTAGGAAACACGGTTGCAGACGCTTGCTTGAAGCCATATCGATTAGCAGCGCGATCTCGCCTGCTACCGTGACTGTACCCAGGAGGCCTTTTCGAACTTCACGGTATTGGGTAAGCACGCTAGAGATAGGAGATAAATCAGTATTGCAAGTAAGGGGGGTACGATCGAACTGTCGGCGGAGACACTACTGATGCAGTTGATTGTGATGCGGCACGGGATTGCCGAAGAGCGCTCCCTCGAATTAAGGGATGCAGATCGGGCACTGACTCCTAAGGGACGCAAACGAACTCAGGCAATCGCCCAATGGTTGAGGCATCGTTGGCAGAACTGGGATGCATTACTCTCCAGCCCGTTAGTGAGGGCTCGGCAAACAGCAGAAATTCTCCAGGAGGAAGGGATAGTGGCTGACGTCGAGTACTTTGATGCACTGGCACCGGGGGGATCGTTCCAAGATTTAGTGAAATGGAAGAGTTCTAACTCGGACGCAAGCACTGTTGCCATTGTGGGGCATCAACCCGATTTGGGGGATTGGGTCGAGTTCTCGGTTTGGGGGCAAGCCAGTGGACGAGTTCAGCTCAAAAAAGCAGGAATCGCTGTGGTTAACTTTCCAGCAGGTCGACTGCGGTTAGGGGGAGGAGTATTGAGCGAGTTGTGGACTCCCAAGAGCATGCTCGGATAACCTCGGAGGTTTATGGAACCCATGCATGCAATCTGTCTGTTGGTCCGCTAGGCCATAACCATCCCACCATCCACATTGAGAACTTGACCGGTAATGTAAGCGGCAGCGGGATCGGCGGCCAAGAATCGAACAGCACCGGCAATTTCATCCGGCTGACCCATTCGGCCCAGCGGAATCTGAGCCACGATCGGCTCGGCATCCAATTCGGCGGTCATGCTGGTCTCAATAAATCCGGGGGCAACAGCATTCACTGTAATGTTTCGAGCCGCCAACTCGCGAGCTGCAGTTTTGGTCAACCCAATCACACCTGCTTTTGCCGCACTGTAGTTTGCCTGGCCGGCATTCCCTGAAATACCAACAACAGACGTGATGTTAATGATGCGCCCACTCCGCTGCTTCATCATGATTTTGGTCGCAGTTTTAATACACCAAAACACCCCAGACAGGTTGAGATCGATGACGGATTGCCAATCGTCTGGCTTCATACGCAGCATCAATGTGTCGCGAGTAATGCCAGCATTGTTGACCAACACATCAACTCGACCCCATGTATCCATAACTGTGGCAAACATCTTCGCCACAGCATCTACATCTCCAACATTGGCTTTAACAGCGATCGCCTTACCGCCTGCATCCACAATTTCTTTGACCACGGCTTCAGCTGCTTCAGGCGAATTGGCGTAGTTCACAGCGACGGCGGCGCCTTCTCCTGCCAGTGCTAGTGCGATTGCCTTACCAATACCGCGCGATGCACCTGTGACCAATGCCACCTGACCGGATAGAGATGTCATACGTAAACCTCCTAGGGAACTGGCAAGACCCCTGCTGTATTCAGAACAGTAGACAGGCCTTTGCACTTGAATAGCCTATCGAGTTTGGGGGCAATCTCACGAACAGACTCGCTAACGCGCTCATTAGGCGAGTACAGTGCTGTGTCAAAATGGCGTCCGAATCGTTTGCTGCTTATCAGCAAGCCTTGACCCCATCAGTCACGAATTCGAGCAAATTCATTAATCTGAAGACAATGGGATTGCTCTATCTCCTGCCATTCAGATGCAACTGAAGAACATGCCATCATCGCAAGCCAAACAAACACATTAGTTGACCGAGGCTCACAATCTACGACAGCATGTAAGCTACATTCGTGAAAATATATGGCAGAAGGCAAACGGTTAAGCAGATTTTTGAAACTTTTTCCCGACTCATAAGGGCTGGAGGTTTCTCAGATCTCTCGACCGTGTAGCAGATTGTCACAACTCTCAAGTCCCATACCATTCTCACCTCTGAGGCATAACTGCCCATCATGTCAAACCATCAAGCGGACAGACAACACCTCGTCATTCGTGTCTTGGTGGTTGACGATCAAAAAATGATGCAGGAGCTGATGAAAGACTACCTCGGCATCGCAGACGATATAGAAATTGTGGCTGTTGCGAGTGATGGTCGAGACGGAGTTCAGCAAGCATTGGCACTAAATCCAGACGTAGTGCTGATGGATATTGAGATGCCTGAAATGGACGGCATTGCAGCTACACAAATGCTGAGAAACCGAAATTCCTCCGCAAAAATTTTGGTCGTGAGTAGCAGCTACGACGATCGCTATTTGGCACAGTCATTACGCCATGGAGCCATGGGCTATTTGCTCAAAACAGCCACTCCAGAAGAATTGGTTATGGCAATTCGAGGCGTGCATTCAGGCAACTTGCAGTTTGGTAGCGGTATTCTGCAGCAGAAATTATCTAGCATGGCACCCGGCAGCAAGGCTATTACCTCCCGTCCTTCTCAGTCACGCACCCAAGGCTCAGCCCAAAAACGCTCATCAACATCATCGCGCACTCCTATTTCCCGCGACTCCAACCGCTCGAACCAAACAGCTCAGCCTTCCCCCTCAAAGAACAGTCAACCCTCGTCCCGACATACCATCCGTTCGGCAAACAGTCGGCAGCACCCACCCACTGTCACCATAGATGTAGGTGCAGCACCCACAGAATCCAGACAGCAAGTCAATAATTCTGATAGACGCGAGAACGTAACGATACAAAATCTGGCAATTGAATTAGCACAAATCCGCGCTGGATATTGGGTGTTAAGAACTGAAATTCAAGCTCAGCGTCGCTGGCTCAATCGACTGTCGGTAGGGTTGGCCATTTCAGTTGCCGTCTCTTGTTTGTTTGCCTTCTTCTAGAGGCGATACCTCTCCAAACGGAAGAGGCAGAGTCAATCACAATACCGCATGCACCAGAGTGGATAACTAAATCGAGGCATTTTCAAGTTGCATTAAGTGCCCAGCAATTAGACCAACAGCATTGAGTTGTTGAGAGTCCTGAAGGTCGAGCTTGCCAGGGCTGCTGAGGGCATGCAATTACCTACAAAAGTTAAGGACTATTGTGTTTTCGCATGAGTCTACCGAAAAAATCATTTCTCAAAATATCGCTAGGTTCCGAATAATGCCTTACGATAAGATGAAGCCTTAGGTAGATCTACCGAATCGTTAGTCTGTAATTTCAAGGTTTCAGCCTGGTACCTGCACTTCAAACGCAGATACGTCCTGCCCTAAAAATCCCCACACTTAAAGTCCTCTTACCTCTTTACAGTGCGAATTATGTCTCATTCAAGTTCTGCTGCTTCCATTCGCGTTTTGGTAGTGGACGATCAAAAAATGATGCGTACAATCCTCAAGGATTATGTCGACTCGGCTGATGACATTGAGGTGGTGGGATTGGCGTCTAACGGTCGGGAAGGGGTTGAACAAGCGTTAGCCCTGCGACCAGATGTCGTGCTTATGGACATCGAGATGCCTGAGATGGACGGGATAAACGCAACTCAGCTGATAAAACGCAATGACTCAACAGCCAAGGTTTTGGTTGTCAGCACTAGTTATGAGGATCGCTATCTCGCGCAGGCACTACGCAATGGCGCCATGGGCTACCTTTTAAAGACAACGTCGGCTGCAGACCTTGTGGCTGCCATTCGCGGGGTGTATGACGGCAACCTTCAGTTCGGTCGCGACGTATTACAGCGCGAACTTTGGAGTTCCACACCGAATGCCAAAAAGCTACCTAAACGGGTGGAATCAGCCATGGGTTCCGATACTCCGTTCGGTAACGGCAATGGTCATAATAGTTCCGGCCAGTTGGTTCTTGAAAACGACCGGAAGGTTTTAGCAGCAACCGAAGGGAGAATTCAAGCAACATCTGCTGCACCTGAAGCGGCCCCAGCACCTCAAGCTCCAAGCTCGATGAATCTCGCCTCTGAATTAATGCAAGTTCGGTCTGGGTACTGGGTACTAAAAACTGAAATGCAAATGCTTCGTCGATGGCTCGGCAGCATGATGATCGGTATTGGCGTTTGTATTTGCCTGACATTCATCGCCTTGTTTTACTAATGGGCTCTGGTGGACTGCGTGCCCCTAATGGAGTCTGTCGACCGTACAACTTCATAGAAGTATTGTGATGTCATCTCACTGCATCGATACAGCGATCGGTCATCTGCTATGGAGAGTCCACAATTCATACCTCTTACAATCCTTGGAGTTGAGCTGTCCCAGACGCTAGACTTTACAGCGGTGTTACTTATGGAGACCATCGCTTGAGCCTTGACTCCGTCTGGAAGTGGGACAAATAGCGCCAGAGGATTCGGATCGTCACAACAGTTGGTTCGCTGGCTTCAAGGACGTTAAGACGAGGAGAGCCGGTCATACCAAGGCCGCAACAAAAGCACGTGAATTCTGCAACAAGTCATCCTCTTGAGGCGAGATGACCTTCGAAGAGGACGCATATCGGTTCGTTCATCAGCTCGACAGAGCAATTTGAGTTGAATAATCCCTTAGATGTGCAACAAAGCCATTAGGATTTGAACCCCCCAGTCCCTCTCCCAACATGGGAGAGGGACTGGAGGTGCGGGTTATCGAAATCATGTCGTTCACCGCTCAAACAGAGGGCTGACTTGTCTTGTTGTTTTTGCATTTTGCAAGACCCTACATGCCCTAGAGGGGCAGAAGACATCGCATACAGTGTCAGCGTAAAAGTAATGGATCGGTGTAAAAGTAATGGGCGAGCGCTCGTCCGCAAGATCGTCGCCATCCCATACGCTGCTTGACTGTAATCTCCTCGAGGCCAACCACTCCCAGAAGCTTCCCTGGCAGACCAATGGAAATGCCAGACGAACGAGCGTGGCACAGCAGCCCCCCAAGCAATCCTTAAGGGTATTGGCGCTCGAACGCTCGTATCAAGCACAAATAAACGATCGCCAAGAACACGCGACCATCAACTGCCCATTTCAGAAGCAAACTGAGACCACAATCGTTTGTTTTTGATATGAATAGGTTAGTGGGATTTCAGTTTACCTCAGACTTGTATCTATTGTTACGCATTGAACTATAAGTTCGTCCAGCTTTTCCGTGTCATTCGAAATTCAAGAACAAGCCAAGAGCTAGGAGAATGATTAATGAATACGGTGGCGAGCACAGCTTGAAATAATTTTGGATAGAAGCCGATTGAACCAAACAAAAAATATCATATTCGCGTTCAAAATACAATTTGTAGTTAAGGGTTTTCACGCAGGCCTCAAGAAAATAGGCATAGAATGAAACACTCGATAAGGCGATTTCCAATCATAAATAAAACCTAAAAACTCACGTCATAACTAGCCACAAGCCAGTTATGACGTGAGGTGTAGCGATCGGTCATCTGCTATGGAGACTTGTTTGCTTTTCCGGCCAGTCAACGCTTTGAGTTGTCGTTGCTCTCCAGCCCTCACAGCAGATTGCCATAGTTTCGGCAAGGAAAGGCTTGTAACCCATCAAACAATTTCCGTCAGCACAGACTTGTAAAGTTTGGTAATGAGATATATCTAGACCGAGGTGATTTCAAATTAGCGACATATATCGAATTCGTTAGTGATATCGGACGTTCAATCATCTACCTAGAATGAATCGCTCGACACAGAAAACCAACTTTTGAATGTCTAGTATCGATGCAGATTGAATAAAAGTAAAAGCATTTGTAAAAATTCAGATTTAGCACGACTAGGGCAAGACTTTTTCAATACAATGTTTTCAGGATTGGAGCAGAAAATCTATATGGAGTATGGGTTGTAAAGACTAAACGGTGCTATTTATGGTGCAGGTGCATAAGCAATCACTAAGTGCTAGAACGTTCAAGACGTGTAATGAACCTTCAACAATCGGTGGTTTTACTGTTTCGCATAGAGAGAGGGTTTGAAAGATGTGAAGTAGACAGGTAGATAGCGGCAAAAGCCGTTTTTTTGATTAGTGGTATGTTGAGCTGGATGATCGTTGTTTCGGTTGAACTTGAGTTCGGCTGCAACAATGTCTTCTTAGCTTGTTCGTTCTCCTCACACAAGTAAGACAGATGGAACAAGTAAAGATTTTGAATTGTTCTCTAGATAACATCACTAGAGAATGGCTATTGGAAAAGCTGAGGTATGGCGGTTCAGTTTTTACACTGAACGTCGATCACCTTATGAAATTGCAAACGCATTCTGATTTCTATCGTGCCTATGCGTCAGCAACGTATCGAGTCTGCGACAGTCAAATCCTAAAGTTTGCGTTTCAATTAGTTGGGCAACCGATCCGTGAAAAAATCTCGGGATCGGATTTATTGCCAGCTTATATTGATTACTACCGTAACGATCCAAACGTCAAATTGTTTCTACTCGGAGCCGCTGAAGGTGTAGCAGAGGAAGTACAGCATCACGTCAATCAACGCGCAAATAGAGAGATGGTTGTAGGCGTGTATTCTCCTTCTTATGGCTTTGAAGCCGATGAGATCGAATGTCAGCAAATTATCAATCGAATCGAGCGATCGCAAGCGACCACTTTAGTTGTCGGTTTAGGGGCACCGAAACAAGAGATCTGGATTCATCAGAATCGCCGAAAGCTGAAAACGGTTCGCACATTTTTGGCCATTGGTGCTGGCTTAGACTTTCTGTCAGGCAATCAACAGCGATCGCCGCGATGGATGAGTAATTGTGGATTGGAATGGCTCTACAGACTGCTCAGCGAGCCAAAGCGTTTGTGGAAGCGGTATTTGGTCGAGAGCCTTCCCTTCTTCTGGCTGGTGCCACAGCAAGTAGTGGGTACCTATCGGTCCCCGAAGTTTGGGACGGCAGAATTAGACCGGGCCACAGACATTGAGTCTACGAACAATACATTAGTTCGAGCAGGCTTACTAACCGAAGAGCAACTGGCAGTAGTTAGCTCGCAGCAGCAGGCTGACCCTCACCAAAGCATGGCAGACATTATTTCTGCCCAAGGGTGGCTTAAACAGCAAACCATAGATTTTTTCGTGAATGAGCTTCCACGGATCGAAGGTGATATGCGCCAAAAGCCACTGGGAGTGTATTTAGTCGATGCCGGTTTGCTAAGTTCTATGCAACTAGCATTCCTCCTGCGGGATAAGCAACGACATGGTGGCAATACTACTGGACGCTATTCCATAGGAGACCGTGTTGTCCAGAATGGTTGGATCGCTCGCAAAACGGTTGATTTCTTCCTCACGGAGGTTGCGCCAGATTGCGAATTGATTCCTTACGAAATCTTTGAGCGTCCTTCGATCGCTGATTTTTCAGGGCGGAGACGATTCCCCCGCACCCAGGGAATGGAACGAGCAGCAACGTAGCGTCTCAGGTTTTTGCGGACGGCTAGAGCGATCGGATGCCGTTTGTAAAACTTGTTTATCTTCCATGTACATTCATCCAGTCTGAATATTTCAGGCACAAACAACGTAATCAAATAACGTCCGAACTCTAACTCTATAGAGTTTGGAAGCGCGGTCAAACATTGATCTATCAGGGGGTATTAATTGTGAAGAGCTTATTGTTTGTATTTGATGGCGTATTGACGCCATTTCGATTCAAGTATTCCGAGTTGTTCAAGACCACTTCAGCCTATTATTCCTCAAAGGATGTTTCGGGAGCATTCGGTTCCTTTTGGTGCGATCGCTTACATCCTTCCACTCGATGTTGGAGAAAGCGGCTATTAGATATAGTTGGTAGCTTTATTGGGCTATCGATCTCAGCGATTATTTTTCTACCGATCGCCATTGCCATTCGATTGGATAGTCCGGGGTCGATTTTCTTTTCGCAGGTACGTTGTGGTCTTAACGGCAAGACGTTCAGACTGTGGAAGTTTCGCACGATGGTTGAAAATGCCGAAGCGATCAAAGCTTCGGTCGAGAATGAGGCAACGGGCTGTTTTTTCAAGAACGAGTTCGACCCTAGAGTAACTCGGGTAGGGCATTTTTTACGAAAGACTAGCTTGGATGAACTACCTCAATTTTGGAATGTCCTGGTGGGAGATATGAGTCTTGTGGGGACTAGACCTCCAACAATGGACGAGGTCTCTCAATACCAGCCGCATCACTATAATCGGCTGTTAGTCAAGCCAGGAATTACTGGGGAGTGGCAAGTGCACGGACGATCGAGCGTGCGTGATTTTGAAGAAGTTGTAGAACTCGATCTGTCTTACCAGAAACGCTGGTCGATTTTGTACGACATGGTGTTGGTCCTGAAAACTGTCTGGGTGGTTTTTTTACGAAAAGGAGCCTGCTAAGCAGACGTATAGCATAAGGTATTAGGGCAATTTTCATGCAAAAAATTCGAAATCGAGGACATCCTCTTCTCCTTAGATTTAAATCACAGGCTCCATTTATGCTGTGCTCCTAGACAATACTTGATTTCATAGGTTGGCAGGTCTTGAAATCATTCTTAATGTCTTCGTTTCATGAGTATATCGTGCCGTAATTTAACTCAGTGACATTAGAAATCTAGGAGAAATAATGCGGCTTGAATTGAGTTATTCCATATACTTTATAGGAGTTAGAGCTGCCACAATGAAACATATAGATACAAAATAGAGCATCATCGAAGCTATCCTGAAAGATAGAATGCCTGACAACAAAAATTATAGAAATTTTATCTATGATTTTTCCAGAGGAAGATGCCATTATTAGTTGCTCTCACTGTCTTGCTGTTTTGTTTTCTATATTTTGCTTGGTTTAAATCAATGAAGTATGCCTGAAAAGTAGGCCTTGGTAAGAATATTTTCTTTGGGTTTAGTTTGTCAGACAGGAAAATGGACGGGCCTAAATTATGTTGCATAAGCCTTCCAGTCGCTGAAATCTACAAAGTTTGAAGTCGTGTTGAGGGATCGAGTTGTGAATGCGTTTGAGAGTTTGTCCACCGGGGTAAATTACCTGTTACTGAGTGGCGCATTGGTGGTGGGGCTGGCAACAATAGTCCTCATGCTGGAAGCATTAGCGGCTGTAGTCGCAACCGTCGAGAGAAAGCTAAAAGGCTCCTTTAAAGGGCGCGCGAACATTGAGGGGGCGAACTCGCCATTCAGTCTGGCAGTATTAATTCCGGCTCATAACGAAGCTGACAGCATCGCATCTGTGGTCAGTGAAGCTAAGCTGCAATTAACCACCGGCGATCGCCTCATTGTTGTGGCCGACAACTGTACAGATAAGACAGCAGATATTGCCCGTTCTTGCGGAGCCGAAACCATTGAACGATGGGATTTGGAGCGGCGTGGCAAAGGATATGCGGTTGATTTCGGCGTTCAGTACTTGAGTGCAAGTCCACCAGAGATTGTGGTTATGTTGGATGCCGACTGTCACATTAACGAGCAAGGGATTTCCCACATTGCTCAACTGGCCTACGAAACAGATAGACCGATTCAGGCGATGTACATACTCGACCCTCCTGTTCAAGAAGCGGGAAAAGGGGAAAATATCAGTCCGAAGACAGCCCTATCAGCCTTTGCGTTTCGGGTGAAAAACTATGTCCGTCCGTTTGGACTCAATCGCCTGGGAATGCCCTGCTTGCTGAACGGCACGGGGATGGCCATACCGTGGGATGGGTTAATTCAAGTTGACGTTGCCAGCGGAAATCTTGTTGAAGACATGAAGCTGGGCATCGATTTAGCCCTGAAGGGCTATGCGCCCCAATTTTGCGGTGATGTTCATGTAATTGGTACGTTGCCCGATCGCCAAGATGACGCCAAGACTCAGCGTCGTCGTTGGGAACACGGTCATCTCATCACCATGCTGACGGATGTTCCTCGCTTATTGGTGGCTGCCTTGAAGCAGGGGCGATTCGACCTATTGGCATTGGCACTTGAAGTCAGCATCCCACCTTTATCGCTATTAGTCCTACTGTGGGCTGCACTAGCGGCGATCGCTAGCGGATGGTCGGTATTTCTGGGGATCGGCTGGCCGATGCTGCTGTTAGGGGGGATCGGGGGATGTCTGATTGTGGCTGTGTTGGGAGGTTGGGTGCTGGTTGGCCGTCAAATTATGCCCTTTAAGATGCTGCTGTCCGTACCGCTCTACATTTTGTGGAAAATCCCGCTGTATGTCGGATTTGTCGGGAAGCGGGAACGGCGCTGGGTACGGACAAAGCGTGCCTCAGAAGTCACGGCAGTAGCCAATCCCGAATAGCAACAATTTGCATAAACGGTCTCTCTCCTTTAAGTAGCCCCTAACCCCAGTACAACCATGGCATCTTCCTTCGCCAGGCTGAGCAACGTAGCATCTAATTTCTCGCTCAAGAGCGCTGCTGTGCGTGGTGGGCTGTGGACGATTGCGGCATTTGGTTCTCAACAGGTGTTGAGATTTGGCGGCAACATTGTCTTGACTCGGCTACTAGTACCCGAATTTTTTGGGTTGATGGCGCTAGTCAACTCAATGCGCATCGGCTTGGAGTTATTCTCTGATGTTGGGATCTCCCACAATATCGTCCACAGTCCGCGGGGGGATGACCCGAAATTTCTGAATACGGCGTGGAGTCTGCAGATTATCCGAGGAGTGATGCTGTGGATGGCCTGCTGGGCGATCGCTCGACCGTTGGCAGACTTTTACGACAGTCCTCAGCTAGTTGCGTTGGTTCCAGTGGTCTGTTCAACCATGCTGCTAGCAGGGATGAGTTCGACTAAGCGCTATCTGCTCAACCGCAGAATGTCTCTAGGGAAGGTAACCGCATTAGAGTTAAGCCAGCAACTGGTGTCATTGGTGGCAATGATTGCTTGGGCTGTATTCCATCCCAGTGTCTGGGCATTAGTCGCAGGATCGGTGGCAGGAGGAATATATAAGCTCCTCTCTACTCATTTTCTCATTCCTGGTAGGCCTGACCGGTTGGGCTGGGATAGCAGTGCCGTTCGCGAAATTGTGTCCTTTGGAAAGTGGGTGTTCATCGCCTCAATCGCGATGTTTTTAGCCGAGCAAACCGATCGCTTTTTTCTCGGCAAGCTGCTGTCACTAGAGACCTTGGGGGTGTTTACCATTGCGTTTACGCTGGCGGAAATTCCCAAGCGGATTTTGAAGCGAATTGGTACGGCTGTGATTTTTCCGCTGGTATCGCGACGGTCTCAGATGCCGCGCCAGCAATTGCGACAGGTGTTTTTAGCGAAGCGTCAATTTGTCTTAGCAGGAGTGATGGTATTACTGCTGCTGTTAGTGGGGGGGGGGGATGTGCTGGTGAGCTTTTTGTATGACGATCGCTATCGCGCTGCCACCTGGGCTCTGCCCATTTTGGCTTTGGGGGCATGGCTGTCTGCGCTGTACTGCACCAGTAGTCCCTGTTTATTGGGAATTGGCAAACCTTACTATAACGCCCTCAGTAATGGTGCGCGGTTCATCGCGATTCTGGTGGGGATTCCGGTGGGATTTCACGCCTTCGGACAAGTTGGGGCGATTGTGGCAATTGCGCTCAGCGATGTGCCCACCTACCTGACGAACCAGCGGGGGTTGTGGAAGGAGCAGCTATCAACGATTCGACAGGATTTGGCGTTCACTCTGATGTTTGCTGTTTTACTGGCGCTTGTGCTCGTGCTCCGTTTTGCTTGGTGGGGATCGCTACCGATTGACGCTTTGTGGGTTGCAGCCTGAGGCTGGCGACTGCGGTTCGATTGGCACAACGGCTTTAGCAAACGTCTTTAGACACGTAGTCCAGCTCGTGGTTTTCCAGTCAGGTATATGTGATTTGGAGCATCGAACGTGAACTTACAGAAGCTCAAATCTAGATATCTACGCACGAAGTGGGTGTTGCAATCTCCGATGTGGATCGCCATCTGGAGCGAGCACGTGAATTTCCTGTGGTACGGCACCAAAAACTGGTGGGATGCTCTCAATCCAGTCCTGATTAAGTTGTTGTCGGGGCGCAAAGCCAGCCCCAAGCCATTGGAGCGATGCGCGGTTCCCTTACTGCTGCTCGCGTGCGTGCCTTGGGGGGGGATTGTCCCGACGTTGATGGCGTCCTGCCCAGCGACTGCCGCGTTTCTATCGTCCAGTTGTTCGGAAGCGCGATCGCTTGGGGATCGTGCCTCACTATCTCGCTCGCAGCGCTCCAGTGTGGTTGGAAATTTCGCAGCGAATTCTGAGGATTGGAAGCTTGCCTATTTTCCCAAGCCAACCGATCGTCATCCGTCCCGACGGCCAGCCTTTATTAGTTCTCCCGCTCACTTGCTCTGCACTTAAGGTACCTTCCGTGACAGCAATTGCTATTGGCATCCTGGCTCACAATGAAGAGCAGACCATTGCTCGTACGCTAGAGTCGCTGTTCTCCCAGTCTATTTTTTTTCCTGCGGCTCCTAGCAGGAAGTCTCCTGTAGCTCCTACTGACTCAGCTCCGGCTCTAACAGTGCCCGAGCAAGATACAACCGAGCCACTGTCACATCGACTGTCTGATGTGACAGTGGACCTTACGATTGTGGCGAACGGCTGCCGAGATCGCACGGTAGACGTTTGCCGGGAGACACTGGCACGTTTGACGGTCGGTCTATCGACCGAGATGCTGTCGTGGCAGGTGCAGGATGTACCCGAAGCTGGGAAGAGCAACGCCTGGAATCTATTCGTGCATCGCTATTCATCACCTCAGGTGGATTACCTGTGTCTAATGGATGCGGATATTGAGTTTTTGCAGCCGGACACGATCGAACGGGCGATCTCCCACTTGCAGCAGCATCCCGAAACTAGGGTGGCAACGGATTTGCCACTCAAGGATATTGCTCTGAAGCCATCTCGGGGCGTTTTGGAGCGAGTATCTCTGCTAGCTCCGGAGCCGAAATCTAGCGCCATCTGCGGCCAGTTTTATTGCGGACGTGCCAGTGCCTTGCGGCACATCTGGATGCCTAAAGGATTGCCAGTGGAAGATGGGTTTATTCGGGCGATGGTCGTGACCGCTTGCTTCACGGAACCTGGGAAGCCGGAGCGGGTGCAACGGGTGGAGGGGGCGTCCCATCGATACGAAGCCTATGTCGGATTGCTGCCATTGTTGCGGCACGAGTACCGACTGGTGGTAGGGGTTTTGCTGAATTCAGTGTTATTCCGGCACTTTTGGGCCACCAGCACCCCTGCATTGGATGCGGCTCAGATGGTTCGTAACTATAACGAGCGCGATCCCAATTGGGTGCCGCAATTCTTAATCGACCGGGCTCGTCAGGCACCCTTCGGGTGGCTGGTACCGTCTGGCATGCTCTTTCGCCGCTTTCAGTCGCGGCGACCAGGGGGACCAGCAGTGCTGCGCTGGTTGTTGGCTTTGGGGTTGTTCGCAGTCGACGCCTTCTTGATGGTGCGGGCCAACCGTCAGGTGCAGCAGGGGCGCGGAGTGGGCCTCTGGTAGCACCGAATTAGCCTGCTACGTCTAGTTTTTCCGCACCGCTTGTTCCCAGCCATCAATTCATCCCGGTTTGTCCTTTCAACAATCATCATTTGTAGGTTCGCGCTTCCTCATGGTTATCCCACTTGTGATGCGTCATTCGCCCCCCCTTTCACCCACAACCGTCAAACGATTGGTGTGTGGGGTGTCTGCGCTGAAATCGTTATACAGTCGCCATCGCTTCCACGTTTGTTTAGGTGGTGCGAAGACCGGTACAACACCGATCTCGCATATGTTCGAGCCTGACTTCACGGCTGCTCACCAGCCCGAGACTCTGGCAACCGTTCGGCAGGCGATCGCCTATCTGAAGGGGCGCAGCGATTTGGCGATGGAGTGTTCGGCATTACTGGCTCGTGCTCGCCGTTTGTATCTGGAATTGGAATCCTCCCATCCGTTGGGGGACCTCAGCTACCGGCGAGTATTCTCGGCACTCCCCTGCGATCGTCGACGGGGGCCGCGCACCTGCAACCTGTCGCATTCTTCAAGGTCGATTTCCGAATTTGTGGGTGCCTCTGTCGATCGGTTGCAACTATCCTTTAGCAAGCGGTTTCCGAATAAAATCACCCTGCTAGAGCAGATGCCAGAGGCATTTGTGCGGACCAAAATTTGGCAGCATTGTCAGTCGATCGTGCGGCAGTACTTGCCAGAAACAGTCGAGCCCTACGCTTTCTAGTTTCAGTGGCTGGGCAAGGTTTCTTACAGTTTGTATCTCATTCATACTCCGATACTGGGAGCGGTATTTTTTGTGGGATATAAGTTGACCGGGCAATTCATTGCTACCGAACTCGGGTGATTGGGCGTAGGGATATCCGTTTGTTTGTGGATCGCAGCACTGACTTGGCGGTGGGTTGAGGTACCTGCTATGCCCTGGAGTCAGCAACTGAAACACACTTGGCACAAGCGCAGGAAGGAGAATTTTGCATGAAGGTACTGATCACTGGGGCATCGGGATTTCTGGGGGAATACGTAGTTGCGGAGGCGTTGCGCTGCGGCCACCAGGTGCGGGCTATGGTGCGATCGCGGGCCACTCTCGACCACAAGCGATCTCGTTTAGCGTGGGGACAGAACTCTGCGTTGAGGGTCAATCGTGCAGACGAGATGGCTGTTGATGGAGAAGGGGGATGTAAAGGCGACAATAGCGAGTTCGCGAATATTGATATAGCAAATGTCGATAGTCTCGGTGTTGATGGTCTCGGTGTCGATAGTCTCAGTGCCGATAGTTCTAGTGCTGACATTGCTGCTGTTGATATTGCGACTGTGGATTTGAGGACGGGGGATGGTCTTGCGGAGGCGCTGCAGGATATTGATGCGGTCATTCACCTTGCCGCGGCTAAATCTGGTGACTATTCCACCCAGTTCGCCGATACCGTGACCGCCACCCAAACGCTATTGCGCGAGATGGAGAAGGCAGGAGTCAACCGCCTGATTGCAATTAGCAGTTTCTCGGTTTACGACTACCTGCACCAGCCGGACGGTGCCCTGCTAGAAGAACAGGCACCGCTGGAGCGCCGACCTGCCAGCCGGGATGTGTATACCCAAGCCAAGCTGCAGCAGGAACATCTGGTGCGCCAATATCAAACTCGTTGTGGCGCTGCAGTGACCGTTCTGAGGCCGGGCATTATCTATGGGGCTGGGGCGCTGTGGCCTTGTCATCTAGGAGTGACGTTGGGGGACAAGGTCTGCGTTCAAGTGGGAGGGATGGCTCGACTGCCTCTGACATACGTGGAGAACTGTGCGGAGGCGATTGTGAACGCTCTGATATCGGAGCAAGCTATCGGACGAATCGTCAATGTTGTAGACGACGATCGCCCCACACAGCAGGATTTCATTCAGTGCCTGCGGAAGTTGCAGGCAGAGATGATAGCTCCTCAGACTCGGATGCCTGTGACGGTGACGGTGCCGTGGAAACTCATGCGGTACCTAGCTCGTGGTGCGTGGATGTGCGATCGCCTCCTAGGAGAGCGATTGCCGCTGCCGGGGATATTGATTCCGGCTCGCTTGCACGCTCGGTTTAAACCCTTGGATTACAGCAATCATTGGGCAAAAGCTGTGCTCAACTGGACTCCTCGCTACCCGTTACGGGAGGCGATGTCTCGTAGCTTGCTCGATCTCAGCCGCCATCAATTCCCCAAACGTCAGCCCCCATTTGACAGCCCCCAGTCTCTCAGCGCCCCCCCCGAGAGCGCTACTACACCTGGGAGGCCTATTCCCAAATCTGTTTCTATGAGAACGACTTGAGGGGCCAGCACATTTTTCAAATGCCTTACTCAACTCCACCCATCACGGCAATTGCCACGAGTGCTTATGCGTCTTGCTTACCTCACTGGAGAATATCCCCGCGCCACTGACACGTTTATTCAGCGAGAAGTGGAGGGACTGCGGCAACTGGGTTCCACTGTGCTGACGTGTTCCATTCGTCCTACCGGATCGGAACATTGGGTGGGGCCCGAACAGCGAGCGGAGCGGGAACGAACGTTTTATGTGTTGCCTGTTGCCCCCTGGAAGGTGCTGTGGATACATGTGGGGCTGGCGTTCGCCTACCCCCGGCGCTACTTGAAGGCGTTTCGGTTGGCGCTCTCCACCTCTGCTCCAGGATTGCGAGCACTGCTCTACCAATTGTTCTATTTCCTGGAAGCAGGAGTACTGGCCCAAAAGCTACGGCAAGAGGCGATCGAGCACTTGCACAATCACATTGCCGAGTCCAGTTGCACGGTGGCGATGCTGGCGGCTGAGCTATCAGGTATTCCGTTTAGCTTCACGCTGCACGGCCCGTACATTTTCTATCATCCTGAGCGCTGGCGCTTGGATATCAAAATTGCCAAGGCGGCGTTTGTCTCGTGCATCAGTCACTTTTGCCGCAGCCAGGCCATGCTGTTTTCTGCCCCCGACCAATGGGACAAGCTACATATCGTGCATTGCGGCGTTGACCCAGGCATCTTTAGGAGCAAGCAACACGTCGGGTCTGGCAGTCAATTGCTGTACGTGGGTCGATTGGCGGCAGCTAAGGGGTTGCCGATTTTGCTGCAAAGTATTGCCCGTCTCCAACCCACACATCCCGATCTGTCGCTGATGGTGGTGGGGGATGGCGGAGAACGCCCCGAGTTAGAAGCACTGGTGGAGCAGTTGGGAATTACTCGGCATGTGGAATTTGTGGGGTATCAGTCGCGGTCGGCGGTACGGGAGTATTTGCAACACAGCGATGCTCTGGTGCTGCCCAGCTTTGCAGAGGGGGTGCCGGTGGTGTTGATGGAGGCGATGGCAGCGGGGGTGCCGGTCGTCAGTACGCGCATTGCGGGGATTGCCGAGTTGGTGGAGGATGCTGTCAGCGGGTTCTTGGTGCCTCCAGGAGATGTGGTGTCTTTGGGCGATTGCATCGCTAAGTTGTTGAACGACGACCAGTTGCGGACCCGGTTTGGAGAGGCTGGTCGACTGAAGGTGATGGCTGAGTTCAACATTGTGTCTGAAGTGCGCTGGCTGCACCGCATTTTGGAGCGTCACCATCAAGTGGGGCTGTACGGCGATCGGCAAACAGACTCAACGACTATTTCAGCTTTGCCTGCAATGCTGGAGACTCGCCCCACCTGAACCAACGTACTAGATATGCTTGGGGCCTCTCTCAAAATTCATAGCTCAGCAGTTGGGATAAATACTAGCAACGCGTTCGATGCGTTCATCGGTGTCGTAACTTCGACAATTCTGTTCCCGAAATGAGACGTTGCGGGCGACCACTTGATTCGGTTGTAGACCCAAAAGTTGATGCAACAATACATTTAGCCATTTATAGTGTTTGCCATTTCAGTTAGGACAAACGTTTCAATTGCAGGCAGGGCTGGTCATAGCTGAAATGTCCGAATTGGTATGACCACTGCTATAGTCGCTCTTCTACTTTGCTGGAAAGATTACTAAGTATAGCTCTAATAAATTTAAGCTCTATCTTATACAGGATTGGAATTCAATTATAGCGATCGTTACTATTGATTCACCCGCGCTAAATTCAACTTCGAATGTTTACCAATGAGCGTTCGTCCAATTTAAATATTTGCAAAGAGAGAATTAAAAGTACCTGTAGCAAGAGAGATGCTAAAAACTACTAGCTTAGATTAAGAATTGGTTTCGCAGATGTAGAACTCGATCACCTAGATTTCTGGGACCATATTTTTCAAAGGATTGCTCGTAGAATCTTACAGGAGTAATGGCATGGATGGTGATGAAGGCAGATATGCGATTGTTGGGGGAAATGGACGGTCGGGATCGAACTGGGTTCTTCAACTATTCGATGCAAGCCCAGAGACACATTGTCGCTCGGAGCCGGTATTTCTTAAGGGGTCTCCCTTTCAGAAAATCCGACCTCATTTGTATAGTTTGCTTGACGAAGACGTAGATGTCGTCAGCAATCAATGGTCAGAGCTTGTCACTTGGGCAAGCGGACATGCAGGCATTCGAGATCATCCCGTCGTATCTCAAAAAAATCATGTTCACTCATTAGCAGTTTTGCTAGGTTTAGCGCAGGTTCCATACCGGCCCACTGCTCGACGTGCTTTGGCTACAGTGCTACCTCGCTTCCAGGTTGACGAATTTGTACTACCGTGGTGGATCTGGCGAAGTAAGAAGGTTAAAGATGCCTTCCTTGTTCTAAAATTTCATTTCTTGGCACATCATGCAGAGCCAATTCTTACAGCAGACGAAAAAGCCAGATTCGTCCATAATGTTCGTCATCCAGGAGGATATATTAATTCGCTATCACGACGTTTTTTTAGTCGACTTGACGAAAGTACGAAGAATAAATGGTGCTCCGAGACAATCGAACAACTTACACGGCTCTTAGCTCGTAATGTGAAGCGAGCAAAACTTGTCCCTAATCCTAAGTCTCTCGATCATATCGAGGCAGCACTATGGTTATGGCGTTTCACGAATGAGGACTTGCTAAGTAGTTGTCGCAGTAAAACGAACTATAAGCTCCTTGTATATGAGGATGCTATTTTGGACCCAATTTTAAGTGCTAGAGAGCTCTACGAGTTTTGCGATCTCGAATGGTCGAAAAAGATTGAGCATCAGCTTTATAAAAAAAGTACATGGTCTGTATTCGATGGACAACTAAACAATTCAGCAGACAGAAGTTCTCTCTGGAAACAACAGCTTCAACCCTCTTCAATCTCTACGGTCGAGAAAGTTCTTGAGGGAAGTTCGCTTCAATATCTTTGGAAAAAATGAGATGACCTACTAAATGAGCAGCAGCTTGTACTCTTCATCGACCGCACTTTCTCGCCCGGCTTTGCTATTCATTCAATTGCGGCTGTGTTTCTTGTCTTTAGCTTACGTGTTCAGGCAAGCGATGCGTCAATTCGTTCTCGTAAAAAGTGACATGTCTAAGGCTCAGGGGTGGACCATTCGCAATCAGCTCGATCAAACTGGGGCAGGGTACGAGTCACGGCACGGCGCATTCACATAGCGATCGTTCTCACTTTCGGTTCGAGATTTGTTTACTTTGGCCCATCAGCGCTTGGAGATTGCCGATGCTGGATAGCTTGGTCCACAGTCACCCTTCAATTGAAGACAGCTTTCCTCGCGGGAGCCCCATCCACCTCCCTATACTCAGCCTTTCAGGCTTTGTGAGAAATGCAGGACATGCAGTTGACCGAATGTAAGCATATGGCTTGCTGAAAAACAGGCTTTACGTCTAATTGTGCTCAAAAGCTAACGAATATTGTCTTTGTTTGACAAAACGGCTCGCGAACGATTGCGTGCCGACGGCCTAGCTAGAGTTTAGGTATTTTCGTACCTTTAAGGACAGTGTCAGTAGAATGAATTTGTTCTGAAGACTTACCTGCTTTTTTACCTGACGGGAATAAGGGTAGCGATCGCGACCCCTCTCTGCAAAGTATGCGTGATTGACTGTGCCTGTTGAACAGGTCGCGCAATTAAAACTTACTTAAATATCTACTGATGAATGTACAAAAAGCAGACTCTGTAGCGTTACATACTGACGACTACATTTGTCGAGAATACGATGTCGAATTAAGAAGTTGAAATCGAAAATTGACGAGCTCTTTCCATCTAAAAAAAACGTGAAGACATGTCTTCAAAGCTGGTTCGCAAGCTTAGATTTGCACTGACTGGACTGTGTTTGGATGACTCGTTTAATGGCCTCTATATTCTCTTGACATAGCGTCAACCTGCTTCTGAATTGACAATATTTGTTCTGCAAACTTTACACGACCTGGAGGCCTATTCATTGTGTCGATCTACGATCGCTCCGCTCCATCTAGGCATGTTCCTGCTCTACACGATCCATCTAGATCGGATCCATCTAGATCTACTGATGGTCGACCTCAGCCCCGCGTTAAATACGGTAACCCAGCGCAGATGGAGAGGCAGGCAGCTGTCGACTTCATAGACTTGCAAGATTATTGGCTGGTGTTGCGTCGTCGGTGGAAGCCAGCGCTGCTGATTCTTTTGGCGTTGCCATCGCTAGCGGCTGTGTATGTCTTGTTGAAGGTGCCCGTTTACGAAGCAGAAGGGCGGTTGTTGGTGGAAGTCGATCGGGCCACCTCCCTGACTGGTTTGGGGGAAGAACTAGGGACGATTGAGACGCTGGGTGTGCAAAACAATCCCGCTGACACTCAGGTTGAGATTTTGAGATCGCTGGAAGTCGTCCAAGACACCATCATAGAAATGGGGTTGCGTACCGATGCGGGAGAGCCTCTGTCTTACACGCTGTTTGCCCAAAACCTGAGTACGGAATCTTTGATGGGGACAGATGTCCTGTCGGTGAAATTCCGTAATTCTGATCCGGAAAAGGCCGCTGCGGTGGTCAATACCTTGATGGAGGTTTATCTCCGCACCAGCGTGCGTGCCAACCAAAGGGCAGCCCAAGCGGCCAGCCAATTTATTGAAGCGGAGTTGCCCCGCAGCGAAGCCACCGTTGCTGAAGCTGAAGAAGCCTTACGGGCATTTAAAACCGAGCACGGCATTGTCAACCTGACTGATGAAGCAACAACAACTGTTGCCGATCTGTCTGCCTTGCAAAACCAGCTGGCCCAATTGCAAGTCCAGCTAGCATCCACAACTCGCCAGACAGAATCGCTGCAGTCCGAGCTGGGATTGTCTTACGACAACGCGTTGGCAGTGGTTGAGTTGGCTCAGTCACCAGGGGTGAACGAGGCGATCTCCCAGCTTCAGCAGGCCCAGACCACTTTGGCTACCGAGCGGGTGCGATTTCGCCAAGGCAATCCAGTCATCGATCGTCTAGAGGCGGAAGTATCGCAGCTGGAGGACGTTTTAGCACAACGGGTAGCTGCTACACAGGTCTTGGGGAGTTTGTCCTCAGCCGCCGTTGGCTCGTTGCAGATTAGCGAGCTGCAGGTGGGGCTGATCGGAGAGTTTATTCGCGCCGAGCTAGAGCGGCAATCGCTGAGCACCCAAATTGACGCAGTGGCTGTGGTCTTGGAGGAGCGACGCAATCGAGCAAACTTGCTGCCCGAATTGCAACGCTCCGAACGGGAGCTAGAGCGTCGTCTGCTGGCAGCAAATACCACCTACGAAACATTGCTCGGGCGGCAGCGGGAGGTGGAGGCAGCGGAGAACCAGGCCATTGGCAATGCTCGTATTATTTCTCAGGCGATTCCGCCCATTTACGCCGAAGCCACAAAGGGGAAGCTTTTGGTGGCGGCAGCCACGGTAGCAGGAGGGATTTTGGCGGTGGCGGCTGCGTTTGCCCTTGATTTGCTGGACCCCTCGGTTAAGTCCACTCGCGATGTGCGTAAACTTTTGCCCTATCAAGCGGTGGCACACATTCCCAACTTGAGCGGCGATCGCCCTTCCTCTTGGCGACAGTTATCCAGCGAGACTGGCGGGCAGCGGGCAATTCCTCCCGCCAAGCAGCAGGTGGCTAGGGCGGCATTCAATGTCCTACAAACCAATCTCAATTACTCATCCCTACACGAGCGCACCCCGCAGGCGATCGCGGTGTCCAGCGCTCGTCCGCAAGAGGGTAAAACGACAGTTGCTGCCAATTTGGCCACCACAATGGCGCTGCATAATTACCGCACCTTACTGATTGACGGAGATTTGTACCGTCCCAAGCAACATGAGATTTGGACGATCGATCGTCAGCTTGGCTTGGTTGGATTGCTGAATGGGGTGACAACCGTTTCGCAGGCCATTCACCCCGTACGGGCAAACCTCGATGTGATGGCTATCGGTGCCCCAGAGGACGGTATGCCACCGTCCATTGACTACCGAAAACTGAGGACGATTGTGGCTATTTTACGCCGACAGTACGACCGGATTATTTTCGATAGTCCACCCCTGTTGGGGGCGTCAGATGCGGCAATTTTGGCCGATATTGCCGATGGCCTGTTAATGGTTGCGCGCCCCAGTTTGCTGGATGTGAACGGAGCCCTCACGGCCAATGACCTGCTGTTGCGGTCTGGCATCGGAGTGTTGGGGCTGGTGATTAATGACATCAGTTCGGGGGATAGTGTTCTCCATCCCTACGCCGATTACGCCCGCACCCCTGCTCACTCCAGTGGGGGGCGCACATCACACGTGCGCCAGCTCCAGCCTCACTTGTGATGCCCGATACAGGTGCTGACTGCCGAACTGGGTGCATGGAGTCAGCGATCGCTCTTCAATCTGTGCTGCTATTCCTGGACTCCTTTTATTCCCATCCTGCTTTTCCCTCCGCGACTGTAAAGTACTCCTCCTGTCCCTTTTTCTTCGCCTGTTATGACTCTGCCAAATTTTTTCATTGTGGGTGCGGCGAAATCAGGCACATCTTCTCTGTACAAGTACCTGGCTAGCCATCCGTCGATTTACATGAGCCCCATCAAAGAACCCCGGTTTTTTGCGTTTGAAAATCAGTCGCTGTCGTTTGCTGGCCCCAATGGCGATGCTATTAACGCCAGTACGATTACGTCTTTGGCCGATTACCAAAACTTGTTTGCTGGAGTAACTGACGAAGTGGCGATCGGGGAGGCATCAACGGCCTATCTCGCTGTTCCCGAATCCGCAGAGCGCATCCACAAGTATGCTCCCGACGCCAAGATTATTGCCATCCTGCGACATCCTGCCGATCGGGCCTATTCCAGTTACTTGCACCTCAAGCGAGACAACTACGAGCCTTACTCCGATTTCAGTCAGGCACTGCAAAAAGAATCGCACCGGCGAGCCCAAAACTGGGAATTTTTGTGGCGATACAAAGAGCTAGGGTTTTATTTCGAGCAACTGAAGCGATATTACGCCCGCTTCGATCGCGATCGCATTCGCGTGTATCTCTACGACGATTTGTGTGCCGATTCAACCGGCCTACTTAAAGGGATTTGTCAATTTCTTGGGGTGAACGAGCTGCGGCCTGAAGCGATTACCGGGCGTAACAACGCGTCGGGAATTCCTAAGAATCGCGGGGTCTATGACTACCTGGTTAAGGAGAACGACCCGATTAAAAATATCGTCAAAACGTTTCTGCCAGAGTCCATTCGCCGCCCAATTGTGAACCGTCTCATCCAGCTCAGTTTGCACAAACCCCAGTTGTCGCCCCAATTGCGTCACCAACTGACTCAAGACTACCGGGATGACATCCTCCAGGTACAAGACCTGATTCAACGGGACTTGAGCCACTGGCTGACGTGACCATGCTACTGACGAGATCGGCTGGAAGTGCCCTTGATGAACTGTTCGAGATAGTTGCTGTTCGAGATGACTTGGTGGTGTGAGAGGTCCCAATGATGAGCAAAGACCCAGTGATGAATACTGAACCAGTGAATATTGCAATGATCGGCTGTGGCTTTGTTGCCGATTACTACTTACAGACACTCGCGCACCATCCGCAACTGTCGTTAGTCGGGGTGATGGATCGCAATCGCGATCGCGCTCAACGTTTTGGACAGCAGCACGCCCTCTTAGTCTACACAAGCCTTGAGGAGCTGCTGGCAGACGATCGCATTCACATTGTCATTAATCTCACCAACCCCAGCAGCCACTACGAGGTGTCTAAAGCCAGTTTGGAGGCAGGCAAGCATGTCTACTCTGAAAAGCCACTGGCCATGCAAATGGAGCAGGCTACCGAACTGGTGGAGCTAGCAATGCAACGAGGACTCAGGTTGTCCTCTGCCCCCTGCAGTTTGTTGGGGGAAACGGCCCAAACTATCTGGAAAGCCCTCCGAGAGAACACTATTGGCACAGTGCGATTGGTCTATGCCGAAATGGATGACGGCTTAGTTCACCGTATGCCCTATCGCCAGTGGTATAGCAATTCTGGGATTCCCTGGCCCTATAAAGATGAATTTGAGGTGGGCTGCACTCTGGAGCATGCGGGGTATTACGTTACTTGGTTGGCCGCTTTCTTTGGGCCAGCGGTTTCGGTGTCAGCATTTGCATCCTGTCTGGTTCCCGACAAGCAAACGGATGTACCACTAGAGACTTCCGCCCCAGACTTTTCCGTGGCCTGCATTCAATTCGAGTCTGGTGTTGTTGCCCGTCTCTCCTGCAGCATTGTGGCCCCCCACGATCATTCCATGCGGGTGATTGGAGATGACGGTATTTTGTCCATTGAGGATTGTTGGTACTATCAATCGCCCATCCGCATCAAGCGTCGATTCAATCTGCGGCGCAGAATGGTGCTCTCTCCTTGGAGCGAAACGTATCCACTAGTGCGTCGCCAGGGAGAAAACTACGGTTATAAGGGGGCGCAGCAAATGGACTTTTGTCGAGGGGTTGCAGACATGGCAGATGCAATCGTCGCTGGGCGCCCCCATCGTCTTTCGGCCCAATTCTCCCTGCACATCAACGAAATTTCTCTGGCAATTCACAATGCAATCGAAACCGGTACCACTCAACGGTTGCAGACTCGTTTTGCTCCCATTGCCCCGATGCCGTGGGCCGATAACAGCCCTGCCACAGAACCCCGTGCTCTCCGCCCACTCCAATTTGTCAAATCTCAACTCGCTCACCTAAGAGCGTGAGGAGGAAGGCCGAATTTCTCCTGACAAGCGGGCCGGGCTCGCACTTAATCCACTCTTGTACTTAACCAACTTTTGTACTTAATCCACTCCAGACATCTCTCGTAGGATGCACACCGATGAAACAGGATTTCATGTTGATTGGTGCCTCGAAATGCGCCACCTCCACCATCAGTACGTTGCTCGCTCAGCATCCCCAAATTCATATGGTGAGTAAGGAGTCTCAGTTTTTTTGCAATGATTCGGTGTACCAGAACGGAGTGGATTGGTACGAGCGGCAGTTTGACGGAGCTGAACTCGGACAGGCGATCGGCGATCGCAATAATCTTTATTCGATGAAAGAGGTGTTTCCCGACACCGTTCGCCGCATTCACGCCTACAACCCAGACCTCAAATTGATCTACTGCGTTCGCCATCCCCTCCGCCGGATCGAGTCGTATTGGGTGCAAATTCGTTCCCACGGTGGTGAGGAGCTGCACCACGATTTCAATCGTTCCGTTCGTCTCAACTGTGACTGGCTGGTGGATGCCTCCAATTACTGGCAACAACTAGAGCCGTATCGCCAGCATTTTTCAGACGAGCAGTTCCACGTGGTCTTTTTTGAGGATTACAAAGCGAACCCGACCGATACGTTGGCATCCTGTTTCCAGTTTCTCGGGGTGGATCCGACTATCCAAGTCTCGGCGGCTAACCTGCATCTCAATCCCTCGCAAGGGAAGATCGTTCCCCGCCAATTTCTATCAGTGCTACGCACGCAATCCTGGTTCCGAGCTGTTATCCAGCTGATTCCCCAGAGCCTGCGCGACCCCATCAAACAGCAGTTGTGTTTTCGACAGATGAGCGGCCGCCCTACCTGGAATCGCAACGAGCTGGAGTGGGTGTGCGATAGTCTGCAGGCCGATACCCAACGTTTCCTAGAGTTCTTCGGAAAACCCACTGACTACTGGAGCTTCGAACCTGCAGCCACCGTTCGGCAAAATCGCAACGGCACTACTGGGGATACTTCCGTCGCGGCACGCCCAGACTGGGTTAAAAACGCTGCGTCCTAAGTCCAAAAGGCTGCTATGACCGTGCATCTTCGAGCAGAAACTACTTTCAACACCAGTATGCTCTTCACAAACCCTTCGCCCGCTATCCAGAACCCTACGATTGAGCCCCGCACCAAACGGTTACTGATTGTGCTGTACCGAGGCAACTTTCGTGAAATCTATCGCCGCAGGCAGGCCGGATTGGGGGAGACCTATCACGGGCATTACTACTCGTTCGATACGCTCTCGGCGCTCTCAGACGATCGGGCCGAGGTTACGGTGCTGTGCTGTCATGCCCCAGAATCCTACCGGGAGCAGGTCAGCGATCGCTTGTCTTTTGTGGGGATTGGCCCGCAGCCACGCGATCCGAACGCAATTCTCAAGACGATTCAGCGCTTGCAGCCCACCCACCTGGTATTGAGATTTCCCGACCGGGCGATTCTGAAATGGGCGATTCGTACTCATACTCGTACAGCGGTTCTGCTAGCCGACTCGTTCCCCACTGCTACCCTCAAACAAAAATGGCAAACTCACCGACTGGTCAGCCAGCTTAATCATCCGACAGTGGAATGGGTCGGAAATCATGGAGTCACCGCATGCACAGCTCTACAGACGTTGGGGGTCAGTGCTGGCAAGATCGTGCCGTGGGATTGGCCCCATGCCTGGGCTGGCTACGCCGCAAAAGAGTTGACACCGGATCGACAGCAGTATTCGGTTCTATACGTTGGGGCGTTGCGAGAAACAAAAGGCGTTGGCGACCTTATCCAAGCCATTGCCCGCCTGAAAGCCAAGCACCTATCGGTCAATCTGGCGGTAGCCGGTCGTGGCAACCAGTCGTTGTTTGAGAATATGGCGCGATCGCTCAATGTCACCGATCGCGTAACGTTCTTGGGGTTGATCGAACATTCGTCAGTGCTGGAGCGGATGCGCCACAGTGATGTGGTGGCGATTCCCAGCCGACACGAGTACCCGGAAGGGTTTCCCCTCACCATCTACGAAGCCCTCAACAGCCGAACTCCACCCATTGCTTCGGATCACCCCATGTTTCGGACCATTCTGCATCACCGTCACAACGCCCTCATCTTTCCTGCTGGCAACTCCGATGCGATTGCCGATTGTATTCAAATCGCTATCTCCCAGCCGGATCTGTACAAGCAACTCTCGCAAGCCTCCCATCGCACCTGGCAGACATTGCAGCTACCCGTCAGTTGGGGGGAGTTTATCCAGACATGGCTGGACGAAACGGAAGACGGTCGTCAATGGTTGGCAAGGTATTCGTTGGCCCACATGGATTACGAGAGTCGTAGTGAGGCGATTGCTGGCTCACCTGTGATGGATTGACTGCAAAGCCTTTGATGAATTGCGTGTCAAAGCATAGCAATCAGCTCGCATTTGCCAGCTCGAAACAGCCATGACCAGAACGTTCGGAATTCAAATTGGTTTGAACCTACCTCCATTGAATTCAATAATGCATCAGCTCGATCGCGGCTGAAAAAGAGGATTGAGCGATCGCCCACCGCTAGACATACATACAGCAGCTTCAACTCAACACGGAAGGAATGGCGATGAGTCAGGATTCCAATATCTATGTATTACCCATAGCAGATGAATATGAATCTCCAGGGAGAAAAGTATTTCATGCGCCTAAAATCCCCCTGCTCCCTATTCGTCTGCTAACTGCCGTATTAGGGTTGCTACTGTTTACAGGTAGCTTAGATTTGATAATTCCGAGTGTGTTGATGACGTTGATACGCTACGGCGTATTTGCACTGTCATTGTTTTTTATTTTTGGCTTTTATGTCAATAAGTTCATACAAACTATCTGTCGAGATCGCTGGTTGTTTATTATTTTGCTAATGGCATGCCTGTCATTCGTCTGGTCGGATTATCCAGATAGCACCACGTCAGAATGTTTTGAACTATTTCGAGTTAGTATATTTGCCTTATTTCTTTCCATTTCATTTTCTCCTCAACAAAAGCTGAATTTACTGCTGCTGAATTTTTGTTTGGGGGCGATCCTGTGCGCGATGATAGCGGTTGCGGTTCCCTCTATTGGGGTCGACCATGTCATTCATATCGGAGCGTGGCAAGGGATCTACGGCAATAAAAATGCAATGGGTGCAATGATGGCTGTGAGCTCGTTGCTGTTCTTTATCAGCCTGCTCTTTTCCGGTCGTGATTTGCCCCTGAGAAAACTGCTGCTGTGGTGTGGGCTGATTCTGTCGGCCTTTCTCGTGTTGATGACCACCTCTAAAACCTCATTGGTCGTGCTGTGTACGATTTCCCTGTCCGTCACAGCCTACAGACGATATCGATGGAAGGGTAAAGCTAGTGTCATTTTTTTGTTGCTGGCATCGTTAGTCAGTGGACTTGTCGGTGTGTTCATTGTCAGTAATTGGAGTGTTTTGATCGGTAGTTTGGGACGAGATCCGACGCTTACTGGGCGAACGATTATTTGGAAAGCTGCCCTAGAGCAATTTTTGGAACGTCCGTGGTATGGGTTTGGTCAAGGGGCATTTTGGGCAGTTGGCAGCGAACAGCAGATCTATGTGGCTCGATTTTTCTCCCTCAATCTCGATTATTTACCTCCCCACGCCCACAATGGATTTTTAGAAATCTTACTGTCGCTTGGCGCGATCGGGATGTTGTTCTTTGCTATTAATTTTTCCGGAAATATGGTGCTTGCTTTGAAGCGAGCTTACCTGTACAAATCGGCTGCTGATTGGTTTCCGTTGACACTACTATTTCTCCTGATTTCCATTAATCTCACGGAAAGCCAACTGATGCGGACAACTGACGATGGGATTTTCTGGATCCTGTATATAGTGGTTTCCACTTCACTCAAATGTCCTGTCGATATTTATCCAGAGCAGACATTGAATAGGGATGGCGAACGGTACGGTATTCCGATGTTGAATTGATAGCTTGATAAATTGCGTCGGTTATGGAGGGGATGATGCTTTGATGTGATTGCTTAATTGATGAAAATGTGGATACTCCTGAGGCTTTAAATAAAAGATATTTGGTACTGCTGGAATGTTGATTTTATAGAGATAATCGACTGTTAGAGTTGGCTTGAAAATTATTTGGAAATGGTGACGTGATGGTACGCGATCTCAAACAATCTAACCCTCTGCGGCAGACATTGGGACAGACCAAATATCACATCGGTGAGTTTGTCGATCGCAGCGTTAAATCCGGACTGTATTTCAAATTAGATCGATTATTTGCCAACCGTCAGACTAATCTTGCCGGGTCGACAGTTGTGATTGCAGGGTTTTGGCGCAGTGGAACAACCTGGATGCAGCAATCCATCAATTCATTGCTGGATGCGAACTCGATTTTCGAGCCGTTTGCTCCCAGAGTTGATACCTATGTATCGGATATCGTTCCGACATTTTGGCCAGATTCCAATAGCTTTCGCGCCTATCACATGCCGTTTTGTGACGCCAATCTGGCGCTAGAAACCCCCCGTCTGCGCAATTATCTGAGTCAATGTTTGACGGCCCAAGTTCCGGGGGCATGGGTGAGGACGCTGCGAGATCGACCCGATCGCTCCTTTCGGCCGGTCATGACGGTTAAGTTTGTGCGTGCACAGTTGTGCCTACATGCTATCTACAGCGAATTCAGATGTCCGATTGTCTACATCACCCGAGATCCAAGAGCTGCGATCGCCAGTTGTCTACGCAACCAGTGGGGGCATTTTTTCCAACAGCCGTTCCTCAAGCAGGCGCTACTCGACTGCACGGACAATCGGCGTCCGTTTTTTCAACAGTATGAAGACGAGATTGGGCGCTATGACTCTGACGATGCCGTGTCTAGAATTGCGTTTTTCTGGGCTGTTTTAGAGCGGTTTGTGCGATCTCGCTTGGCCGATTACGGTGGCAATATTTGCTGGCTGACCTACGAGGACGTGCTGGCGACCGATTGTGTCGCGCTCGGATCGTTCCTCGAGCAGCATGGATTTCAACTGACCAATGTCCACGCCCCATCACTACTGACTACTGACTCAAAAATGACCCAAACCGAGCGGCAAGGAGTCAATCGTAAAAAAAGGCAATCGAGCTGGAAGGACGAGCTATCGAGTTCGGACATCAACCGCATTGAAGCAATTGTTTGCCGTTTTGGCTTAGACGAATACTTGGCTGACTAGAGACTTGTCTGGAAAATACTTGTCTGGAAAATACTTGTCTGCTCATTCGCTGTCCATCGGTCTTCACCAAAACCTCACCTATCGAAGATCGGAACCATCACTGGGGTTACTGACATCCTCAGCTCGTTCTCCTGTGGTGATGCCATCCTCAAGCTCCCCCTGCAATTCAGAGGTGGAGTTCATGTTGAGACGTTCGGCGGCTTCACTGACAGTGAGGGTCGCTAACCGTGCATTATCCACATCACCCGAGTCATGCACACCGATCTGGCTGCTTGGCGCAATGCCAAGCAGGATGGGCACTCGGGAATATCGCTCGGCAAACGTGTTGATGGTTCGCAGTGCCAACTCGCTGCCATGTTCGAGATGTTGAATGCAAATGGCAAACGCACCATTACGAACCAAAGTGGAGAAAAATGCTGGATCGAGATCGATTGTGGCAATCCTTCCAGCAACGACCCTGCGGACAGCAGTTTCCACCCCTCGTTCACAGGCATTCACATCCACCGAAACCAAAACGGCTTTATTGAGGGAAGCAGATATTGAGGCGCTGGCCAAAGAACTGCGCACAGATTGACGCGATCGCTCTCCAGGCGGAGGTAATTCGCAAGAGGGAAACGATCCAGTGGCCGCCAGCAATCGGTAGTCGTACATATCCAACTCAGCACTGGCATCCGTTGAACGCGATGATGCTGAACCACATTTACCGATCCGATCGGCCTCTTCGCAGTCATACACCATGCCAAAGTTCAGCCGTTTACTCACAATTGGTGTCCCCCACGAGACAAGCAAGTGGGACCGCAAAAAGGGGACTCGTGCCAGCAAGTAGCCAATATATATATGCCCCAGAATCCGTCGCAGCCATGGGTGCCACACCAAGATTTGAATCGGCAGGCATAGAGGATACAGCAGCCACAGCATCAGCCACGTAACGGCATGACCAATCAGGTACCGTCGCAACAACAAAAGCTGGCGTTGCTGCAGCAGTCCGCTGCGAGCAGATCGAATGGTGTTCGCACGGGCGACAAAACCGTCTTGTCTAAGACGTGCCTCTAACTTGCCAAGCAGCAATCGCTGCTGCCGTCCCTGCATCCATCCCGAGGCCCAATCCCCATCGCTCACTAACTGAGCCATTAACTGCGCCAAATCGGAACGCAGATGAGGGGTTTCTGCAGTGTCTGGCCACAGCAGATATAGCTGCTCCAATACTTGTATCCGTTGGCTGGTATTTCTAACAGCCGGTCGTACAGAGGGTTTACCCAACCACTGGATCGCCACAATTGCCTCCGCTCGACCACCACTACCGTAGTAGGCCGAAAAGCGGAGGTGGGCTCGGTCCGCGTGGGCTAGATCGTAGGTAGTCTCCAATAAAGGGGCAATGGTGCTAACGGTATGGGGGCAAAGCTGCTCCCAAGTCGATAGAGCGGTTTGACGCACTTCTAAACGGCGATCTCGCAGGCCAGTCACAATAAGTGGAATTCGTTCAGGCAGCTCAACCTGCCCTAAAATGCGTAAGCCTGTCTGGCGCACTGTCCACTGACGATGATGCAAGAGACTCGGGATTGTTTCGATGAATTGAGTACGATTACGCCCCGCAGCCCTGGAATCAACAGTAACCACGTCGCCGATAGATTCGGTTTGAAGAAGTTGAGCAACGACCGCCCCCGTCACCTGCTGTAC
The DNA here is from genome assembly GCA_051439425.1 of Synechococcus sp. Lineage (GTDB taxonomy): Bacteria > Cyanobacteriota > Cyanobacteriia > Thermostichales > PCC-7336 > PCC-7336. The sequence goes on from JBFRWD010000103.1 coordinate 81,895, forward strand.
CTGAACCGATTCATCTGTCAACAGTTGCAACAGTTGGGGCAAGGCATTCTGCGCTTCCAATTCCCCCAACGCCATAACAGCAGCCTGCCGCACATCTGCGTCGGAATCGCGCAGCAAAGGAACGATCTGGGGCGTGGTTTCCCGTGCATTCAGTTGAGCCAATGCGTGCAGGGTCGCCTGCCGCACCGTGGAATCGCGATCGCCAAGCAACTCTAGGATTTGAAGACCGTATCCTGGCTCACCCAGTCGACCAATTGCCGTAACTGCCGCCTGACGACTCCCAACAGCGTCATCATGCAGCAGGGCTAATAACAGCTCGCTATCCTCCCCGCCTCCCATTTGGCCCAGTGCCGTTGCTGCAGCTGCCCGCACCTCAGCTTCAGGAGCAGACAAGAGACTGGTAATGCTCGGAATAGCCTCGCGGGCATTTAACCGAACCAGAGTTTGAATCGCTATTTGCCGCACCGGCCACGAAGGGTGCTGCAGCAACCCCATAACCTGTTGAACCGATTCTCGCGACCCCAGTAACCCTAACGTTTGGCTAGCAGCTTCCCTCGCTTGCCAGCGAGGATCCTCCAATAAGCGCAGGAATTCGGGAATGAGATCGTCAGCGCCAAGCTGGCCAAGAGCGTGGCTAGCAGCTTGCCGGAGCTGCGGGCTGCTATTCAGTAGCAACGGCACCAAATCCACACGATAGTCGCTAGCTTCCAACTCGGCCAGAGCCGCAACAGTCACTAACCTCAAGTCAACAGGGCCATCATCAACCGGGGCTAGCAGAGCTGCGTGAGTTGAGTCAGATGGATCGGGAGGCGTAAAGAGAAATGGTCGTAAATGCAACGCATGCTGGGGGCCTCCTAGACGGCCGACCGCCAGAATGGCTGCCTGTCGAACACGAACATCACCGTCGTAAAGTAGTGGCAGAATCTGGTTGAGATGGCGGCGAGCTTGCAGTTGGGCCAGTGCATCGATTGCCGCTTGCCGGACGGCACCATCGCTATCCTGAAGCAGGGGAAGCACTTTAAGAGAAGTGGGTTCGGCCGTATGGCCTGCAGCGGCGATTGCCCGTAACGCAGATGCCTGCAGGGCATCCGAATGGGTTTCTGCCAAAAAGCTAACGATGCCTTGGTAGCGCTCGTCAGAGCGTAATTCTTGTTGCTGAGATCGCGTTAAGTCAAACCCGCCTAGTCGATTGAGGGCCCGAATCCAAACCGCCTCTTCTCGATCGTCTAAAGCCGCCAGTGCTCCCTGTATTTGCCACGATTCCGCCTCTTGAGCGCTCCCAGGCATCACCACAATAAAGAAGCTAACACCGACTGCAGCGATCGTACCCGCAACCCTGTGCCACCCTGCACCAGCTTCTTGCATGTAGATTACAGCTCCGTTAGATCCAAAGATCTACTCTGGAACGAGTCCAACCACCCGCCCATTTACCGGCTGGAAGTCGATCCAATAACGATTGACAGTTTGGTGTCGGTTTGGCTTACTCACCGCAGATTTCGATGGTGTGAGCCACACAAGCTAAGCATTCCGAGCAACCACAGACGGTTATCACCCCCCACGCTCAGGTCTGGGCAAGAGCTACCCAACGAATAATCGCGACACAAGCCCACTGCCCTGCCATCGTATCCGGGAATGCAGCCCCGCCACTCAGCAGATTCGAGAAGGTTCTCAGTCTAATTTTTTCGAAAAATCAATAAAAAAATGTCAGTTTTTTCAGACTCATCCATCCCCATCACACAGGTCTGTTTGGATGATGGATGAGTAATGTCAACGACAGCCATAGGCAGTGGGCGCCCTTTAGCATGGTCGACAGTCCGAACAACAGCAATACCAACAGGTTCACCAAATGTTGCATCGAGATCGCATCAAAGCCGCTATTTTCGATATGGACGGCCTCATGCTGGATACCGAACCGATCTACCGTAAAGCGTGGACATTGGCAGTTGCAGACTGCGGCTACACATTAGACAACAACCATTACGAATATTTGGTCGGCTGCAGCAACGATGACTGCGATCGCTTTATGCTCGATCTCTTTGGAGAAGACTACCCAGTCGACCGCTGCCGCCAGCTTCGAGATTGCTTCTGGCGCTCGGAGATTGCTAATAACGGAATTCCGCTCAAACCCGGTCTGCACGAACTGCTCGACTATTTGCAAGCAATGGAGCTACCTACCGCGATCGCCACCGCCAGCTTGCGTTCGGAAGCAGCCCTCAGCCTTGCAACGTCAGGAATTGGGAACCGCTTTCAGTTCAGTACTGCTGGCGATGAAGTGCCGAATAACAAGCCAGCTCCAGATATTTACATCGAAACTGCCCGCAAACTGGGAATCGCACCGCACGAATGCCTGGTTTTTGAAGACTCCAATACGGGGGCAACTGCCGCAATTCAGTCCGGGGCGATCGCGATTGTTGTGCCAGACTTGCAGCCTCCTCACCCCACAGTGGTCGAAGGCTCTTATTCGGTAGTGAAGTCTCTACACTCTGCACGCCAACTTCTAGAGGAGGCCTGGAGCGTTTAACTGACGCTGGATTTGCCCCGCATGCTGGGAGCATATCTACTTACAAAGCAACTATGGCAATCTGCTGTCAGGTCTGGAGTCCGGTGACATCTCAACCCTCGTACGACAGGGTAAGAACGCTAGAGGATTCTCCTAGCTGGTTGCGGAAAGTCATATCAAGAATTCCCTCGACAGCGGATTTCGATAGCGTTCACAGTGCAACGATGCCACTAAAAAAGCCCCTGAAGCTGAGCTCCAGAGACCTGACAATCCTGCAATGCTAGGGAAAAGGGCTTAGCTTCCGCAATCTCTCGCTGATTTAACTGCCTATCCAGTCAAGCGCGCAAAGTTCATGTGCAAACCTAAGCACCCGGTTGGGACAGTTCGTAAGTTGTTTGGGGAGCATCAAAGCCCTCCTGTGGTCCCCCAACATTTGGGGCTGGTAAGCATAACTGGTTTTGGTCGAGAACTTTGATAAAGCCACGAGAGCGCAAAGTCCCCAACGAGCGAGTGACTGTAACGCGAGTCGCTCCGATCGCATCGCCAATTTGAGAGTGCGTCAGAGTCCAGGGCAGAACCAAGCCATGCTGAGACGGCTCGCCGTATTCTTCCAATAACAGAGTGAGAAACCCCTTGAGGCGGTCAATCGCACGGCGCTGACCGAGATTACCGAGCCACAATAGCTTGCGTTGAAGTTGCTGGCGGAACGCAGCTTGAACAATTTGATATAGCCGGGGCCATTCTTGCAGATCTTCCCAGTAGAACCACATAACCGTGGTGAAATCAGTGTGGCTAAACGCTTGCAGTTGGAATTGCTCTTGAGCAATCACCTCGAATGGTGAACCACCAAAGTGAAAACCGACAAATACTTCTCGTCGCTCGGGGGTAATGCTAACCAAACGCACCATCCCCTGCTGAACCAGATAAACCAAGCCAGGTCGAGTGGGAATGCGTTCATCTTTCGCAAAAGTGCGAGAGTGGAACCGCTCTTCAGCCCACTGACACACCTCCCGCCATTCGGGAGCTTGCCGAATTGAAACAATAGTCATTAGTCCAACCTCGCGTCTTGATAAAAGAGGGTAGAAAGATCGACCGCGGCCGGAAATTCTACGTTCCCTAGTGCTGTTTATTGTGAAGAAATCATTTTGCTACAAGGATCTACTTAATAAAAGCTTCACACTTCTCTCGCAGCTCCACAATGTCATACCAAAACAGTTCACGAACATCAGTATATACACGCATGTCTCATAAAGGCACCATACACGGAGTTTTTTAGCAAGTTTTTGTGCTGGACGAACCTTGTTCAAGCTTCCTACGATACTTTCAGAGCTCTTTATATAGATTAAATTTAAAAATATAGTTTTCCGCCGAAGACAGATGTAACTAGAAGCTGTGAGGAAATCAACCCTCACCGCCTCAAAGGATGCTGTCCTGGAGAAACACGGCAAAAGAGCGAACAGCAGTACGATAGATGAGATAAAAAAGCCGAAAAGGAATGCCCCAGACGAGTAAAGTTTAGCTCGCCATGTGAAAAAAACAGCGGTAGAACCACTTAATCTAGTTCAAAAAACTGTTTTGTATAGAATAGCATCGAAATATCACTTGACACACATAAGTATAAATAATGCATGAAGATAGCATGAAGGCTAGGGCTGCATCAGCTGAACGGCGATTGGCTAATCTTCCACCAGGCCGTTCCGCCTAATGCCATTCCCTCATCGCAAGCCTAACTAACCACTAGGGCACGATTACCTTTTGCCGCGACTTACCGTTCAGGCTGAACAGAGCGTCCCCAAGGAAATCATTGTTATGTTGCCGATTGAACAGTTAGAGGCTTACACCGTCGATCGCCCCAACGAAGTCCTACTTATAGAAGCAACGGTTGAGGGAGATGCCGATGAGATTGTCGTGTTTCGCGGATATTCAAGCTCGACCGTCCGGCCCACTGCTGCCGATTTGAATGTGCCCATATTGCCTCAGGATGGGGAGATTGTCTCAATTAGTCGTCTCAAAGCTCCGTACAATCCACAGTCCCCCCAGGTGATTGAAGCCGGCATAGCGTGGGACGAGTTCTCACAACGATATTGCCAGTCATAGCTGGCGGGAAAGGACGCGAGCCAATGTACCTGCCAATCAATACCACCCCTGCCAATCAATAAATAGTCCACCAGTAAACAATGCAAACATTAACCACCACTAACCGGAGGAATGAGTACCACTTCGTCTCCCGGCTGTAATTCAGTACTGGGATCGACGAATTCAAGATTAATGCCAAACCGTGTCTGATGTTCCCACTCAGCCAGTTGCGGATATTGAGTAATCAATTGCTTGCAGACATCGAGTGCTGTCGTTCCGGCTGTCACCTCCAACGTGTGTTCTTCACGACCAACGGTCTCTTGGTAAGCCGCAAACAGTTTCAGGGTGATGGTGAAGGATTCTGTTGGTTGAACCACAGTCGAATTCAAGAGTAATTCCAATCAGATCCTACAGCGATCGCCCGATTTCGGAGTTTTGTCTGGTGTCGCAAACCACTCTTAGGAAGCCCCCCAAAAAATCAAGGGACAACTGGCGACAGACGGGAGACACTGGAGGCAATCTGACACAGTCAATAGATTGACGAGTGAATTGTGATGGAGGTCTAATGGCGACTGGCTGGGACATCTTCAAGCGCAACCGCACAGCACAAATGGCCGGTTGGGTATTGGTGGTGCTATACACCTGTTCGCTGTTTGGAGATTTTGTTGCTCCCTACGGTCCCTTTGAATCGCAAGCTCGGGGCTCGCTATTGCCCCCCACTCAGGTGTACTGGCGATCGCAAGAGACTGGAGCATTTCTGGGGCCACATGTCTATCCTACGTTTCAAGGACAAGTGGATATGGACACGGGAGAGCGCCAGTTAACAGTTAATTACAACCGTCCGGCAAACGTGCGGATGTTTGTGAAAGGCCCGGAATATCGCTGGTTAGGAATCGTTCCTGGAAACCGTCATCTGTTTGGAACTGTGTCCGATGACGATCGGCCTGCCGCTCAGTTCAATCTGTTAGGCACGGACGATCAAGGGCGCGACTACTTCAGCCGCTTGGTGTTTGGCAGTCGGGTTAGCTTGTTTGTCGGCATTGTCGGCGTCTCGATCTCGTTTCCAATCGGCCTGCTCGTGGGAGGCATTGCTGGATACTTCTCGGGTTGGGTGGATACGCTGCTGATGCGCGTGGTGGAGATATTGCTATCGATCCCCAGCCTATATTTATTGGTGTCCCTGGCCGCTGTATTGCAAGAAAATCCATTGACCGGTGTGCCGTTTTCCAACTCCGAGCGCTTTTTAATCATTGTGGCAATCACCAGCTTTGTCCGGTGGGCTGGATTGGCCCGAGTCATCCGCGGTCAAGTGCTATCAATACGGCAGCGTACGTTTGTCGAAGCATCACAAGCCTCGGGGGCAAAAACCTTATACCTCCTTCGACGGCACATTCTGCCCCAAACCGCCACCTACATCGCAATTGCCGCAACGCTGACAGTGCCTGGTTTCATCAGTGCAGAGTCGGTCCTGAGTCTGATTGGATTGGGGATTCAGCAACCGGATGCCTCGTGGGGCAACATGCTATCACTGGCCACCGATGCATCAATCATGGTGCTGCAACCTTGGCTGATCGTTCCTCCCACAGCCTTGGTCGTGATTGCAGTATTGTCGTTTAACGTGTTGGGAGATGGATTGCGAGATGCTCTCGATCCGCGAGATCGTCGCTAGAGTTGTCGCCACAGTAGATCGCAATACTTGACTGAAATGGCAAACACCATTGATTGCAATCGCCTTGAGGATTGTTTGATATTGCGGCAATCCCCTATGGGTGTGGTGGGGACCTGCCAGTACAGTTAGGACAGCGACTCGATCGCTAGCCCGACTCAGTTCACGCTCCATGACTCGAACTCGGCCTGTTGTAACGGCACTCAGTATTCTGCTCAATCTATGGCTGGTGGGGGCTACGTTCTCCTTGCCTGAGGTAGAGCTGTCCCCAGAGGATGTGCCATCGTTTTATTGGGCTCAGCAACGATTTGGCCGGGTCTCAATTGAGACGCCGGATGGAGTGGTCGTTGAAGAGAATGCGATCGCCGAATGGAAAGCCCTGAACGATCTGCGACAAATGCGGGTGTGGGTCTCAGATCTGTGGCCTCGGCTCTCGTACGATGACCGCTATTCCTTAGTCCGTGGCTTGGGAGATATTGCCGCTCGCAAGGGATATTCTCTGATGGTCGTTGACCTTGGCAATACAGTGCTGGCCACCTACGAATGTCGAAGTGGTGAACAGTCAGAAGAGAACGAGCTGCCTGAATATTCGTTAGCACGGCACTGCGACATCGATCTCAATCCTCCAGCGACAACGGCCACCCCACCCCCAAGACTGTAACGTTGACCTGAATTTATCGTCCGGATTCATGAGCTACGCCATCAAAGAATTGTTCTATACCCTGCAAGGTGAGGGGGAAAATAGCGGGCGGGCAGCAGTGTTTTGTCGATTTTCAGGATGCAATCTGTGGTCGGGGCGGGACATCGAGCGCGCGCAGGCAATCTGTCAGTTTTGCGATACGGATTTTGTCGGAGTGGACGGAGTCAATGGCGGGTACTACAAAACCCCAACGGAGCTGGCAGACGTCGTACTGCGGGAATGGAATGCGAGTAGTTACTGTCCGAGTGAGACCGTATCCATGCCCCTCCAGCAACCCCGCCCTCTGGTGGTCTGTACTGGTGGAGAGCCCTTGCTACAACTAGACTCCTCATTGGTGGATGCGTTCCACGACCGAGGATTTGAAGTGGCGATCGAAACCAACGGAACTCAACTGCCGCCCCCCGATATCGACCATATTTGCGTCAGTCCCAAGGCTGGAGCCCCCCTGAAGCTCACCCACGGGCACGAGCTGAAACTGGTGTTTCCTCAAGGGGATCTCGATCCGGAGAGCTTTCTATCCCTGAAGTTCGATCGCTTTTACCTACAGCCTAAAGATGATGGCGATCGCGTACGCAACACGCAGCAAGTGGTGCAGTACTGCTTAAGTCACCCTCAATGGCGGCTGAGCCTGCAAACCCATAAGGTTGTGGGGATTGCATAGAGATTGACATGAAGATCTTCAAGGACTTTCAGTTTGAAGCCGCCCACCGTCTCCCCAACGTACCAGAGGGACACAAATGTGCACGACTCCACGGTCACTCGTTCATGGTTCGACTGGAAGTCAGCGGCAAGGTGGACGAGCACTCGGGCTGGGTACAAGATTTTGGCGACATTTCGAAAGCATTTCGGCCGCTGTACGACCGTCTCGATCACTACTACTTGAACGAGATTGAGGGGCTGGAGAATCCCACCAGCGAGAATCTTGCCCGTTGGATTTGGGATCGGCTGAAACCTAAGCTGCAGGGGTTGAGTGTGGTGATGGTACGAGAGACTTGTACGAGTGGGTGTGTGTATAGCGGTACAGACGAAGAAGGTGGAGGGAGAGGGGACGAGTGACAAGCGCTGATGGGGGAACGGTCACTCGTCATTCGTCCTCAGTCATTCGTTCTATGATTGCTTCGCGTGCGGCTATGTATGGTTACTCCAGAGTGAGCACAGGGGCGATTTCTAGAAAGTTGACGTCTGGAAATTTTTCCTGAATTTGCTGAAAGCTCCAGATATTTTTGCACAGCAAAACGGGTCGATCCCAACTGTCCTTCACTAACTCGGCACCGTAAAGTCCGGTGAGTTTGTCTGCCGCTTCCCAGCCGCCTTCAATCCAGCGGGCTACTGCGTATGCTAATGGCTCCAACCTGGATGCGACGTTGTACTCACTCTCCAGCCGGTACTGCACCACCTCAAATTGCAGTTGACCCACTGCTGCCAAGATGGGATCGCGTTTGGCTTCGTTAAGGGAGTACATTACCTGGACGGCCCCCTCTTCCTTCAGTTGCTGAATTCCTTTATTGAATTGCTTGAATTTGGAGGGATTGGGGTTACGTAGCCAACTGAAATGCTCGGGCGAAAAGCTGGGGATGCCTTCGTATTGCAGGGATTTGCCGGTACATACAGTATCGCCAATTTGGAAGGTGCCGGGGTTAACTAAGCCCACAATGTCGCCGGGGTAAGCGGTTTCAACAGTCTCCCGCTGCTGAGCAAATAGTTTTTGCGGCCGCGAAAGGCGGATATCTTTGCCGGTGCGAGCATGTTTAACGGTCATGTCTTTGTCGAACCGACCGGAACACACGCGAATGAAGGCAATACGATCTCGGTGGCGCGGGTCCATATTGGCTTGCAACTTGAACACAAAACCAGAGAAATTCTCGCTTTCCGGCACAATCGTTCCACCCGTGCTGGGACGCGGGAACGGCTGCAATGATAGTCCCAAAAAATCATCTAAAAATAGCTGCAGGCCAAAATTAGTCATGGCGCTGCCGAAGAATACCGGAGTCATCCGTCCGGCATGTACTTCGTCTAGATCTAAATCAGCTGCAACTTCATCGAGAATCTCCAACTCTTCTTTGAGTTGGTAATACAAGTCTTCATCCAACATGTCGATCAGCTTGGGATCGCCGATGTGAGAGACCTGCACCTTGGCCGCTTTTTGGCCGTGGGAACTGCGCTCGAAGAGGTGAATTTCTTGCCGTCCGCGATCGTAAACTCCTGTAAAGCGATCGCCCGTACCAATCGGCCAGTTCATGGGATATGGGGTTAGTCCGAGTGTGCTCTCTAACTCGTCAATCAACTCGAACGGTTCCATCGAGGGACGATCCATCTTGTTGATGAATGTGAAGATGGGCAACTGCCGCATTTTGCACACTTCAAACAATTTCAGGGTTTGCGCCTCTAGCCCTTTTGCTCCATCCAGCAGCATGACGGCATTATCGGCTGCAGCCAGCGTGCGATACGTATCTTCACTGAAGTCTTGGTGACCGGGGGTGTCCAGCAGGTTGATGTGCTTCCCTTCGTAGTCAAACTGCAGCACCGTCGAGGTAATAGAAATCCCCCGCTGCTGTTCCAGCTTCATCCAGTCCGATGTGGCATGACGCTGAGATTTCTTAGCCTTGACCGCTCCAGCCATATTGACCGCCCCACCGTATAGCAACAGTTTTTCTGTCAGAGTGGTTTTACCGGCGTCGGGGTGGGAAATGATGGCAAACGTGCGTCGCCGCTCGATTTCGTTGACTAGCGGGGCTGAATTACTCATGCAGGTACAGCAAGGAAAACACAATGGGAACAAGCTCAACGAAAGGGGGAGTTAACCCCCTTCACCAGTGTAGCGATAGACTCAACCGCTACAGGTCGTCGTACTCTAGCAGCCCGTGCCGATAGGTCGGCTGCATCAGTGGCAATGTCACGGTAAACACGGTCTGATGGTTAGCGCTACGCACGGATATGTGCCCCTGCAGGCGCTCGACTAAACGGCTAACTAGTGCCAGCCCCAAGCCTGTCCCTCCCTGTTTCCAGGGATCGGTGCCGGGAACACGATAGAACTTATCAAAAATCTTACCAATCGCATTGCTAGGGATCTCTACACCTGTATTGGACACCATCAAACAAAGAGTGTCGTCAGTGGCATCGACCCGGAACCGAATGCGATGTCCTTCTGGCGTGTACTTGTGAGCATTAGTCAGCAATTCTGTCACGATCCGATCGAACGCGGCCAAGTCCACCACCATATCGGGTAGGTGGTCGAGCTCGGGAGGTTGGAAAATCTGTTGGCGATCGCGAGCAAGCTGCTCGTAGGGCGTAATGAGTTGGGACAGTACTGAGGGTAAATGAATCCGATCGAAGTCCCATTCATCGCGCTCCCCTTCTAGGCGCTGCAAATTAAGCAGATCGTCCACCAACCGAATTTCACGCTCGCACTCTTCCTTCAGCACTTGATAATAGCGGGCAATTCGGGATTGCTCGGTGATGGGCTTATCCTGTTCAGTCGCCCAATCGAGCTGTCCACTCAAACATACCCCCAGCATCTGGATCGCCATCCGCATACTAGTAACAGGCGTACGCAATTCATGAGAGACCGTATTGAGAAAATCATCTTTGAGCTGATTGAGCTGTTGCAGTTTTTCCACTTGCGTCTGAGCAGCCTGATATAACCTTGCCTGGCGAATGGCGATTGCGCATTGAGTGGCCACTTGTTTGACGATACGCACTTCCAACTCGCCAAAGGTGCAAGCCCGTGGCCGAAATAGCCACAAGTGTCCCAAGACTCCGCGATCGTCCACAATCGGACACACTAAAATAGCTGAAGATTCCGCCTGCTCCAGATGGGAAACATCCCGGCGATCGAGAGGGCAAAACTGTACCGGTTGTTCTGCCAACAACGCCCGATGGATGAGATTGTCGGGATCGCTACGCTCATGCCGCCCCTGGGCTGAAGTGGAGTCGGAGCGAGTGGTGTGCGCATAAGCGATCGTAAATTCCTGCCGATCAGTGCTATAAAGTCCGGCTTCGCAGCAATCGGCTTCCAACCCTTCCGCTAACTCTCGGACGGCTGCTTGCAAAATCTGCTCTTCATCCAAGCTGTCCCTTACTTTGTCCGTGATTTGCTTGAGGGTTTCTTCCAGTTCTAGCGCCTGACGCAACTGATAGGTGCGACTGCGAATTTTGCGCTCCAGATCGAAGTTGAGAGTTTGTACCTGCTGGTACAGCTCTGCCTGTTGGATTGCGATCTCCAACTGTTCGATGAACGCAACAATGGTGACCGCTTGTTTGGAAGCACTCAGGGTGGAGGGCTGCCGATCGTCACTCAAAATCAAACACCCCCACCGCCGACCGTTCACCCGCAGCGGAATCACCCACCACTGGCCAGGAAGTAGGGCTGTCACAGCCGGATCGATCCCCCGATCTCTAGCCTCTATGGACGACAGCCGCAGCATTTGACGAGCCCCTAATTCGTGTAGGGGGGGACAAGCACCGCGATCGCTGATGCCCTTACCCACCAGATCCGAGACGTCATCAGATACGCCTGCTGCACAAATTGCCTGCCACACCTGATTCTCGGGTAGATATTGCCAAATGGATGTACTCGCCACTCGAAATTCTGAGGCAATCAGATTGACTGCAGTTGCAAATACAGTCTTGAGATTCAAGGATGTGCGTAGTGCCCGCGTAACGCGATTGAGAGCTTGCTCTCGCTGAGCTTGCTGTTGAGTTCGCCGGTACAGCTCCGCTTGCGTAATGGCGATCGTCACTTGCGCCGCCAGGTGCTGCAATAGTTCAATACCTGAGGGTTGCCACTCCCAATCATGGTTGCAATGTTGAATGGAGATCAGTCCCCACAGGCGCTCGTCCTGCTCGATGGGAATAACCGCATGAGACTGAACGGGCAGTCTTGCCGGTACGTCTTTGTGATGGAGAGTTCCGGATACAGGTCTTCGAACGGCCGCCGCGAGAACCTGTTCGTCTGCCTTCACTGGATCGCGAACATCGTCCCTACCGGTCATTGACTCAAGCGAAGAAGCAGTAGAGATTTGCACCTTACCGCGTACAAACTGACGCAATGATTGGGCATCGAGTTTTTCCTCAAGTTCGCGAGCATTGAGCAATTGAGGGCAATTGGTATCTCTAGATTCCGCCACCACAGTGCCCTTCGTCAGACCGTAGCGAAAAATTGCTACGCGATCGGCATGGAGTAGATGGCGGACTTCATCGGCTGTCGTCACCAGAATGCGATCTAGATCGAGGGACTCAGAGATTTTCTCTGCGACTCCGCGTAGAACTCGTTCCTGCTGGATACGATGATGCAGTGAGACCTCAGCCTGCTTTCGCTCGGTGATATCGCGCACCGTTCCCAAGACAAACCCTTCAACCCGTCGCTCTGGAAGGAGTCCTGCAGGCGCAACAAATCCACTCCCTTGGCTACTCCACCAGCGCCATTTTCCAGATCGAGAACGGATGCGAAACTCTACTACATCAGCAAGTTGTGATGTCAAAGCAGTCGCATCAGCATCAGACTCGATCTGCTTTAACTGAGAACCTGGATTAGCATCACCCGAAAAGGGGATCGTAACTGGATCGGAGCTGAAACTGGAATCTGAAACAGAGGTATGTCGCCCTTCAGCTGGGTCATAGATCGCTTGGCTCGCTCCATTCGTATCCGCGTCCCAATCCAATAGTTCCGCTCGACGCGGAGTCCGTTCGAGACACACCTGAAGGTAGGCCTCCAGAGCCGCCACATCTCTGGGATGAACGAATGCCTCCCATGACTGACCTCGAACATTTTCCAAGGAATATCCCAACGAGTTCAGTAGTTTTTGACCCATAAACGCCATTTGTCGGCGTGCAACATTGTAAATACAGGCCCAATCTGTGCTGCTATTGATCGCCTGCTGCAAGTAGCGATCCAGTAAGCCGGTGGGGTCGGTGACGCGATCGCCAACCAAGACTCCCGCCAGTACCATCACTCCTACCCCTATCTCGGGAGCCTGACGAATTGTGCCGCGGATTTGAATCAACCGCCCCAGCCGATGCACAAACGCACAAGAAATGGGAGCAACATGTAAGGCACTGTGAGAGCACTGTTCTAGATAGCTAATGAATGCAGGTGCATCTGCCTCGTCCAGCCAGCCAAAAACATTGTTACCAATAGCAACTGAATGATGAACTCCCAATAATTGCCCCCCAAACCGGTTAAGAGAAACCACTCTTCCGCTTGGAGTTAACGCCATACACAGCGCCGGCAAGCTGTTATAAACAGACTCTGTGTCAACGACAGGAGGCTGCGGTGATGTAGCCCGCAACGTCGAACGCCCCAATTGGCGATGTTTGCTATTGTGTCGAATTCGTTTGAGGAAAGGATGACCCATTCGGCGAAGTCCGCTAGAACAGCGAGACGACTGCATTAACAACCGATGCCTAAATACCAACCAGTGAAAGCAACTTCATTCAATCGTCATCGATTAGGAATGAGATTGAACTACTCTAATCAGAACTCGAGCGAGAACGTATCGCGCGAGAATTGACGCATCAATTTGCATCAAATCTATGGATCTCGATCGGCAACGAGAAATTGAGTTTCTCTCAGGCAATAACCAATAGGAAAGACCATAAGTTGTATGAAAACTTTAGCTGTCAACCATTCACATCTTAATCAGAAGCAACTTGTCTTGACAAAGATTTCGCCAACTCAGGCATCAACAGATGACAGTGCTAAACAGCCCACTGGCAAGTGTTTTCAGCATTTTCACCGATTTTAACCCAATCAGGACATTGTATTTAATCAATACTTCTTCCGATAAAGGTAGTAACCCCTAAAATTCATGCGTGAATTTACGCAGGCAATCGAATGTAATGGTCCCAATTGCTAACAGTAAATTTCTGATAGATGAAGGATTCATAATGATCGGAAAATCAGAGAGAACATTACCCCAATGCTTGCTATTCCTATGAAATATGACAAAGAGCCTCTATGAACCTAGAACGATTGTTCGGGTTCGGCCCAGTTGTTAGGGCACTCATTCAAGGCACGCGGGCCCCATAGCAAGCCCTGCTTCAGGAGAAAGGTAAATTTCGGGAGTATCGAGCAGGTCAAGAATGACAACTCTTTACTCTTGGCCGAACGCCGGAGGGAAAAACAGTACCGAATGCCAACTGCGCCGTAAAACCTCACCAGTAATGCTGGGAACGGTCAGTTCCCAGATTTTGCCAATGTTTGTCGAGCTGGTGGCGATCGCGGTAATATCCTCTTCCTGAGCCGTAGTCAGAATTTCCTTTACAGGTGAGCCTTTGCGAACCGAATATTCAATGGACAGGGGATGTCCAACTTGCTGGGTGAAATACTCCCCCAACTCACGTAGCTTGGCCTCTGCATCGCGACACTGTTCTTCGGCATCTTCCTCCGAGTAGCGTCGGCTCGACGTATCTAGAACCGCAAGCAACATGACTGCCTCGCATTTGGTTTGCTTGCATAACAGAGGAGATAGCATATCAAGCAATCCCTGTCTGGGACTTTCCAAATCACATGGCACCAACAAATAATCGAACAGATGCCCGCATCTTAACTTCAGCTCAGCTACAGTCATGCTCGCAACTAGCTGCGGACGCATGATCAAAATTGGGATTTTGAGCTGCTGAATCAGTTTCATGGTGGTGCTGCCAAACACCTTTTCGGCCAGCAAGCTGCGACCCGGAGGTCCTAAAATTAGAACATCAGCTTCGAAGTCTTCAATCTCACGTTGCAAAACCTCTCCAGGCTTCCCCACCTTAGCGGTAATGGTGGGTTCAAAGGTTGCCTCTGCCACCTTGGGATCGATGTATTGTTGGATTGCTTCTCGAGCTGCTTTGATTTCGGGTGCGTGAGACTCGGGGATCCCCCCAACTTGGCGATCTCCCCAAGGTACTGCATGAACGAAGTTGAGTGCCTTGACACCACTATCGTGGAAATCCTTGAGGCACAGACCCAAGCGGTACATGCCATCTTCAAGATCGGTTGCCACAAGTACGCGCTCGAACATGCACCACTCCATTGCAAGCCAAAGACCGACTTTACCGTAGCACCCCTATTCCTGGGTGTGGACGCCGCGCAATTGACCTTAATAGCTTCATTGTGGGTCCGTTTTCCACAAATGGCCTCTTCGTTTCTCGCTTTTTTCGAGATTGCAGTCGCTGTCCCAAATACGTATCGCTACAGCATTCGATAGCCGTGAGG
>JBFRWD010000104.1:0-9200 GCA_051439425.1 Synechococcus sp.
TAGGACAAGAGAGTTGATTGAGCAAGCAGGATGCCAGTTGATATTTTTGCCCACTTATTCCCCTGACCTGAACAAGATTGAAAAGGTTTGGGCTCGTCTGAAACACCGCTTACGCCAAACTCTCCACCGCTTTGACTCTCTTTGGGAAGCTCTCGACTCTGTCTTCAGAACACTGTCCTAACATTCCGGGCGACTGCAATATCTGTGGCTGTGCGATCGCCACACCAAGGAATACACCATCTAGAAAATATGCAATACAAAATAGTCCCCCATTCATGGGGGATTTAGGGGGCCAAAGCCCCGATCAAGCAGGAGCGATCTCAGCCTAAAACTGCTTCAAAAACCGCAGATCGCTGTTGTAGAAATTACGAATATCGTCAATCTCGTGCAGCACCATCGCTAAACGCTCCACCCCAAAGCCAGCCGCAAACCCAGTCACCTTCTCGGGATCGTAACCAACCGCCTTAAACACATTGGGGTCGACCATGCCGCAGCCAAAAATCTCCAGCCAGCGATCGCCAAATTTCACATCCATCTCCGCCGACGGTTCCGTAAACGGGAAATAGCTGGGACGGAACCGAGTCTCCCGCTCCCCCAATAGCTGCGTTATAAACGCGTTCAGCGTCCCCTTCAGGTCGGCAAACGTCAGCCCCTTCTCACTCGCCGCCAAAATCTCCACCTGGTGGAACACCGGCGAGTGGGTGGCATCCACCGTATCGCGCCGCACCACCCGACCGGCATGCACGATCCGGAACGGGGGCTTGTGCTCTTGCATGTAGCGCACCTGTACAGAAGAAGTCTGAGTACGAAGCAGATAGCCGTCTTCTAAATACAAGGTGTCCTGCATATCCCGAGCTGGGTGATCTTCGGGAGTATTCAGAGCTTCAAAGTTGTAATACTCCGTTTCGATCTCGGGGCCGTGCACCACCGTGTAGCCCATCGCCACAAAAATATCGAGGATGCGATCGATGGTGGACTGCAGCGGATGAATCCGACCGATGGGAATGTAAGGGCCGGGCATCGTGACATCGATGGTTTCCGACGCAATCTGCGCCTCTAGTGCCGCATCTTCCAGCGCCGTCTTGCGTTCTTCCAAGTTGGTCTGGAGCTGCGTCTTTACCTCGTTAGCCAATGCTCCCATACGAGGTCGATCCTCAGCCGGCAGCTTCCCCATCGAGGCCAAAATCTTGGACAGCTTGCCCTTCTTGCCCAAAAAGTCGATCCGAACTTTCTCCAGCTCCTCTAGAGTGCTCGCCTCAGACAGCACGGTCGTCAGTTCTTGTTGCAGTGCAGCTAATTGTTCTTCCATCGGAGTCGATGCGCTATCTCGCGGGTGGGGTAAAGGTCTCGATCTAAGCGGGTGTGGCATAGCAGAGGGAGAACTCGGCTGTCAGCCCGGACTCGATCCTGACAATCCAGTCGCAGCCACAAACCTCATTCGCTTGCACCCATGACACATGGGCAGTCGCTAAAACCACGTCGTATCACTCTAGAAATGTTCCGGGGACAAATCAAGCATTAAACTCTTGCAGCCACGTCTTGGTCGCCAATTCCAGAGCTTCTGCTGTCCCCTCCTCAGGAAACATCGGCAAAAACTCTTTGTCGGTGGCGGCGTTATACGGCCCCTCTTTCAGCTCAAAAATTACGGTGTCGGGCGCTAGCGATACTAGCGAGTGATAGACCCCTTCCTCGAGTTCGATCCCGTAAGCAGGGCCATTGGCAGAGAGAAAAACGCGATCGCAAATCGTCCCTTCTTCGTCAAAGGTGAGCATCCCCAACCTCCCCTGCACCACCAAAAAGAACTCAAACCCGTTCGCTCCCTCAGACCTCACGTGTCGGTGGGGTCGCACGTAAGTTCCTGGCTGCAGAACATTCAACATGCGCTGCACGGTGTCATCCAGCTGGTGAAAGTTGTAGTTTTTGCGCAGCCTAGGACTGTTGCTCGCCTCAGATGCCACCGAGTCGAGCAACGTTTGAGTCAGTAGTTGGTGGGTCATGTAGGATGTACCGCGATCCCTCTAGGCCCAAGCCGCGCGATACTCCAGACAGGAGGACACGTTAATTTGCAGTCGCTCTCCCAAATCCGTCAGGTCAGATAGGGGGACCGATGCACCATTGCGAGCGGATGCCGCCAAGTGCTTGCCCAGACAGCCGAGGTAATTCTCCTGAACGCGATCGCGATCGATCGGCAACTTGAGCAAATCCACCACATCCAAACAGCGATGAATGGTTGGTAGCGGCTGCGCGATCGTTTCCAATTCGCCAGCATTCAGCACGTGCCAAAACTGCTGCTGCAATATGCGATTCAACGTGGCCGTCGCTTCATCCAACTGCAGCTCGCAACCCAGCTCCCGGACTTCCAAGATCAGCTGTTGCAGCTCCTGCAACGGGCGTGTCGAGGAGGATAGCTCGGACTCAAATGCCTGAATCAACGTAGTGAGTCGCTGGTTCAGCGTCATATTCACCGCCACCTGCAGCTCCATCGGAATCTGCAGCCCATCACGGCGGAAGGCAAGCAGCACGCGATAGTTGTCCTGGTAAATCTTGCGATAGAAGCGGTTGAGCTGCCCCAACGTACTCTGGGTCAGCATGCGCATGATCTCGTGCCGATCGCTGGCCATCAGATGGTCGAGGGTGAAGTACTCCCGCCCGAATAGCTCTTGCATGGCGATCGCCGCTTGCGCCCGGTGCTCCAAGCAGCCAAACAGGTGCTGTTGAATTTGCTCGAATCGCCGCTGGCCGGGGAAGGGTTGTACGCAGCAGTGGAAGTCCCAGCCCCCCAAATGCAAAACACCGTACATCAGATCGTGAGAATCCAGCGTGATATCCGACTTCACCTGAATGCGACCGACAGATAGCGTATCGCCACCGTAGGTGGATTGCTGAATCGAGTCGGGATGGGGCTGCTCTACCGTGTAGCTGTACACCTTGCTAGAGCGAGGGTACGGGGTGAATAGAGACTTGATGGCATAGTGGGCTGCCACCCGCTCGGGGGTGACGACAGATGGCAGGACGTGCTTGCGGTATACCTCTGCCCCGTTCAAATGCAGTTCGGGGTAGTTACTGCGAGCTTCTGTCAGTCGCTCCAGGAATTCCGGCTCCAAATTTTGCCCGGAGACTTCGGCAACTAGCTCGATCGCTCGCGACGCATAGCGCAGAATCTGTACTCCTTCCGGCCTGGATAGTTCCTCAAAGAACCAGCCGCAACTGGTGAACATCAGTTGACTGTGGCGCTGCATTTCCAGCAGGTTCAGGCAATCGATCTCCTCGACGACACTCATCTCCCGCTGCCGCTGTTCTTGGAAGAAACGCTCGATCGTTTCCGGGGTGCGGTTGAGAATGACGGAGATATAGGCATTGCGAGCTGCCCACGGATCGCGCAGGTATACCGACGCCCGCGTCTCGAAGACTTGAGCCAAGCGATCGCGCAGCCAGTTCAACGCATTGCGCAATGGAGCCCGCCACTGTTGGTGCAAGCCCGATTCGCTCGCACAGCCACAATCACGCTCCCAGCGGCCCACACCGTGGGGACAGCTCCATGCCGATACCGGTTTTAGCTCAACCTCCCATGTGGGGGGATGGAGGCTGAGGTAGTGTCCGTAATTGGTGACGGTGAACCCTTGCTCGGGGAAATCGCGAGTGAAGGCGTAGGAGATCGTCCGTTCTTTATAAGCTTTGTGGTGACCGAAGGTTTCGCCATCCGTCGCACAGTGGATCAGCTGCGGGCCACCAGTATCTTTCAAACATTGTTTGAGGCGACCCACCAGATTCTGGCTGCTGTCCACCACATCGTTAAAGCCAATATCTCCAGAAACGGGACCATCGTAGAAAAAGATGTCGAGGTAGCGCCGTTCACCGGCCTCATCCAAGCCATAGGACTCGGGCAGATAACACCGGTAGGGCCGGGTGGGATCGATTTGACCGTTGCCCACATCGGTCCATTCATCCGATTCCGACTCCAAGGCACGGCAGCGCTGGGCCTGAGATGGAGCCAAAATGACAAAGTGAATGCCTTCGTTTACCAGTGCCGCAACCGTCGGCAAGTCGATCGCCGCTTCAGCCAGCCACATCCCCTCCGGTCGTCTCTGGAAGCGATGGACAAAATCGGCGATCCCCCAGCGAATTTGGGTGGTTTTATCCCGTTCGTTAGCCAACGGCAGAATGATGTGGTTGTAGGCTTGCGCGATCGCATTGCCGTGACCGTTCAGACGGCGCGCACTGCTGCGATCGGCAGCCAGAACGCGCTGATACACTTCGATATCGTGTCGCTCCAACCAAGACAATAGGGTCGGACCAAAGTTAAAGCTGAGGTAGTCGTAGTTATTGACAATCTCGATCACCCGACCGCAATCATCTAAAACGCGGGCAAAGGCATTGGGCCGATAACATTCCGCCAAAATACGCTCGTTCCAGTTGTGATAGGGAGCGGCTGACGGCTGGGGTTCAATATCGTCCAGATAGGGATTTTCTCTGGGGGGCTGATAAAAATGACCGTGGATGGTTACGTAAACAGCGTGGTTGGTGGGGGAAGCTTGATATTGTTCGTTCGCGACCCCCAGAAATGCGAGAGACCCACCCGCTGGTTGGCTGGAAGAATACATATAATTACCGCCGATGCGAAAAAAGCGATGGATTCGGCCGACACAATGTCAGTTCGCAGTGAGGAGCTATATCTATCCCTTTCAGTGCTGAGTTATACTTTGCGTCTCCATCACCAACGCTATGCCAAGATTTGCGACTTTTGCGGAAACTCCACAAAAGAAATAGAAATAGGGTTATAAATATTAATTCTTTCGTTTTTCTTAATAAACCCGCCATCCCCTTGCCTACAGATGCTTTTAGCCTCTAGAGGCGTCTAGAACGGGGATCGGCGAAGTAATTATTTAAGGACCTTTATTGGTGGGCGATCCCACCGATTGGGAGGGGGATTGAAGGTGCGATTGCTGGCAAGTGCTGCGGGTCTGAATTATCTGGATTTTCTCATGTTTGTCGTATTTGTTTACAACATCGGGTTCTCCTTCTAAGGCGAAATAGATGATGAGATCGCTAAGCGACAGACCTGAAGAGGCAAGCAAGAATGCCTCTTTGTGCAGTTCTGAAACTGACTAACGTTTCGAACCATGACCGCTTGATCGGGGCTTTGCCTCTGACGCTTGAGCGAATCACATAGTGTTTGCCATTTCAGTAACGCGATGAACGGTCTCCACCCTCCAGGGCTTGCACGTGGCAAATACTATATGTTGGGCTGGCATTACCGATAAGTCAGGCTAGGCTGCAAGAGTCTGTATCGAGCGTGCGATCGTGGCAACAAAACTCAATGAGTCCGACATTCAGGCGGAACTGCAACAACTATCGTTGTGGACCATTCAGGATGGAAAGCTCCATAAGGAATACCAGTTTGGTAGTTTCATCGAAGCATTCGGCTGGATGAGCAGTGTGGCTCTTGTCGCTGAATCTATCGGTCACCACCCCGAGTGGTTTAACGTCTACAGCAAAGTCGTGGTGGATCTAACCACGCACGATGCCGGTGGCATCTCCAGCCTAGACTTTCAGTTGGCTGCCAAGATGGACGAACTGGCCTAGGCAAACACTTTCGCTGTGTTTGTCATTTCAGTTAGGACAAAGAGTTTCCATTTCAGTCAGAGGTAGACATAGCTGAAATGTCCGCAGTGGTATGGCCACTACTATAAGTGTCAATAAAAACTGCCCCAGTGGGGCAGTTGGAAAATATCATCACGATTGCAATGGGTACGAGCAATAGGCGGCCCATGGCATCACCCACCTAAAGTTCTATCTAACGTAAAGAATGGGGATTACCGCTTGGCAGAAGGCTTTAGCCAGAGCCTTTTCAGCAAAGATAATCTCTGCCAACGTCAGTTTGACAAGACGCTAGATATCTCTAGTTCAGAATTGCTCGTCGCACAGCACCATACCTTCTTGTTCTGGGTTAACGGAAGGATCGAGCTGGGTGTGGCGATCGTAGATGGCCCCACGCAAATCAGCATGTACTAAATTGGTCCCTCTCAAATTGGCGCCGCACAACATGCATTCGCGCAGATCGGCGCGCTCGAGCGACGCTCGTTCCAAGTGGGCTTCAGTAAGGTTGGCCCCGCGCAAGTTGCATCGTTCCATCCGACTTTGGGCCAAGTTTGCACGCACCAAATTTGCTCTCCCTAAGGTTGCTCCCCGTAAGTCAGCCCCGAGCAAATAGGACGATTGCAAACTAATGCGTGTTAAATTGGCTCCCCACAAATGGGCCTGCCAAAAATTTGCGCCTCCGAAGTTCGCTTCAGACATGTTGCTGCCCTGCATGTGGGCGCCACTCAGATTGGTCCCGATCCCCTGCGCTTTTTGCAGGTTAGCCCCCATCAAGTGGGCTCCGCTTAAATGAACGCCGCTTAAATCCGCCTGACTTAGATCGATTCGCGACAAATCTGCCCGACTCAACTGCGCTCGCTCCAGTTGGGCACCGACAAAGTTTCGTTCGCCTTGCGAGTAGCGCTCAAGCAAATTTTGAGTGGACGCCGTATCGACGTGAGTATTGAATTTGAACATCAGTCTGCCTCAATCCCATAGTTGATATGCGAGCAAACAGGGCTACAAAACCCTGCCACCAACAACGAAACACACCATCTCGAAGCGGTTACCCCGATCTGCCGCGACCTTGAGTGACCGGCAAAATAAGGGCTAACGTGTTCGTCAGGATGGCTGAGACAAAACAACCCAACAGCGACAACACACACGCTGCCATCACACCACAGACAATGGCTGTTGAATCCCGTTCAACCTGAACCTCAATCAAACTGCAAACCGTTTAGAACCCAGTCAACAAAAAAGCACTGCTCTTGCAGAAAAGTGTTGACTCTTGGTGCTAAACCGACAATGAAGACCATGCAAAATCGCACGGAACTGATTCAAAAGAACATTTAAACTATTCGAAAACACCAGAATAACTATACACAGATGCAACAAGTGGAGACGGCCCAACGACTCAGTGGTCGAATTGAATAGATAAACGAACGTTCAGTTGATGACTATCAATCTGTACCACGTTCAATCTAACCAACGGCGGTAGTAATACTGTAGAAGCGAAACCTGAAAAACGCCAAAAGATTGATAGTGTTTGCAACACAGCGTTATGCTTTGTTACCGAAGAATGACCAACGGGGATCGCTGTAACCTCCTAAAAGTAGGCGATCCCCATTTGTCAAGAATTCTGATTGGGTGGAGTTGTAAAGTTTTGTGGTCTCCATCGAGAAGAGAACAATCCATCCAAAATTGCTTGCCTCATTTGTGTTGTGAAAGACATTAACTCGGCAATGTTATGAATGGCTAAGAGAGTGTATCCCAGTAGTTCTTTTGAACGAATTAGATGGCATAAATACGCACGACTGTAGTGAGTGCATGTATAGCAATGACACTCGGGATCTAAGGGGGTGTAATCCCTACGATGGGGGAGGTTTTTAATATTGATTCGTTCGCCCCGTACGACGACCGTGCCATGACGCGCCCATCGAGTGGGGATGACGCAGTCGAACAGATCGACCCCACCGGCGACGGCTGCCACCATCTCGGGGTGAGTGCCTACGCCCATCAAATATCGGGGGCGATCGCTGGGGAGCAACGGTGCTGTCTCTCGCACAATCCCCTCGATCAGTTCGGGGGGTTCCCCCACGCTGACACCACCAATGGCATACCCCGGCAAGTCAAAGTCCCGCAGTTCTCTGGCTGATTGTTGCCTTAACTCTGGATACACTCCCCCCTGGACAATGCCAAAGAGGGCTTGATCGTGCGATCGCCGGTGGGCAGAAATGCAGCGCTCAATCCAGGCTGTAGTTCGCCGTACTGCTTGAGTAACCGCTTCACGAGTGGCGGGATAAGGGGGGCATTCATCAAACGCCATGATGATGTCAGACCCCAGATCGTTTTGAATCTGAATGGATTTTTCGGGGGTGAACTCGATTATGCTGCCGTCTCTGGGGGATTTGAATGTCACTCCGCTGTCATCAATGGTGCGCATCTCGCTGAGGCTAAACACCTGAAATCCGCCGGAATCCGTCAGAATGGGGCCATCCCAATGCATGAATTGGTGCAGTCCTCCTGCATCTTTGACGATGTCTTCCCCAGGTTGCAGGTGTAGGTGATAGGTATTGCTGAGGATGATGTAGGCACCGGCGGCTTTGACTTGTTCGGGGGTTAAGGTTTTGACGTTAGCCAATGTGCCCACCGGCATAAAGCAGGGGGTGGGAATGTCGCCGTGGGGGGTATGTACGATTCCGGCGCGGGCGCGAGTATGGGGGCACTCTGCATGGAGAGTAAAGGTAACGGCTGGCAAGGGATATTGATGAATGAGAGTTGCTTAGGGCAGACATATGCGTATCTGACCGAACGCCCGAGTCTGCGCCCGTCAAGCTTACCCGCCATTCAACTGAATGGGATGTGGGAGCATCCCCCCACATCCCATCTCGAGTAGTGTCAGTTTGGGTCAGGGTTAGTGACCGATGCGCTCCATCCCTCGATCCATCGTGAGGTAGTACAGATCGCGATACCCTACCCGCAGGTTACTATCTGCGCTATCCAGCTTGGCCGAACGGGTACGGCCACTGTAGGCGCTGTAGACGGTGTAGTTGTCGCCGTTGAACGAAAATGACGACACATCGGAAAGCTCCTCCCCTCCCAGCAACTCCCAGCGATCGCCGCTGTAAGCAAAGTTGTAGTGGGCTAAGTCCAGCATGGTAGACGGACGGTCCATGACAGCATCGATGCGTCCCAATAACTGACCGGAAGCCGCTTCGTCAGGGGTGACTTTGACTTCGATATTTTTAAACTGGCAGGTTGCTCTCGAACAGAATCGAATAAACTTCATCTCGTCAGCAATCTGCTGCAGTCTAGCAGTGGCGATCTCGATAGCAGGAGTCTCCAATGCTGTCACTCGCTGTCCTCCCCAGCCCCAACCGACCGTCAGTACGGCTACCAGCAGGAGCGCGCGCAGAAAACGAACGAGAGGTTGATGCATGAGAGCTGCTCCAGCGTGAACAAATGTTTTCTTATCTTAAGCAAAATATTGCTGTCTCGATAGCTCGGGCTGGGATCGGCTCTCTGCTCTCGCACGTTGTGCTCTGGCCGAAATTACTGTGAGTGAAGGTTTAAATTGGATTTCACTGTGCCGATAGCGCTCTACTGGTTTCAGTTACCTGCAT
>JBFRWD010000105.1:0-27712 GCA_051439425.1 Synechococcus sp.
CTCATGCATACTGAATCTCTCCGATTGTCAAGAAACGGTGAGTTAACTTCCTGTCTCAATACGCGAAAATCTGCGGAAATTGCGATCGCCCAGAACAAAGGATCGAGCAACGCGGTGATTTTTTTTAGGTGTTGTCAGTATCAGTACTGAACATTCGAATAAAGCCCCATCTATCTAGAGACTTTATGAATTCTTTCTTTCGCTACGGGAGATCGGTCGATCCGTTTTCATGGAAGTACGAAACGTATACGGAGCATACATATACCGCAGCAGTACTATTACTAACTTAGACGCACATCAATTGAAGTTCCAGGCTCAATTCGAAAATTATTGATAACAAGCATCTAGTGAATAGAACGAGTGAGATGGGTCGAGTGGAAAACACACTGTTGTTGGGAGTGAAGATAAGTCTGCGCATTGCTTCTCTCGCGACTCTGGTTGCAGGCGTGTGGAGTTCGACATTTGGCTTTTCACCTTGGCTATACAGTTGGGCAGAAGGCGAGAGTTGGGCAGAGGGCGAGATCGCGGTTGAAATTCAATTCAAGCAGTTGCAAC
This sequence comes from Synechococcus sp., assembly GCA_051439425.1. Classification (GTDB taxonomy): domain Bacteria; phylum Cyanobacteriota; class Cyanobacteriia; order Thermostichales; family PCC-7336; genus PCC-7336. The sequence goes on from JBFRWD010000105.1 coordinate 556, forward strand.
TGAACTTGGAGGGGAGGGGATTTACAGTCAAGCTCGAGCCGCCTCCACAGGAAGGAGCGTACGGAATGTTGGAAACCAGTACGCGAACAATCTGGATACATCCAATCGTTTCCGAACTGGGTATTGCCTTGCCGGTACTCATTCACGAAGGAGTCCATGCAGCGCAAGTCTGTGCAGGCAACGGAGTCGTCGCGGCCTTAAATCTAGATGTCGCTCCCCCCAATTCAACCCGTCCATTTTTCCTGCGGTACCACTCGTACCGCCGCAATATCGAAGCAGAAGCTTATACCGTTCAAGTGCAGCCCGATGCCTACGAACGAGTTAATCAACTATTGGAGCAGCATTGCTAATCGTGCTTGACGTCAACTTGCCTATTCCGTCTACTCCAATGGATTCCCATCTGACTTGAACGTTGCCTGAACCTGTCACCATTCAACTCCATTGTTTGTGTAACAGCTGGTCTTATCGTTCGATGCTCGGGTGCCAATGAATGCCCAATCGGCTTTGCTGGTGTTTGAAGGGCCAACAGCCTCCTTTTGGTATTGTTGCCCCCCGTCCTGACATCTAGAGATGTGGAATGCTCATTATTCAAGGATTGTCGATCGCGGCGATCGTAGCTGCTATAGCGTTCTACTGTGTTTGCATTGCCAGCATGTTGACATTTAAGCCGCACCGTTCAGAATCCGGAAACTCTGCTCCCACGGCAGCATCACAGCCAGCGAATGACGGCATACCTGTGTCAATTTTGATTCCCGTACGGGGGGTCGATCCGGGGGCATTGCACAATTGGCGATCGTTTTGCCAGCAGCATTATGGAAGGTACGAGATTTTATTTGGGGTAATGGAGGCGAACGATCCGGCGATTCCGATTCTCAGACAATTGCACGATGACTATCCCAACCGCGTACGCGTGCTCAGCGACCTCAAGCCACGGGGCATTAACTTTCAAATTAGCAATCTGACTTACCTATACGAGGCAGCACACTACGACACGATTGTGTTGGCCGATAGCGATATCAGGGTGGGGCCAGATTACCTATCTACCGTCATAGCCCCGCTCCACGATGAGCGTGTGGGGTTGGTAACCTGTCCGTACGTCGAGAAACATCCTCGGTATGTAGGAGCCGCGATCCACGCCCTCAATCGCTGCACGGAATTTATTCCCAGCCTGTTGATTGCCCGATGGATGGATGGAGGGCTGAACTGTGCGTTGGGGCCAACGATTGCCACTCGCAAATCCGTGATGGCCTCGTTTGGCGGTTTAAACTACGTGCTCAATCGGATTGGTTCGGACTTTCATATCGGCAAGATGACCGCAAAATCTGGATTTGAGGTGCAGCTGTCTGGGTACGTGTTGGATAACGAGGGGGACGAGCAACTGGGTCAGGTATTCCGGCGGGAGTTGCGCTGGGCTAGAACCATTCGGATTAATCGAGGGGCCGAGTATTACGGCATGGGCGTCACGTTTGGCACGGTATATGCATTGCTGCTGCTACTGATGTCGGGGGTAGCCACTTGGGCGATCGTCGTGTTTGCCCTAACGTGGATCGTCCGAATAGTACAGGCTCTGGTTGCAATGGTGCGGCTGAATCGGCTGGGCCTATTGCGATGGCTGTGGCTACTACCATTACGGGACGCCATGAGCTTTGTCATCTGGGTCGGGGGAGCATTTGGTCAGCGGGTGTATTGGCGAGGACGGTGGCTGAAAATCGGAGAAGCGGGATTGCTTGAAGAATACCGTTCGTAAGATGTTGCCCTCGCCAGTTAGAGCTAACTGTGCGTGCAAAGGCGCCGCTGCGATCGAGACTCGACCGATCGCAGACCCAACGAATCTTTAAGCTTCAGGAGTTGCGCTTATTGCCTGAAATTGGGTGCCCCACAGCTGCCTGACCACCTCTGCCTGAGCCACTTCACGCCGATCGCCAGAATAAATGCAGGGGGTTCCATAAGGCTGGGAGATCGCCATCATGCGATCGAAAACCCCGCGACTGCCGTAACACACCAGCGCTTTAACCGATTCCAGATGCTCCATCAGTAGCTGTTGTGCAGCAGGAGACAGACCGCCGTACCCGCGAAACGGTCCCGAGCGCACGAAGGCGTGCAACACAATGCCACTCGCCTCTTCCAATACGGACTGCATCATGCCGATGGGTGTGTGTAAATCGGCTAATAAAGTCTGCATGCCCCGCTCTGCAGCCGAGGCGATCGCGGGGCTATTGGGAGTCATGTAGTCAGCCCCCAGCCAACTATCGGTCCACACCCAATTCACCCAACCCGTTTGAGGCTGTAGGGGGAGGGCAGTCGGTCGGGACGATTGCACGGCAGCACGGGCAATCGCTTCGGACGTGTGGCGAGCCGAAGCAGTACCAATCGCCCGAGTGACCACATCGGTTGAGGTTGAGGTACTGACAGCCGTTTCGAGCAAGCGCTCTAGATTCGATGACTTCGGACTGGATTGAGTGGCCGCAGCCCGAGTGCCCAAGAGTTCCTGTAAAGTCGGTACCCCCTCTGAAGACTTCACCACAGGACGCGCCCCTGGCAGCATCTGCTCCAATGGCAAATGCTCCATTCGCGAACTGTCACACACCCGATGCTTAGCCTTTAGGATGCGTTCCACCGAGCGGCGAATGCGAAAGCGCGATAATCGACCGGCTTCCACAGCGTCACAAATGGCCTGAATCGCATCCAGGGGCTGCGGGGGCATAACAATCACATCAGCACCAGCCTCTACAGCCCGTACCGCCAACTCTCCTGCCGATAGCGGTGCGTCGGGAGTGGGAAATTGGGTAATTGCCCCCATCGTCATCGCATCCGTAGCAATCAGTCCCTCGAACTGCCATTCCCGCCGCACGATGCCCTCTAGAAGGGTGTGGGAGAGAGTGGCAGGCCAATCGGGGTCTAGTTGCGGCACCATCAGGTGGGCGCTCATAACCGCGTCCACACCGGCATCGATCGCATGTTTAAAGGGCCGCCATTCCAGAGACTCAAGCCGATCGCGATCGTGGGGAATGTCCGGCAATAGCAGATGAGAATCGACGCTCGTGTCACCGTGACCGGGAAAATGCTTAGCAGTGGTCAGCACCGGAGCCGTTTTTGCTCCTGCAATAAACGCTGATGTCAGTGCCCCCACTCGTTGGGGAGTCGTGCCAAACGCCCGCACGTCAATCACCGGGTTGGCCGGATTACTCTGCACGTCAACCACCGGAGCAAACAGCCAGTTGATCCCCAGCGCCGCTGCTTCACGGGCGGTAACCTGACCCATCTGCCTAGCCCATTCGGCCCCATCCGGCCCTAAATGGGACAGGGAGATCGCCGGAGGAAACTCAGTCGCCCCTTTAAAGCGCTGCCCTACCCCCCATTCCACATCCGCGCACACTAACAGGGGGATCGTGGCCCAATCCTGCATCTGCTGCACCCGCAGCATCACATCCGCCACCGTCCCACCAAATAGTAGTACCCCGCCAACGCCCACATCTTGGAGCATGGGCTGCAGGCGATCGCGAGGCCATTCCCATTGGGGATATCCAGCTTGCGAATCGAGGAGATGACCGGAGGCACGCACCACAATCATTTGTGCCACTTGCTGCTGTAGGGTCAGCTCCATATCACAAACCTAAAATTCACCTGCCCATCACTCTATCCCCCAACACCAGTCTGGTAGCGTGGACGCACGCAAAACACAGCCTCTCTTAACGTCTGGTTCAGAAATCCCGGATAGATCAACCTGAATCAAATCTGCATCCAGATCGCCAAACTCCCTGATCGAGCCAATGACAAGTGACCAATGACAAGTGACACTCGCTAAATAACCAATACCCCCTCCCCCCTGTCCCCAAATGCCTCCCACTCTTCCCAGCCCGGCAATCCCAACCTGGACAAACCGCAACTGGACTCACACTTGGCACCATTGCCAGCCACTCACCGTTGCCGGAGCCATGAGCGGCACCTCGATGGATGGCATTGATGTTGCTTGTATCTCGATCCACCCCACCGGACGAACCAACCGTCCATTAAACCTAGAGGTACTGGCAACCATCAGCGTTCCCTACCCCGATTCGCTGCGCCAAACCATTTTCGATATTGCAGCAGGGGAACCTCTCGCCTTGTCCGAGCTCAGTTGTCTGGATACGGCCATTGCAACAGCATTTGCTGGAGCGATCGCCGAACTCGATCGTGCTAATTGCTCCAAGCGCGCGATCGACCTGATCGGTTCCCACGGTCAAACAGTTTTTCACCAAGCCCCAACCTCTGACGAGAGTAGCGCTCAGCTGGGACATAGTATTCAGCTAGGACGAGGGGAACAAATCGCCGCCCTCACCGGTATTCCCACCGTCAGCAATTTTCGTGCGGCAGACATCGCCCTCAACGGTCACGGAGCACCATTAGTCCCTCGGGTGGATGTCCTGCTGCTGCAAGACGAGCGGGAACATCGCTGCATTCAAAATATTGGCGGCATTGGTAATGTGACGTATCTACCGCCCCTATCACTCCTGTCTGAATGGGGTGGAGCGAGAGGGCCGAGCGACAGAGATGCGATCGTGGGCTGGGACACCGGCCCCGGAAACGTCTTGATTGACCTAGCGGTATCTCGTTTGAGCAATGGAGCGCAGGGGTACGATCGCGATGGCCAATTAGCGGCAAAAGGTACTCCCAACATCGAACTGGTTAGCCAGTGGCTGCAGGCAGAGTTCTTTCAAGAGCGTCCGCCAAAATCTACTGGTCGGGAGTTATATTCCCCCAGCTATCTCGAGCGCTGCTGGCGAGATTGCTCCGATCGCACGCTCTCTGCCGCCGATATTGTCGCCACATTGACTGATTTCACGGCAGCGTCGATTGTCGATAGTTACCAAAAATTTCTCCCCTCACCGCCCGATCGCGTTGCCATCTGCGGGGGTGGAGTGCATAATCCTTACCTGATACAGCGGATACAAGACCGATTGGGGCAGACTCCAGTAGTCTCCACCCAAACGCTGGGACTGGACCCGGACTTTAAAGAGGCGATCGCCTTTGCGGTCTTGGCTTACCTACGGGTACACCACATTCCGGGTAACTTACCATCCGTGACGGGGGCTGCAGATTGGTGCCTATTAGGTGACTTTCATACTGGCCAAAAAGACCAAACTCCTGCACAGTAGCTAACAATCACCCGTTGCTGACACGTTGCGCTCGCATCCCTCGAATGTCCCTGGCGTATTTAGGGCAGCCAAACAAATGGTGCCGCACTTGTACTCTGGACACAATTTCTACCTGCTACATTGCTGCCACTCGGCAGCACTTCACCTCCGCATCTATGCTGACGATTCATCTCCTGCTCGCATTCACCCTGCTGGCATCTGCCGCCTTATGGGCCTACTCAACCCTGATGGTGTTTTGGGTCATGTTAGAAGACTCCAATTCCATTTACACTCGCTCGATGCACAGTGCTCTCGACCGATTTGTAGATATGTTTGGCCTGGGCTGGCTCAAACCACTGCACAAATTGCATATTTCTGAACGCCGACCCATTAGCTACGGGTTATTTGCAGCGGTGACCTTAGGAATTGGCTTTTTGCTCTACATGTCGGAGACATAGGCGAATCAAACACAGGTTAATCAGACACAGGCCAATCAGACATGCGCGAGTCCAAACGAGTAGTCTGTCAGCGTAGGAGTGATGAAGACTGACTCTCTCAGGGCTGCTGCAATGCACTCGTAGTTTGATTCCCCCATCGCAAGCCTGACAAACTATTAGGGGTCGTTGATGGATCGGTAAAATAATCGTGACTATCCCCCAGGGAACAGTGTATTTGGTGGGAGTTGGGTTGGGAGGATTGGATACTCTCACGTACCGTGCATCGCAGGTGTTGCAGCAAGCGGACGTGGCTTTAGTTGACAACTTGGCCTCCCCTGACCTCCTCACCCTGCTGCCTAAACGCTGCACCATTATTCATGTCGGGAAACGCGGCGGTCAGCCCAGTATCCCTCAACCCCAGATCGATCGCCTCGCCATCGATTATTGCCAACAAGGATTGCAGGTCGTCCGCCTCAAATCGGGAGATCCGGGGATATTTGGTCGATTGGTACAGGAGGTACGGGCACTAAACGAGGCCGCATGTCGCTACGAGATTGTACCGGGGCTGTCATCGGCAATCGCTGGCCCCTTGCTGGCGAATATTCCCCTAACGGACGCCGCCCTCAGCCAGTCATTTGCCATATCCACCGCTCACGATCTCGACCAACTGTGTTGGCCTGCCCTAGCCCAGCTGGATACCTTAGTGTTTCTGATGGGCACTCGTCATCTCACTTCTATTTGCCATCGACTCATTGAGGCCGGACAAGACCCATCTACTCCTATTGCCCTAATTCGCAACGCCGGACGGATCGATCGAGAGCTGTGGAGCGGCCAGTTGGACACATTTGCTGCCACAATGACAGCGCAATCACGATCGCTATCCCCTGCGGTCATCGTTGTCGGGCAGGTGGTGACATTGAAGGACGAACTAACCCCAGAAATAGCTCCAAAAGCAATCCCTGCAGAGGCCCCGCTAGGAGGCAAGACGGTATTGGTAACCCGAGCCAATGCACAATCAGGAGTGCTGAGCGATCGCCTACAAAAGCTGGGGGCAACCGTGGTGGAAATGCCCACGCTCGAAATCGTTCCCCCCTCGGATTTAGCCCCCCTCGATCATGCCATTGCCACTCTCGACCGATTCGACTGGCTGGTGTTAGCGTCCGGGAATGCAGTGGATGCAATGTTCGAGCGCCTGCAAACCTCAGGACTCGATAGTCGAGCCCTCCATGCCCTCAAAGTCGCAGTGGTGGGGCGCAAGACCGCGGAATGCTTGGCTGGGCAAGGTATTATCCCCGACTTTGTGCCAAAGGAGTTTGTCGCCGATGCGTTGGCAGAATCGCTGCCAGTTGCTCAGGGCGATCGGCTGCTGTTCCCCAGAGTAGAATCGGGCGGCCGACCAACACTCGTAAAAGGACTAACCCAGCGTGGTGTTGAGGTGATAGAAGTTGCGGCTTACCAATCTCGATGTCCACTCGAAATCCCTGCACAATCTCTAGCACTACTCAACAATCAACAGGTAGATATCCTGACGTTTGCTAGCTCGAAAACAGTCATTCACTTCCATCAGCTCATTCGTGGCGCAGGAATTCAGATATCTCAACTTGACCGTGCAAAAGTTGTGGCAATTGGCCCCAAAACAGCAGAAACTTGCCAGGAATATCTGGGCCGGGTTGATGCCTGTGCCCACGAGTACACCTTAGAAGGGTTGATCGAAGCAGTCATTCAAGCGTGACGTTGACACAATCAATTGCGGTTACTCATGTCCCGCTGGTAGTCTTGCGCCGAAATATAGCGATCGGTAATCCACCCAGCCCCTAGAACGGATTGCCATAACATGCTTTCCTGTGGCGCCCCATCAACACCACCCACAAACCGAAATCAATCTTTCAGATAAAAGTAATCGCAAAAAAATATGACTGCTTTGCTCGAATCCAGAAAAGCAGCCATCTATCCATGTCACAAATTGAGCGACAAAACATCATCGAATTGCAATAAGCAGGTCCAATAATGACCTAACGTTACTGACGCACTGGAGTAGGATACATCCCATAGATAGTTCGCAAGCTATCCATTAGAAGATAACCACCACAGTAGGAAAAGCGATACAAATGTTGCTCCCCCATCAACTGGCGACAGAAACTCGCTGAAGCCTGAAAAAGCGATCTCTCTACCAGCCAGAGTACTCCCTCATTCTGCAACACAACACGTCGGTGCTGTATGGGAAGTACAGAATCAAGAATACAAATACTCGGCAAACAAATGATGCTTCCGCATCAAGGGGCAACACTCATAGATTGGCGCTCCTATTCGTCAACGCGGGTCAATGCAATACTGCGCTTACCCAGTTTGATGGTGAACTCATCACCAGGCTCAAGCCCCATTTCTTTAGTGTAAGTTGCCCCGATCAGGAGATTACCGTTTTTGTGAACGGATACTCGATACGTTGCTTCACGCCCCCGCGTTCCTTTTGAAGTAGACGCAGCATCGAAGGACATTCCTTCTGCTTCCAAGAGAGCATTGTAAAATGCCATCAAGCTGATACGCTCCTGAGAATTTTTAGTGTAGGTAACGTACCCGCAGGCTTTAGCAATGTCCTTCTTGTCAGCACCTTGCATCTGCTTGACTTTATCTTGGAGTGCTTTGCCGGTAAGAGGAGAAGTCTGTTTCTTTTCAGCCATTTCGTGTTGAAAAAAGGATGCGAATGTTATGTTAACCCTAATTGTCCCCAAAAACATTCATTAATTTATCTTTTTGGGATTTTTTTCTTAAGATCCAGAGTTTGAGTGGTTCTCTCGGGGCTACTAGCGACAACTTGAAGCAAGTAACTTGGAAGCATTCATGAATCTGTGAGCGGCATTTTGAATCACAATGCAGACAGATTTTAACGGGCGTAACGATTAGAAAACCACTATCGGCTAAGTCCTACTCATGACTGTTGATACAGCCGAGCTAAGCGAATAGCTTTTTCTAATTTGCCACTGCAAGGTCAAGATTAAGGAAATATCTAACGAAATTGGCCCCAGATACTGTTGATAGATAGACGTGAATAATTCTCTCTTCGGAAATTCATCGATCGCGATGAAGGGTTAAGCTGATATGCGGCTCACGTGGACATCAATTGAATAGGAGCACGGGGATCGGTCTTATCCTCGGACATCAACTCATCAGCAAAGCTTATGGGTCGGCAGCTTTTCTCTCAAATCATTTCTAAGGTTAAAGTTTTCAGCGACTTGCTTCCTTGGCAAAACAATATCAATCACCTCTTACCCATTCAATCAATGCTGTTTTAGGCTAGCCAATCGTGACTATTGCAGAAACAGAGGGTTTGAAACGTCACAATCACCTGACTCCACGCAACCCTAGCATTCTGAGGGGATGAGGGCCTTGATGGGTCGATCGAGCGCAAAATCGACCCATCCCAAGTGAGGTATCCCAAACCTGGCTGCAAGCACCGCAATACAGTCCATCAAGATTGGGTCTTGACTTAATGGCTGAGGCCGACCATCTGAATTCGCAATCGCGATTTGGTAGCTTGAATAGGCGCGATGTTTTGCAAAGAGGTTCTGCTGTGTTGGACGAACAAGCCAAAAAAACGATGCTTCGGAAGATTCCTCACGGTCTCTACATTTGTGGAGTCAAGGACGGGGAAGAGGTGAATGGCTATACAGCCAGTTGGGTGATGCAAACATCGTTTAAGCCACCGCTAATTATTAATGCCGTTCGTAGCGATAATCGCTCTCACGGGATGGTGGAGGCGAGCGGTGTATTTGCACTCAGCTTTTTAGACGCCACTCAGAAGGATTTAGCCCAGAAGTTTTTCCAACCGCTCAAGCGTAATGGCAATCGATTTGATGATGTGGAGTTCTATCTCGGAGAAACGGGGTGCCCGATCATTTCCGATTCCTTAGGATACGTCGAGTGCAAAGTTGTCGGCTCTCTGCCCCAAGGAGATCACACCGTGTTTTTGGGTGAGGTGATTGCTTCGGGAATTCACCGCGAGGGTAATCCATTACTGTTGGAGACAACGGGTTGGAATTATGGGGGGTAGGGCTGAACGGTTAAGTATTCAGCCAACTTTTTAATAAAATCTTTGGGGTAGAGTTCAGTATCACTACTAGCAAGCCTGACTACCCCAGAGCATCCGCTCAATGCCTGGTTGAGCCATCCGGTAATGGCGGACAGACATATCCTCATGCAGATCGCTTCAATCAAGTATTCGTCTCAAGTCGTTTTACCGTCACCCTTACGAGAATTGGATTGCGTCATTCACAGCGATGGCTCCTCCTCGCAAGATTTTTGCCCGCAGCCCAGCCTTAGTTTTCATCTGCAGCATCACATCTCGGCCTATCAATTTGGCTAGATAACCACACGGCTCGCACAGGCGCATCCCGCGCAGAACGACATCACCGATTGAAAAGTCTCGACCCACTTGGCGATTGAGTCGCACTCCTGCAGTCACTAGATTTCTACGAAATTTTGCGGATTCATAATCCAACCCAGTGATTTGGTTAAAGGCATGAATCTCTTCCCATTCAATGAGCGTTACCTCTGTGTCGGATGACTTGGAGAATGTCCCCTGAGAGATGTGGTAGCGATCGCCGACAATTCCTTTACCGATCTCCAATTCTGCCGATGATACCGACTCGAGATCGCTTCCAGCCTCTGCTGCAATTAGAATGGCTTCCAAACGTGCGTTCATACCAATTCGGTTCCGCAAGCGTGATGTCTGCACCAGAGTTATAGCAATCCCAACCCGAATGAGCCCGCCTCCTCCCAGCCTGGTTGGCAGCTAAGCCACTTGAAGCCGCGTGTCACGAAACGGTACCTAATCTGACCGATCGCTCGCCAGACGACAATCGCTTGCTTGTTGCGCCTCAATTGCCCCCAGGATCTCATCTCTTTGCTGCTCGATGCTGCGAGTCAGCGCGAACTGCACCCGTGCCCGCTGTAGCGCTTGCTCGGGTGCGCTGACTTTGAAGTAGACATTTCCGTTTAGGTAATCTGTCAAATACCTCAAGCCCAATTCCAGAGGAATGAGATGGATGGCCGCATATAGGTAGTCGTAATCGCGATCGCTCAAAAACTGGCGCGCCACCGAACAGTATCCGTGCAAAATTGCCCGAAAATTCTGCAGGTCAAAGCGTACACTGTCGAGAGCGTTTGCATTCGATCCCGCTGGATTGCATCCCGATCGCATACAGTCCCCAATGTCGTACTGAATGAGCCCCGGTTTCACCGTATCGAGATCGATGATGCTGATGGCGAGATGGCTGTGGCGATCGAACAGAATGTTATTGACTTTGGGATCCCCGTGAATCGGTCTCAGAGCCAAAACTCCGGCAGCTTTTGCCGCTTCCAACACTCCCATCGACTCGCGACGATCCTCCACAAATTTCAGGCAATCTGCGCACTTGTCTTGGTCCTGGGGGGACAACCCCTGCGCGAGCCGTTCATCATAGTGCTGGAGATAACCAGGGGTGATGTGGAAACCGGGTAGGGTGTCGGTGAGGCGATCGCAGGGCAAATCACTCACGAGCGTGTGAAAGAGCCCGAGAGCAAAGCCGACCTCTCGGGCTTGGGCAACGGTTTGAATGGTATCCACTGACATCGAATGTTCGATGAAGCCGATCGCTCGCCACAAATTGCCCGTGTCATCGTAGACAAACGGTCGATCGTCATCGGCAGCAGGCAGAACGACAGGGATGTCCCAACGGCGTTCGGATGACAGCCTCAGGTGTGGGAGCCGTTCGGTGGCGTGCCGCACGAATACCGCGAGGTTACGCATGACGGCTTCCGGTTGGGGAAATACGTTAGCGTTAATGCGCTGCAGCACGAAGCTTGAGTGAGGGGCAGCGAGGCGAACCAGATACGTATCGTTGATGCGACCGTTGCCGAGAGGACTGAGGCCGGCGATCGCGCTGGACACGCAAAATCGGCTGGCAATATCGTGCAGGTGCGAGTCCATATGGGTCGGGTGTGTACTTGCTCTAGTGAATTCTTGCTCTAGCGAGGTCTAGAGCGGGCAATTAGGTTGAACGGACGGTAAACGGACGGTAATAGGGTGAATCAAAATCCCTGCAGATAGATTCAGAGGATTTCTGCCATGAAGGATAATTGGTACTCGGGCCGAATCCGATATTCCTGCTCGAAATCTTTAGGAGGACAGGGAGATGACAGGGCTGACAATTGAAAGGATTTCAACGGTATGACGGTGGGTCAGCGGGGAGCGATCGCGGCCGGACATCCGCAAACGGTTGACGCGGGACTAGAAATGTTTCGGCTAGGAGGAAATGCCTTTGATGCGGCGATCGCGGCCATGTTCGCCTCTTGGGTAACCGAACCCGCACTAACATCTCCCGGCGGCGGCGGTTTTTGTCTGGCTCATACCCAGTCTGGAGACAACATCCTATTCGACTTTTTCACCCAGACTCCCCAGGTCAAGCGTCCGCCAACAGAATCTGATTTTTATCCGGTCATCGTCGATTTTGGCGGTGTACAGCAAGAATTTCATGTGGGATTGGGGGCGATCGCTACCCCCGGCAGCTTGGATGGAGCCTTATACGTCCACCAGCGATTGGGACGCTTGCCATTGGCCGAGGTTGCTGCCCCAGCGATCGAGTTCGCCCGACGGGGAGTCGTCATCAGCCCATTTCAACACTACGTCTTGGAATTACTGGAGCCCATCCTGACCGCATCTGCTCAGATGCAGCCGGTGTACGCCCCCCAAGGACAGTTGCTGAAGGTGGGGGATACCTGCGTAATGCGAGACTTTGCCAATGCCCTTGAGTTTGTGGTGCAGGAGGGAGCAATCGCCTTTCGGGAAGGGGATATCGCCAAACTTGTTGTTAATGATTGCCGGGCTCGTGGCGGTCATCTAACACTGGACGACTTGAGACACTATCGAACCATCGAACGGCAGCCATTAGCAGTCAATTATCGCGGGCGAACGTTGTTGAGCAATCCTCCCCCCAGCTTTGGCGGCACCTTGATTGCGTTCTGTCTCAAGCTGCTGGAACGCGTGGATTTGCGATCGCTATCGTTTGGTTCGCAGCCCCATCTGGAGGTGTTAGCAACAGCGATGCGGCAGACGGATCTGGCTCGGGGCAATCGCCTCAACAGCCAGATTCAGCAAGCGGGAATTGCCAAAGAATTTCTCGCTTCAGAGCTCTTGGATGTCTATGCAGCCGGCATGGCAAATCCTGCCAGCAAGCTGGGTAGCACTACACATATCAGCGCGATCGACTGCGACGGGAATGCCGCCAGTATCACCGCATCCAACGGCGAAGGGTCTGGCTATGCCATCCCAGGTACCGGCATCATGCTCAACAACATGCTGGGGGAAGACGATCTCAATCCCGATGGATTTCATCGTTGGACAGAAGATGTGCGTATGTCGTCCATGATGGCTCCGTCCATGGTGTTGGCTGGGGAAGTGCTCAATCGCGCTAAACCAGAGACAGTCTTGGGCTCGGGAGGGTCGAAACGAATTCGGACGGCGATCGCTCAGGTCATTTCAAATTTGGTGGATTTTGACATGTCGGCGGAACAGGCGGTGAACAGTCCGCGATTGCACTGGGATGAAGGCAAGTTGAATGCGGAGCCTGGATTCAAAGGGTTCGACCCGGAGCGATTGGCAGACTTGCTGGGCGATCGGATTGTGCCGTGGCACAAACAGAATATGTTTTTTGGTGGCGTTCACACGGTGGTTCGCAGCAGTGACGGGCAGTTCTTCGGAGCGGGCGATGGGCGTCGCGATGGTTGCGCGAGTTGGATTTGAGCGCATCTCGCCACAAACCTATAGCAATCCGCTGTAAGGTCTGGAGAGTGGAGATGCTTCAAAGCCTTGATTTACAAGCAAAAATGCCCGAAAACCCCTCCATAGGGGATTGCCGAATGCCATAGCAGCAAAAATCCAGCAAGTTCTCGGTTTCGATACCTCAATCATCTATTGGAAGCTATCGCTACAAGATTCTGTGTTAGCGATCGGTGATTCAAACCTATTGGATAGCGTTGGCCTGGTTATTGGGGCTGATACTGCATTCTGTGCCGTGGGGGTGTTTGCTTCCCCCAGTGTTTGCTGCCGGTATGGCGCTCCAGAATCGGTACAACATTCGCCTGGTACGAACAGTCTTAGTCGCTGGCTGCATTGGCATCCTTGCCTGGGGCTATGCCAATGTTCGATCCTCGATCGCTCCCGCTCGCGACATCAGTATTCACGCCCCACAAGCGAACGTCACAGTTGTCGCCAAGGTAGAGTCGTTGCCACGAAGAACGGGGACGAACCGGCACCATATCTGGGTATCGTCACAAGCATATGGGGCGGAGGGGGCCAGTCTAACCGAGACCTCCGGCAAGCTGTACGTCACCTACGATTTAGGCTCTAACGATTCAAATATTGCGCCGCCAATGGGCGATCGCATTCCCGAGTTCTTCCCCGGACAGGTCATAGAACTGCACGGATATCTATACGAACCCAGCGGTGCAGATAATCCAGGAGGACTGGATTTCCGTGACTATCTCGCTCGTAAGGGGGCGTTTGCAGGACTGAGCGCAACTGACATCGAAATGCTCGACCCCGCGATTCGGTGGGGGGGATGGACATTGCGCCACAGAATTGTCTCAGCCTTTCGACACGGGTTAGGCGATCGCCGGGGGCAGTTGCTGGGGAGCATGGTGTTGGGCTCCTCTGCCAGTCAACTTCCCCGCGATTTAGCCGCAGACTTTCGTACTGTAGGACTCGCTCACGTTACAGCAGCATCAGGATTTCACGTCGCGCTTCTGTTGGGCATCGTGTTGTGGGGGACGGCGAGGTTGGGAAATCGCCAGCGACAGTGGATAGCGATTTCGATACTGACTGTATATCTGGTACTGACCGGAGGGAGTCCCTCGGCGATGCGGGCCACGCTCATGGGGAGTGCCGTTGTATTTGGACGCAGCATCAGGATGCAGGGACGAACAATTCAGCCCCTCGGCTTGCTGCTGGCGACAGCGGTAGCACTCACCATCCTTCAACCTCTGTGGATTGATAATGCCGGTTTTTTGCTCAGCTTTGCGGCCACATTTGGCCTTATGGTCAGCACTGCACCGTTGCAAAAGCGACTGGATTTCGTGCCCTCTAACCTTGCCGCGGCAATCGCCACTCCACTCGCCGCCCTGCTGTGGACATTGCCCCTACAACTAGCCCTATTCGGAAAACTCTCTCCTTACTTCCTCATCGCATCGCTGATCACCGCACCTCTGGTCACCCTATCGATAGGTGCAGGTTTAGTTGTTGCTGCAATTAGCCTCCTCCTTCCTCCCTTCGGCGGAGTGCTAGCTTGGCCATTGCGATTTATTCTTGATCCCCTGATCGGCTTTGTCAGTTGGATTGCCACCTGGCCGGGCGCGACAGTCTACACGGGAACGGCATCAATCTTGCAGTGCTTGACACTGTATGGAATGTTGATGGCACTAACATTTAGCGATCGCTTCATCCCTATATATCGAGTCCCCACAGTGCGCCTCCCTGACTGGCAACGGCTATCGCTGGGCGTAACCGGAGCAGTTCTGGTGCTCGTCATCATTCCGGCACTGTGGCCCCAACCCACGCTCCAGATCGTCACCCTCGCCACCTCCAATGCCCCCACAATAGTCATCCGATCTGGCGGCCAGACTGCACTCATTAACAGTGGCTCGACCGCAACCGTAGAGTTGACCGTCTTGCCTTATTTGCGTAGCGAAGGGATTCGGAGCATAGACCGGGCGATCGCCTTGGCACCGGGGAGATCGAATGGTGGCTGGGAAACATTAGCTGGCTCCATCCCGATTGGAGAATTGTGGACGAGCGACCGATTTGCGATCGGCGATGCCACCGGGATGCAGTTGAGTTCCGTGCAAGAAACGGGCACCGAGATGCGTCAATTGAAGTCTGGGGACGGCATCACAATTGGCACGACCCGATTGCAACCAGTGGCAGAAACGGCACTCTCGTTCACTATTGCAGAAGGAACCGGGCTGATTCTGGGTTCGCCATTGCCCAATCTGCAGCAGTTACGAGATCGCCATCCAGAGCTGTCTACCGTTAAGTGGCTGTGGTGGGACGGAACAGAGCTACCGCCAGAGGTCACCCGTTGGCTGCAGCCAGAGGTGGCAATTGCGGGGGGCGACAGACGGCAACTGGATAGTCACGCAGTTCCGCTTCAAGTTACAGACGAGCTGATTCGGACCGAGGCAGCGGGAGCTACAACTTGGACACCCAGAAACCTATCCACCATGTATGGCAATCCGCTGTAAGGTCTGGAGTGCGGAAACCGCTCAAAGCTTTGATTGGCAAGGGAAAGCGATCGGGGACACTCTCCATAGCTGATGGCTAAAAGCGATACGGACTGAGAGACTAACCTGGCATCGCTCGCACACGATCTCGAGCCCAAACCCTCACTCTGCCGAGAATCGAACTCGCATGTGCCTTCACGCCTGCCATAATTCCGAGACTGAATATCCAAGCTGACCGAGCATATCTCGAACTAACGGCAAGCTAATGCCAATCACATTGCTATGGCAGCCATCAATCCGTTCGATAAACAGACCGCCAAACCCATCCAACGCAAAGCTTCCGGCACAGGCTAACGGCTCGCCGGTTGCAATATAGCGACGAATATCCGCCAGCGACATCGGCGCAAAATAGACCTTTGTAATACCCACGCAACTGACCTGCCTCTCCTGCTTCGTGTCAATCGCCGCATGCCCCGTATACAAAATCCCCATATTGCCCTGCATCTTTTGCAGCCGCTCTAAAGAATCCGCAGCATCTCTCGGCTTGCCGTAAATCTCCCCATCCATGACAAATAGCGAATCGGCCCCCAACACCACCACCGGCTCCGGATGCTTTGCCGCCACCACCTCAGCTTTTTTCAGCGCCAATGTTTCCACCAACTGCTGCGGGTCACTGCAACGAATAGAGTCTTCATCAAAGGAACTGGGCTCCACCAAAAACCGCAAGCCCGCAGCATCTAGCAGCTTGCGACGGGCAGGAGACTGGGACGCCAGAATAAGCGATGGCACGATATCAGACTCGAACGCGATCGCCCCGATTTTACGAATAGATCTGTCCTCTGACTAGCACCTAAACGCAGCAGCTCCAATGCTCCCCAGTTCAAAACAACCCGTTCAAAACAACCCGTTCAAAATAACCCGCTCAAAGCAACCGAATTCGAGCCATCGAATCAGATAGGCCTGTCAATAAGCCCCACTGACTCACCCCTTATTGCAAACTATTGCCATTTGTAGGGAAGACTGCTACTTTTAGGTGAAATAAAAATCATTCGCATTAAGCCATCAACAGCCACTAGCAGTTATGTGAATGAGTTCGAATGTAGTTGGGGTTTTCAATGCCTCTTCTGCCCACGTATAGATACCTGACTATCGTCACTCAGCATTCACTGCTGGCTTATCTTGCACCAAAGAGTTATTGCCAATGATTACCACTGCTTCTGCGGTTCGCCAGTTCCCAGACAATTTGGCTTTGTTATTTTCACCAAGGACGAAATCTGTGGCAGCTACGCTTCCCGTTCAACGCCAAGAGAAGGGCGGAGGTTGGATTGACTACTACGTTGGTGATGTGATGAGTCGGCCAGACAGCGATCGCCGCAGCATCCTCTTACCCGGCCACAAGCTGGCGTTTCATTACTTGTCCCTGCACCGCACGCTGATCCAGCGAATGGGTAAACCTAGCGGCCTGTCCGACGATCTATGGCAAAGTATTTGCGAAATGATTCGCCGCCGTCAATAAACACGTTGCAACCCCCTTTCGTTACGCCCACCTTAGCGAGTTCTGCTAGGGGATAGCGGCTCTAGATTCGTCGGTTGTTATAACAGTGGCCATACCACTGCGGACATTTCAGCTATGTTCAACTCTGACTGCGATCGGAACCTTTGTCCTCATTGAGATGGCGAATGCCATATTTATCTCCGATGTGCTGCTATGGAGGTGTTGCCCGTTGGAGCCTAATGCTCCATGCCATCCACTCGATCGATTCAATTTCACCTACGGCAGCTTGTTCCGGGAACCTTAGCTGCGCTGTTTGTGGCCGCAGTCGGAAGCGTCGGAGGCTGGCAAACTCCCGAATTTCTGGTTTACAACTGGCAGTTCAGATTGCGAGGGGCACGTCCCTGGAGCGATCGGATTGCCGTCATCGAAATTGACGAACGTTCTCTCCAGGTACTCGGTCGCTTTCCGCTCGATCGCAGCTACTATGCTGACTTACTTGACATTCTCCAACCCGTCGAACCCGACGTCGTTATTTTCGATATTGCCTTTTCCGAAAGCGAGCCTCAGGACAACCAGCTCGGCGATCGCATGTCTCAACTGGGGCGGGTCATCATTGCCCAAGCCACCGACTATCAAGGGCGTTTACTTCTGCCCAGCCCTGCAATCAGTGCCCATGCAGCCGCATTGGGAGACATTAGCAAACTACAGGATAGTGATGGCATTACCCGCAGCGTTCCCCTCTCCCGAAGGTTTTTCGACGCCACCGCAGAAGAACCAGTAGAGAGCGAGCGCTTACCCACTCTCTCTGTAGCCGCACTGGAGCTTCACAGCTGGTTCGAAGAGCCTGTAGTGCCATTGCCCAACCTCTCGCAACCCTTGTGGGTGAATTGGCCCAGCACCACACTGACCCTCCCCTCAACGCCGACACGAATATCCGTGTCATTAGCAGACGTGCTCTCCGGCTCCGTTGCGGCAGAGACGTTTCGCGATCGCTTTGTTTTTGTTGGGGTGACCGCTCGCGGCCTCGACCCGCTCCAAACCCCATTCGACCGCACTCCCGAAACCAGCGGTATCTTCATGCATGCCGCCACCCTGAATACCTTGCTGCTGGATAACGAATTGCAGCGACCTCAGTGGTGGATGCGGGTGCTGATCGGACTCATAGCTGGCCCGGTGTTTGGCTGGGCGATCGCGCCCTACTCGGCACGGCGGCGACTGGTCTTGGGGGGCGCAGCCATTGGCCTCTGGATGCCGATCGCCATTCTGGGCTTTCAGTGGCAGCATTGGTGGTTGCCAGTGGCATGGCCCGTGTCGCTGCTCGTGCTATCAACCACAGCCGCAGAGCTGGGGGTACGACTGGCGACGAATCGACGGTTGGAAGGCCAGCTCAAGCAGTTATGGGCCAGCTACGGGGAAGATCTGATTCAGCACAGCCCGCTGCCCCTCAATATTGCGGAAACCTCCGAGCGGATGGCCGATGACACAGTCTCTCAATTGACGACGTTGGCTGCCGCATTCGGACGCTCGCAATCCGCGCAAGCGGCCATTTCCAGCAGCCTACCGATTGGGTTGCTGGCCACGGATTTAGACGGAATCGTGTGGTTTTGCAATCCCGTTGCTGCAGAGGTGTTGTCCGTTCAGGAGGGCGATCGGCTGGGAGCAGCGCTTGTACCGGAATGGACAACAGCCGAAGCGTGGCTGCAGCGCTGGCAATCCCTAGCCGATGGATTTCACGGCGAATCGTGGGAAGTCAAACGATTGGGCCATTGGTTCGATCTCAAAGTGGAACCGCTGTTGGCTCAAACCGGCGGTATGTCTGGAATCTTGCTGGTGTTGGAAGACACCACGACCAGCCGGGAGTTGCAAGAACAGTTGGTAATGCAAAATCGCGAGCTGGAGTTAGCTCGTCAAGAAGCAGAAGCCGCCACCCACATGAAGAGTGCCTTTTTGGCCAACATGAGTCACGAAATTCGCACCCCCATGAATGCAGTCGTGGGATTGGCAGGACTGCTGCTGGAGACTCAGCTCAACCCAGAACAACAGGATTTCATCCGCACCATTCGATCGAGTGGCGATACGCTGCTGAGCATCATCAACGAAATTCTGGATTTTTCGAAGCTAGAAGCCAAATCCGTTCGGCTAGAAAGCGTGGAGTTCCACCTGTTGCCCTGTATCGAGGCCGTGGCCGATTTGTTGGCCACACAAGCATATGCCAAAGACTTAGATGTCGTGGTGCGGGTCAACCCCGACGTCCCCCCCCTGGTAGTGGGCGATCCCACTCGCATCGGCCAAATTCTCACAAATTTGATGGGAAATGCCATCAAGTTCACCGCTTCCGGTCACGTCACTCTGGAGGTGCAGGTACTGGAGCAATTGCACGAAACACCCACCGAGCCAGAACTGGCCACTCTGCACTTTGCCGTTAGAGATACCGGGATTGGCATCGACCCCAAAGCACAACACACCCTCTTCGAGTCCTTTTCTCAAGCCGATGCTTCTACCACCCGCAAATACGGCGGTACTGGATTAGGACTGTCCATTTGTAAGGGCTTGGTGGATCTGATGGGAGGAACAATTGGCGTAGATAGTACGCCGGGAGAGGGTTCGACGTTTTGGTTCCAACTGACGCTGCCGGTGAGTGCTGCCGGTGGAACGCTGGAGACCAGCAGCCATCAGCAGTGGTTGCAGAACGTACCGTTATGGATTGCCACAGATTGCCAGACTGTCGGGGATGCGATCGCTGAATGGGGCAAATACTGGGGGATGCAAGTGACACTTAGCGATCGCTCTACCGCGATGGCTCGGCTCGAACGGGTTAGAAGCACCCCGAATACAGCAGCCCCTCATAAAGCAACCTCGAATACAGCAACCCCTGATAAAGCAATCCCAAAGACAGCAATCTCGGATGACATAGAGAGCTGGACCGGTATTGTGGCGATCGATTTAGATTGGAAGCGGGCAGAGGATTGGATCGACACACTGCATGCCATTCCCCCCAATCGTCGCCCTGGCTGCATTGGCTTAGCACCGCTCACTCGCCAAGAACGCACTAAAGCTTGGGTGAAGTCAGGACACCTCGATGCCACTATTGCCAAACCCGTCAAACCCGAGCGCATCCTAAATGCGCTCTTGCAGATCGTTCGTCCCGAGGCTCAACCGCGATCGCCTGAACCGAAATCCAGACCATCGTCTCCCCCGCCAGCGAGCTTACGCATCCTCTTAGCTGAAGATAATCGGGTCAATCAGAAAGTGGCACTGCGCCAGTTAAAGACCTTAGGCCACGATGCTGAAGTGGCGAACAATGGGGAGGAAGTCATGACCGCCCTAACATCGCAAGAGTTTGACCTGATACTGATGGATTGTCAGATGCCGGTGATGGACGGATACGAGGCGACCCTCACTATCCGGGAGCAAGAAGCAGGAGAACAGCGGATTCCAATTATTGCGATGACGGCCAGTGCGTTGGAGGACGATCGCGATCGGTGTTTGGCGGTAGGAATGGATGACTTTCTCTCTAAACCCGTTCGCAAACGAGATCTACAAGCAGTGCTGCAGAAATGGGGCCAGTCTCAGACGTGAGAGGAGAGGGAATCCCTGACCCCCAACCGCCTTTCCCCCATCGGTTTTCGTCGAGCTGGCATTCAGTTACGGGGTTGCCAGATCACCACCACCGCGTAGTTTTCCAAAAAGCGATCGCGCTCGTTTTGATTGCGCAACGCCCAAGCATCCTGGTTGGAAATCACCAAATCGTACCCTTGAGTGCGTTGCGCAGCGATCGTATGCGGGCGCTCCCCAATCCGATTCACTAACTCGCGAGCTTGCGCCTCATCCGTCACAAATAGAGCCGTACCGTTAACAGCCACCTGCGATGCATTCAACTGGCGATTAGTGCTGGGGGTGGTGTATACCTGATTCCCATCTGGATCGAAGAGCCGCATCGACATGCTGGGTAAAAAGTCCAATTGACGAGCATCCACAATCAATCCGGTGATCTGAGGAATGTAATCTCGTCGCGTTTGCACCGGCCCCTCTCCTCCCGGAGCCCCCTGCCCCGATTCTCCGGTGCCACCGCCATCCCCAATAGTCGAGCCATCTCCTGCGCCTGATGGTGAACCCGAACCGCTACCATTCCTGGGACCGCTGCCATCCTGCCCTACTCCCTCGCGATCGGTACCGCTGCCATCCCCTGCGGACGCGTCATTCGGATCGCTATCACGATTCGAGCCGCTATCATCTCCGCTCAACCCTCCACTGCCAGCTCCATCGCTTGGACCTTGCTGAACGCCAATATCCAGTTCAAATGTCGGTTGGTTACCGAAGGCAGAATCGCTTGAATCTGAATCTTCATAAAACCCAGAAGAATCTTGCTCTTGCAATCGGTCAGAACGAGAGACCGCACTACCCGCGTTTGAGTTGGAGTTGTCTTCAGTCGAAGCACCTCCTTCGCCAGATTCACCTAGATTGGATTCAAGCTCAGCAGCCTCGGAATTCTCCAGCCAGCGATCTAAACGGCCCACCTCCACTTCGACCTGTCCTTGAGTATCGGCAACTTGTCCTTGGGCAACTGCACTAGAGTCGTCACGAGAAGATTGAGCATACGCACCGCCTCCCAATAGCAGCGACAGGGCAAAAACTGCAGTGGAGGCAGACAATCGTAGCCCGACAGATGATGCAGACATGGTAGAAATACGATGGACGTTCCGGTGGGATGGTCCTTGCTATGTCTTGGATATCGCGCAACTGGAGATGTCTTCAGGTTGTGAGTGAGTGAAGTAACGAGTCAGGTCGACACACCAACGGCTGACGATCGCAAATGGCAAGGGCGATCGCTACCCATGGTATCGGCTCTATTTCTGCTGGGTAGGCTGATGTCCGCAAATACCACTGGAAATGTTGCCCTTGCAACCTGCTGTTGCACCTGCAGTAGATCGATAGCGCTTTTCATTTCAGTTAGGACATTCAACTCGTAGATACAGACAGGGATTGCCGTAGCTGAAATGTCCTCAGTCATGGGGTCACCGCCCTATCTACTCTGCGGAAATCTGTTGAGTACCTTCCAAACTTCGTGCCAGCCCCTGCCATCCATGACGACTAGGCCATCCCCATCCACCCGCACTCGGCATCCCATTCGCTCGATTTTGGTGGAAGACCATGAACCCGTCCGTGCGGTTGTCCGGTCGGTATTGTCTCAGGTTGACGGCTTTGAGTTAGCTGCCGAGTTTGTGACCGGAACCGCCAGCCTAGAACAGTTGAACGTCCTGCAGCCAGATTTAGCCATCGTCAATATTGGCCTGCCGGATATGGACGGTATCGAGCTGACCAAACAAGCAAAGGTCCGCTGTCCTCACCTACTAGTACTGATTTTGACAGGGAGCACTCGCGAAGAGTCCGTACTGGAAGCGTTCTCTGCGGGAGCAGATGGTTATTGCCTCAAAGAGTTCGTCGCCGACAATCTGGTCCTGGCATTGGAACAGTTGAATGCAGGGCACGCTTGGATCGATCCGGCGATCGCCCATGTGGTTCTCGATCGGGTTCGCAGCGAGGCTGATGAGCCCGATACTGTCACCATTGCCGCAGCAGATGCCGCACTTTCGGAACAGTTGGAGGAGTCGCCGCTAACCGAACGGGAATTAGAAGTTCTCGAAAAAATTGTCGACGGATACAGCAATGCCGCGATCGCAGAAGAGTTCCAAATTGGCATGGGCACCGTCAAAACCCACGTGCGCAACCTACTGCAGAAGCTAAAAGCCAGCGATCGAACTCAAGCTGCCGTGCGCGCCCTTAGAACCGGCTTAGTAAAATAAACATCCTTTCAACAGGCCATCATTTTCAACAACCATCCCTTCAACCAACAAATCATTGCAGTTCGGCAGTGGAACGGTACCAAGCTCTCCGCACACGATTAGAATTAGTCCGAACTATCTCCATCTCTAACACTGCCTTATGACCGTTCAGTCTCCGGCAACAGACCTGTGGCCTCAACTTCTCCAGCAACTGCTCGATCGCCAATCCCTCTCCGAAGCGCAGGCGGAGCAATTGATGAACGGCTGGCTGAATGGAGACGTTCCGGATGTAACCTCAGGAGCATTACTAGCCGCGTTACAGGCCAAAGGGGTGACCGCGCCCGAACTGGCAGGTATGGCTCGCGTCCTACAGCGGGCATCCAAAGGCGATCCTCTCAACTTACCGGTATTGGTAGACACCTGCGGAACAGGCGGTGACGGAGCCGGAACCTTCAATATTTCCACAGCAGTTGCGTTTGTGGTCAGTGCTGCCGGGATTCCGGTGGCCAAACATGGCAACCGATCGGCCTCCAGCAAAGTGGGCTCGGCCGATGTGTTGGAAGCGTTAGGGGTAAATCTGCAGGCGGATGGCGATCGCATTCGGTCGGCAGTCAACGACGTGGGCATTACCTTTCTATTTGCTCCGGGTTGGCACCCCGCCATGAAAGCGGTAGTGCCTTATCGCAAAACACTAAAAGTGCGCACCATCTTTAATTTGCTGGGACCGCTCGTCAATCCACTGGGCCCCACCGGTCAAGTGGTGGGAGTCTACAGTCCCGATCTAGTGGGCACAATCGCCGAGGCGTTTCAGTTATTGGGCTGCCAACGTGCCATTGCGCTGCACGGTCGCGAAGGTTTGGACGAAGCGGGACTGGAAGCCCCCACCGATCTCGCCGTGCTCGACAGCGGTCAGGTTGCGACTGAGGTTCTCGATCCGCAGTCTTTGGGATTACAACCAGCAACCTTGAGCGATTTGAAAGGGGGAGAAGTCGCAGAAAACTCCGCCATCATGACTGCCGTTCTCCAAGGACGAGCCACCACAGCCCAAACCGAGGCAGTCGCCCTCAATGCTGCCCTTGCCCTTTGGGTAGCGGGAGATGTAGACGATTGGGCTGCTGGCGTGCAAAAAGCGAAAACCATTCTGGCCAGAGGAGCTGCGTGGGAACGGTTGACCGCTCTCGTAGACTACTTAGGATAGCGACTCCAAACAAAACATGACTCCAGAACATAACGGTAGCAGGCAGATCAGCTCGATCGGCAGGAACAAATATCGAGCAGAAGAATGTCTTGGTGTGCCCAGCAGTTCTGCGTAACTTTCTCCGGGCAAGACGCAAAAGACTACCGTGTCACTTCTCGAGCATGTATTATTGGTTGCTAATCAAGCGATCGAATGCGCATGTCTTTCACGCTTCCAGCCAATTCGTACTGCCCAACAGCATCCACCCCATCCCTACCTTGGCGGCCAAAAGTTCCGCTATTTTTCTCTGCCACCCCCATTCCCCATAAAGCACCATTCAATCTATCCGCCTGTCATTGCCCGACTCGATCGCCACAGCCATCCCAAGATAGCGAGCCGCTTGCAGCGGTTTCCCCTGCATCAGACCAGATTCCAGTGGCAACTCACATAGCAGTGTCTCCGGAACCCAGTTCCATTGCTGAGCCAGCTCCGCAAGCGGCAGCCGCGATCGGGGTCGGAGCGCTTGCGGTTGCAGGCGCAGTTGTATCCACGGGGGCAGGAGCGATTGTAGACTCACCGGTTACCTCCCAACCTGTTGGCTCGAATAGTCCAGAAATCCCCCCCTCGGAAACAGACGTATTAACAGAAGTATCAGAGGCAGAGGCACTAGAGAAAGAGTCACCAGTACGCACAAAGTTATCCAGCCCGACCCCCATTCCTCCTCATCTGCTCAGCCCTATTCCCCCCAGCCGCCCTTCCGTACCGGCGTCTTTCCTCAATGAAGGAAACATCGATGGTCCGGACAGTGCTAGAGAGTCCTCCATGTCAGTTGAAGAGCCCCTCTCTCCCCCTTCAACCGCTCGTACGGACGAGGATGAGCTAAACGACATTGAAGGAGACTATTTAGATGGGGCAGAAGAGCTAGCGAGTGTAACATCGTTTGGCGATATCGAGCCTGCTCCTGAGGTTCGGGTGACAGCCAAAACTTCAGAGCCAGGCCGCGAGACAGCATTTCTGGATGCGCTTGAATACAGACCCGTGGTTGTGATGGGAGAGGTTGTTGACGAGAGCGTCCTCAACTTGCCTGCCAATGCCAATACATCCGCCGCGCTCTGGGAAGAAGACGTAGCCCCCTCAACATCTGCCGATGCCATGGCTTTGGGGAAAGGACCTCTAACTGCAACCACAGATTCTAGTGCGAGCAGCGTCGTACCCAACCCAGACAGGCTTGGAGAGCCTAACCCACCAGGGAATTCGTTGGGGAAATTCCTCGGCGGATTTCTCGTTTGTTTTGCAATTGTTGGTGCCCTCATATTTTTGGGTGTCCGGGTCCTGCCGAGCATAGGACCAAACAATTCGGACCCACTCCCTGAATCAACAATAGAAACCGAATAGCCCCCAAAGAAATAGAGAGCCAAACAGAATAGAGAGTCGGGCAGAGTAGAGAGTCAGGCAGACAGGTATGAGCAACCACTAAGTGGAGGGCATCCCGCTCACCATCGCCACATCGTCCCCCTGATGGGACTCCGCCCACGCCCTTAGCGTTTCCAAAAATGCAAATGCCGCTGGCGTCAGTAGCCCATCTTTCAAAACCGCTCCACCAATAATCCGCTCCAGCTTGACCGGCAAGCTACAGATTTGAACACCGGGAGGAATGGGGTCAGCGGCTAGGCGCGGCAAAATAGCTGCCCCGAGCCCTCGCACCACCATCTGAACGCTAGTACTGTCTTCACGAAACCGATAAACCGGGTTCCAGGGTTGTTGGTGCAGTTCAAAGTGCTTGCGCAGAATGAAGCTACAACTGTCCGCTTCAGGCGGAATAATCAAGGGATATTGTGCCAGTTGCTCCCAACTAAGGTGGGGGGATGACAGTCGGGGAGTAGGGGGCAAAAGGACAACATACTCATCCCGAAGAATTTCCCAAATGTCAAACTCTGAGGGGCAGGGCATGTATGTAAATCCAACATCAACAGCCCCTTCTTTCAGAATGCGATTGACGTTCGGAAAGTCGTGCAGCTCGGTAATTGCCACCGAAATATCGGGATATAACTTCTGGAACTGTGCCATCACTTTCGGCAATACGTGGGTGGCGACGCTGCGGAAGGTGGCGACTCGCACCTGCCCCCCTTGCAAGCCTTTATGTAGGTTGGCGGCTTGCACTAGATCTCCCACATCCAGCAGGATGCTGCGGGCTTTAGCCACAATGGTTTCGCCGGCAGGAGTCAGATGGGCTCCGTGACGTCCGCGCGACAGTAATTGCACTCCCAACTCGTTTTCCAGAGTGGCGATCGCATGGCTTACGGCAGACTGAGACACCTCTAGCTGCAGCGCGGCTTCGCTAAAGTTACGACACTCCGCCACCGCCACCAGTGCTCGTAGCTGCGACAATTTAATGCGGTTGAGTTTCAGGCCGCCCATAGTGGCAGTCCTCCCGCATGAAGCATTCAGTTTTGGTTTGGCAGCATCTTAGCGGCTAGCACAGGATAATCATATGAATTTTTCTCATGCAAACCATTGATAAAAGCGATCGCACAACAGATGAACAAGGTTAGTTGACGACATCCGTACACACGCACCACAAAGGCCAGGGTACTGTTGCAAAAACTTGAAAGTAGACAAATAGTCTAAGTGCTGCCTGCATTTTTATACAGCAATCCCAAAGAGCTGATTGATGAAGTTTATCTGAGCAACAACGTCTCCCCTAGCAAAACAATCAAGCTGTTCCTTGCGAATCATGTTAATAGTTTCCTATCCCCTGAGAGTTCGTTGAGCACTCCAGAAGTTCTTGAAATACTGGCTAGCTTTGACTCTCCAGCGAACAAATCGGCGATCTTGCTCCACTATGTTGTTTGGGTATTTGACTGGGCGATGGGTGCAGTTCTCTGGAAGTTCTCCTGACT
>JBFRWD010000106.1:0-48787 GCA_051439425.1 Synechococcus sp.
CGGACAGAGACCGACGAAATTTTTGCCCCGCTTGCGCAGCACAACCTTTTCGGCAATGACCTCCACAATGTCGGCCTTTTGCCGCACCTCTTCCACCGTACGCGGATGCAGGGATGGTGCTTGCATAAAGTGCTCCTCGTCGAGGAGCAAGCGAGTTTGAGAGTTAAATCAACCGGATGAACGGGTAATAGCACCTCACAGATTAGCCCTGCGATGGCGACCCATATTGAACCTAACCATTCATGCTCGAACTGAAATGGCAGGTACTGCCATCAACCAGTAGAGCAATGGTACCGTCCTTTGCCAGGGCGATTTCAGTCACAAAAGCATAAGTTCAAACAAAGAAACACAGATCGTCTGGCTCGACTGCGATCCCACTTCACACCATCCTCTGTCAAGTTTTGCGAAGGCGATCGGAATAACGGAGCGTGACGGTCTTGCTCCAGATCTTACGGAGCCGGTCATGTTGTCAGCGTAACCAAAGCGGGCGAGCGCTCTACCCAGGCTAAATGAGTACAGCTGCTTGATGAGATGCTCTCAACGCACAACTCGGTGAATCCACAGATTTTTGAGGAACCTGTCTTACGGCTTGCAGAACTTGAATCGCGCGAAGTTAAGAGCGCCGCAACCTCAAGTATCCTTGCGAATACGGTCCCCATATATAACAGCGCCCTCTGTGAATAGAAGGCGCTGAAAGCGAGGGTATTTATGTAGTTGGTGGTTATATTCAGAGCCTTTATAAAAGGGTGGCTCCGTTTGATCCCCACCTAGAATCTCAGATTGGTTCGGGGTTCCACCAGAATCAAATACTTTCTTTAGAATTGCTTGACAGTGATTCGCCCTAAATGACAGCTGGAGACACAAAACAATCTCGGATGTATCGAAGGAGGGAAATTCGCTCAACTGCTGTTCGCTTTGCAGGCCTTATAAACAAAGAGCTTCTCCCGTTCTGAGAGAAGCTCTGGATGTGATTTAGAATCGATGATTATTTAAAGCAGAGGCCTATATCCAGCTTGGCCTTATTTAAACTATGTGAATATTCACAGAGATTTAGGACGACACCTCACTTTCATAATGTTTTCTTTAGATTTATTCCTAGGAGCAGTGAAATCATCCGTTCGAATGAAAATTTTGGTCGTCGCAACCCTGGTTCTACAGGATCGACAAAGACAGTTACAATGCCTAACCGGTTGCCGCCAACGACATCGGTAAAGATGCGATCCCCCACAATGGCGACGTCTTGGGGAGGGAGGTTCATTTCACGAATCGCTTTGCGTAGCGATTTGCGTGACGGTTTACCTGCACGACTGATGTGAGGCAAGTTGTTATTGTCCGCAATTCGCTGGATGCGTTGAGAATTCCAGTTGTTGCTGACCAACCAAATGGGAAATGCTTGCTGCATCATGTACAGCCATTGTTTGACTTCAGATGTCGCCACCGGGCGGCTGGTGGGCACGATGGTGTGATCGATATCGAGGATCAATCCTTTGACGTTCAGGCGTCTGAAGGTCTCGGTAGTCAGATCGGTCGCTGGCCCACCAACAACAACATCGGGTTGCAGAAGTTGAATCCAACGAGTGAGGAAAAAGCGCGCCATACCGCCACACACATGTGTCCGCTTGCCGATTGTAGCGGTGGATTGGGGCTCAGACGAGGTGCTAGCAATTGACCTTCATAGAGCCATCATGAGAGCCAAAAGAGACACAGCAGTAGGTCTTTTGGCACGGCGATTGGTTGCAGCTCATTCCTTAGGGCCTGACCGAACATTAATTCACTTGCCGATCTTGAATGATTTGGCGCTGGGCAGCCAGGTGCTCCTCGATGGTACGGCTGAACACGTGACTGCCGTCATAGCGGGCAACAAAATAGAGATTGTCGGTTGTTGCTGGAGCTAGAGTTGCTTCTAAGCTGGCAAGGCCAGGACTGGCGATCGCGGTCGGGGGTAAACCGACATTGATGTAGGTGTTATAAGGAGACGGCTGCGCTACTTCAGCGTAGGTTAGGCGGCGATCGGGGGTTTGGGTGATGTTGAAGGCATATTCCACGGTGGGATCGGCTGCTAATGGAATCCCTTGTTCGAGGCGATTGGCAAAGACTCCTGCAATTTCAAACCGCTCATCTGCCATCACTGACTCTTTCTCGACGATGCTGCCCAGGGTGACCCATTCCATCATGGACAGTCGCTCTTCTTCAGGCGTCATACGCTCGTATTCGCGATAGATGGGCAAAGCAGACGTTTCAAATTGCTCCAGCATGCTGACAATGACACGCTCCGGAGTCCGCGCATCCAGCGGAATCTGATACGTATCGGGAAATAACCACCCTTCGAGCTGGGGAAGGTTTGGGGGTAACCACTCAAATTGAGGTAGGTCTGGGGACTCGGTGGCAGCAATGAAATCGTCAGCAGAGAACCAACCGAGCTGTTCGAAGTAGTTTGCCATTTGAGTGATGCGCCACCCTTCGGGAATGGTAAATCGGACTTCCACCCCACGCCCTTGGTTGAGTCGGGCGGCAATTTCTGTGAGCTCCCAGCGGGGATCGAAGTCGAACGTTCCCGCCTTGGGTTCCCAATCCCTAAACCGCATCCAATATTCTAGAGCTTGAGGAGATCGCAACACTCCGTCTTGTTCGAGCTGCTGACTGATATCGCGCAAGCTACTGCCAGGGGCAATGGTAACGCGGATGGGCTCGACCTCTCGGTCGGGCGAGATCGCAGGAGCAGATACGTATCGCCAACCCCACCATCCTCCTAACGCCCCTGCCCCCACTACAATCCCGGAAGCGATTCCAACGGTTGCTAATCTTCGTATCCAGCCCATAAAGCCCTTTCCCTTGCAAGCATGTCTCTGCTGCCTATGTCGTTAATGACTGTTGTTTGTTGGTTTTGCCCACTTGAACCCACGAGTGTTGGGCTTGGTTCGTCTTGCAAGCCTACGACTGTTACATCATCAAATAACTGTCACATCAAAAATAGGCACCCCACTGAGCAGTCCCCTAACTCCTAATGCCTGACTTTACTAGGTTCTGGAAGCTTGCTGAGCCCTCTCGACCTTACAGCGGTTTTTCCTATCAATCGATAGTTAGTTGTCCGCTTAGCAGTGCAGAGGCGTTGTGTGATTCACTCATTTTGCCCAGCAGGACTTGGATAACTCGACTGTATGCTCCTTCGATGTATCAGTCTCGCATGAACTTATTAAGGCTGACCGGTCTGGCTGGCAGTGCTTTTATGTGTTCGATCCCAATTCGCATCCACAAGCAGTTTTAGGAGAGTAGTTTCACTCCGCCAAATCGAGCAAACGGTCTTGCAACCGCGAGAACAACTCGCTGTCTTCTTCCGGAGAGACAAGAGCTGGGACCGAGTCTGGCTTGGCTGCGAAAAAGAGCAGGGGATCGAGGGGGGCAAATACGCCGAATTGGCGCTCTTCGTGGAAAAAAGTTGCAAGCAGTTGGTATTCTTCGATGTCGTCGTCTCCATCACCGTTGGCAATCTCAATTGCCGTTTCTTCAATCGGCTCGGGCAACTCTCCTTCAACCGTTAACGTATAGGCACTGACGCGCAATTTAAGATTGAGTTCGCCTAAAACGGCCTGGGCGGTAGGAATCACTGCTTCTAATTCCTGCTCGTCTAAATCGGCCAAGCCTCCTTCATCGTCATCAGAGCCTTCACCAGGACTAGAGGCCGTCTCCAGCTCTGGGTCGCCATCTTCCCAGGCCAGAATTTGGACGGGCTGATGAACGGGCATCAGAAGGGCATAATTTTCCTCTTCAAGATCCACTAGCTTGAGGATCTCGCACTCTAGGGTATGGTCTAGTTCGTCGCGTAGAAGCAGCGTGTCACTCATAAACGCCGGCAAATATACTCAAACACAGTCTTAGTCTACTTGGAGGTGGTACCTGATTCGGGATCTTGTGGGGTAAACGGGCTTGTTTTTGGTTCATTGCCACTCAGATCGCCTGTTTGGGGTCGTTCATTACACAGCGATCGATCGATTCTTAGTTGGCCCCCGATATCCTGTTGGCCCTCGAGGATTGGTTGGTGCTCGATGACTTGTTGGCGGTCAAGATCGTGTTGGCGGCGATCTAACCACAGTTGCAGGATGGCGGCGGCGGCTTCGCGATCGATCAGCCCTTTATTGGACTGCCCTACCTTGATTCCGGCTGCCTTGAGATTCCAGCGGGCCTGGACGCTCGTGAGGCGCTCGTCAACGAAGTCCACAGGTAATGGGATATGTTTGGTCACTGATTTCATGAACTTCTTGACTTTGCGGGCTTGGTATCCCTGCGTTCCGTCCATGTTGTAAGGCAAGCCCACCACAAATCTCTGGGCTTGCCGTTCGGTTACAAGCTGCCTCAATGTTTCGATATCTGCTGTGAACGACCGGCGGTGAATGGTGGTTAGGCCAGTTGCTAACAACCCCATTCCGTCACAACCTGCGATGCCAATACGCCGATCCCCAACATCAAGTGCCAGTACCGATAATCGTTCTCGTGCCATGCAGATGCTCTTCCCGGTTAGATATCCCTATCTTGAATGGTCTTGCACCAAGTAAGGTCGGCAATTCCCTAAGGAAATATCTCAAACGTTTTGTTCTGACTCCATCAGACCTAGAGCCCCTCGATATGCTCTCGACTGTACAGCGGTTTGCCGTAGCAGTGGCCTTACAACTGTGGACGTTTCACTGATGTCCAACCCTGACTGCGATCGCAACCTTTCCCCTAACTGAAATGACAAACGCCATTCATTTGTATGGCATTCGCTCAAACACAAAAAAGGTGACCTAAGGTCACCTTACTATCATCAATAAACGAAAGTGCGATTGCTCGCACCAACCGAGTGGGTTAGATTGGCCGAAAAGTCGGACTAATCGTAGAAACCTTTGTTCAGACGGGTTTCGAAGTCATTGGCACCCTCGTCGTAGTCGCCCACAACGAAGTTTTTAAAGTTAGCTCTTAGCAACCGAATTTGCTTATCGGTCAGGCCATCGATGTTCACCACATCTTCAACGGAGTTGAACGGTACCGCTTTGATGATTTTTTGGCCGAGAGTGGGATAGAAACCGGGCAGCTCGCGGAACCGACGCAGCATGGCGTAGTTCAAATCGAGTTTGGGCTGCAGGTCGATCACGGGAACGCCGTCAACTTCAGTCACATCAGCGGCAGAACTCTGTTCGGCAGGAGCCACGGTATCGACGCTCTCCTGGGCAAGTGCGGGAGTTGCCAGGTTGATAACCAAACTGATGCCGATAATAAAGGCCAGAGTGGCTTTACACAGTCGGGCCACCCCCGCGAGCAAATGGTTTTTCATTAGAACTTGTCTCCCTCGTAGCAGAGATGTATGTAGTACGCAGATTGATATCGAGATTATCACTTGACATTCCCCCCTCAATCAAGCTTTCTTGGCGATTTTCAGCATCGAAACAAGTGAGACACCTATCTGATGATATTTCGTTAACCTCCATTCACTACATTCACACCGAGCTACAGTCCGGTCAGTGTGGGGATCGAAGATGCAAGTATTGCCCCGAACGTTAGTTTGAGGGTGCTAACGATCCATTGAGGGTAGGACGCAGACACAGATAAAGCATCGGACCCAAAAATGGAATGCAGGCGATCGCCCAAAACCATGCTCCAACTGACCACCCACGTCGGGGAAGATCGTCGTACACCATGACGGGTAGTAGCGCACACAACAGCAGGTAATCCAGTGTCATTACATGCACAAACTGCTGAGATTGCCAAAGGTGGGCAAAGTCACCCCAATCTCCCTGCAATCCTCCATAAGCCATCAAACTAGCCCCTACTCCTAACAAGGCAACGGCTATCCAGCGGGAGTCCCAAAATCTTAGAAACCCACTGGGTTCAGCGTTTGTAGAAGTTCGCTGTCCGCGAAACACCAAATATGGCAGCAGTGCAAACCCGCCAACTCCCATCATTCCGGCAGCAAAGATCCAAGCGGGAAGTTTGCGCTCCCGCCCGTCTGCGAACAGAAAGCAGCAGTAAATCAAGGGCAAGACACCCATCAAGTTGAACTCAGCCACCAAGAGTGGGTTTAGAGCGCTGAAATTGCCGCTGACTAAATTGGACAGTAAGGCGATTGTGCTGTCTGGATCGCTAGCAGGGGAGCCAAAGAAGGCGTAAGCACTAAAGCTCACCCAAAGAGCAACAAATATAGCTCGACGCATGGAAATATCACGTCAGAAACATTGCCTGGTTTATACCAGGTTGTCGAAGTCCCTTGCTGTATTTGCCGCTAGGACTGTTTAGAGTTTGCCAAAGCGACGGTGGCGTTGCTGGTAACTCAGGAGAGCTTGGTGAAAGGCCGAGCGATCGAAATCCGGCCACAGCGTGGATGTGAAGTATTGCTCGGTGTAGGCCATTTGCCACAGCAAATAATTGCTCAATCGCTGTTCTCCACTGGTGCGAATAAGGAGGTCAGGATCGTCTAGTTCGTGAGTGTAGAGGTGGCGAGCAAATAACTCTTCAGTAATGTCGTCTGGAGCGATCGCTCCCTGCTGAACCTGGGTGGCCAGTTGCCGGCAAGCACGCACAATCTCTTCGCGACTGCCGTAATTCATGGCCACAGTAAATTGAACCCCTTGGTTGTTTGCTGTAGCCTTCATCGCTCCTGAAATTTCGTCCTGCAATGATGCACGCAAGCGATCGAGGTCGCCCACAAAACGGATACGAACATCCTCTCGAATTAGCTCTGCCAATTCTGCCCGAAGCATGCGCTCGAACAGAATCATCAAAAAATCCACCTCATCCAGGGGACGTCCCCAATTCTCGGTCGAAAACGCATAGACTGTCAGGGCTGGAATTCCCCAATCCTTGCAGCACCGCAGCAGATCCCGCAGGGTATCGACCCCTTTACGGTGGCCCATCACCCGTGGCTGCTTGCGATGTTGAGCCCATCGTCCGTTGCCGTCCATAATTGCAGCAACATGACGTGGCAATGCTGCCGCATCCAAGTCGGAGGGCAACTGGGTGAGTAAGCTGGAGGACGCAGTCATTATTTTGACAGTTTTTCCTGCAACGCAGTAATTAAACGACGAGAAGAGCCGGCTACACTCATTATCCACCCGGACAAAGAGGCGGTCGCATGATTGGGTTCTCGCTGAGGTCGCAATCGTTGATTCAATGCATCCCTAAGGGTGCTGCTGGTGAGGGGACGTTGGAGGCGTCCTGCTTCAGCCAGCGAAATTGAACCCGTTTCTTCAGACACTACAATACACAAGCAACTGGCCTGTTCGGTAATGCCCATCGCTGCCCGGTGGCGGGTTCCCAACTGACGGGACGCAACCCGTTCTGACACCGGTAAGATCACCCCGGCGGCTTTCAGGCGATCGCCCGCTATTAATACTGCACCATCGTGTAACAGTGTCGATGTTTGAAAAATGGTTTGCAGCAGTTCTTTCGACACTTGCCCTTGAATCGTCACTCCCGTGTCCGTAAAGATCCGCTCGTCGATCGGCTGCTCCAGCTCGATGACAATCAATGCCCCTGTCCGGTTTTGGGATAGGTCTTTAATCGCCAAGATCAGTTCTTCTAGAGCGTTCTCCGTTCTGCGGCTGCTGTCCAATGTAGATGGCTTAACGAGGAGGGGTAAGAACTCCAGCCAATCTCCTCGCCCAAGTTGTTCGAGCATTCTGCGCAATTCAGGCTGAAAGAGGACGGCAAGTGCGACTGCCGCTCCAATCAATACTCCATCCAACACCTGATTCAACAATTCGAGTGGCTGTGCCAGAGATGCCAGCATCAGCAAGATGACATAGCCCCGCACCAACCACACCGCGCGGGTCTTTCGAGTCACATATAGGGCAAACCCGATCAGAAGAACCACCAGCACCCAATCCAACAGAATGGATGGAGTAACCTTCAGCGATTGCAACCATGTTGTGATGGCCCCGGACATGGGCGGCGCGTCCTATGAGGTGGGCGATAGGTTGAGGAGAACCGTAACGAGAGGTGAGGGCTGGTAATACAGCAGGTTGATATGCGAAACAGGAGCCTAGGAATGAGCTGGGGAAGAACCGTGCTTAAGAAACGTGAGCTTTGGGGTAAGACCGGAACCGAAGCCTCAAAGTCTAGCTTTGTTAGGGTCCAGCCGGACAGGGCCGAGGGAATGGAGCGTTTTCTAGCTATCTGGCCGCAAACGATCCGGTAATGCATCTTGACGAATCAAATCGTCATAAGTTTCCCGCTCAATAATGACATCCGCAGTTCCATCGCAGACAAGGACGGCTGCAGGACGAGGGATACGGTTATAGTTTGACGCCATGCTGTAGTTGTAAGCCCCTGTCGCTAGCATGACTAGAATTTCTCCCGGTGCAATAGCGGGTAGCTGAACATCTTTGAGCAAGACATCTCCGGACTCGCAATGTTTACCCGCAACCGTAACGGTTTGAGTAGTAGGAGCTTCGGGACGATTGGCAAGCACAGGAGTGTAAGGGGCTTGATAGGTAATCGGTCGCGGGTTGTCTGACATACCGCCATCGACGCTCAGATACGTTCGCAGGTCAGGAATCTCCTTGCTGCCCCCCACCGTATACGCAGTGATGGTGGATGGCCCGACTAACGAGCGACCGGGTTCGCACAGCAATCGTGGCAACTCTAGTCCTGCTGCCACAAATCCAGATTTCACTCCATCGCAAACGGATTGAACCCACTCAGAGATCGAAGGGGGATCGTCGCTCTCGACGTACCGAATCCCCAGACCGCCTCCGACATTTAACTCTGTGGGGGTGAGGCCGTGCTTTTGGGCTAGCTGCCAGAATCCGCAGAGAACAGTCCCTAAGTCAGTGTGAGGTTGCAGCTCGAAAATCTGCGACCCGATGTGGGCGTGCAGCCCGACAAAGTCGAGGGTTTTAAGATGACTGAGTTGCGCAAAAATACCGTCTAATTGATTGGGATCGAACCCAAACTTGCTATCGAGGTGCCCCGTTTTGATGTACTCGTGCGTATGGCATTCGATTCCGGGGGTAACGCGCAGCATGACTCGGGTGGTGCGCCCCTGCTGAGCCGTGATGTCTGCAAGAAGCTTGAGCTCGTGAGGATTGTCGACAACAACAGTGCAGCCTGCCTCAACAGCCATGGTTAATTCAGCAGCTGATTTATAGTTGCCATGCAGGTAAATGCGATCGCCACCAACACCCGCTTGCAGAGCTGTATAGAGTTCTCCACCCGAGACGACGTCTATTCCCAGTCCCTCTTGATTAACAAGCGCGCAGATGGCCTTGCAATTCCAGGCTTTAGAGGCAAACAGGATTAATACTCGATCGGGATCGGCACTGTAATGCTGCTGAAAGCTCTCACGGTAGCTGCGACAGGTTTGACGAATGGTTGCTTCGTCCACGATGTAGAGGGGTGTCCCAAATGTTTGGGCTAGGTGGACAACATCGCAGCCACCAACGCTGAGGTGGCCCTGGTTGTTAATGCCAGCAGAAATTGGGTAGAGAGACTGATTGGGAGATTGATGGGTGGAGGGCGAAATGGGAGAGGCAACCATGGGGATGAAAACTGATGGGTTGACGATTGTGGGTACGGGCTGATGCAGCACAACCTTGTCGGCGCTGTCGCCGCCGATACCCACAAGTGTAAGGGCTAACCCCAGTTTTTTGGGCTACTTGTTATTGGCAATTCGCTCTGGGATTGGATCGCGAATGATATGAGCGAATGAAGTGTCGGTTCACAGCTAAGTATTTGTCGAGCGATCGCATCCCTAGCAGTCCGGCTGACAACTCACTAGGCGGCACAGACTATTCAGCCTGTTCAATTGGAGGTGGAGAATTGGTGGGTGTCCCCGGATTCATGACCCACTGAACGAAGGTGTAGCCCAGCCCTGCAGAGATAGGCAACAACAGCAACCAAGCCACCAACCACATCCATAAAGGAGTAGCGTTTTCTTGTTCCTGACGGGCTTTTTGATACGGGCTGTCGTAGTCGTAGTCTGCCGAAGGATTGTTGTCGACGGCTACAGGAGGGACAACTGACAGAGGGAGAGAGAAGGAAGTGGCTGCATTATTTATTGCTTGACTCCGACTTTGGGAGGGGGCTGTTTGGGAAGGCTCCGGAGAGGGATTCGGTGATGGGGCTGGATTAGTGGTCACAGGTGCAGAGACCGAAGGATGGTGAGTGGCGGCTACACCTTCAGATAGATGGGCGTTTTCTGCACGATCGAGTGTGGACTTTTTGGCGTGTCGTAACCGATTAAGAACCCTGAGTTCGGGCAGGCTAGAGCTGTTTTCGGCAGCCATTTGCGTAATTGACTGTTTGGCTTTTGGAGGTCCGTTATTGGTGCTAGTGGGTTGGCGCAAACGATCTAAGAAACTTAGCTTGGCCAAGGCATTTCCAATCAACTGGCGATTGGAGGATGGCGTTGCTTGCAAAGAAG
This sequence comes from Synechococcus sp., assembly GCA_051439425.1. GTDB lineage: Bacteria > Cyanobacteriota > Cyanobacteriia > Thermostichales > PCC-7336 > PCC-7336. The sequence goes on from JBFRWD010000106.1 coordinate 10,391, forward strand.
GAGATTGCAAAGATGAAGGACTGGAAGGCGAACGCTTTAAATTCGTGACGTGGGAAACATGGGTTTCGAATGCTTCCACTGCCCCAGAATTGGGTTGAGGTAAGGGGCGGGGTTTTGAATGTTGATTCTGTGGGGAAGAAGAAATGACTTGGGCGTATTTGGCTTGCAAGTCAGAGAAGTCTTTCAGCAGTTTCTGGGTCACATGTTTTAGATGTTCGTTCTCTCGATTGCGAGCCTGTAATTCGCTTAAAAGCTGCTGATATGTAGATGCTGATACGGCAGTATTTGTATCGGAACGAAGGTTCGAAGATGGCTTTGAGGATGGCTGGGCTGTGACCGCCCCAACAGCTGCTGTGGCCGAAGCAGATGGTGTTAATTGAGATTGTAGGGGCAGAGGCGATATGGGCTGGGACGGGCGAGGTCTATACTCTGCTGCCGAATTGCGGGATTGAGCTTTGGGGGGGATGGAGTGTGGGGATGGGGTCGTGGACTCCCGCTGGGTATAGCTCTTCGGCAATTCGTATCTCATGCGTAACTCCCACTTCCGTAGATTGAAACTATTTTCTTGGGACAAACGCCGCATCTATGCGCTCTTATACTGTTAAAGACAGCTTGTGCACTATATGTGGTGCTTGCGTGAGTTAAGCCAAGCATATCCGCAAACTACACTGGGCGATCGCCACACGGTACGTTTTTAGCCACGTCAGTTTGACCCAGCTGTTGAGGCATGATGTTCGCCTGGCAACACAACGAAACGATTACGGTTGAAGTCTCTTGTTCCCTCCTTCCACTTTGGGGGAAGGATTGGGGGTAAAGGCTGTCGAACTCAGGTGTGGCAAGAACTATGCTGAGTTTGGGGCTGTCACCTCGGGTTGCTGTCAAGTGCGTTGTTCGTAGGGCAGCGATCGCTTGAGAAAGGCTTCCCTCTCCCAGGCCATATCCAAATTGTTTTCCCTCTCCTGCCTTCCTCACTGTTGAATATGCTGCTGTAGCGCTGTCATGCCGATTGTTCCGGATATTCTCTCTGCGTATGCACCTCAATTCTTGGCTCAACAACTGAGGCGACAATCCGGTCTCCTTACCCCCTATCAAGCAACAGTGCCTGCCGTTACCCTGCTGGCAGACATTTCGGGATTTACAGCCCTAACCGAGCACCTCAGCCAAGAAGGCCCCGAGGGGATCGAGACGCTCACTCAAATTTTGAACGAGGCTTTCGATATTGCCATTTCACCCGCGATTTCGAGTGGCGGGGATGTCGTTAAGTTTGCCGGAGATGCTCTGTTGGCCATCTGGCCGCTGTCTGCTTGTTCCACTGATGATTCCAGTTATGCCAATGACGCAACCGTATCGCCCGACTTAACCCTCGATTGTCGAGATGCTTGCCCCTCCCTACAACATGCGGCTGCCGCGGCACTGACCATTCAGGATAATTTTCGGCAATTTGCTGCTCATCGGGGGGTGGATATCGGTCTTCGAATTGGTATCGGTCTCGGAGTAATTGACTGGGCGCAGGTGGGGGGAGTTGACGATCGCTGGTTGTACGTCGTGACCGGAAATTGGCTCCAGCAATTGCAGGACACGCTCAAGGCTGCGGCTCCAGGTCAAGTTGTGCTTTCGGCACATGCCTATGCTGTTTTTGGTCAGCGCACCTACGGACATCTCCTAGCCGGCGGTGAATACCTGCTTCATTCGGCGCAGTCCTCTCTTGGTGATGAAGAGCCCTATGAATCTGTTCGTGTGTCCAAACACAGAAATGAGCCAGATCCCCCAACTTCGGTAGAACCTCTAACGTGTCTGCCTGCCTTTATCTCTCCCACGGTGCTGGCCCGATTAGAAGTTGGGCAGAAAGATTGGCTGGCGGAGTTCCGGCAAGTGACCGTCGTGTTCATTCATTTACCCGATTGGCGAGGAGCGGGCGCGATCGGTCACAGACAGGACCTCACTGTTGCGTTACAAACATTGGCTCGCAAGTATGAAGGCAATCTAGCATTCTCGATTGACGAAAAAGGGGTGTCTGCTCTCATCACATTTGGTTTGCCCCAGCAAACTCACACCAACGATCCGGAGCGGGGAGTGCGGATTGCACTTGCCATCCATCAATTGCTCGGAGATCGGGGGGAACGCTGCGCGATCGGGGTGGCCAGTGGACGTGTGTTTTGTGGTGCGATCGGGAATCAACTCCGGCGGGAGTATACGACCATTGGCGGGGCTATCAATCTGGCTGCACGACTGATGCAAGCGGTTTCTCGTCGCGAGGATGCGGTGGCCATTTTGTGCGATCGCGCCACGCAAGCTGCCGCACAGCCAACAGTAGACTTTCACGCCCTCGCCCCGATTGCAGTCAAAGGACGTGGCAATACTGTTGCTGTCTTCAGTCCCGCAGTCTCGTCTCAATTTCCTCCCGCGCAATTTCTATCTGCTCAATCTCCACCCAATCGATCGGTGTCAATGGTTGTGGGACGAGAGAACGAATACTCAATCTTGGTAGAGGCTCTACAGGCACTGGCGAGTCGCGGTCAAGGGGGAGCAATTGTAGTGGAGGGCGAGGCTGGAATTGGCAAATCGCAGTTGCTGGTGCAGTTGTGCCGGTTGGCGGACGAGCGGGATATTCCTGTGCTTGTAGGGGGAGGAGATAGTATCGAGCGACAGGTGCCGTACCGAGCCTGGCGGTCGATATTCAGCCAGCTACTCGATGTTCAAGGACGCCCTTCCTCGCAAGTTTTACTTCACCTACAAGAACGCTTTCACCATCGCCAGGATTGGGTGCAGCTCCTGCCCCTATTAACAGCTGTCCTGGATTTCGAGATTCCCGATAGCCCTGTGACGCAGACGATGCAAGGACAGGTGCGGGCAGACAACACTCGCGTCTTGCTATTAGATATTCTGCGCGATTGCTTGGATCGACCGATGGTGCTGGTGCTGGATGATGCCCAATGGATGGATTCTGCCTCTTGGCAACTGACACAAGCGGTGCTCGAACAATTCTCTCAGATAGTGTTGGCCGCTGCGACGCGCCCACCAGACGAGTCGCCTCCTGAGGGGTATATCGCTCTCACTCAATTCCCCAACACCCGGCACCTCTGCTTAGGTTTACTGTCTCCCGAAGACACTCGCCAACAGTTGTGTCGCTGCTTGTCTACTGAAGCCGTGTCCGATCGCCTCGTGGATGCGATCTACACCAAATCCCAAGGCCAGCCGCTGTTCAGCGAACAACTGGCTCTGGCAATGCAGGCGTCCGGACAGATTGAATGTCGCGATCGCTCCTGCGATCTCGCAGCGTCGTTTACTCTCAGCAAATCGCAAGAACTGCCCAACTCCATACGTCAGGCCATTGTCAGCCGATTCGATGGTCTCGATCCCACTCATCAACTGGTGCTTAAAACCGCCAGTGCCATTGGCCGTCGCTTTCCCACCTCCGTCTTGCAGGACATCTATCCTGTTGCAGCCGAAGACCAATTGGTTCAGCGATCCCTGCAAACGCTCTCTCAGCGCAGGTTTACTGCTCTCTGGAAAAAAAAGCCCCATCTGACTTACCGATTTATTCACGGTATTACTCAAGAAGTGGCCTACAGCTTGATGACGTTTTCTCAGCGGCGGGAACTGCATCGGTCAGCAGCCCTCTGGTACGAGCAGCAAACAGCAGAATTAGAGCCTGCCATTTTGGCTTATCACTGGGAACGCGCGGAACAATGGGATGCAGCCCTGCACTATCTCGGATTGGCAGGAGAGCGAGCGTTACGAGACGGAGCGAATGCAGAAGCCGTGACCTTTTTAGAACGGGCAATCGCGTTGGAACGAAGTGGGACCAATAGGCTGCAGTCTTTGCCGCAAACTCGCAACTCCCGCCCCACCCAAATATCCCCAGTCTCTCTATTTCGGCGAGCCCGCTGGCATCGTCAACTGGGGGATGCCTATGTCGGTCTAGGTAATCTGTCTGCTAGCGGTGCCGCTCTCAATATGGCTGTCGCGCTTCTCGATCGCCGCTTTCCCCGCACCTCACTGGGATTGGCTGTTTGTTCCGTACGCGAGGTCTTGATTCAACTGTTGCATCGGTGTGGTCTGCTGGGCTTGCTATCTCGACTAGGGTTACCTTCTCGGGCTAATGGTGTTTCTTTCGACAGCGATCGCTACCGCAGCAATCCCCGTACCCGAGATTCATTCAGTAGCGATCGCCCTCTCAAAGAACTCAGCTTGGCCTGCACCCACTTAGGTGAGGTGTACTACTACAGCAACCGTAAGTCATTGGCTACCTTCGCCTCGCTGGTGGGTCTCAATCTGGCCGAACAAGCCGGGCCCTCTCCAGAGTTAGCTCGTATCTACGCCAACATGTGCTTTGCCACCGGAGTGAATGGAGCCCCTTGGTTGGCGAAGGTCTATGCCCGTCTTGCTACCACAACTGCACAAGCAACCCCCCAACTCAACGCCATTGCCTGGGTGGATCTGGTTGTCGGGGCTCACAACAGTGGCATGGGACATTGGGCCGATGCCCATCAGCAAACGCTTGCTGCTCGCGATCGGTTCGAGCAGTTGCGCGATCTGCACCGGCAAGGGGAAGCGACGAGTAGTTTGGCTTCAATTGCCCACTGGCAAGGGGATTACCCTACGGCGATCGCCCACTGGCAACACACCCGTCAGTTGGGAGAGCGATTGGGAGATGTGCAGGAACAACTGTGGGGGTTGCTGGGGGAGGCGGAGGAGTATTTGGTGGGGGCGCAGTGGGAACCGGCGGTCACACTGATAGAACAAGCAAATCACTTGGGAGCACGGCGGCAAGGTTTAGCCTGCGAACAGTTTCGCTACCAGGCTCTATTGGCCCAAATTCGGCTGCGCCAAGGGCAGCGGACCGAGGCGAGTCGGTTGGCCCTGTCTGCCTTGGAACAGGTGGCAGGAATGGCTGCGGTCGTTTTGTATCTGATGGAAGGATATGCCAGTGCCACTGCAGTGTTGCTGGCGTTGTGGGCGGAGACTCCTGAGGATCGATGTTTGATGGCCAATGCCCGCTTTGCTTGTCATGCTCACAGTCGTTATGCCAGTACCTTTGCCATTGCTCGCCCCAGAGCCCTGCTTCATTGGGGGATATGGCATCGCATCGCCCGGCATCCAAACCGAGCCAAGTCTCAGTTGAATCGTTCTCTCCGGGCCGCTAGGCAGTTGCAACTGCCCTACGAGATTGCTTGTGCCCATTGGCAATTGGCCAGCACGCTGCTCTCCGGTAGGTCTGCGCCACGAGACGTACATGCGACTGCTGCTCGCGATCGCTTCCAGACTTTGGGGATTGATACCCCCCAGCAACTGCTGCTCCACCAGCAATTTAGCGTGTAACTCCAGAATTGAGATAGAGTCTAGCCCCGCGAGATTCCAGCCCCAACCAGCTCTTTAGCGAGCGATATCGGAATGGAGCGACACTAGACTGAACTTACCGTCTTCAATCTCAACATCCATCCACGCAGGTGCGCCAGTGGTGAGCCCCCAGAGGTCGAGAGATAGGCCCCAAACAGTTGAGGTTAAAGGCTCTGCAGGCAAATTGGAGTAGATCGACCCTACCTGAGGCCCCTGGGAGGAGCGCCGAGCAGAGCGATAATCGGCGGTGGAAGCTAGCGACAGTTCATCCACTTGCCAGCTATCGATCGCCTCTCTTGCCACGTCCACGCCAGTCGCAAAAATCGTATAGCGATCGCCCAACGCTCCCACCACCCAATTGCGATTGGCCACTGCAACGTTCAGCAACTGCACGCCTTTGTAGACCTCAACTTGAGGTGTCTGCTGCTGTAAATATTGCTGCCGCCACAGCACGTTCAGCATCAAGTTCGAACGGTCTAGATCGTCCGTAGACAGAGCCACAAAATAGTCAGATTGTTCAGGGGGGAGAGTCGCGATCGCGAGTAGACTTTCCTCACCCATCCACGGCTGTATATCTCGTGCAAAATCGAGTTGGGTTGCCGATAGAAAGTCCGATAAGGGACCGTCCCCCCCAGCCGCTAACCACTGCCGCCAGTGCCGACGAACGCTACCTCGCTTAGATAGAGGGGTGAGATATCGCTGCAATCGCTCTATGTCGACTAACGGAGCATCGAGCGCAACAGCCACCACTGATTGACGGGGAGCCAGCCGCAAAATGTCGGGGGATTTGGCAGAGTGATGCATTAGAGCCAGTGGACTGAACTGCAACAACCAAATGTAAGCAGACATGATGGCGAGTCCCACAACTGCAGTGGCGATCGCCAACCCTTTGAGGACCAGTTGAGGCCGAAATTGAGGAGGCTGAATGCTCGGAAGCCGAATCGCTAGCGGAAAAGACGCCATGTGCAGCCCTTAAACCTACTGGCGTTTATCTTACTGTTCCACCTCCCCTCCCCTACAGAACCGTTACGTTTTGAGGAATTGGCTGAATCCGGTTAGCCAATTAGCCAAGTAAATTTCAGCCGGTCAGTCGAGTTCTTGTCCTAACCCTCCATCTGCTGCGCAGGTTTATAGACTTCCTCTTTCGCAACCGAACAGATTGCTAAACGATGACAAGATGTGGATAAGGCAGGCCAACAGGGCTTAAAATCAATTGCTGTTGTGCTCGATACATCACACTCGCTTGGCGATAGTGTTATGTCGGAGTAAGCACTACATCCGCTTGAGTCGAAGCGCTGTTCTTGGAGGATTGGTCTGTCGCGTGCTGTCACGGAATGGCAATCGCCCCACGGTGCTCGGGTTTGAAGCGGACGGGCTTGGATTTCACAAGCTCGACTCGCACTGTTGGTAGTTGGGAGCGATCATGGCTGAAGGTACGTACAAACCTGGATTGGAAGGGGTTCCGGCTACCAGCTCCAACATCAGCTTTATTGATGGTCAGCAAGGCATTCTGGAATATCGCGGCATTAGCATCGAACAGCTAGCCGACCACGGCAGCTTCCTCGAGACAGCGTACTTGCTCGCGTTTGGTAAACTTCCCACCCGTGCTGAACTGGAAGAGTTCGATTGCGAAATCCGCGTTCATCGACGAGTCAAATATCGGATTCGAGACATGATTAAATGTTTCCCAGAATCCGGTCATCCAATGGATGCGTTACAAACCTGCGTCGCTGGCCTCGGTTTGTTTTATCCCATCAGCGACTTTGACGAAGACTACGTGACCGGCACTGTTGCCCGTCTGCTGGCCAAATTTCCAACCTTTGTGGCGGCATTTCATCAAATGCGCCAGGGGAACGATCCCATTTCCCCCCGCGACGAACTGGATCATTCCAGTAATTTTCTCTACATGATGACGGGCAGAGTTCCCGCTCCGTGGGAAGCCAAGATTTTTGACACCTGCCTTACCCTACATGCCGAACATACGGTGAACGCGTCCACCTTCTCGACCCTGGTGACCTCATCCACCTTGGCAGACCCCTACACTGCCATCACTGCGGCTGTCGGTACACTCTCGGGCGCCCTGCACGGTGGTGCCAACGAGCGGGTCATGCAGTTGCTCCGAGACATCGGTAGTGTTGAAAACGTGCGTCCGTTTATCGAAGAGAGCTTGGCGCGTAAAGAGCGAATTATGGGGTTGGGCCACCGTGTCTATAAAGTTAAAGACCCTCGGGCCACTATCCTGCAGAAGCTGGCCGAGCAGTTGTTCGATCGCCACGGCCACGACAAGATTTATGACATTGCTCTAGAAGTGGAAGCAGTCTGTGAAGAGCTATTAGGGGCCAAGGGAATATACCCTAATGTCGATTTCTACTCCGGTTTGGTGTATTCGAAGTTGGGGATTCCCGAAGACTTTTTCACTCCCATCTTTGCGATTGCTCGTGTTGCCGGCTGGCTAGCCCATTGGAAAGAACAATTAGATGACAACCGGTTGTTCAGACCCACACAGGTGTACACCGGCGATCGCGAACTAAAATACATCCCGCTGGAACAGCGCGGTTAATCCTTCGATACGGTTCTAGTCCATTAAACGTTCTAGTCCCTTAACCAGGGTTAGGGATTAGGGCTATCGAACTCGGGAATTAATCAGGTATTAAACAATGCCTTCCCGCATTGCTTGAACGGCAGCCTGCGTGCGATCGCGTACCCCCATCTTGCGCAAGATACGGACAACATGCGATTTAATCGTGCTTTCCGCCACCTGCAGCGCTTTGGCTATTTCGCGATTGCTTTTACCCGATGTCAATTCTCTCAATACCTGTCGCTCGCGGCTAGAGAGATTCACCAAGCGTTGGGAAGGGGCAGGACGCTCTGTCGAGACGTAGCGCGCGCGCAGGCTGGGCTGAACACCGTTAAGCTCAGAATCCATCCAACAGGTATTAGATGCGATCGCCGTCAGGGCTTGAACAATATGGTCGACTGGCTTTGATTTGAGACAACAGCCCTGCACACCGCTATTCACCAACACGCTAGCGTGGGACTTAGCCGAATCTCCCGTATCGAGCAAAGCCAAAATACGTACACGGGTATTGGATTGCTGGAGTTGACGGACAAAATTCACGCTCCGGCTGATGTCGGGAACAGAAGGACTCATTAACAATAAATCGGGTAACCGATCTTCAAATAACCCTTTCTGTAGCATCGTCAACGCTGCAGTGGCCGACTCAGCGACCCCCCACAATTGGAATTGGGGGCGATCTTCCAGCAAGTGAACTAACCCCAACTGAACGAGGGGATGGGATTCCAACACGAACGTCTCGATAGTCACTGATGCACCGACTGAGTTAGAGCAGAAATGCGCAGTCAAAACTGTCGAGGCCGAACCAAACAACCTCGAACCATTTGAGCTAGTGCAATTGGCAAAGTGCAATCCGATCCAACAGTGCAAGACCCTAGTACAGGCCCTGCCGGGATCGCTATCGGAAGCTTTCGATTAAATCCATAGTATGAGAATCGCTCTGCTGACGTGACGTGAAGTAAACAAATCTATAAAAGTGCTGCAATGCAACAAGTCGTGAAATTCACTGCGATGCAGAGCCTCTTAATTGTCTGTGCCACAGGAGGCTCCAAGCTGTTTACATTTCTTCGACGGTTTTTCCCTCTTTTGGAGGAAGAGATTTTATGCCGTAAATGGCAGGATGTGAGCGGAGGTGTTGAGGAGTCGTCAGTAACGTAATACTGGCACCGCTAGAGACGGAATCTAGCAGAGTAAATCTTGGCTCGTTCATACCATCCTCGCTAGAGTTTTTCAGATCGCAATTCAGTGTTTATTCATTGTTGAATTGTGGTGTCGGCTTATCCCGAAAAGAATTAGCCAATATCTTGTTTGGTTTGGTTCCTTACTTGCGGGTTGTGTTCGCGGTTGCCGGAGGGGGGGGCGCGTAGCAGTAAAGAACGGGTTCATTGCACCCATCATGTAAGGCTATTGGGTTAGGGCGCAGCGCTCTATGAATGGTCGTTAGAGATAGTAATGACTGGAGCAGTAGTTCAACTCTAGATACGAGTAGTTTATCGGACTCACTAAACAGATTTTCATTTTTGACTTCGATCGCTTTCCTCTCGAAAATTGCACTGCTAGGTGACTGATTTATATCTGACCGCTACATCAATGTTTAGATTTTCAACTTCCTCTTTTCGCTTTTTGGGGATGTAGATTTATCCATATTTTCTCGCGAATAGTTGTACCGCCTGATTGATTAGGAAAGGCAATCTGGGGGCGTAATTTTACAATCCTCTGTCGATCGCTTCTGTTTCGGGCCAGCTCAATCTCAATACGTTAGACGCGAGAACCTCGCTCATCCCTACTTCACAACCTGCTGTTAGCCTGAGAGCCACACCGATGACATATCAATTGGTCAACATTCTCGAATACATCATTCCCGAAGTAGTCGAGGCTGAAATTCACCGTCACAAGTGGGACTCGCAGCTCGACGAACTGGTAAAGCAACACATTGTCCTCAAGCTTCTCAACCGCATTTCCCCCTGCTATCAGCTCCTAACTTCCGAACAGTTCGTTTGTGAATCCCGTTCGCCTACAACGTCATTTGGAGAGCACTTGGGGACAGCTACTTTTGATGCTGAAATTGCACCCATGCCTCATGCAAAAACAGCGTGCCTACAAGCTGTAGAAACGATGCTTCCTAAGCATGTATTGCAACAACTGCAAACTGCAGTGGAGACCGAAATTTCTGGGCACGTTACCTCAAAATTGGCTCACTGAATCTTCGGTGACATCGGAAGCCCCTCTTATCATTGTCGATTACGCCGCAGGATTATCTCGTTAGTTCGATCGGTCGCTTTTCTTTTTTAATGGGCTTTTACTCAATCTTTGTTTGCCCTTGCTCAATTCATTCAGCACTTCATGTGCCCCCATTGCAACGTGTTTGAATCAGGTCTCATTTCCTCCGTTCCACATCCCACCTGTTCGCACTCACCATTCAGGAGCAACCACCATGGCTCGCTACTATCACTTTGTTAACGGTATGGAAATGGCTGTTTTGGCCGAAGCCACCCACCAGCTTCACGCAGCTGGATATGCTAGCACCTTGGATTTGGTGTATTCCGTTGCCAAGCAAGCCCTCGATCGCCTTCCCCCTCTTTATTTCTCAATAAAGCCCCTGAGCCAATCACCAATGACTCAAACTCGGTTGGGAACACGTCAAACTGAGAACAACGATCGTGGAGCTGAAGTAACCTCTCGAACGGTCGAAAGCTCCCAGGCTATCGATCCGAAATCATCATTTTCCTTCAATCGTTCCGCCATGCCCAAGCTCCCCAGAACGTCCGCTCTGGCCGAGCGGGCGTTCTCAAATCGAGCGCTGACTCAGGAGCAGAAGAGACAGATGCAGGCAGCTGTGCGGCAGGCGATCCAGGCCATGATGAAACGGCAGCATCGAGACCCGTTACCCCACGAGCGATGGTATACCCCGACTTCTTGGTCCGATATGAATAACGGATTGCCCACCCATTGCTATTACGGATAATCCGCCGATCGATTCCAAAATCAATTGGACCACACCTCAACAGCCAGTCGGGCCAGAGCTATAACGTAAATGACACAGCAGGCATAGCGTTCTGCTGTATCCTATCCACTATTGCTATTGGACGACTGGGCTTAGCATGTACAATTCCACTAATTTCGATCGACTGATTAATTATTTACCGTTCGAAATTCGCGGCGATGTTGCAATTGAGATTGGAACGGACGATCAAAGCAAAGTCGTGCAGCCCCTCTGGCGGTTTCCTTGGCAGGATCGCTCTCGATTTGCGATCGACATGCGTCGTTGGGATCAACTGTCTGCAGATCAGCAGAAAATCTATTTTCTGCGGGAAGCGAGTTTGGCGACTGAAATCTCGATGGGTAATAACTGGGCTGCCTTGCTGCTTTATCCTGCCTTGTTGGGGGCAGGGGCCACGGGATTTTTAGTGGAAATGCAGATGTCCGACAATTTGGGCATTGGCTTGGCTGGAGGACTGGCTCTGGTCGCGTTCCTGCTGCTTCGGAAGTCTGAAAAAGGCCAAAAGGCTCAAATTTCGGCGGACGAGTACGCCATTCGCCACGCCTCTCAAAATGGCTTTACCGAGCAGCAAGCTGCTGGCCTGTTGCTGAGTGCTTGGTTGAAGATCCGCGAGCTGGAAGGGCGCACCAAGAGTAACTACGACTTCACCATTCGCCAGCGCAATTTGGAATATGTGAATGCAAAGGGACTGACCTCTTCCGCTTTAGCGGTGCCGGCATCCGGGCGAAACTCGGACAAAGGGGATTCACAGCCTCGCAACTTTGACGGCTCCGATCGCGCCTATCGAGAAAATTCTGGCTACGGCGATAACTCCGGATATCGGGATAATTCTGGCTATCGTGAAGGGGGTGCCTCGGGTTACGGTAGTCCTCCTCCCAACTACGGTTACGGCGATCCCCCTCGTGACTACCGCCGCTAGATGAAAGGCTGCATTCAAAGCATTGTTCCTCTGCATAGAGGAGCATTTGTTCGCTTGAGCGTAACTTACCCTGGTGGCCAAGCCAGCGGACGTCCACCCAAAATGTGCATGTGCAGGTGGAAAACCGTTTGTCCTGCAGCTTCTCCATTGTTGACGACTAAGCGAAATCCATTCTCTGCTAGACCCACCTGCGCAGCAATTTCCTTTGCTTTCAACAGCATGTGACCCAGTAGAGCTGCATCTTCAGGACTGGTATCCGACAATTTGGGAATCGCTTTTTTTGGAATCACCAAGATATGGGTGGGGGCCTGCGGCGAGATGTCGTTGAAGGCCAACACTAACTCGTCTTCGTAAACAATATCTGCGGGAATTTCTTTGCGGATGATTTTGCTGAAAATAGTGTCGCTCATGCCCGGGAGCTGTTATCTACAGCATTCACTCTAGTCGGTTCCTCTGCTGGAGGCGATAGACATATACAACAAGCGGAATTGCAAGGGGCCTGTCACGGCACTAGCCCTCAGCGGCTAACGATCGCTGGTGAACGCGCTGAAGCCAGTCTCTCAACAACTCATTAGTCTCCTCCCAAGCCTCGTCCATCGGACAGTGACCGGCATTAGGAATCGTTGCAAATAGTTGGACGCAATCAAATGCCTCCCATCCCCTTGCCAATTCCAAAGGCTCCCACGGATCGTCCTCCCCCCACAGAATGCCGACCGGTTGGCTTAGCTGCGGGAGCAACTCTTCCGCCAATGGCCCGCTGGAATAATTAATAAACGATATGAATACGTCCGCTGCTCCGGGCTCTCGGGCCGGCTCTAGCAAGATATCGAGCAGTTCATCCGTAATCGTTTCGTGTCGTCGGTATGCCTGTTTCAAGATATTGCGTAGCGATCGCCGCCGAGCAATCTGACCGAAGAAGAGGTTTCCGACCGGTGGCCACTTCAATACCCGCTGCACAATCGGGGTTCCTACCCGCTGTATCCAGGACAAATCGTCTCGCTTGCTGTCATGCAGTAGCCGCAGCGAACAGTTGATTAATACGACACTATTGCACCATTCGGGAGCAGTATTGGCTGCTTGCAGTGCCACGATACACCCAACAGAATTACCGACGTAGGTTGCTGCTTGGCCGACCACCTGTTGACAGAACTGAGACAGTTGATCTCCCCACAGTTCAAAGGTGTAGTTAATGGGTGGTTTTGGGGCAGCACCGAAGCCCAGCAGGTCAATCGCGTAAACCCGATAGGACTGGGACAGATCGGCAACGGTCTTGCGCCAATGGCCGATACAACCCCCGAATCCGTGAATTAAGACAACCGGTGGAGCATCGCGATCGCCGTCTACCCGATAAGGCAATGAGTATTCATTCCATTGCCAGCTGGCGTTGGCTCGGGCAAAAGTAGTGGCAGCAATCGTCAAAGAACCTCTCCCATTCCAACGACTAGAGACCGTACGCTGTCGGTTCTCTTAAGTTCGGAAATCTCGCTGATAACACAACCGCTGTGTCGAGCGAATCAAACGCTCTTGCAGTATCCGTGCGTCTCAGCCTCCCCATGTTAACTTAAGTAAAATTCACTAATTTTTGGCACCGCGTATTTTGTCTTCATCCGTCCCTCCTTTCGCACCGCCATCCCTTTGGCCCAATGCCATTCGTTTGAATTCTGCCTCTAGCATTTTCTTTGCTTCGGGGGCATTGGTGTCTCTTCCCGTTTTTCTGCAAGCGCCGCTGGTTCGCAATGCCCCTTGGGTGAGCTTGGTGTTGACTCTGGCGTGGCTTGGCATCAGCCTGCATATGATGTCACTACGTTCGACTCGCCTGTGGGGTAGCCTCTGTTATGGCTTTACGCTCACATGGCTGGCTGGGTCGCTGTATTGGGGGTGGTTGCGGACAGAGCCACTGTGGCACATTCCGGTGGAGGCGCTGGCGTTACCGATCGCGATCTACGGTCTTTGGCGGGGGTTTGCTCGGGTGGGTAACTACTTCTTTATGGGGTCGCTGTTTGGCACCGCCATTACGGATTTGTACATTCATACGGTACGACTGTTGCCCGAGTGGCGCACGGCAATGCAACCTCACGCGACAGATGCAGTGTTGGCGGGGGCAATGCAGAATGCTATGGAGAAAATGCAGGCTCCGGTCGGACTACTTTGCGCGCTGATTCTTGGATTGGTGCTCTTGGTGGTGGGCGCTGGAGGACTGAAGTTGGGGCGCGATCGCCAAAGCTTTAATCACTTACATTGGTGGGCGTTCAGCGGAGCAGTGCTATGTACGCTTGTGGTGGATGGATTGTTTGGCCTAGGAGCCTGGATTCAGTCTGGAATGATGTAGCTAAGGTTCTCGTCTTTGCCTCTACTGCCTGCATTCACTGTTTGAAATCTGGGCGATTGCTCGAACGTGCCAGCCAGAGCTTGCCAGACCAAAATAAACTTGGCCAAAACGCGGTAAAGTGCTTAGGCAGTTTGAATAATTAAGAAATCTGCCATGCGGATTCCTCCAGTTGAAGCGGCCGATGCTGACAAGCAGGTCCAAAAAGTGTACGAAACCCTAGAGAAGCATTACGGAACAGCACTCAATCCGCTGCGTACGATGGCTTACAAGCCGCAGTTAATGCGTGCTGCGATGACTCTCTACGGTGCCATCCACGCTCCCAACCCCAATTTGTCCGAAGAGCTGAAGGAGTTGGTCAGCATTCGGGTGTCTCAAATCAACGGATGTCGCCACTACTGCGTGCCCTACCACACCCTGCAAGCTAAGAAGCACGGTGCTACCGATGCCAAGATCGCTGCAGTTACCAAGGCGCGGAACAACCCGGTGTTTTCGGAGTTGGAGCAACTGGCGATCGAGTATGCAGAGCGTGTGACAGTTCCCTCCATGCTGGTATCCGATGAGTTCTTTGGACGTCTGAAAGCCGTTCTGGATGAAGCCGATATCGTTGAGCTGACTGCGGTCATTAGCTTTATGAATTTCTGGAGCAAGACCATCGATGCATTAGAAGTTCCCCTGGATGAGGTGTTTGCTTCTGACAGTCACGGCTAGACACCCTACGTTCGACCACTATCCATAGCTATTTTCACGACCGACCTGAGAACGATCTGGGGTAGGTCGTTCTCTTTTTTGAGCCATCTTCAAGCCCCGATCTCATGGGGCAACACCTTTAAGTGCGGTTCATTCGGTTGTGTCGCTAGGACTTTATCTGGCGAATTCTAGGGTAACTGCTGTGTAGAACTCTTTGATATCCTTTGGCGATTGAAGGTGATGAACGCGTTTCGTTTCCGTTGCCCGAGCGACGTATTCGCGATATTTAGGTGTGAGTTTTTTGTGGCATAGCCAAACCGTCGAGTAGCTAATCAGCGTTCCTTTCAAAAGAGGGCTATTCTCCGGCCAACTTTCGGGTGGGACGAATAAGCCTTTCAAGAAGCGCTTCGTCACCCACCCGTAGTGGCGCAGCGCTGACATATCCATGTACACCAAGGTATCGGCAGCATCCAGCCGTTCCCATACCGTATCCAACGAGCCGAACCCATCGATAATCCACCGATCTTGTCGTAGTGCGCGCTCGTGGGCAGCTTTGTATTCGTCATGGGAGACCTTGTCTCCACCGGGTTTATATTGCAGCAAATCTAACGCCACCAAAGGCAGACCGCTTATGTTAGATAGGCGTTTGCTAAGTGTAGATTTGCCGCCTCCAGTATTACCAAATACGGCTACTTTGTTCACGGTTCTCTCTTGTCTCGAAGATTGACGCAAACAGGGTGTTGTTTGAATGCAGTGGAGAATTAGCTAGGGTTTTCGGAAAACTCCGATCTTGTCCGCTCCCCTTGCATACCAGGAACCTTTTTACGAAGATCGACTCACTTACGGATGTTAGTGTTACGCGCAAGCCAGGTCGCCGCATGTTAGCTGTTCCTGAAGTTTGGGTTCGTCATCACCTGCGTAAACTTCCAACACAGCATCGACAGGAGCCTCAAACATGAGTCTTTGACCGGGGAATACCACCCGCTCTAGCCCTGGAGAGCATTCGGTTAAGCGGACCACTTGAATGCGATCACTAGCGTTGACGTGAACGCACAGAGTATTGGCAGCCAACTCAGTGGTGGGGATTGCGACGGTGGCAGACACGACAAACACTCCTGCAGGGAAAGCGAACGTTAGTAAGGTGCCCAGTGTACGAGCAAAACGATGCGATTAAACACGTGAATTTACTTTCAGGCCCTAGGTGAATCTAGCCGAGATAGGGAGCAAATTCCTGTTATTTTGCTCACTCAGTGAACTAGGGATTGCCCCAATTGACAATCCCAAGCTTGGAATTTGGCGAGGTTGTGCAACTCGATCCCGCTCCCAGATTGTCAAGTCAATCAGATATTCCGGTCAAACCACCGATTCGAACTAGAGTAGAGTCTGTAGCGTTTTCCCTTCGAGCCCATGTCCACTCCTGCTATCCCCGTTGTCGTCAATGGAGCCACCGGCAAGATGGGCCGGGCGGTGATTAAGGCGGTAACAGAAGCCGAGGATATGGAGCTGGTGGGAGCCATCGATCTCGGCCATTTTGGAGATGATGTGGGCGAAGTAGCTGGAATTGGCCCGATTGAAATTCCCGTTACTAACAACCTTGAAGTGCTGATGGCGGAGCTGGCCCAAAATCCAACACCTGGGGTGATGGTGGACTTTACCCATCCCGACTCCGTTTACGAAAATATCCGCACGGCGATCGCCTACGGGGTGCGTCCGGTCGTGGGAACCACGGGACTGAGCCCGGAACAAATCGGAACTCTGACTGAATTTGCCGACAAAGCCAGCACTGGCTGCCTTATTGCTCCGAACTTTTCGATCGGCACCATTCTGCAGCAGCAAATGGCGGTGCAAGCCTCCAAATACTTTGACCACGTCGAAATCATCGAACTGCATCACAACCAAAAGGCCGATGCTCCTAGCGGTACCGCCATCAAGACAGCCGAAATGCTGAGCGAACTGGGTAAAACGTTTAACCCTGCAGAGGTGAGCGAAAAGGAGACCATCTCGGGAGCTAGAGGGGGTGTTTGTGGCGAAAACGTTCGGGTTCACAGCATTCGGCTGCCCGGTTTGATCGCCCACCAAGAAGTGATCTTTGGCGGATTGGGCCAGATTCTAACTATTCGTCACGACACCAGCGACCGCGTTGCTTACATGCCCGGTGTCCTCTTGGGGATCCGCAGGATTGTCCAGCTCAAATCGTTGGTATACGGTCTGGAGAAACTGCTCTAGCTCAGCACTATTCCTTGTGGCTATAGATTCTCAAAACCATAGAATTCGAAAGCCACAGGTTTTCAATGTCACAGATTTCTATCATCATCACTCACATCTATGCCCACTGTCACAGCTAATGGCCAAACGTTTGAATGCGATCGCGGAGCCAACCTGCGTTCCGTCCTTCTCAACAATGGTGTCCCCGTTCACAACCCTGGGGCCACGATAGTCAACTGCCGGGGAATTGGTAGCTGTGGCACTTGTGCTGTTCGCATTGAAGGAGAAGTGTCTGCGGCCAACTGGCGCGATCGCACGCGACGCTCTTTACCTCCTCACACCCCCGAACGGGGTTTAAGATTGGCCTGCCAAACCCAAGTATTAGGAGATATCACCGTGACGAAGTTTAATGGCTTCTGGGGTCATAAGGATAAGCAGGTTTTCTGAGTATTTTTTCTAGACAACTAAGGTTTTAGGCATCTAAGTCGCTGCATTCATTGGGGGAGAGGGATGAAAAAACTGCTGGTGTTTACCGATCTAGATGCCACGTTGGTCGACCATCAAACCTACAGTTACGAAGCTGCTCTGCCTGCGATTGCCCGTCTCAAACAGTTTGGCTATCCGATCGTCTTTAACTCCAGCAAAACAACTGCCGAACAGCAGCAGTTGCGTGCCGAATTGGATATTCAAGCGCCGTTCGTTGTGGAGAATGGGGCAGCAGTCGTCATTCCCCCTGGATCTCTCAATAATCCCAATGAGTCCGACCCACACACCGAGATCTTTGGTTCACCGTATGAGGACATTGTCCAAACGCTGGCAGACCTGCGGCAGCAGTATGGCTACACATTCAGAGGATTTTCCGACCTCGAAGCAGCAGAGCTGGCCGATATTACAGGGCTGCCGTTGCAGGGGGCGATCGCCGCTAAACAACGGCTGGGAACAGAACCCTTGATCTGGGAAGACCACGAATCACTCTACTCAAAATTCGTGTCACAGTTGGCAGACCGCAAGCTGACAACGACGAGGGGGGGACGCTTCCGCCACGTCATGTCCAACACTGACAAGGGAAAAGCCCTCAATTGGCTCGCTACCCTCTATCGCAATACTTACCCTGATGTTGATTGGACAGTGGTTGCACTGGGGGACAGTCCTAACGATCTTGAAATGCTCCGAGTTGCCAATATTGGCGTCCTGATTCCCAATCCCCATCGTCCTCCGTTCGAGGTAACGGGTGTCAACTCGCTGGTTCGTCCTCAGTCGACCGGGCCAGCTGGATGGTCAGAGGCGATCGCTGCAATTCTGGATAATCTGTGACCAAGGGGTCGTTAAAAACACCCTCTTGCACGGGCGTCTGTATCTGACGACATCCAGCCGCCTTACCAATCCACGTTAATCTAAGGTGTTTTGCACACCAGAAGGAACATGGCCGACTTCTTTCAACACGGTGCGATCGCGACCCTGCACAGGTTATCCATCCGCTCCGTCGACGAATTAGAAGCTGACATTCTCAAATTTGCCCGCAAGCGCAAGCTGGGCCTGATTTTGCCCGCCCTGTATTCGGAACTGGAGTCCGATGCTCTGGCCAACATTGTCCACGAGCTGAAAGATGTTCCTTACCTGTCCGAAATTGTCATTGGTCTGGACTGTGCCGATCGCGACCAATGGCTGCACGCCAAAGAGTACTTCTCGAAACTTCCCCAGCACCACCGCATTCTGTGGAATGACGGCCCTCGCCTGCAAGCTCTCGATCGCGCCTTGGCTGAACTGGACTTAGCCCCACAAGAACGTGGTAAGGGACGGAATGTTTGGTACTGCTTGGGCTACATGATGGCTTCTCAACGCAGCGATGCCCTCGCGCTGCACGACTGCGACATCACCACCTACGATCGCAGCCTATTGGCCCGTCTCCTGTATCCGGTCGCTAATCCCAACTTCGACTACCGATTTTGCAAGGGATATTACGCTCGCGTGAGTGACGGTCGTATGAAAGGACGGGTGACGCGATTGCTGATTACTCCCCTGTTGCGGGCCATGAAAATGACTTTGGGGACAAGCGAATATTTGGAATACCTCGATAGCTTTCGCTATCCTCTCTCCGGTGAATTTGCTCTGTCGGCCCACACTATCCCGGGCTTGCGCATCCCCAGCGATTGGGGACTGGAAGTGGGCGTGCTGTCGGAAATTCAACGCAATCATGCCCCCCACCGCATTTGTCAAGCAGAAATTCTGGATATCTACGACCACAAGCACAAAGCCCTCTCCGAGCAAGATCGCACCGCCGGTCTGGCCCGCATGAGCATCGACATCACCAAAGCCCTCTATCGAAAGCTGGCCATTCAGGGACACATCCTCACCCGCGAAACCTTCCGCACCATCAAGGCCACCTATTACCGCGTGGCTCTCGACATGATTGCCGTGTTCCAAAACGACGCGATCGTTAATGCTCTGGAGTTCGATCGCCACGCCGAAGAACTTGCTGTCGAGTTATTCGCAGAAAATATTGTGGTAGCCGGAGAAGCCTTTTTAGCCAATCCAATGGAAACTCCATTTATCCCCTGTTGGGAGCGCATCCAAAGC
Source organism: Synechococcus sp. (assembly GCA_051439425.1). Lineage (GTDB taxonomy): Bacteria > Cyanobacteriota > Cyanobacteriia > Thermostichales > PCC-7336 > PCC-7336. The sequence goes on from JBFRWD010000106.1 coordinate 30,024, forward strand.
GCATTCCCCAATTTCCTAGATAGCTTCATCGAAGCTGTGGAATTGGATAATGCAGATGACTAATGCGTTGCCGTGGAACTAACCCCACCGAACAAAAACTTGTCAGATTTATCGGCCAGGACTAGTGGGTAACCCCGCACAGATTACTCAGCCAGATGGACTGGTACGCCTTGAGGGTTAGCTCCGCTTGTCCCTCTTCAATTCTCGACCCCCCAATCAGGTCAAACCAGGGGTCGGTGACGATCAAATTCAGCTCCCGCAGTTGTACTTTTTGGGTGCGTGCAGTCAGGTTGTGGATGGAAAAGATACTCTGTTCGCGGTGCTTGCTCTGCCGCCAGAAGGCAAACAGCGATCGCTTCAAATGCAATGTGTATTGGGTGGCATTGGGGTGAAAGGCCGGTTGTTGGCGACGGATTTGGATCAAGCGGGATAGTTCTTTAAAGACAATCGATTGGGGGGATTTGGGATCGGCCAAGCGGGCGTTAAGGCGATCGACATCCCACTGATGGCGGTTGATAGATCGATTACGACCGGTACGCTCTAGCCCCTCGCGATCGTTCGGGGTAGCCAAAAAGCTATGGATGTAAAACGCCGGAATGCCCTCCAGCGACATCATGATGGTTTGCGAACACAAGAAACGCTGGATTTGCCACTTGTCTTCCCCCTTGGCTGTACCCTTCATCGCGTCGAATAGGGAGATATTAATCTCGTAAGGACTTTCGGAGCCATCGGCCTGTGCCCGCATACTGATTTCGCCACCAAAGTCCTTCATGCATCGAAGGAACGTACGGTACTCGTCCGCATCCAATAACCCTTCCGTCGGACGCATCCCGATGCCGTCGTGAGATGCCGTGAAATTGAGATAGGCACACCCCAAAGGTGCCGGGGGCATGCTCATCATCCAAGTTTTGAGGTGATCGGATCGCCCTTGCAGCAGGGCATTCACCAATAGCGGTGGCAGGCTGAAGTTGTAAATCACATGAGCTTCGTTGCAGTTACCGAAATAGGTGAGATTTTCGCGATTGGGGACGTTGGTCTCCGTAATTAAGATGGCTTCGGGATTGACGACATACAGGACTTCCCGGATTAATCTGACGAGCGCGTGAGTTTTAGGATGATGAATGCAGGGGGTACCGATATCCTTCCACAAATAACCGATCGCATCCAGCCGGAAAAACCGCGTCCCTTTCTCCATGTACAGCAGGACAATCTTCAAATACTCCAACAACACATCTGGATTGGCAAAATTAACATCAATTTGGTCGTGGCCAAACGTGGCCCACACATGTTGTTTCCCCTGTGGTGTTTCTACCGGGCATAACAATGGGCTGTTGCGGGGACGAGTGACGGATGACAAATCTGTTGTGGGATCGGTGGGGATGAAGTAGTCGCATCCCGGCGATTCTCCCCGTTTGAATTGTTCGAACCACGAACTTTGGCTGGAAATATGATTGACCACCAGATCGGACATGAGGTCAAACTGCTGGGAGATCTGCTGAACGTCGTCCCAATCTCCGAGCTTGGGATTAACTTGCGTATAGTCAATCACCGCAAAACCGTCATCCGAGCTGTACGGAAAAAAGGGCAAGATATGAACGGCAGACACCGTTCCTGTCAGGTGCTCGGTCAGAAATGAATTCAAAACCTGCAAGGGGGTATGCGTCCCGTTGGTCAAGCTGTCGCCATAGGTAATCAGCAAGACATCCGACTGATTCCACTTTGGCTTGGGCTGGCGAGTGTCTTGGTAGGCATGACCCTCAAGCAACGTCCAGATACGCTTGCACAAATCGTCGATATCGACCCCCAAATCGGCATAAACCGAGTTCACCAGAGGTTCGATCCATCGATTGAAGTGTTGGAGTGCGTCGAACGGTAGGGTCTCTGTCATGGATTCGCGATCACCCATTGCAAGGGATTAGAGGAAGAGTCACGGCTGTAGCCGAATGATTGATACGACATTAGCCGATTGTTTTCAGCAGCATACGTGAATGAAATCAACGGATGGGCAAAACGTCTATTAAGGTGAGGCGATCGCGAGCTGAGACCCAAGGTATAACCGAAATAGCAGCATGTTTGCCGCATTAAGCTTGACCGAAACAATTCCCGCTCATGAGCAATCTGGATTGAGAGATTGCAATCCATACATGATGTGTAGGCCAGTCTATTATTGTTCCCTTTAAAAGGGATCGAAGACAATTTTGGACGGGCACTCTAGCAATACGGGATGGTCATTTCAAGGATTCCGTACCGTCCTTTATCCGGCTATTCGGATATCGACATTCTCTCGTTTCATTCCACAAGTCACGCACAACTCCTAGAACATCATGAACCCGCAGATCAATCGCCAAATCAATATTCTGCTCAGAGCCTGCGGAATCGAGCAGCCAACAGCCTTCGCCTTCGACAAGGAACACCTTGAAATCTATCGAGAAGGGCCTTACAAAGTATCCAAGCTGACCGCAGAGTGGGGTAGCGCCCTGTTTTGCATTAGCCACAACGGCCAGGTGGTTTACTTCAGTGGCGATCGCCACCAAGATAAAACAATTTCAGGTGAATGGCAGGCTTGGCTATCCGCAAAAATCACCGATATTCAACAATAAGCATTACCATCAGCCCCAATCCCCACTAGAGCCACCATGGCAATTAGTCCAATACAGTAACTTCGCAACCAGCACTGACAAACCACCAATCTAGAAGTGGCCAAGGACCAGCGCTAACGACCAGTGACCAATGACCAGTGACCCAAACTTAAACCTCTCCCCCCTTGCCTAAACCTCTCCCTTAACCAAGCCCATCCCAATACAACCACCGCCCCAATTCCGCTTGACTGAGTTCAATAGCCAGTCGAGAACAATTGGCTGTGATGTAAATCGCGGTGAATAATCCTGAGGGAATTACCGAGCAAATGGTGAGGCAATGAAGGGAGTTGCTGGCTTCTTGCTCGTCTCCGGGGTATGGCACCGTACTGAGACCAGGCGAACAAACTCGTTTTTGCAAACAATGAAACCCGATTGAGGAGGAATGCGTGGAAACCGAATACCTTTCAAGAGCTTCTCTAAACCGCATTGCCTACATCCAAGTAGCGCAGTGAACCTTATACTGAAAATGGCTAGTAGCGAACTTTCGAAAATGGGTAGACTTAGTATGAACAAATGTGTACGAAGGTAGCTTGCAGCTATCATTCACTTCGCCAAAGGCGCAAGGGGAAGGATGAGTACTACGATTGCACCACACTCTAGCGTCGCGAAACTTCGAGCGGTTTGGGAAGAAATCGGGCCTGAAAGTTGTCCTCGGCACTATAACTTCCACATGCACACAACGTGCTCTGACGGTCAGCTCAGCCCCCAACAATTAATTCATCAGGCACGAGACATTGGTTTAAAAGGGTTCGCAATTACCGACCATCACACCCTGGCCGGCTATCATCAAGCGAAAGAATTACTGACATCCCCTGGCGATCCGACACTGTGGCCTGGAATTGAAATTAACGTCTGGTTACTCGACTGCGAAATTCATCTGCTTGGATATGGGTTCGACCCCGACCATCGTTGTCTCACTCCCTATTTGCGTCGCCAAGTGGTCCAAGGACGCGATTATTTTGCCCAGGAAGCAGTTGAGGCCATTCATGCTGCTGGCGGTTTAACCGTATTAGCTCATCCTTTTCGCTATCGCAGTTCTGCGGAACGCTTGATAGGGGCAGCGTCAGAAGTTGGCATCGATGGGATTGAAGTGTACTACAGCTATTCAAACCCACGGCCTTGGGTTACCAGTCCGCGACAAACTAAAGTAGCCCTTGAGCTTGCTCGCAAGTATTCCTTGCATACCACTTGTGGTACCGATACTCACGGGGCAAACCTATTGCAGCGTATCTAGGTAGCTGGTAACCAGCTATGCTCTTCAGTCATGCCGTTACAGGTCTTAAGATGTACGAGTTTTGGGATTGACCAACCGATCTGGAGCGTCCTCGAACCACTTTAAACTCCTTCTGCGGTGCTCGCCCCGTTTTATAGGTGGGGAGAGTGGCTCTCTGTTGAACCAAACCTTTGCGTAATCAGTACACGGCATAAGCCCCACCGATACCGAGATATGACAATACGTCTAGGTGCCCCCGAAGGAGGGGGGAAGCAGGGGGAGCGTAAAAACGCGATCGAATTTTAGAGTTAAATAATCTTTTCTCGAGTACATTTTCCCTCAGAGGCGGCTAAATGCCTCCACAACGACGATGTGCTATCATTAACGCAAAATGGGGTCGGAACAAAATGCGCTCTTAAAATGGCAAAATGCCCCGGCTTTCATCACCTGAGTGAGACGCGATTGGGGATCGCTCTTACTTGTCCTTCTGGAGTTAAGTCTTCATGGCAGAAACATATGGCGCCCAGCAGATCCAGGTTCTAGAAGGCCTGGAGCCGGTTCGTAAGCGTCCCGGTATGTATATTGGGTCCACCGGTCCGAAAGGGTTGCACCACCTGGTTTACGAGGTGGTTGACAACTCGGTCGATGAGGCTTTAGCCGGTTTTTGCTCGTCTATTAACGTGATATTGAATCCGGATGGCTCCGTCACGGTTCTGGACGATGGGCGCGGTATTCCTGTTGATAAGCACGAAAAAACTGGCAAGTCTGCCCTGGAGACTGTGCTGACTGTGTTGCACGCGGGCGGTAAATTTGGCGCCGGTGGCTACAAGGTCTCGGGTGGTTTGCACGGAGTGGGTGTTTCTGTTGTTAATGCTCTGTCCGAATGGTTGGAAGTTAAGGTTTGGCGGCAGGGAAAAGTCCACGAGCAGCGCTTCGAGCGTGGCGTACCTCAAGGGGAGCTGCTCCCGTCCAAGGCTGACGGCCGCACCGGTACTCAGGTGTCTTTCAAGCCCGACCCCGATATTTTTACCACCGGCACAACGTTTGAATATCAAGTGCTGGCCACGCGATTGCGAGAGCTGGCGTACTTGAATGCAGGGGTCAAAATTGTCTTTACGGATAACCGCGTCGACCCCGCTCACGTTGAAACGTATAAGTACGACGGCGGCATCAACGAGTATGTTGCCTACATCAACCGTGAAAAGCACCACATTCACGAAGACATTATCTTCATTACTAATGAGAAAGAAGGGGTGCAGGTCGAAGTTGCCCTGCAATGGTGCTCCGATGTATATTCCGACAATTTGATTGGTTTTGCCAACAACATTCGCACCACGGAAGGTGGCACCCATCTGGAAGGTCTCAAAACCGTCTTAACTAATACGATGAACACCCAGGCTCGCAAGCAAAATAAGCTGAAGGAGTCTGATAAAAATCTGTCGGGAGATAATATCCGGGAAGGGTTGACCGGAATTATTTCAGTAAAGGTGCCGGAACCAGAATTTGAAGGGCAAACCAAGACGAAACTCGGGAATCCCGAGGTTCGAGGCATTGTTTACTCGCTGGTGGGCGAGGCCCTGACCGAGTATTTGGAATTTAATCCCAACATCTCCAAGGCGGTTATTGAAAAAGCCATCCAGTCGTTTAACGCGGCGGAAGCGGCTCGACGGGCGCGGGACTTAGTGCGCCGCAAATCCGCGCTGGAGTCTTCCACATTGCCCGGTAAGCTGGCCGATTGCAGCTCTCGCGATCCGGCGGAATCGGAAGTGTATTTGGTAGAGGGAGATTCTGCGGGCGGTAGTGCTAAGCAAGGGCGCGATCGCATGTTCCAGGCCATCCTGCCGCTGCGGGGCAAGATTCTCAATATTGAAAAAGCAGAAGCCTCAAAGATCTACAAGAACACTGAAATTCAGTCCATGATCACGGCTCTCGGGCTGGGTATTAAAGGGGAAGAGTTTGACTCCTCCCAGTTGAGATATCACCGCATCATCATCATGACGGACGCGGACGTAGATGGCAGTCACATTCGTACGCTATTGCTGACGTTCTTTTATCGCTATCAGCGAGCGCTACTAGAGGAAGGCTACGTTTATATTGCTTGTCCGCCGCTGTACAAGATCGAGCGTGGTAAGAATGCTCGCTATTGCTATAGCGATCGCGAGAAAGAGCAAATCGTGTCCGAGTTCCCCGAAAACGCCAAGTACACGATCCAGCGATTTAAGGGCTTGGGGGAGATGATGCCTCAGCAGTTGTGGGATACCACCATGAACCCCGAAACCCGCATGTTGAAGCGGATCGAAATCGAGGATGCAGTGGAAGCCGACCGCATTTTCACGATTTTGATGGGAGACGTTGTGGCTCCGCGACGGGAGTTTATCGAGACCTATGCGGCTGAATTAGACTTAGCTCAGTTGGATATTTAAAGAAGTAAGAGAGTTGCGGACTCAACACGTTCGCACCACTCATCTATGAATAGAGCCCTCCTGAGAGCCGCCTTTCTAAGGTGGTTCTTGGTTTTTCCGCATCAGTTCGATGGGGCCAATTGAGCAACCTGAGTTCTATAGAAAGCCACTCTCAGGTCTGGAATGTTGAGGCAGCTAGAATCCCTGATTGCCGAGGAAAGGTACTTAGGAAACAATCCATAGCGGATTGCCGAACGCTATAAAAAATCAGGAGCTTCGGCAGGTTCTTGTCACTCATTACTTTGTTGCAACACAGACTTATTTGGCGGTTAGTTGTGACGAAGTATGCGACGTTGATGTCGGAATAGCAAGTGAATGGCCATCAATCAATTGTGCTCGGCGTCCACCCAATCCCATCGCCTGCAACATCAACCAACGTTTGATGGGAGGCACAAATCTCAGCCCAATCAGCCCCAAGCGGCGCAACCATTGTAGGGGCAAGATACGGTTGGAAAACAGTCGATTTGCCAGATCGGTCGCAAACAGTACGGCCCAATTATTGCCCTTTCTCCAGCGTTCGTAGCGGTGGAGCACATCCAGAGATCCAATATCTTCGCCCTTGGCCTGAGCTTCCACCAACACCTGTGCCAACACCGCCACATCTCGCATCCCCAAATTCACCCCTTGCCCACCGACGGGGTGAGTGGAGTGAGCCGCATCGCCGACTAGAGCAAATCGAGATTGCACGTAACGAGAGGTGAGCGATCGCTGCGGAGAATAACACGCTCTAGGCGTGGCCGATAACACTTGGCCCAACTGCGAGCCAAACCACGGAGATAGTTCTGCAATAAAGTCGCAATCGGGCAGGGACATCAACCGGTCGCGATCGCTCTCCGGCACCGTCCAAACCACGCAACTGCGATAGGACTCTGACCTCCCTCCTGCATCATGCATGGGCAAGATGGCAAAAGGTCCAATGGGTTGAAAGCGCTCGTAGGCCGTTTGCTGGTGGGGTCGTTCGGTTTCCACCGTGGTGACGATACAAGCTTGGTCATATCCCCAGCGATTGACGGGAATATTCGCCTGATGCCGCAGGGGAGATCTAGCGCCATCTGCCGCAATGAGAACCTTGGCTCGCAGCCATTCTGGAGTTGCTAGACCGGTTGCCACTGGAGAGGACGTGGTTGAGGAGGAACGGTCAGGTGTAGGAGCCAAAGCGACATTGACACCATCGCGATCGCTGACGACATCCATAACTTGAGTGGAGAACCTGAGGGAAATGTTGTCGCAGGTTTGTAGGAAGGCGATAGCGGCTGATTGGGTGACGCAATTGGGGACGATATAGCCCAACGCTTCCGCACCAATATCTTGACGGCACAAATGGGCAGTATGGGGAAAATCACTGTCCGATACGCGAATTTGGTGGATGGGGGACACTCCCATCGCCTGCATGGACGGCCACAAGCCGAGCCCTCGAAACATCTGTACGGTGCCCAACGCTAGAGCACTAGCCCTGCCATCAGCCCCCTGCTCGACAACCCCAGATGTCTGTAGTTGTAACGGGCGACGTTCGATTACAGCTACTTGTAAACTTGTATTTCCCAAGGCGGCGGCAAGGGTAAGCCCCACCATGCCACCGCCCACAATTAAGACATCTAGATCGCCACTGCTATCCGAGTCGGAGGGGGAAGGAGAAGCGCTGGCGTAAGAAACAGAAGATGGTGCGTGCAAGGTCGTGCCTACAAGACAAAACAGACGAGAAATAAAAACTGGATTGCTAAAAACTGTTAAGTTCTTTGCCCTCAGTTTAGCAAGCTAATCTCGTCTACCCGACCTGAGTTCGACGGCTCTCATCCCCAATTACGTTTCTATGAGTCAGCAGTAGTCAGTTTGTGCGGAGGGACTCCAACATGGCCTGCACTCTCATTGCCGCGTCCTCGCCCGAAATAAACGCCCCTTCTACTTTGGGGCCCGCACACCAATCCCCGGCACAAACCAAAGGTAGTGCCCGTGCGCCAGCCGGAACCGCCATCCCTAAACTGGCCATTCCCACCGTCTCTGCCGATAAAGAGTATGTCCAGCGGTGCACTTGCATCCATTCCGGAGTTGCTAACCAATCTCCCAATCGTTCGGCAGTTCGCTCCAACAGTAATGCTCCCGCCCCCTGCAATTCATCGAGATCGCTCTCCAAGTATGACTCGGCAAACTGTGGCATTGAATGCACCACCACCACCGGTGCTTTCTTGCTAGAAGCTATTGGGCGCTTGCTGCTATCCAAACTGATCCACGCCACCCGATCATCTCCCTGCCAATTCACCCCCTTCCAAGACGGAGTAGGGGCATCCGAACTGTAGCCAGCCATAACGGCAATACAGGGAATGTATCGGGCCGAGCTGAGAGGGGCATGGAGGGGGTAATCTTCCGTCAGCCAATCTCCCAATAAAGCCAAAATTTGAGGAGCCGGTAGGGCGATCGCTAAACTGCGGGCCCAAAAGCTACGACCATCATCAGTGGTTACCTGCCACCCATTTGTCGTTGCTTGGGCGGCAGTGGCCCTGGCCTGCAGGACAACATTCAGAGAGGTACACATCTGTTTAACGACAGTAGTCATTCCTGCTGGGCAGCAATATCGAGGGCTGCGGTCGTCGTATTCTCCTTCGTGCAAGCCTGTATCATCCAGGACGTGAATCAGACGAGTCCACTCCGCCATCGTGCCCTGCTTCAGCTGTCGATCTACGAATGTTCGAAAGCGGTCGTCCTTTGCCGTGACGTACTGAGTTCCGTGATCGACGATCGCCTCCCCCGCATCTAGCGACACTCGCCGCGTGGACATGCGTCCGCCAACCCCGCGAGATTTCTCCAGAATGACAACATCCCATCCAGCTTTGGCTAGATTTTGCGCACACCGTGCGCCCGCCATTCCCGCTCCTATCACAACGGTGTCGTACACGTGGGAAGGTGAAGACATAGAAGCGCCACAGGCAACATACTTACAGTCAAACTCTACACAGTCTGAATGCGAATGCTACCAAACCGAATGCCTGAAACTGTCCTGACTAAAGTGCCGATTTAGCTCTAGGCATTATTTCTAGGCGAGATTGCATGGCAATCTACTGCAAGGTCTTGAGTGTAGAGGCCGCTCAAAACCTTGGTGTATTTGGAACATTGACTGACGGACTATCTACATCCACTCTTCAACCCACAAAAGAACGATCCGCCGCATAAGATGATTTCACCTGTAAATTATTCGGGGATGCTTACGCAGCAAGGCTTTCATCGAACCAAAGTTGCTTCCATCTGGCATTGAGTTCTTCGATTTTTAAGATCGCCAAAGCATGACTGCCCGCTTGAGACCAGCTCATTCCCTTTTTCTTTTGCCGATGCCCAACCACTAGATCAACGCCCTTCTCCATCCGTCCACTACCGATGGTTTTTCCCGCTTTCTGACGACGTCGATAATCGATGATTTCAGTCTGGTGCTTTCGTAAATAGCTCAATAATTCCTCGAGGGCATCCGGATTCCTAGCTTGGACCTGAGTCCCCAGATACTTCAGAGCTTGATTCCAGCTGGGGCAATGCCTGACGCCGCCATGTTTCGAGGGCCTGCTCGATCTCGTTGAGACTTTGACAGTCTTGACCTAGGGAATAGAGGCGCTCATAGGTACCAGACAAGGCTTTTCCTTCGTCATCGCAAAGCACCAATTTGACTTGTACCATCCCGTTCCACACCATATTCGCTGCGAATGACACCATGGTAGAGCCAGCTCGCATCCTTGGATCACAACCCATCCCCGAATAATTTACAGGTGGATCGCAACTGCAAATGTTTTGTCAGTCAAGCAGGGTCAACCCTGACTGGAACTGGAAACCTTTGTCCAAGCTGAAATGGCAGACGCTATGTAGCGAGCAACAATTGGCGATGAAGGCTATTCGAATCATTTGTCCCATCAAATGAAAGATTTGAGGTGTCCCCATACTCAAGCTCATGCAGCGGCTTGCCATCGCAACACTTATTCGCTCTGGTCAAAGTCGTGTCGGTAAAACGTTTTAGGTGGCTTGAATTAAGCTAGCGCACCCGCTGTCCCGTATCCAATCGCCTCCTCCCTGTGCTGCAACAATCGCTCCTGACTCAGTGGCCCCTGCAAATGACTCCAAGGTAGAGCAGATTCAGTATCCCAATCCTCGTGAACGTAATACTCCAACGGCGGCAATTCGCCTTTCAGTTCCTTGAAAGCCCGCTTGTAGCTACCCAATGAATCTCCAAATCCTCGCGCCAACTCAAGCACGCGACCCACCCTGCGATCACCCCGAGAAATCAACGCCTGAATTACGGACCAGTTATAGCTTTCCGGGCGAAACTCCACCCCAATGGGACGCAATTGCTTCTGAAATACCTTGAGCTTCTTTTGGGCCGACTTGTCTACCCGATGCCACTGAAATGGGGTGTGAGCTTTGGGAACAAAGGTGCTGCACCCGAAAGAATATCTCAGCTTGGGAGCGACCTTACGCAACTGCTTAAACATGTCCACCGTTGCATCTATGTCGTCCGCGTCCTCAAAGGGCAATCCAGCCATGCCGTAAAACTTGATGGACTTCAACCCACCGGCTTGCGCAGCCTCTGCAGCCCGATAAATCTCGTCATTGTGCAGTTTCTTATTGATCGCCCGTCGCAGTCGTTCCGAACCGCTTTCCACCGCCACTGTGATCGAGTTGCTGCCCCGCTGAGTCAGAACGGATGCTAATCGTTCGGTCACCGTGCCCGTGCGCACAGACGCTAGACTGACCCGTACATCGTCAAACCGATCGCGCTCTAAATACGTCAGCAAATCCTCAAATTCTGGATGCTGGGTTACCGATGCCCCCAACAACCCCAACCGCTTGGTCACTGCTAGCCCGCGCTCGATCGCTGGAATGAGCCCTTCTGGTAGATCTGCCACTCGAAACGGCAGTGTTAAATAGCTAGCCAGACAAAAACGGCACATCTCGGGACAGCTGCGCACAACCTCCACCATGTAGATGTTTTCCCAGGCAGCATGAGGGGTGACAACAGTAGACGTGGATAGAGTGTTGCCTCGATACGTCCGCTTCTGCACGGTGATCGGAACATCAGCATCGAGCGGTTTACAGGATGATAAGGGGCCGTCGTAGCCGTCATATTCGGGTTCGTACAGGGATGGAATGTAAATGCCCGGTATCTGAGAGAGCTGGCGCAATTTAGCGGAGCGATCGCCAGCTCTCACTTGCTTGTACACATCAATAAATTCGTGCAGCAGCTCTTCTCCGTCCCCCATCAACACCACATCAAAGAAGTTTGCAAATGGTTCCGGATTGGCCGTCAGTACCGGCCCCCCCCCAAAAATTAGGGGATGATCGTCAGTCCGATCGCAACTGTGGATGGGTACTCGCAGATCCTCTAGCAGAGTCAGAATGTTGACGTAATCCAACTCCCACGACACAGACACTCCCAGGAGTTCGGGAGACTGCGATCGCCGATCCTGCCCATCAGTAAATAGGCGTGTCACCGCCAGATCGGGACGGGAGGCAAGCGTAGCCCACACCACCTGATAGCCCAAGCTGGTGATGCCAATAGTGTAGGTGTTGGGGAACGCAAACGTTAAAGGAATAGCATCCGGTTGGGGCGTTGCGGGAGTAAACGTCAGCGATTCGTCAGACCAGGGGATGCTCATCAAATTCTATGCAGGTGGCAGTTTCCCCATTGTCGCGCCTCAACTCCGCATCGTGCTACTACATTCTCAGCACCACTCAAACTCGAGATACACGAATAAGCAGCAACTCATTCATTCAGAAGTTGTGTTGTTGATTCCAGAGCCTGACTCTACTACATACCCTCGGCCTGAGGCAGCATCAACGTAAATGTAGACCCCATCCCCATCTGGCTGCGTACCGAAATAGCCCCTCCGGACTGCAGCAATAAAGTTTGGACGATGGTCAGACCCAGACCAACTCCACCACTCTGCATCTTGGCGCGCGGAACACGATAGAAACGATCGAACAATTTGGGAATCGAATCGGGTGGAATCCCGATACCGGTATCCCTCACCTCCACTTGGACGTACTGTCCATTAGCAGTTGCAATCACCCAAATTTTGCCCCCCTCAAGAGTGCACTGAATACCGTTCTCGATCAGCTTGACCAAAACGGTTTTGAGCGCAGCTTCTGGAAACAGAACCTTGGGGAGTGCAGACGGAACCGTATAGGCCAGCATAATGCCTTTTTCGTGAGCCACTGCCTGATAAGTGCTCACCACTCCCGGAACCACATCGAACAATGCGACAGGAACAGCTTCCCCCTCAGGAGCAGATTCCTCAATCGAAGTGAGTTCCATCAAGCTATTGATCAGGCTGGCTTGATGTTCGCACTCGGATAGAATGACATCCCAATACCGCGATTTCTGCCCCTCTTTAATCCGGGGGGATCGCAGCAACTGGAGCGCCGTTTTGATATTGGTCAGAGGATTGCACAGTTGCTGGCTCACGGTTTTCATAAAACCATCTTTGAACTCCAACGCCTGTTTTAATTCAGCGTTGGTTTGCTGCAACTCCTCAAGATTGTGCGTTTGACGCTGTAGATGCTGCTTTTGCTGAACGGCTGAATCCAGCAATTGAATGAGCTGCGGAACAATGGCGGCCGCAGCATTAGGACTTGGAGCTCGCGGCGCAAGGTTTTCAATACTGCTTGCCAGTTGAACCTTTAGTTGAGGACGTGCCTGTGCCGTCAGCGCCTGGAGGATATCGAGTGCCGGTTCTAATGCTTCGGAGTTGTATGAAAAGTAGGTAACACAGTGGCTGGAGGCAGACGAATTGTAGGTGTCTTCCAGTTGTTGCCCCACTAACACGCAAGACATCTCGGAGGTAAGCAGTACGAGCGCTTCTTCTTTGGGGCCACCATTGGGCACCGTACAGCAAAAAAGGTTGCTAGTGGCGGTAAACAAAGACTCTGGGGAGAGAATGTAGACCGCACGCGTACTGCGAGACAGCGACTCGTAGTAAGGGGCTTCGCTGGCCCAGACACTGCTGTCTGGCAGGCGAATCAACACGATCGCATCGGTGTGCGCCTGTGTTACCCAATCGGTGAGCGCACGACAGGCTGCTCGCAGAGTCTCAGGACGGGCGAGAAACGGCTTAAACCGATCGCCAATGCGAGTTTGAATGGCCTCAAAAATAGACGTTGTGCTGACGGAGACAACCACACGATTACCTCAACTGATGGAGGAAACAGAACAAAGCGAGCCAATGGACTGATAATCCTGTCGGCGATCGCGAGCGTTGCATCTAGTCAGCCCGAACCATAGAATCCCGGATGAAATCTAGCCTACGGGCATCCCTTGACGACAGACTGACTCAAACGCTGTCTTAGAGCTGCCTCTGCAACTTCTCGGTCGTCGAAATGTACTTTTAACCTACCCAAAATCTGATAGGTTTCATGCCCTTTACCAGCAATTGCTACTGTATCTCCCGGCTGAGCCGACAAAATTGCTTTATATATAGCTTTCTTGCGATCGATTTCTATCTCAACTTGGGATTGCCTGGAATTAACTCCAGTCATGATGTCTTCCAAAATTTGCTGAGGATCTTCTGTCCGCGGATTGTCTGATGTCACGACAATCGCATCGGACAGTCGTGCCGCAATATCCCCCATCAGTGGCCTTTTGCGCCGGTCGCGATCTCCTCCACAGCCGAAGACGCATACCAAGGAATTTTGTACAGACGGCCGCATGGCATCGAGTAAGTTTTGCAGCCCATCCGGAGTATGAGCGTAGTCGATCACCACAGCAATATCCTGGCCAGGAATTTGAACGGGAGCAACCCGGCCGGGAACGCCAGGAAATGTCGGAAGGGCAGACTGAATCGTATCGAGACCAACGCCAAGGTGAAGTGCAACACCAACCGCTGCCAATAAATTTGCCAAATTGAATCGACCCACCAACGGAGCCGTCACCGGAATATCACCAGCAGGAGTATGAAGTAACGCCCGGGTTTGGGTGGCATCCATCAAAACATCAGATGCCCACAACAGTCGATCGAGAGCCCAGTCGGGTAAGTTCGGTTCGGACTGAAGGGTGAATCCCCAGGGAGGTAGGCGATCGCTGGGCCAAGACCGAACCAGTCGTGTTACCCATTCATCATCTACATTCAGTACAGCTCGACCCGTAGGAGCAAAATACGGGGGCTGAAAAAGCTTGGCTTTGGCTGCCCAGTACTCCTCCATCGTGGAGTGGTAGTCGAGATGATCCTGTGTAAGGTTTGTCCACACAGCAGCATCAAACGTACATCCCCATACCCGATTTTGATCGAGACTGTGAGAACTGACTTCCATCACCGCGGTATCGCATCCTGCAGCCATCGCAGATGCTAATGACCGCTGCATTTCCGGAGCAAATGGAGTAGTGTGGGCGGCCTCGACACTATGTCCGGGCCAACGCTCGTAAAGGGTACCGATTAAGGCAGTGGACGGTGAATTGGCATTTAGCAAATGTTCGATGATGTGGGTGATGGTCGTTTTACCGTTGGTTCCCGTCACCCCAATCAAAGAAAGGCTCTTGGCAGGAAAATCAGATATCCAATTAGCTGACTGACCGCACACTTGAATCATGTGGTCATCGGGCCAACTAAAAATCGGAATGGAACATCGGGACTTGGCTGCCGATTCAGACAGCTCCCGAAAGGCAGTCTGCGAAATGAATGCGGCAACAGCGCCCTTATCGGCAGCTTGTTGCCAAAACCGGCCACCATCAGTCCGGGTACCGGGCATACCAATAAACAAATTTCCCGGTTGGGTGACTTTTGAGTTGGTCGTAACTCCCGTCAGTGAGGGATTGTTCGAGATTCCAAATTGATGTGCTGCAGGAGACAGTAGTGCCAGCAAATCGTTAAGAGCCTTTGACATATCCACATACTCGAGCCCTAATGTGGGCAACTGTAGCACGGGGAGAAAGGCGTGGCAGCTCCACTTCGCGCCCCTCTTCAGACCAGCACAAAACTGGGATTTCCAAGCTGTAGCGGCCCCACCAGGCTTCGTCTGTCTCGATATCTCTTACCTCTAGACCGGGTTCAATTTCAGAAATTTGCCTCAGTTTTTCTTCCAATCCTTCGCATAAATGACATCCGGTTTTGCTGTAAAGAACGAAGTGCCCACTTGCCATCGCATTATTCGATCCACTCGTACTGCAGGCTCCTATCCTATCTTCATTCACTCTACATTCGCCATATATCACTATCCAAATCTTGATACAAAGCTAAAGACAAGTTAGTAGAATAAGCTTTAGCTAGCACTTCGATTGTCTCGACAGGAACGAGTATACGGAGATTTTTTATCAGGCACATTTGCAAATCTAACATCTCACGATAACGGAGTCTGAATGGAGCAGCAGGCACAAACAGAAGAGTCTCTCCTCAGGGCCCGAAGCTAATCCCTACTGACCTTTTGGCATTCTGAACAGGTTATATCCGTTCTTTAGGAACGTATTTCTGTAGTGCCAACCGAAGTTCATCCGGGTTGAAAATTACTGGAACAAAATGGATGCTATTTATTTCTTTGAAATAAAAAAGAATGGCTGCAGGAGACCAAAAGATTTCCCAATTTAGCCAATCAGCATAGGGAAAGCATCGGATTTCATTCCGGCCACGGAAAACTTTTAAGTCAGTATCGGTAAACGTCAGCCGAAGTGTTGCTGTCTGCACCATCAAAAATATGGCAAACAACTCGATCGCACCGCATCCCCATATAGAGACAAAAAACAGAGGTGCCGCTAGCAACGAGATCGCTGCAGGCAGCCGAAAGTCGGGAGATAAGGGGGTGCCTTCAGAGAGAGTGGCAGGTTGGGAAGCAGTCATGAATTCGTTGATAACGCCAGCTTTAGTGTAAGTCGATCCCACCGGTCTAACCGGTGCCACTCACCTAATATCTGGAATGCTGACCGAGCAAAACAACTAAGGCACTACAGCCGCTCGGCTCCTGCTATAACTATCCGCTGTAAGGTCTGGAGAGTTGAGACCGCGAAAATACTTGATTTTCAAAGAAAAGTAGCCAGGGAAGTCTCCATAGCAGATTGTCGATCTCTATTAACTCCTACCCCGACCTGTCTCTATGGAGCGCTAGCGTGAACTAATGCGTAATGCATGACGTCTGGCGGGGCCGCAAAAAAGGGGCCAATGATAGACCGCCAAGTGGTGAAACGCTCGGACTCGCGAAAGTTCACTGTATGAGCCTCTAAAGTCTCCCATTGAATTTGCAAGAGATAGCAGGTACCTTCCTCAAGACACCGTCTGAGCGTGTGACTACAGTAGCCCTCCGTTTCCTCTAACAAGGTATAGGCGGTGGCGATCGCGGCCTCAAACTCAGCTTCTTTTTCAGGCAGTACCTGCAAGGCAGCCACTTCTAGAATCATAGGAACACCTCAAAAAATCCTCTCCATTTGTCTCCCTGCGAGGGTATCAACAAGTGGACAGAGTTTCAGTCCAGTCCATTCCGATCGAACAAGAAAGATTCGTCCATCAAAGGTATGCAAAGATTGGGGACACAGCCAAATACCTTAATCGTCGAGGACTATAAATTTGTCGCTTTGGTCGGAGCTTATACATAGATGAATGCTCGACTATTCAAACCGAGATTCCCCAAGCCCCGAACAACACCAATTAATTCATCTGACTGACCGCCAGGTTTATCGATAAAAATAGCTTTCCCGCGATCTCCCCCCTTGGGAGTACTTCCCAAACGATAATTAAACTTGTCGCTCAATTGAATCCTGTCACCGTCCGACAATCGAAAATCTTTGACAAGAGCATAATCCCTCGTGCCTCGATTGTTGGCCCTGAGATCGTCGTAGAAGGCTCGTTTCTGTGTTCCCAGCACAAATAGGTCATTATCTTTTCCCCCGACTAGCACATCTCTCTCGCCAGTGCCCTTCTTCCACGCGCCAACGAGCCGATCTCGTCCACCCCCTCCCCACAACTTGTCCGAGCCAGAGCCGCCATAGAGTTTGTCGAGCCCCGACTTCCCCCATAATCTGTCATCCCCTCTACGCCCAAAAATCTTCTGATCTCGGCCATTGCCAACCAGGCGATCGTTTCTTTTCGTGCCTGTGATAATAACTTTATTACTCCCGACTGATGGAGCAGAAGATGATACCAACTTGGCTACTAGAGGCTTGACAGAGCCTATCCCTCGGCCGTAAGCACGTCGAATCGTCTGGATATCATTCTGCAATAAATCAGCGCTACCAATATTCGAGAACCTTCGCTTCAGGGTAGGATTGAGAATCGCGTCAACACCTGAGACATGTCTCATACCAAGAGCATGTCCAAGCTCGTGAAGTACTGTTTCGACAAATAATCCAGGGTCCCAGTTCTCGTTATCGAAGAACATATCGCCCGCAATAGAGGTATCTCCCGAAGGGAAGTATGCTTCCGCAATCGTATTGCCCTTACCGTCAATATCGCTGCGGTGGAATCGTAGCTTGGCCTCATTGCCTGGAGAAGTCAATTGCTCGTTGAGAAGCTTGCGAGTACCTGGGCCGAGATCGGCTTTTTCTACAAATCGAATCGGCACATATTTGGCAAAAACTGAAAGCGCCTTTTCCACAGACGCCTTCACTTGCCCTTCAGATACCCCATTAATGCCACTCACGAAGCCTGAAGTGAGGCTGTAGGTTAAGGTGAACGGCTTACCCTTTCCGCCAGGCTGCTTCCACAAGTTGCCGAGAGAGCCTGAGCTGGAGGCAGACGTACTGGGTGAGGTAGAAGTTGCAGCGCTCCGAGAGCAACAAGCATGACAGCTACAACCAGAGCCGTGCCCTGAAGCCATCGGTGCTCTATTCATCGCTATCACGGAGAGCGTGCTGTTGCCCATTAAACTGAGTACCTCCACCATTCCCCTTGACCATAATTCGGAGTATCGTGCCGATGCATTGGTAATTTGCACCGCATACGTAAGTCTTCAGGGTATAAGCATAATGTCAATTCACCAATAATTGATAAAGATAGTATCGACCGGGAATTCATCGCTGAAGTAGCAGATGAATGATGTAACTTAACGCAAGTTCCGGTGCCAATAACCTCAGTTTATTTCTCTCTAGCTTTTCTTCACTAGCGGTCAACATATAACAATCGTAATCCCCTAAAGGGTTATCCATCAATAAAAAATCGGATTTTTGAAGATTTAGAGCATGCCGTATAAAGGATTCCTTAAGTCAGAATAAAATGCAAATATAGAGAAGTGCCTCTTGTTAGTTCTAGGCTGAGGTATTAAAGGCAAGTATTCTTCTCACAAGCAACATTTGCATCGATCTTGAGAGGAGCTAGATTTAACGACTTCGGGAAAATTACAGATAAAAAATATCTATGGTTCTCGTTCACTGAGACTGTGTCTGAGTACAGGACAAAAGCTTGAAAAGGAACAGAGGTGGGGGTTTCGTAGGATAACCACAACCAAACGAATCCCCCATGGACGAGGTTAACCTGCTCAGAGAGCGTCTGCGAGCCCACTTTCCCT
>JBFRWD010000107.1:0-4446 GCA_051439425.1 Synechococcus sp.
ATTTAGGGGAGAGATCGGTGCTTTCTTCTACTTGTTCAATTGACTGGAGTTGGGCAAATGACGTACTCATATTAAAGATCTCTGGGAGATCGCTCCCTGCATTTTTTCGACTAATTCTGAGAAACCAAGGCTCCCCAAATCTCCCCCCATTCGGGTACGAATACTAAGGGTTCCGGCTTCAACTTCTCGCTTACCAATGACTGCAATCACAGGAATTTTTTCTAGCTCAGCAGTTCTGATGGCTTTGCCGAGACGCTCGCCACTGCGATCGACCTCAGCGCGGAATCCTTGCTGTTTCAGCTGCTGAACCAGATCGTTAGCGTAGTCCCGCTGCTTCTCGCTCACCGGCAATAACCGGATCTGGGTCGGAGCCAACCAAAGAGGGAAGAGGCCGGCATAGTTTTCAATTAAGATGCCGAAGAAACGCTCTAAGGAACCGAAGATGGCCCGATGAATCATGATGGGCCGCTGACGCGAGCCATCTGCTGCGACGTATTCCATGTCAAACCGTTCCGGCAAGTTGAAATCCACCTGAATCGTGGAACATTGCCACAGGCGACCAATGGCATCGCGAATTTTGATATCAATCTTGGGGCCGTAGAACGCCCCGCCACCCTCGTCCGTCAAGTAGGCCCAGCCCTTAGCCTCTAGGGCTTCAATCAATGCTGTAGTGGCCAATTGCCAAATCTCATCCCCACCGACGGATTTCTCAGGTCGAGTCGAAAGATTGATTTCGTAGTCGCGGAAGCCGAAGTCTGAGAGGATTCTTTCCGTCAGATCTAGGACACCTAAAATTTCAGATGCCACCTGGTCGGGTAAGCAGAAAATGTGTGCATCATCCTGGGTAAATCCGCGAACGCGCATCAATCCATGGAGAGTCCCAGAGCGTTCATAGCGATAGACCGTGCCTAGTTCCGCCCAACGTAGGGGAAATTCCCGATAGGAATGGAGATCGTGCTGATAGGTCAACACGTGAAACGGGCAGTTCATCGGCTTAAGCTGATAGGCCTGCGCTTCCACATCAATGGCATCAAACATGCCATCTCGATAGAAGTCAAAATGTCCTGACGTTTTCCACAGCTCTAGATTGGCCATGTGAGGGGTATATAGAAGCTCGTATCCTGCTGCTTCATGGGCCTGACGCCAATAGTCTTCAATGACACGGCGCATCCTGGCGCCCTTGGGATGCCAAAAGACCAAACCTCCCCCAGCCTGCTCTTGAATACTAAAGAGCTTCAGTTCTTGCCCTAACTTTCGGTGGTCTCGACGCTTGGCCTCTTCCTTTTGTTCGAGATACACCTGGAGTTGCTCGGGCGTTTCCCAAGCGGTGCCATATATACGCTGCAACTGAGCCTGGGTCTCATCCCCACGCCAGTAGGCTCCTGCCACGGTCTCCAATGCAAACGCTTGAGGATCGATCTCCCCAGTGCGATTCAGATGCGGCCCTGCACAGAGATCCCACCACCAGACTTGAGGTGGAATGACAACTGGATCGATCAGGGACGGTTCAACCTCGGGATGGTTTGTCTTTCCACTATCGGGACAGCCGATAAAGTAGCGGGTAATGGTTTCGCCTTCCGGAATACCGTCAAGAATTTCGAGCTTGTAGGGTTCGTTGAGCCGCTTTATTTCTGCCTTGATGGCTTCGCGGTCTACTGTCTCTTGAATGATGGGCAAATCCGCCTGAATGATAGAGCGCATCTCAGCCTCAATGCGCTCTAGGTCTGCGGGAGTAAAAGGGGTGGGGCAATCAAAATCGTAGTAGAAACCAGTCTCTGTCCAGGGACCTACCGTCACCTTGGCTTCTGGAAAAAGCCTCTGCACTGCCATTGCGAGTACATGAGCACAGGTATGGCGAATCCGTTTTAAGTGTTCGACAGCATCGGCAAGAGGTGGGGCCTGAACGGGAGCTGGATTGGGCATCGGGACGCTCAAGAGAGGATAAGCGAGGCGCGCAGTTCACGGGAATTCACTGCTGCGGCTCCGATTGTAGCAAGAATGATAATCATTCTCATCCGCAAATTAAATTTAAGTTTGCAGGCATAGAAGCGTATGCGAGTAGACGAAGCGCATACTTGAGAGGGCAACAGGATTGCCAATCATGCAGCTAGCGATGTCTCGACCGGATTGAACCCTCAACCAATGGCCAGATTTAGCGATCGGGAATAAGGACTTGGTTCAAAAAGTGGCCACACTGGGTAGCACTGGCAGCTATAGCAATCAGCTGTAAGGTCTGGAGGGTTGAGACCGCGAAAATACTTGATTTTCAAGGAAAATAGTCAGGGAAGTCTCCATAGCGGATTGCCGCTCACTATACCTATGGACCCACAAAGGAACTCTTGTAAGCAGATTCCCATCGCATGTATAGCGATCGGTAACCATTGAATTTCTGAGATTCCAATCTGAGAAGTAACGGCAATGCGCATCCACTACCACTCGTCTTCCCCAAGCAACCTGGTTTCGATCGCCCTCCCAGTCCAGCCATTGTCAGTACCACCAATAGTGTTTAGGGAGTAGGGTGAAACAGCCTTAATTTCAGCTACGGCGTTCTCAGCATCGCCCCAGACGCTTCACTTTGATTGGAGGCTAGAAAGCGATGTCCTAGCTGGACTGTCCAAGACTATACGTTTCGCCGGCATGTACACCCGCCCTCTCGCCCGCTTAATCGAAGAATTGCAGAAACTTCCCGGCATTGGTCCCAAATCTGCCCAGCGCCTGGCACTACACCTACTCAATCGCCCCAAAGCAGAGGTTGAGGCCTTAGCAAATGCGCTGATTGAAGCCAAGCAGCAAATTGGCCAATGTTCTCAGTGCTTCCACTTTTCCGCAGACGACCCTTGCGAGATCTGTCGATCTCCTCAGCGAGACAGTAAACAAATTTGCATCGTTGCAGAATCCAAAGATTTAATCGCGCTGGAAAAAACACGCGAATTTAAGGGAAAGTATCACGTTCTGGGAGGAGTAATTTCTCCCATGAATGGTGTTGGGGTCGACCAACTCAACGTGCGCCCCCTCATTCAGCGAGTTGCGACCGTTAAACCCGAAGAAGTGGTGATGGCCATCAGCCCCAGCGTAGAAGGGGAAGTGACCATGCATGTCGTTGCTGATTTTTTGAAAGAGATAAACCCTAACTTACGGGTGACGCGGATTGCATTCGGGTTACCTATTGGTTCGGATTTGGAATATGCCGACGAGGTTACATTGGCTCGAGCCTTCGAAGCCAGGCAATCAATTTCCTAATTGAATCAGAATTCAAGAGCTCTAATCCAGGCATGGCCAACCACCCAACATGCAAGATTAGGATAATAAGATCCATTCTCATCAAGCGAAGCTAAGACAATGGTTAATGACACTCAACTCATTCCCATTATTGAAATTTTAGAAGGGCTAAAATCTTTGATGGATCGAGCCCCTTCAGACGATATTGAAGGAATCTTGCTGGCGACTTGGCTCAAAGTCAGCAAAACCTTGCCAGATGATTTTTTGGCAGCAACCAGTGAAGATGCCAGCGCGGCTGGGTTACGCCGCTACCTCCGAGTGAAAGCATTTTTTGATGACCCAATTCAGCATCCAATTTCGTCTCAAGACTTAGCTGAGTACCATCAAAGTCATTTGCCCATCGACGAGGAGAAAGCAGAATTTTTCTTTACTGACCTAACTGACGATCTAGATTGATTTGCGAGAAAAAATGGCTTGAGGATTCCCCATAGCTGATTGCAGACAGCTATCGTTATGCAGATCGAGCCTCCACAAGCTAAAGTCCGAAGTACGATGACACACCACGGGCGATCGCCTGTGCCAGTCGCTCTTGATATTCAGGTGTCCCTAGACGGCCAGCCTCGGTGGGGTTGGTGAGGTAGCCCATTTCAAGCAATACGGATGGCATTGAGGTTGGAGTTTCTCGCACCATATAGAAGCGAGCACGGCGGACATTGCGATCAATTGCTCCTGTCCCTGCAACTAAGCTGCGATGTATGGTTTGAGCCAAGCGGGCACTGTCGTCCCGCAAGTAATAGGTTTCAATACCGTTAATGTCCGATCGCTCTAGTGCATTGGTGTGAATGCTCACCAAGATATCGGCACCACCATTCACAGCTGTATCGATACGGGGTTGGAGGAGAATTTCGCGATCGTCCGAGCGAGTCATGACCACTTCAAAGCCCTGCTGCCTCAGCAATTGCTCTACCCGAGTTGCCACTACAAAGTTGACTGTCTTTTCGTAGAGCCCTCCAATTCCGACAGCCCCTGGATCTCGACCGCCATGCCCAGCATCGAGCGCCACAACAATTCCGTTGGCGGCCGCAGTGGGCTCTGCACCACGGCTGGGAGACAGGAGTAAATCTGGGCGAGGAACGGGGGTGGGGAGAGGATAGGGGAGTGGAGATTGGGTTGATGGGGATTGAGAAGGGGCAGTCGCGAGGTTGTTGTATACCAGCTCTAGGGAGA
>JBFRWD010000108.1:0-29209 GCA_051439425.1 Synechococcus sp.
AAACTTCATCAATCAGCTCTTTGGGATTGCTGTATAAAAATGCAGGCAGCACTTAGACTATTTGTCTACTTTCAAGTTTTTGCAACAGTACCATATTGACTGATGAGAGCTGGTAAAGACAAAGAAAGAAAACACGATTTTTGGGAACATACATGTTGTTTATGTTTGTTACTCAAGAATGGTTGCAAGAGTTTTACAAAACAGGCGTTATTGAGAAAATTCATTTATCTACTTTATATCATATAAATATAAGCCAGAATATTGAGGCTTGTTATTAGCAATTGATGGAATATACCCCAGTCCAGAAGTGCCAATTAATATAGGATATGGCTTTGAAACTATAGTTTTTGGCTTGATTGGGTTTCATTGCTATATAGGCTTGTTCTTTCATCAGGCTAATATCCAGCTATCTATACTTAGTTAGATATAAAGGAGGCAAAAATGGCTAACGTAATTAATGGCACTCCTGGAAATGATAATCTTTTTGGTACTCCCGAAAAGGATCTCATTAGAGGTTTGGATGGAGATGATCATATTTTTGCAGGTTTTGGTGATGATATTTCTGTGGGGGGAGCAGGGAATGATTGGATTCAAGATGGTTTTGGTTTAGATTTAGGTTCAGGAGATGATCTGATTCAGGCAGGATCGGGTAATGATACCGTTTTTGCAGGTATAGGAAATGATCTAATAGTAGGTGGTGATGGTGATGATTTCTTGCGAGACAATCCTTTTGGGAATGGGGGTGACGATCAAATAAATGGAGGAAGAGGTAATGATTCCTTACTTGGAGATGATGGTGACGATAAATTGATTGGAGGAAGAGGTAATGATTTTTTGTCTGGTGGTAGGGGAAATGACCGCTTGATTGGAGGAAAAGGCAATGATGTATATGAATTTCGTAATGAGATTACAGCTAAATTTGATGAACTAGGAGTAGATCGAATCATAGGTTATAAGCCTCAAGAAGATACTATCAGACTGAGTTCGACCGGAGGTTTCTCTCGGCTTACACCTGGAGCTTTGTTTGCTAGTTCTTTCAGTATTGTTGATAATGATTCTATGGCGGATGTCGAGGACGCTTTTATTGTTTATAGTCTAGGCAGTAAGAAGGTGTTTTACAATGAAAACGGAAACTTAGACGGTTTTGGTTCAGGTGGTGCATTTATAAACCTCATAGGTTCGGGAGATCCAGCTCTCTCTGCCAATGATTTTATTGTGACTTAGAACCGATAACCAATCCTAGCTAATTTAATAAGTGATAGAGGAGCTGGTCTCCTCTATCGGAGTGGTTCAATTGCGGGTTACATTCCAAGCTATTTCTCTAGATGAAATCAGCAATCATACCGCCGAGTTTGCGATCGCATCAGTGTGAGTCTAGATACTAAGCGATGGTATCTCGCAACCCGAGCGCACCCTATGCTCCAAGCTCCCTCAGCCGCAGCCAATCTCCCTCCCGAAGCCAGATAGGAATTAGCCCTCAAGGGTCTGCTTCAACTTCATAGGCAGTAGGGTAACACTCTGAGCAAGGCTCGAATCTGACAAAGGCCTAGTTGGTATGGATTGAGGATTTGATGAGTAACTAAGATTGTTACCCTGGTTTGAACCGTGCCATTTTCAGAACTGCCATTGTGCATCCGAAATTGCGCTTGCCAATAAAAAAGCGTCCTGTTTTGAAGCGCAGGAGGCAAGTTAAGGAGAAACCTTATCTATTTAGGAAGGGAGAATAATACGAGGGATTTAGTACACACCAGGCTCGCTGCTGGTCGAAGCATCATTTACCTTTTGCAAAAACTCGGGACGGAAGTTCTTGTTGTAAACTCCGTTGTCACCACTGGCAGAGTTGGCTTCGACTTTTTGTAGGAAGTCAGGGCGGAAGTTTTTGCTGTGTATGCCGTTCTCGGTGCTGGAGCCTCGCTCTTCTAGACGATCTAAGGTTTCCAGAATCGATGTGTTAGCGGGAGGGTTGTGTTGCAAACCTCAGCATGAATCAAGCGAGATGCTAGTCTGGGCCCTTGTTCCTCCTCTGAGCAGCTAGCTAATGCCTGCAGATGCTCCGTTCAAATTCCGTCACTTCCCTCCGTCCATCATCATCATGGCGGTGAGGCAGTACTTGAGGTATCGACTGAGTTATCGAGACGTTCAGTAACTTTTGGCTGAACGTGGAGTCAACGTCAATCATTCAACGATCTATCGCTGAGTGCAACGCCCCGCTCCGGAAATGGATGAAAGATGCCGGCCTCGCTGGCAGCCATCGAATGACTCCTGGAGGGTAGATAAACAGCTTGATGGTTTGGCTAGGGGAGACGTTGTTGCTCAGATAAACTTCATCAATCAGCTCTTTGGAATTGCTGTATAAAAACACAGACAATACTTAGACCATTTAAGTCTTTGCAACAACAGTACCGTCCTCCTTGGTTTCGCCACCACTATACAAGGGCGATCTCGATCCAGATAGAGAAACGAGAACGCAGCATTTCTCTATAGATGCAACCGACACGAAATACCTAGGGGAGGGGACAGAAGTGAATATTGACTGATGAGAGCTGGTAAAGACAAAGAGAAAGGACACGATCCTTGGGAACATACATGTTGTTTATGTTTGTTATTCAAGAATGGTTGCAAGAGTTTTACAAAATAGGCGTTATCGAGAAAATTCATTTGCCTATTTTATATCCTATAAATGTAAGCCAGAATATTGAGGCTTGTTATTAGCAATTGATGAAATCTGGTCCAGTCCAGAAGGGCCAATTAATATAGGTTATGGTTTTGAGTCTATAGCTTTTGGCTTGATTGGGCTCAATTTCATAAAGGCTTGGTCTTTCATCAGGCTAATATCCAGCTATCTATACTTGATTAGATATAAAGGAGGCAAAAATGGCTAACGTAATTAATGGTACTCCTGGAAATGATGAGATTCTTGGTAGCCCTGGGAATGATCTCATCAAAGGATTTGCTGGAAATGATGTTATTTTTCCAGGTTTTGGTGATGATATTACTGAAGGTGGACCAGGGAATGACTTTATTCAAGATGGTTTTGGTAAAGACCTAATCAAGGCAGGATCGGGTAATGATATTGTTTTTGCAGGAGAAGACAACGATCTGGTAATTGGTGGGGATGGGGATGATTTCTTACGAGATACTCCTTTTGGAAATGGTGGTGACGATCGATTAATTGGAGGAAGGGGCAATGATTCGTTAATCGGAGATGATGGTGATGATAAATTGATTGGAGGAAGAGGTAATGATTTTTTGTCTGGTGGCAGGGGAAATGACCGCTTGATTGGAGGAAGAGGCAATGATATATTTGATTTCAATAATGAATTTACCTCTAAGTTTGATGAACTAGGAGTAGATCGAATCATAGGTTATAAGCCTCAAGAAGATACTATCTTTCTTAATTCGACCGGAGGTTTCTCTCAGCTTACACCTGGAGCTTTACCTGCTAGTTCTTTCAGTATTGTTGATAATGATTCTATGGCGGATATCGAGGACGCTTTTATTGTTTATAGTCAAGGCAGTAAGAAGGTTTTTTATAATGAAAACGGAAACTTAGGCGGTTTTGGTTCAGGTGGTGCATTTATAAACTTCATAGGCTCGGGAGACCCAGCTCTCTCTGCAAATGATTTTGTCGTCACGTAAAGATCATCCTAATCCTAGGCTTGATTCAAAACCGCGTAGTGTTAAAAACATTAGGGATCTGGGATGAGCTAATGATGAAGGCGTTGTTTAGTTTCTCCATCTAACGCTCAATGACTAAAATATCGCAACTGGTTGCGGGTTTTGGTCCCGTATGAATTTGCCTGAAAGCCTCTACTGACCAGAAACCCCATCGATTCAGCCTAAAGCGGCTACAGTCCTTTAGGTTGACGGTTGATTTCGCCCCCTAGCGATTGCAACAATCGAACAATACAGGCGGCATCTCAACCGGGGTGCCGTTTGCTTTAGGCCGATCCACTACTGCCAATCCATTCCCATCAATGAAGAACTGCGGGGTGCTTTCTGCCCGCCGATCGACTACGGGTTAATTGCAAAGCCAGTTTTCCGTTGAAAATTCGCTCGCCAGGACGGGGCTTGCAGTCAGACAAGCCTGGATTGACTTGACGACCCATGAATTGGACTTGGTCCGGTAATTCAACTGGAGCTTTGACGGGACTTTGAACGTTTGCTTTACGGCCGAGAAAGGTTGCTTCGCAATCGGTCTCAACCACGTCGTTTACTTTCATGCACTAGGGGCGACCCAGAAAATTAAGTTGAGAGTTCATTGTGCTGAGCCTCATCTCGATTACGTTTTTGTCGTTAGTCAGTCCGTCAAGCTTTGGAGGTTACGCAGGGACCAATCCATCGCTGTTGATGACAACAGTCTGGGGAGCGATTGCCTTTGTAGTGTGGTGTCCTAAGAATTGAATGTCTGCAGGCAGAGAGACGTGAGGCTTCATGGGACTGCTGATATAAGCTTTGCGGCCGAAGAACGTTGCTTGCTGTTTGGTCTCGACGGTTTCGAAGGATTGGGATTGGAAGGGAAGACCGCGGTAGGTAGCTTGGAAGGTCATGATGTCTTGCTCCAGTAGCGTGTGGGCAGTGCCCTTTGCTTCGATGCACTTAGTATCCCGAAGCCGACCCGTTGATGAAATCCAGAAACCTTCAGGTTTGTTCAGAGGAATGTTCAGGTCTTGAAAGTGATGGTGAAAATGTCAGAACTGAGGTCTCAAGTTGGGCGTGTCAATTAAAGGTTTTCTACTCAAGCTGTCAGACACCGAGCAAGAACGATTGGCTGATGGGTTAGGGGGAACAATGGCGCTGGATGAGATGGCTTGGATAGCTAGTGAAGGCGATCTAGCGGAGGCACTAGGCCACGAATCAGAGGTTTCCTGTCAGTTGTCGCGATTGGAAGGAATCATCTGCAAGTTGACTTACGGCAAGTAGATCGAGTGGGCTGGGCATCTCGTCACCACTGCCCAATTTTCACTCACCGAGGTAGAGCAATGAGATCCCTAGATACTCAGTTTCCAGTCAATCTAGCCGTTGCCAGTTTGGTTAAGGACAATCTCCCAAGCGATACAGAACAGTGAATGCAGTTGATTTTTTAAGGTCGAGAACAACACGGGCATTGAACTTTCAAACGCTGCAGAAACGCCTATTGGGCCTAACACTTTGCTTGTGCCGCAGATGACAACTTAGCCGATTGAGAGCTGTCACCAACCGAACAGCGGCAGTTTCTGGAGATGCAACCGACACCAAATACCTAGGGGAGGGGACAGAAGTGAATATTGACTGATGAGAGCTGGTTAAGACAAAGAGAAAGAGCACGAATCTTGGAAACATACATGTTGTTTATGTTTGTTATTCAAGAATGGTTGCAAGAGTTTTACAAAACAGGCGTTATTGAGCATATTCATTTGCCTATTCTATATCCTGTAGATGCAACCAAATAAGTTCATATGAACCCAAAAATGCTTTCAATCTATTTGTAGGCAAAGTTCATTTGTCTACAAAAGAAATATTGGTTGTCTTACGGTAGGCATTTTCTCGAATAGGAAAATGCCCTAATTCTTTCATTCGAAGAATATCTTTTGACTCCTCCTAGTTCAATTGGTGCTGAACTGTAAATATTCGCCCAAAGAGGTTTGATTATGGCTTTTGACTTAACCACATTTCCATTCACAAACGGCAATGATATCGTTGCCCCGAGAGAAGAAATTTTCAATAGTGGACTAGTGAATGCTTTAGATGGCAATGACAAGATACTGGTGTCATTAGAGATAGATGCATCTGACAATCATGGTAGAACTTTTGGGATTTTTAATGTAGTTGATTTTCAAGGTGAACCCCCGATTGAACCCATAATTGATACCGGAATGGGGAATGATATTGTAGAGGGAGTGGTTGAAATTTTAGGCGGAAATAGTATAAGTGGTGATGGCTTTGGTCATGTTGCGGGGATTGCTCAAACAATTGAGCAGGCTGACGCCTATATTCTAACTGGGCCAGGCCGAGATCGAGTTAAAGGAGCTACCAGAATACAGCTTGGTAGGGATGTTGGCGAAGATGTCCGTCTCTTCGCAACTGGGATTTCTGGAGGATCGATTGACACAGGACTTGATAGAGATGTTGTAGAAGGTAGTGGCATAATTCAAGTCAAAGATGGGGGAGACGATCAATTTGCTAGAGGAATTTCGTACGCAGGTATTAGTACAGGAGAAGGAAACGATAAAGTCACTGGCAATGCTGCTATTAACCGGGGTGATACTCCGATTGGAGAATCTAGATTTACTAGTACGGCCGAAGCATTTTTGTTCTTCGATATTAATTCTGGAGCTGGTAACGACGTCATTGAAGGAACTGCTGCTGTAAATGTTGGAAGTGGAACCGATTTCTCTGTGTTCTCCAATGGATTCCTTTTCGGTGGAATAGACACAGGAGAGGGGAATGATACTGTCAGAAGTACTGTTGAAGCTATCGCAGGTAACGTAACCGATGTTGATATAATAGCTGACGGATTTGGCGGGTTTGGGGGAAACCTCGAAATAGAGACTGGTGCAGGTAACGACAAGGTAATAGCAGATGTCTTCACTCAAGTAGGTGACGGTACGGGTGAAACACCAATCTCTGACTCTTCTGACGGGTTTGATCAAGTTCAACTGAATACTGGTACGGGAAATGACGTGGTCACCGGCACTTCAGTTGTAAGATTCGGAAACAGAAACGGTGCAGTGGCAAGGGCCAATGGAATTACCCTTAGCACTATTGAGACTGAAGATGGCAGAGATCGGGTAATTGGGACTGCTAGAGCTGATGTAGGTTTAGGGACTACGGCAGAGGCAAAGGGAATCAACAGCAGCACTATTGAGACTGGCGATGACAGAGATGTTGTCACGGGTTTGGCTACTGCCTATGGCCCTGGCGCGTTCGCGATTGGCATCTCGGACAGTGATATTTTGTTGGGCGGCGGTAACGATCAGGTTAGTGCTAGAGCTGTTGGGGATGGCACCCTAATTGGCATTCATAACACTACAATTAATGCCGAAGCTGGCAACGATGTCATCAAAATTTTAAATGGAAACGGGAATATTGACGGTGGTGAAGGTAGGGATATTTTAATTATTCAGGAGGGATTTAGCGATGACTACACCTTTACAACAACTGGTGCATCAGCAGGAACTATTGAAAACGTTGCTAATTCGACTAATCTTGTCGTCAGTAATGTAGAGAAATTCATTTTCAATGATGGAAGCTTTGAATTTGGAGAGCTGTTTGTTTAACTAGGGAGACCTACTTCCTTTCCCAACTCTTCTTTTATCGCTTTAAGGTAAGGTCCATAGTCATCAGTAACTACATGTTCGGGAGGCTCTTCGGCCACTTCTAATGCCTGCTGGAAGAAGGCTTTGGCTGCTTCCATATCCTGAGTCTGGCTCAGCCTGGAGTCCACTAGATTTCCGTCCGAATCAATTGCTCTCGATTCTGTCAGAACTGGGATCTCAGCAAGGAGCGAACAGTCTGCTAGGCTATGCAACTCGGTATCGTCAAATTAACTGAGACGTAACGAAAATCGTCACTGTTTTTCTTGGTCAAGGCCATAGGTGATGACTTGAGCTACTGCATACAGACATCTCACATCAAGCCAGCTCTCTAAGCGTTGACTCATTGTTTCCCAATATTCTGTTGCCGAGAGTTTGTGCGGATAGAGATGGAAATGCCCTTTAATGGGTTCGAAAGCAGATGAAAGATGAAACCCTTTGCGCCTGGCAGAGGGATTTGAAGAGACCCATCCGTTTTCCACTTAATCTTGTTGGTAAATGGGAATTTTCTGCCTATTTGTTTAGGCCAACATGCTGTCTATGGTCTACTCCTCTCAGTATCTTTTTCATGCCCACTGCATAGCCTCTCATTAGTCTAAATATGAGTTTCAGAGATATGAGCTTTTCCCGATTCTAAAAGATGTGGTGAGTGAACTCAGTACGGTTTGTGGCCGTAAACCAGCTTCAAAATTCACAAAATTGCTAAACAGGATGAATACCCATGGCTGATTTTTTTGTAACCAATATTAGTGACAGCGGTGATGGCTCTTTGCGTCAGGCCATCCTGGATGCCAACTTAGCGGCTGGTGCTGACAAAATTACGTTTGACCCATTAATCGGCGGGCAGACCATTGGCCTGTTGGGGACCGAATTGTTGATTACAGACGATTTGGAAATTGATGGCGAGACTAACAACGTTACCGTGGATGCCAACCAGCAGTCCCGCGTTTTCAACGTTGATGACGGCACTAATGATTCGATTGAGGTCGCCATTGAGGGTCTGACGATTAACGGTGGTTCGGCTGGAGTAGGACAGGATTTTATAGGGGGTGGAATCATCAACCGGGAGACCCTAACTCTGACCGATTCCACCATCTTGGGCAATACCACATCAGGAGAGGGCGGCGGGATTTACAACTTTGGCACGTTAACCCTGTCCAATTCCACCGTCTCAGACAACGCCGCAGATGACGATGGTGGTGGGATTGCCAACAACTTTGGCAGCACCTTGACCCTGATCGACTCCATCGTCTTAAACAACACCGGAGATGAGGCCGGTGGGATTCAGAATGGTGGTACTGCGACCCTGACCAACTCCATCGTCTCAGACAACACCGGAGAGCAGGGCGGCGGGATTTTCAACTATGGCACCCTAACTCTGACCGATTCGACCGTCTCGGGCAATACCTCAACCGGAGAAGAGGGTGGCGGCGGGATTCTCAACAGTGGCACCCTGACCCTGATCGATTCCAACGTCTCAGGTAACACCGCAGCAGAAGAAGACGGCGGCGGGATTTTCAACGAGGAGGGCACCCTGACCCTGATCGATTCCACCGTCTCAGATAACACAGCATCATACGATGGCGGCGGGATTTTCAATGACCGCGGAACCGTAACCCTGACCGATTCCACCATCTCGAGCAATTTCGTAAGATCCGATGGCGGCGGGATTCGCAATCATGACGGCAACGTGACTCTGATCAATTCCACCGTCTCAGACAATACTTCAGGATCTATCACTGCCTCCGGCGGCGGAATTAGCAACACAGGAACTGTGACCCTGACTGATTCCACCGTATCGGGTAATGGAACGCAGAATGCTGGTGCCGGGATTTACAACGATGGCACCGTGACCCTGACCAACTCCACCGTCTCGGGCAATAGCGTAAGCTATTTCGGCGGTGGGATTTTTAACAGAGGCACTGCGACGCTGATCGACTCCACCGTCTCGGACAATAGCGCAGGAAGGTTCGGTGGCGGTGGGATTGACAATAGAGAGACCCTGACCCTGTCCAGTTCCAGCGTCTCAGGCAACCGCTCAGGGGACTATGGCGGCGGGATCGTCAATGGAGGCACTGCTACCTTGACCAATTCCACCGTCTCAGGCAACACCGCAGACAGATACGGCGGCGGGATTGACAATGGAGGCACAGTAACCTTAAACAACTCCACCGTCTCAGACAACG
Source organism: Synechococcus sp. (assembly GCA_051439425.1). Classification (GTDB taxonomy): domain Bacteria; phylum Cyanobacteriota; class Cyanobacteriia; order Thermostichales; family PCC-7336; genus PCC-7336. The sequence goes on from JBFRWD010000108.1 coordinate 9,482, forward strand.
GTGCAGGCATTTACGGCGGCGGGATCTTAAATAGTAGCTCTGTGACCCTAACCAACAGCCTAGTTTCTGGCAATACGGCTAACCTCTATGGCTTTCCGTACGACAACCCTGGCAACGAGGTGTATAGCCGCAATGATGGCATCTCCGCCAATGCCAACAACCTGTTTGGCGACAGCAGCCAGACCGAAGCGGAGGCCTTTTTTGGCTTTACCCCAGGGGCCAACGATATTGTTGCGACCTCAGATAACACCAGCCCCGCTACCCACATCCCCACTGCCCTGAACAATATCCTGGCGCCCCTAGCGGATAATGGCGGTGCTACGGAAACCCATGCCCTGGTCGCCGGTAGCCCTGCACTGGATGCCGGAGATAATCCCGATGATTTGGACTTCGATCAAAGAGGAGCAGGATTCCCTCGCATCGTTAACGACATAGTCGACATCGGTTCCTTCGAGGCTTCTTTCGACCCCAATCTGATTGTTGGTACACCAGAACGCGATGTTATTTCTGGGACCGATGGAATGGATATTATTTTAGGTTTGCAGGGGAACGACAGAATTTTTGGAAGAGGAGATGATGACGAAGTAGTTGCAGGAGCTGGAAACGATTTAGTCACTGGTGGTGATGGAGACGATCTTTTAAGAGACGATCCCAACGGCAATGGGGGTAACGATCAACTTAATGGAAACGATGGAAACGATCGCTTATTTGGAGATGATGGAAATGACAAATTGATTGGTGGAAGAGGCAACGATCTATTGTCTGGCGGAAGAGGCAATGACCGTTTGATTGGTGGCAGGGATAATGATATCTATATATTTAATAATGAGATTAACTCTCGATTTGATGAACTGGGAGTAGATCGAATTATCGGTTATAAGCCACAAGAAGATATTATCGAACTGAGTTCGACCGGAGGTTTCTCGCAACTTACACCTGGAGCCTTACCTGCCAATTCTTTCAGTATTGTTGACAATGATTCTATGGCGGATATCGAGGACGCTTTTATCGTTTACAGTCTAGGAAGTAAGAAGGTTTTTTATAATGAAAATGGAAATCTAGACGGTTTTGGTGGAGGGGGTGCATTTATAGACTTTACAGGCTCGGGAGACCCAGCTCTCTCTGCAAATGATTTTATCGTCACATAGAAATCATCTTAATCCTAGGCTTGATTCAAAACCGCGTAGTGTTAAAAATATCAGGGATCTGGGATGAGCTAATGATAAGGGCGTTGTTTGGTTTCTCCATCTAACGCTCAATGACTCAACTGGTTGCGGGTTTTGGATGTAACCAATCAGATCTGTCGACTTGCATAGCCAGCTTGTGAATTCAATCGGGTACAAACGAGCTGATTCGGAGTGCTTCAAAAAGTGGCCACTTTGGGTAACAGTCGCAGCAAAAAGTGGCCCAACTATTAGATGGGCCAATCAGGCAAAAAGTAGAGAGCTCACGCCCTCTGGAAGCGCTGGAATCCCAACATCTCCAGCCAGTACGGATGGGTCTCACCAGTCATCAGTTCTCTGGGGCTTTCCTCCACTCGCTGTGCCACCTGGCTGCGGATGAAACAGCGGTGATTCAGGAAAAACTGCAACAGGCCCAGATAGGAATCATTCAAATTCCTGCGCAAGAAAAAATAGTGTTGCAGTCGGCAATTTAGATTCTCCACCAGTGAGCTGGCTCTCGGAGCCTGCTTGAGCGCCTCAGCTACAGCTTTCATCACCCCATGAAACTGCCCGGAGAGCTGGGAATGCAACTGGTTCCAGCGCTCCCAGTAGGGATTTGATGTCGGTCGTTTGCGCTCGAGGATCCCAGCGAACGCTAATAAATCATCTCTCTGTCTACTCAACGCCTTGCGGAGTGTGCGAATCGCTGGGTGTTGCTTGCACTCTAGCTTCTGGAGTTCGATGACGATGAAATGGAACACATCTCCATGGCAGGGAGTCTCGGGTATCACTGCTTTCTGACCCGCCCTCAACCCTTACCCGCCATCCCCGATGGTGTAGTCGGGAGCAAACCCTTGCTCTATCTATTCGAGGAGATACCAACCCCAAGTATCCTCATCTTGCTACTCCACTCCTTGCAGCAAATAGCAATACGTCGATGCCACATCCACTCCAGCTAATACCGGTTGCGAGCGCTGGTAAATTTCGTCATGCAAGCCGACTTCGAACCCTGATAGGTCCCGGGATTCATTGACCTCAGTTGCGAGCGTTGATGCTAATTGGAGGCGATTGTGGACTGATATGCAGATCGAATAGATCGCGAAACAATTCGACCACACCTCGGTAGGAGCAGTGGCAAATCAGCACCCATGCCAGGACCGATTGGAACAGTCAAGTCTTAGTGACCGGAAAATGGAACAGTACCTCTGATTCATCCGCTGTAGAACTGAAGGAATCCTCCAGGGCTTGCTGAGCTTTGTGAGCTTGCTGGTAAACGAACTTAAGACTCATCTGAAAGTCAGCTGCCAAGTGACTGATCGATTCTGATTAGGAAAGAGCCTGAATCGCGATCTCTTGACGGATTTCTGGACACAAGCTGGCGGCGACTGACGGGGCTGAATACATCCGGGGTGGGAAATGGGATACGTCAAACATCGAGTATCCTGGCTCCCTTTCTACTCGGACCAAAACCCATGCCAACACTACTGATTTGCACGAGAACCTCGGCTTGAGTGTTACCCCGCATTGAACCTCGCCATATTTTGTATTTTGACCGGCCCGTCCCCCCCCCTGTATTCAGTAGGATCGGTCATAGTGAATTCGGAACTCAACTCGTTGCCGCGAGGTGCCTGTGCCAGTATCCCCAAACTCCTCTCAACATTTATTTGCCCAGCTTCAATCCGCAAATGCCATCATCGAGCGACTAGGGGTTTGGCGAGATCCCGAATCAAGAGAGCTTCACCTGCAGGAAAACCCCGTTGAAGTGGCGCATCGACTGGCCACTGGGCTAGTGGAAAAGTTGAAGCTGGCATCTGCTTTTGTGTGGTTTTACGATGCAGCGAATGATGCCTTAACGATTCAGGCCGCCGCCGGTTTGATTAGTCCGGCAATGGAACAGATTAGCCAGCTTGTGCCGGACGATAGTCCGATTGGTGCACTAGTGCGCAGCCGCGCCCCCAAGCTCAGCAACAATCTGAAGGATGAGCCTTGGATTCAGAGTCCACAATGGATCAAGCGCGAAAAATTAGTGGGCTTTGCGGGATATCCCATTACGTTGGGAACCGATCTAATGGGATGCGTGGCGGTATTCAGTCACTCCACACTGGAACCGGAATTTTTGGAGGTATTACAGTTCATTAGCACCCATACTGCCAGTGCGATCGCCACCGCCCGACAAGCGCAACAGTTGCGCCAACAAGCCAATCGCGATGCAATTCTGCGAGCCGTGGGCCAAAAACTGAGACAGGCCGTTGGGGTGGCTGAAGTATTGCACGCCACTGTGGAGTCAGTGGGGGAAGCCTTTCAGGCCGATCGCGTTCGGGTGACCTTGGGGTTGGTTGTGTCCTCGAAAGCTCGGCCCAAATTTTGCTTGCAGGCCTATTCATCCCCCGAAGTACGGTCTATTCCTGTCGATCCGCAGGGGTTAACAGCACTGCTAAAAACGTTTGCTCCCTCCCCTGCAATGCGGGACACTGCTTGGTTCGATCTCGCCGAGACTGGGCTAGTGGCACCCGGAGAGCACGAGCGTTTGCGCCACAACTTATTTCACGCGGGGTATCGCACCCTAGTCACAGTCCCTATTGTGCTGATGGAGGCTGCCCGTGAAGAAGTCATGGCCCATCTCTATTTGGGGTGGAGAGGACACATTCCCCTTGATTCCGAACATCGCGAGTTGCTGCAGGCGATCGCTGCCCAAGTGGCCGTGGCCCTCAACAAGGCTCGATTATTAGAGCAATTTCAACGGCAAGCAGAACGGCAGGCATTGCTGTATCGCATGACCGATCGGATTCGCTTCTCCCTCAACTTAGACGAGATCTTACAGGCGGCAGTTACCGAGGTGGGGGAAGCGTTGCATGCAAGCCGCGCTCAGTTTTTATTCGGGGATTCCAGCCTAGAGTCGGTCACCTACCGGTATGCCTATGCTCAACCTGGCATTGATTCCTGGCTGGATCGCGATGTTTCCTTAAAAGGAAATGCATTGGCTATGAAACTGTTTCGGCCGGACGAAGCGATTGTGATTGAGGGGTGGTCATCCCTGTATGCGATCGAGCCGAGAAATCAGCGTGCCCTCTACAATGCCGGCGTTCAGTCGTTGATTGTCGCCGGAATGAACTTGGGTCAAGATCATTACGGTATTTTGAGCGTCCATCGTTGCCGTCCCGACTATTACCAACTTCCCGAAGCGACGAGCGTGGCTGCAGGGCAAACAACTGGGTTTATTGCCAGCGCATCTACCTATGCCAGTACCCCGTTAGGGTGGACAGACGCCGATCGCAAATTACTCAAGGCGGTGGCGGAACAGTTGACCATTGCGATCAATCAATCTCGCCTTTACGAAAAAACTCAGCGACAGGCAAAGCGAGAATCCTTACTGAATGAGATTAGCGCTGACATTCGCAATTCTCTTGACCCCACCCAAGTGCTTGAGTCCATCGAACAATCGCTAGCCGCTGCATTGGAATTGGAGGACTGCAAAATTCAGCTGTATGACAACAGCATTGCCCCGCCGTTTACGGTGGTTGCCATAGATGAAAGCCCCGATATTCAACAGCTCGATTTATATGAAACCCTAACCAATGGGTATCCACTGCAGTTAGTCTCTGAAGATTTTCAGTACATCTCCGAGGCCGAACGGGAGTTTTTCCAACTGACCAATATCGGGTGCTGCGCGCTGCTGCCTTTGGTGCAGGCTGGGGAGCTGATGGGCACGATCTTAATGACGGTTCCCAGTGCCGAACCCATCTTTCCCCAGGAGAAATTTTTGCTGGCGATCGCTGTAGCGGAGCAGGCCGGTATTGCTCTCAAGCAAGCTCAACTGTACGACCGTGCCCGCCGCCTCGCCCAACGAGAAACGCTGTTGCGCCAACTCGCCCAGTCTCTGACCGGCACCTCCACCGTAGGAGGCATTATTCAATTTGCGCTCAAGGGAATGGCAGATGCGTTGAGTGTCAGTCGCTGCGAATTTATTACGCTGTCATCACAGCACAGCCAGCACCAAGTGTTGTCTTCAGAAGACCTACAGCAGCAGATTGGCGAACAAATTCAGCGTAATATTGCTCAATCGACCAAGGTTGAGCCGGAGTCACAGCCAGCGCAATTCAAAGTGACCCAGCGATTTGAGCGTGAGGATACGGCCACTCAATCCGCGTTCTCTGAGGAGCCGATGGGGGCCAAAGTCTCCGAGGTAATCTCCGATCTGAGTTGGTTGTTGCTGATTACCTGCTACGGACAGCGGGACAGTCTGATGATTGAAGATGTGCGCACCTACCCAATTGCTCCACAGGCCCGTCAAAACTTAATCGATGCTGGGATTGCTGGGTTGGTAGCCGTGCCCATCACGATTGAAGCCGAGGTGTTGGGGGTGTTGTGTGCGACGGTTGCGGAGCACGAACAATTGGAGGGGAGCGAACTCCGCACGGTGACGGGATTTGCAACCGCCGAATTAGAGTTGTTGGAGGCAATTGCCGACATGACGGCTGTGGCGGTGCAGCGCACGCAGTTTTCCGAACAAGCCCGCATGCAAGATGCGATGGCGGCTGCCTTGCGCGGGTTATCGGAGGGACGCGAGGCAGAAAGTAAGCGGTTAGCAGCCGATTTGCACGATCAAACCATTGCGGATTTGGGGGCAATGTCTCGCAAGATGCGCCAATTGGCGGACGATCCCGGAATGAATGCTGAGGAGCGTCAGCAGGAAATTACCAGTATCAGCCAGCAGTTGCAGGAAACCATTGCCGAATTGCGCTGCATTGTGGAAGATCTACAGCCGACAGCCATGCGAGCGTTTAATTTAGGGTCGGCACTGCGCAGCTTGTTGGAACGGGCCGCTCAGCGATCGCACACATCCTTACTGACTCGGTTTGACGATCGCACCGATGGGGAACTGAATCGCCTTGAACCGTTGACCCAAAGTACGCTGTTTCGCATCGTGCAAGAGGCGCTCAACAATGTGGTTAAGCATGCCGGGGCGACTCGTGTCGATTGTAGTATCCGGGCCATAGACAAGTATTTGGAAGTGAAGGTTATCGATAACGGTCGCGGTATGCCGGATAATCCCACGCGAGAAGGATCTCACGGTCTGCTGAATATGCGCTATCGAGCGGAGTTGATCGGTGGCGAGATTAGTTGGAATGCCCGCAAAACCGATACCGGCACAATTGCTCGTTTACTCGTTCCCTTACCCCGCGAGTAATGTATCGGCGAAAGCGTGATGGGTGAATCGCCGCCTCCAAGCTTGCTGGAATGCATCGTTCTGCTGGATAGCCCGATGCCAAGCCTGACAAAACAGTGGATTGAGTATCGCAGACATGAGCCGCACTAAGATTTTGTGGAAACCGGTGTTGGCTTTGGGGGGGGTGCAGGCCTCAATCACCCTCACTTGGGTGATTTACAACCTGTATCTGCCCAGTTTGCTCGGTCAATTTGGGTTTGGTGCGGGTGCCATATTCTGGGTGATTTTTGTAGAGGCCGCCTTAGCGATCGCGATGGAGCCGTTGATGGGCAATTTCTCCGATCGCTTGCAGCGAACGCTCACCACGAATTTTCCCTTCATCTTTGCCGGAATCGTACTGTCTTCCGGACTGTTTATTGCCATTCCCATCTTAGTCGTAGCAGGCCACACCCATAGGTTAGTGAGAGTACTGCTGCCGCTGCTGATGGTGGCGTGGGCATTAGCGATGAGCTGTTTTCGCAGTCCGGCTCTCTCGCTGTTAGGTCGCTACGCTATCCAAACCCAATGGGCGCCGGCCGCCGCTGTACTGACCATGTTGGGGTCTCTAGCTAGCTCTGTAGGTGTGTTCACGAGAGGTTTTTTATTGAGTTTGGGGCCGGTTGTCACATTCGGAGTGGGATCGCTAGTTTTACTAGGGGCCGCATCGATGTTGCGTGCGTCATCTCCTCAACAATCCGTCCCTGAATGGCAGGAGAAATCGGTCGATCGGGACACCCTGTCGTGGCCAGCATTAGGACTCGTATTTGTGGCAGGAGTGGGAATCGCGATCGGGGTTCAGCTAGCACTCACAACGTTTGCGGATGTGTTGAGCGATCGCATACCGAGCAGCGCTGCGGGACTAATTTTGGCGGGGATATTTTTAGCGCAAGCGTTCGCCGCTATTCCCGCCGGTCAGTTGGCAAGCAAATTGGGTCTTCAGCGGGCCATGCTTGCCGCATTGGCCGTGTTGGCAATCGTAAATTTGAATATTGTCTGGTTGACAAATGGAACGCTCACTGCGATCGCGATGCTGTTGTGGGGAGTAACAGCTAGTGTGGTGGCTACAAGTAGCGTTCCGTTTGCCCTAAGTTTGGTGCCGCCTCAGAAAGCCGGACTGGGTACGGGAATGTATTTTAGCGGCGGTGCGGCAGCCCTCAGCCTGTTAGCGATTCTGCGGCAGAACGTTGGTTGGTCGAACGGTATGTCTTTGGGGGTCGGGGCGATCGCCTTTGGTGTTGCGGCTTTGGGTATTCAACTGAGCACGAATGTGAAACAGCAGCACTAGTGCCCGAATTATCATGCTTGTTCTTCACCCAAAAACTGGGACGCAAAATGCATCCCAGCGAAGTTAGTTACACGTGCTTATTTAGTGAAGTGAATGCCTATTCGACTTCGGGAGCCAGTTCCTCAGTGTCAGGCGCTAACTCAGTCTCGGGAGTCGTGTCGACTTCGGGGGCCAAAGCAATAGGCTCGGGCAGGATGACCGAATCGACAACGTGAATGACACCGTTCGAGGCTTCAACATCAGGTTCAACTACGTTGGCTTCGTTAACGTTGACACCGTCTTCCAGAGAGATATCAACCGTATTGCCTTCAACCGTTTGCACTTCACCCTCTTGCAAATCGGTAGAAAGAACTTTGCCAGGGACAACATGGTAAGTCAGCAGGGCAATCAGTTGCTCTTGGTTCTCGGGCTGCAACAGCGCTTCAAGCTGCCCCCCAGGCAGAGCGTAGAATGCATCATCAGTGGGGGCAAAGACCGTGAAGGGGCCGTCGCTTTCCAATAGCTCGGTCAAGCCAGCAGCTTCGAGGGCAGTTGCGAGCACTTCAAAGCTACCGGCACTTTCGGCCACGTCAATGATGGTGCCAGAGTCTTCCCGAGCAATCGACTCTTCGGAAAGAGAGTCCTCTTGAGCTAAGTCATCTGCAATGGGGTCTTTGGACGCAACGTCCTCAGTTAGTGCCTCATCCTGAGCAATGGGCTCTTCAACCATCGACTCATCGACAGCAATGTCTTCACCAGCAATGTCATCACTAGCAATATCTTTGCCGAGCGTCTCTTCTGTGGCCATAGGATCTTCCGCCAGTGTGTCTTCAGCGGGCTCTTCCAATTCACCAAGCGTAGGTGTGTCTTCAGATAGGGCCTCCGCACCAAGAGTGTCGCCAGTTAAGGTGGAGTCTTCAGAAGCTTGCTCCTGCATGACTTCGCTGTCTAGGTCGGGTTCCTGAGCGATCGCGAAGCCCACAGATCCGGCGCCAAAAAGCAGCAAAGCAGCGGCGAACTTGACTGTAGTACTTTTCACAATTACGTCCTTTCCAAAACTAGGAGTTACGAGGTCTGCATGGGAATAAATATGTTCCCGAAAATTACCAGTAAGCGAATATAAATTGTTGTCGCTAATCGACAGTCCTCGGTTGACTATTTCACGCTAAAAATGAAAGGTAAAGAACTTGATAATGAATTTTATTTTCAATCGAAATAGATCTTCGTTTTGCAAAATCCAGAATCTTATATTTCCATCGAGCGCAATAGAAAAGCCTCAAAAGCCTGCTCCAGTATCTCAAAACATCCGATCAAATCTAGCCAATATAGGAACTACATTGCTTGCTATCCACAGGAAAAATTACCCTCGCACCCCATATATAGAAGCGATTCCTGAGGACTGGCCGACTGGAAACTCATCTGTTGCAGCAACAGGCTGTTACCACCCGATACGGTTTGAAGTAGATGAGGATTTAAACTAACGGAAGAATAGGTTGCGCGAAATGGAATAAAGGTATTTTGCAGGCAAAACTAGGATTTCCTTAAATCATTTCCCCCTTTTTGATGATTTTTTGTGTTATTCCTTTTTGGCTTTGTGTGGTTCCATTTTGACTATGTCTTATTGAGAGTTCTAAGGAAAGGTTGTTGGCAACTCTAGCTGCGTTTAAGCGTAATGGACGATCGATGTCTACAGGAGTTCTGTGGAAAAGTCTAGATCGCACTTACCCAGTCACTCGCTACCTCTGATTTCTTCCGATAACTGCAGAACTATTTAGCAGCCCGAAAGAGAGTGGCTTTGTATGCTTTAGTAAATGGCACAAAATAGTCTGCCTGCACTTGGGAACGGGACCATGCAGCTCAAACCGCTAGAAGGACGTAGCTTTCCGCTGGGAGCTACCGTATATCCCACCGGGGTCAATTTTTGCGTGTTTTCCAAGAATGCGACGGCGGTTGAACTACTGCTCTTCGATACTCTAGCTTCCGACTGTCCCTCCTATACCCTGTCCCTCCTGCCTGATGAAAATCGCTCGTTCCACTACTGGCATATTTTTGTCCCCGACCTCAAACCCGGTCAGCTCTACGCCTATCGCGCCCACGGCCCCTACGCTCCCGATCGCGGTCAGCGCTTCGATCGCACCAAAGTATTGCTCGACCCTTACACCAAAGCCATTGCCCGTACCGAACGCTACGATCGCGCGGCTGCCAGCACGCTAGCCCAAGAGAACTGCAGTCGTGCCCTGCGCAGCGTTGTTGTCGACCCCTCTGATTACGACTGGGAAGGCGATCGCTACCCCCGACATGCTTACTCCACCAGCGTGATCTACGAGATGCATGTGGGAGGATTTACTCGCCATCCCAATTCTCAACTTGCTCCTGAAAAACGGGGAACATTTGCTGGGCTGATTGAAAAGATCCCTTACCTCAAGAATCTCGGGATTACGGCGGTCGAACTGTTGCCCATCCACGCATTTGACATTTACGATGCCCGCCCCGGTCTTACAAACTATTGGGGCTACAGCACTCTGGCATTCTTTGCCCCTCACCCCCAATACAGCAGCGATCGCTCTCCTCTCGGCCCCGTCAACGAGTTTCGCAACATGGTCAAGGCTCTGCACCGGGCAGATATCGAAGTGATTTTGGATGTGGTGTTTAACCACACGGCTGAAGGGGGCGAACGTGGACCAACCACTTCGTTTCGCGGACTAGACAACGAAACGTATTACATTCTGGATGCGGACGATCCGTCCAAGTACAGCGATTACAGCGGTTGTGGCAATACCTTCAAAGGTAATCATCCCATTGTGGGTCGTCTGATTCTAGATAGCTTGCGCTATTGGGTGTCGGAGATGCATGTTGATGGGTTTCGCTTCGATCTGGCGTCAGCCTTGGCACGAGATATTTACGGAGCACCTCTGACCAATAGGGGCACCAATACTATTTTGTGGGCGATTGAATCCGATCCAGTGTTGGCAGGCACCAAGCTGATTGCAGAAGCATGGGATGCAGCCGGTCTCTACAATGTGGGTCAGTTTGTCGAGTTTGCCGACTGGTTTTCGGAATGGAACGGTCCATTTCGGGACGACCTGCGACAATTTGTGCGGGGGGATGAGGGGACTGTGCGCCGCTTGGCCGATCGCATCTTGGGCAGCCCCGATATCTATCCTCAAGACGATACGGACATTAACCGCACGATTAATTTCATTACGTGCCATGACGGCTTTACCCTGAACGATTTGGTGGCATTTAACGAAAAACACAACCATGCCAACGGCGAAGATAATCGCGACGGGACCGATCAAAATTACAGTTGGAATTGCGGCATCGAGGGCAAAACCGAGGATGCCGAAGTGGAAGCCCTCCGCCTGCGCCAAATTAAAAATCTGCTAACCATCCAGTTTTTCTGTCAGGGCACACCGATGGTGTTGATGGGGGATGAAGTGCGACGCACCCAATGCGGCAATAACAATGCCTATTGCCAGAACAACGAACTCAGTTGGTTTGACTGGAGTGCTGTCGATCGCGAATTCGAGCTGTGGTGTTTTTTCCGGCGGCTGATCGATTTCACCCAAAAACTCAAAATATTTGGCCGAGAAGATCGGCTTGAGGTGTCCTACGGCACCCACCGCCCCCATCTTAGTTGGCACGGTGTGAATCTATGTGCCCCCGATTGGGGAGACACCTCCCATTCCCTCGCATTCTCCCTCCGTCACCCAGCTGCAGGCGAGTACTTGCATGTCATGCTCAATGCCTATTGGGAGCCGCTGGACTTTGAGCTGCCGGTGTTGGGAAGAGGGGAGCGATGGTTTCAGGCGATCGACACGCAATTGCCGTTGTCCGAGACGTTTTGCCAATTGGATGCTTCGTCAGAAGTTATGGGTGATTTTTATCGGGTGGGGGAACGCTCTAGCGTAGTGCTGATGGTGAAATAGCGCCTGTTCGGTACTGTTGCAAAGACTTGAAAGCAGACAAATGGTCTAAGTGTTACCTGTATTTTTATGCAGCAATCCCAAAGAGCTGATTGATGAAGTTTGTCTGAACAACAACGTCTCCCCTAGCAAAACCATCAAGCTGTTCCTTGCGAATCATGTTGATAGTTTCGTATCCCCTGAGAGTTCGTTGAGCACTCCAGAAGTTCTTGAAATACTGGCTAGCTTTGACTCTCCAGCGAACAAATCGGCGATCTTGCTCCACTATGCTTTCATCCATTTCCGGAGCGGAGCGTTGTACCCAGCGATAGATCGTTGAGTGATTGACGTTGGCTTCCACGTTCAGCCAACAGTTCCTGAACGTCTCGATAACTCAGTTGATACCTCAAGTACCACCTCACCGCCATGATGATGATCGACGGAGGGAAGTGACGACACCTGAACGGAGTATCTGCTGGCATCAATTAGCTAATTCGGCAGGGCAAAAGAGCCTAGACCAGCATCTCGCTTGAGTCACGCCGAATTTTGCAACACAACCCTTTCCTCCTGCCACTGAAAGAACTTAAGTAGCTATGAATAAGATCTTCAGTTCCTGAGCTCGTTGACAATTTTTTTTCATTGTCAGGTAAGCATACGGATTTTGTCATCCGCGTAGGTGATTTCTAACTAAGTAGAATTTCATGCACTTGGGTAGAAGCCACATGTAATAAGCCAATAGCAAGCCAATGCAAAGATAGCTATTGACATCGAAGGAACTACTATTCGAAACCATCGAGTTCCCTTAGATTTCAAAGGCAAAGATATCAGAGTTGAAAGTGTTACCAATCCTGCAATCCACATCCCTCCCAAGATTGCAAAAAATGCCCATACTCTTGGGCCAGACATAAAATCGTGTGCAGCTTGGTCGCCGACCCAGTATTGGACAGGTCCGTAGGCTCCTGGAATCTTCAGCAGTAAGGATACCTTAATCAGAACTACTACCCAGACTGATGTTCCCAGCAAAACTACACTAGCAATAGCACGAAAAACTGTTCTGCTTTTCAATACCTCCTGATCTAGTTTCCACGCACCATAAACTGTTAGCAGGGCCGTTATTGTTGCGATGAGTACTGCGTGCATCTTTCGGTATTAACTAATACATTGATGTGAATATTTCTAAAAGAGTCTGTTGGATTAGCCTACCTGTAATACATTCAAAAACGATCATATATCCATGGCCATATGAATTAGGGCGCAAGGCAAAGATCGAGCTAGAAAGCATCGCGCTGTAATGTTGCAAAGATTTTTCAAAGAGCTATCCGGAGTGTCACAGCTGAAAAAAAGGGTCTACAAGTGGCGTCCCAGAAAATCTTTACAACAGTACCTCATACAGAGCAATGGGAAGTTTCGGTCATTATTAGTTCAGAGATTTTCCCTCTATCCTTTACTAATCAAGGATCGTGCAGATTTGTGCTGAGTCTCAGTCAATTTGGCAATGAGTTTATCATTCCTGCTTCATAGGGGGCGAAGCCCGCATCAAAGTGAGTGCTTTCGCTATACTTGGCTCCGCCTAACTTTGCTCCATCAAGGTTGGCTCCTCTCAGATCGGCTCCGACCAAATTAGCTTCTGCTAGATTGACATTTTTTAAGTTTGCTTCCTTTAGATTGGCAAACTTTAATTCAGCACTCCACAAATCTGCTTTAACGAGCAGACTTTTTCTTAAATCAGCACTTTGCAAGTCCACAGCTCTAAGATTAGCCTTCCAGAGAGATGCCTCTCGTAAGTCGGCACCATGCAGTTTGGCATGCCATAGCAAAGCCCGACTCAAATTGGCTCCCCTCATGTGCGCTCCACCCAAGTCAGCTGTTCTGAAGTCAACGTCTTCCAAGTTCGCTCGACTCAAATCCACTTGCCTGAGGTCGGCCTCTCTGACATCTGCTCCATGCAAATTAGCCGACCGTAGATCAGCGGCTCTCATGTCTGCCCCCCTAAATATTGCGCCTTCGAGCAGAGCTTCTCGCAGATCGGCATTCCTTAAGTCTGCTAGTTCAAGATTGGCCTCTTTGAGAACAACGTGGAATAAATCGGTTCCTCTCAAATTAGATTTGTAGAACCCAGACTCGCTAAAGTTAGCTTTATTCAATATTGCCGAATGCAAATCAGCCTCTACCAGATTTGCTCCATGAAAATCTCGCTTACCAAAAGCATAAAGCTCCAGTACCTTTGATGCAGATGTGAGCTCGTACACAAATCAACTCAGAATCACTACCTCAGCGACTCACTCACTCCCTTGTCCGTAATTTTACGCAGACTGGCCGATTCATAATGCCACTGCACAACATATCTCAACACGGAAGTTGCAAACGAGACAAAGCTGTCATTCCCTTACTGCCAGATACTCCACTAGGGATCCGTCACTTTCAAATACAGAAATCTTATGGAAAGCTGTTTGATACTTAAATGTATTATTTCGTGGATATTGATGTAGTGAAGAGTGGACTCAACTCATAACATCTAGGTTAGTAGATGGTACGCGATGGAGAAACGGAACATGTATGGAGAGAGCAGTACACTAGTAATTGGTTGGCTACGTCAGGGTCAGTTTTGAGGGTCAAGCCGACAACACCAGTCTCGACCAACAATAATCTCGAATCAAAAACTACTGTCATGCCTTCGGTCACGAGTTGGTAAAGGTCTTTGTCGAGGTTGGCAGCGGTAAGGATACCGACAATCGTCCTCAGTTCCAGGCGGCCTTGGAGATGGTCCGAGAAGAGGCGGATGGGATTATTGCCCTCAAGCTTGACCGGATTGCTCGCAACGCTCGATACGTGTTGGCCCTCGTTGAAGACTGTTTGCATCCTCCAAATAAGGCCTTGGTGTTGTTAGATCTGCAGGTCGATACATCTGCAGGAAAGATGATTCTGACTGTGATAGCTGCAGTCGCTGAGTTGGAGCGCAATACGATTGCTAAGCGAACTAAAGCGGGTAGAGCAGCAAAAGCAGCGAAGGGTGGTTTTGCCTATGGGAGCCCACACTTCGGAACCAAAGCAGTCGAAGGGAAGCTAGTTCCCATCGAGAAGGAGCAAGCTGATTCGCCGCCACCGCAAATCAGGGAAGTCTTATGCCAAGATCGCTGACTGGTTCAACGGTGAAGGATTCACTACTCAACGAGATAAGTCCTGAAATGCTACGTAGGTTCAGCGGGTGTATCGACGGCTGATGGATAGATAAAAATACAGATAGTTTCCTCTGGGTCGCGCTTCAAATCCCCCGGTCAGGCGCAGCGGTTTTTAGCTGAAATGGAGCCGATATGAGATCGCTTTCACCCCCATCAACACAAACTCTCAGCAACAGAATATCGAGAAACAATGAATCAGCGCTTCAAGAGCTGGAGGGAAGTGGCGAGTCTGAATACAGCTGCGTAAATAAGTACATCATCCTTTGTTCAAAAAAACTGTGCATCGCTTTGAGGATTGGAAGTTAACGTATCAATCCCCTTCCGAAGCTAACTTTCACAACTGGTTGAAAATGCAAGGACTTTTAAAAGCAAAATCTCAGCAGGAGCCCGATCCATGAGCGATCAATTTCAAATTCCTATGAGAGTATTCGTACCTTTGTTGGAGTGGAACCGTTTTCAGCGGTTTGTGCAAGGAGGACGAAGGCGTGTCTGACTGTCTGGTATGGCTTTAAGGGCACAAAACATTCGGGCATAGTAAGAAAACGACCTGGGTGGTGGCCCAGGTCGGGAACGTCGTGAAAGTAAGTGCGCAGCTCAGGTACCATACTTGAACCCGCACTTACTCACACCTGGAGATACCTTATATCTCTACAAGAACAAAAAAAAGAGACTTAAGATACCACCCAAGTTGTCAAAAGTTGCTTATATGCAGCTTGTAACTCAGTTAGGTAAGACTTGAAAGTCTCGCTCTGTATAGATAAAAAGCTGAGCTAACTAAGCCGGGATGTCAAGAAAAAAAGAAGGGAAAACCTGGGCCAAAACGACCCAGGTGGCTTGTCCCCTCAAGACAGGGAGAAAACTTAACACCTAGCCGTAGAGTGAAAAGCTCGCCCTGCATCCGATCTAGTTCTCCCACCCGCAAACAAACATTAGCCCCGTCACAACAACCGTTAGGACAAACGAAAAAAAAGACGGCCTAGAAAAACCACCTCAGGGCGCACAACTTATTTACTTTGTGCGCTTTAAAGTAACCCATAAGAAAGACCTGGAAAGGCTCTCCAGGCCTGGAGCAAAGACGCAAAGACAACGTAGCAAGCGAGGCTAACGTTCTGCCCTACACCCCAGGCATACTCCACTAAAAGACGGCAAGCAAGCCACAGTAAAAGGTATTGTTTCAAAGACTTGAAAGCAGACAAAAGGTCTAAGTGTTGCCTGTATTCTTTATACAGCAATCCCAAAGAGCTGAGTGATGAAGTTTATCTGAGCAACAACGTCTCCCCTAGCAAAACTATCTGCCCTAGCAAAAACATCAAGCTGTTCCTTGCGAGTCATGTTGATAGTTTCGTATCCCCTGAGAGTTCGTTGAGCACTCCAGAAGTTCTTGAAATTCTGGCTGGATTTGACTCTCCATCGGACAAATCGGTGATTTTGCTCCACTATATTTTGAAGGTACTTTACAAGGCGATGCTTGCAGCTCTCTGGCAGTTCACCCGACTGTTTCAGTTCTGCGATCACTTTGACGTAGCTACCATTCTTATCAGTGTTGATGACCTTCGGCATTTGAATTTGCTCTCTCTGCAAGACCTTACGCAGAAAACTTTTGGCAGCCTTGCCATCACGTTTAGCCGTTAGCAAAAAGTCTAGAGTGTTTCCGGCTGAGTCAACTGCGCGGTACAAGTATTTCCAAACGCCTCCGACTCGAATATACGTTTCGTCAACTCTCCAGGAATCGTTGGTAGGCTGCCATCGAGACCGAAATCTTTAATCTATTTCCGGAGCCAAGCGCTCCCCCACCGATAGATTTTTGAATGGTCGACATTGACTCCTCTTTCTGTCAGCATCTCCTGAACATCTCGATAGCTCAGTCGATATCTCAAATACCATCTCACTGCCATGATGATGATCGATGGAGGGAAATGACGGCATTTGAACGGGGTATCTGCGGGCATCAGTTCGCTAGTCAGAGAAAGCAAAGGGGCTCACACTACCATGCCGCCTGAATTACGCCGCGTTTGCAACAGAATCGCATAGACTCAGGAGGAGTTTTTTTTGCTTTCAGGGGCTTGCTTCTGGGGATATGGCTCTAGAAACCAGCATTTGGTTTCTGGTATCCATATGTTGGTTTAAGGAACATGGATCATGGAAACTGGTTACTGGAATCTGGTTTCTGGAAAACGGCATCTAAACACCATTGACTGACTTCTGGCATCCTTAAATTAGCTTTAGGAACATGGATTCTGGAAACTGGTTACTGGAATATGGATGCCAGAAACCATTATCTGGAAACCAATACCTGGTTTCTGGCATCCATAAGTTGGTATCAAGAACATGGATTCTGGAAACTGGATTCAGCAATATGGAATTTGGAAACCAGTATTTGGAAACCAATACCTGGTTTCCAAATACTGGTTTCCATAAGTTGGCATCAAGAACATGGATTCTGGAAACTGGTTGTTGGAATATGGATTTTAAAAACCATTATCTGGAAACCAATACCTGGTTTCTGGCATCCATAAGTTGGTATCAGGAACCTGGATTCTGGAAACCGGTTTTAGCAATATGGAATTTGGAAACCAGTATCCGGAAACCAATATCTGGTTTCTGGTATCCAGATACTGGTTTCATTGCTCTTTAATTTGTCTTCTGTAGTTGAGTGGATGGTGTCTGGATTGAGTGAAGATAACGATAGAGCTTGCGGTAATCAAAATAAAGGTATGGATCGCCTCTGTCTGATTACCTTTGCCCACTCCGAAGATTTTAGAGATTGCTTGCTTGTCTGGTGAAGACTAGAGTCTTGATTTTCAGCTTGCACCTGTGGAAGCGGCTAAGTGCTCTTACTATAAGTTTCATGAGTCATAGGTCTTCTAGGCTGATGCCGGGGGGGAGTCCAAACTCGTTTGCCAAGATGCTCTTGAGCATCGGGCTAAGTTTCACTCGTTTCTTGCGGCACCCTTTCTTCCAATGTTCGCGAACAACATACGGAACTTTAAAACCAGCCACGTTAACTAGCTCCATATCCGAATCACTGTAAAGTGGCGACATCGAAACCGAGCCATTATCTTCTACGCCACTATCAAGAGACTCTTGCTCCGGCAAATCGTTTCTCGAAGTCTCAACGCCATCACTAGCACTGTGATTTCTGGTTTCCAGATTATGGTTATTGGTTTCTGTATTTACCTCCTCTATTCCTTTACTTACTTGAGTTCTAAAGCGAGCCATCAGACATCTACCTCGTGGTTGTTAGTTAATCAGTGAATGAATTTCTTTGAATGCTTTTTGATAATCTAGCCAGGGCATTCGGTATTTACCTGGCTGTTGGGCTAAAGTCGCTCCAGCTAAGCTAGCGTGACGAACTCCCTCGCCCCTCCGTATAGAGGCATTCAGTAACTGGTATCCCTCTTCCTGTAAATCTTCGGCTAACTCCGCGCCTGATTTACCAGAACTCAACACATCAGTGAGCAAAATACGATATGTGCCCTGGTTTCCAGCGATTGCCTTTGCTGTTTCAATCGCAGCACTAGCGCTATCTACGTCTACCTTTGTAGGAATGACAACCAGATCGCTATCTTCAGCCAAGTCTTTAAGGTCGTCATCGGAAATACTAGCCTGCGTATCTAGAATGACGTACTCTGCACCATCAACAGCCTTCGCCATCTTCGCAAAAGAGGCTACTACAAAAGGAGGATCGAACTTTTGATTATCACTTGCTCTGGCTTGCCACTTTAAAGCAGTTCGATTCGCATCGTCGTCAATCAACGCAACTCGATAACCTTCCTGAGTGAGCCAGTACGCAAAATGAATGGCACTCGTGCTTTTTGCAACTCCGCCTTTTTTGGAAACAAAACTGACGTATTTCATTGACATCACATAAAGCCACCTACGGATGTCGTCGATAATATCCAAAAAAATGGTTTTTGGAAAACAAAAAATGGTTTTTGGAAAATGGTCCTTAATGTCCTGTTTAGCCTTGATATCTCCTTGTTGGGGTAATTGAAGCTCTGGTAGCGGAAATCTGGACAGACATTCCCGAACTAGTGCTCTGTCAGGGAAGAATTGAGGGATAAAGCCTCTTAAGCTTAATGGGCCTCATACCTACATAAGCGTAAAAAGTAGTCAAACGATGAGAAACAGCTTACAGGATAAGGGTCTGTTCCTTTTTGAGTCGGAAAATTAGAATCCTTGCTTGGTCTGACTTTTTATTCATTTGAGTACTTTTTGTACGTATGTCGGCATGGGGTCTAAATTTCATTCAGTACTCAAACACTCTTCAACAGAGTGAATAGCAGCTCATCGGCTAAAAGCCTAATAGACCATCTCAGTAAATGCCTCCTCAACCAAACCACGACGGACACTAAGCCCACCAATGCAGCTAGACACTCCACAACCTAACGCCAGCACCGAAAGAATCACTCGGCGATCGCGTACATTGAGAGAAGGAGAATATAATGTCTGACCAAGCATTAGAACGCAT
The DNA here is from genome assembly GCA_051439425.1 of Synechococcus sp. Lineage (GTDB taxonomy): Bacteria > Cyanobacteriota > Cyanobacteriia > Thermostichales > PCC-7336 > PCC-7336. The sequence continues at coordinate 28,670 of JBFRWD010000108.1, forward strand.
AGAAAAAGCCTTGCAGAGCATTGGGGCTGATGTCAGCACCTTGAAAGCTGATGTCAGTTCCCTGAAGGATGATGTCAATACGCTCAGAAACGACCTCAAAACCGTCGATCGAAACGTGGATGTGTTGGAAGCCGATGTTAGACGGTGGGACGAACGGTTTTTCCAATTGACCCGAGATAACGCAGCTACCGCCCGCAATATTATTGTGGCGGCGGCAAGCGTTGTGATTTTTGGGTCAGCCCTCAAAGCTTTACCCGATATTTTAGAGGCGATTGCTTTATTGAGGTCTGGAGCTCAATAGCACTTGCTAAACCAGATTAGTCTTCGAGCGGCCCCTTCAAAAAGCCCGCTCGAATTGCTTGCGTAGGCATTCCATCACTCACTATCAGCCCATCGTGTTTAATTCGCTGTGACCAGTTGCATAGATTTAGCTTGTCGTTTAGCCACCGCATAAACATCAGCCAACCGAATCGCCTGAGCCTCATCGCAGCCGAGTGCTGTCATGAGCTGATTGGCCAATGGAGTGGAAGGAATCAATTT
>JBFRWD010000109.1:0-6402 GCA_051439425.1 Synechococcus sp.
ATACCGAAACTTTACTGACGCTTATCAACAGATTGAACAATTCTTGGAGGATGTCTATATGAAGAAAAGAATCCATTCATCCCTGGGTTATCTAACACCCAAAGAGTACGAACAAAAATGGAATGAACAACAAGAGAAAAAGCATGATATAAAAAACTAAATCTCTTAATTCCTTCGACCTACTGTCCGAATCCAGGGTTTCACTTCAGCCTTTTCTCAGCAGCATGGCGATTTCATGTTCTTGTTGAGCCGTAAGGATCTTACATTCAAGCGCTTCGGACGCAATCTTGTGGATAGACATAAGCTTCAGTGAGAGTGAGCTTGGGCAGGCCGATATGTACTTATGAATGCTAGTGGAATTGGCAGTAAGCATGGATGAAAATCAATTGTTAAGACTTTATAAGGAAAGGGCAACTACATGATGCTGTATTCCTACCGGTACATCAAAGTATTTTCAGTGCAATCACCGAAAGCTACCTACGTCTCTTTTCATAGCAATCTCCCCAATGGATAACGTTCGACATTGCCATGCTCGCTCCACTGTTTTTTTTCAATGTGTTAGGAACTGGGCATCCCAAAGGATGCAGGATACGATCGCACCGGTTCTTGCCAGGAAGCTCGTATGGTAGCGTCTAGCAACTTTGAAAAGAATGAGGTGCAGGCATTAGCCACAATTACTCAGGGTTCGCTTACTCAAGGATTGGAAGCCAGACTGAATCCCGGTATTTCCGTTGAAGAAATGCGGGTCGGCAAATTCGTAGTGGTGCGCGGACATCGCAATCGTTTCTTTGGTCTTCTAACAGATGTTGCTTTAGGCAGTACTACCCCCCAAATTTCAATCGATCCACCTCAGCCTCACGAGACGTTTCTGTCTGATGTATTGGCAGGAACCAGTACCTTCGGGACGATTTCATTAGTCCCGATGCTGATGATCGTAGAGAGTTCTGCCACGCAAGAAATAGAACTACTTCCCGTGAAAACCATACCAGCGCACTTTTCTCAAGTGTTTGAGGCAGAGGATGGGGATTTTCATGCGGTTTTTGGATCTGAAAGCGATCGCATTCAGAAGAACTTTGCGATCGGTCAACCTGTTGATATGTCAGTACCTGTCTGCATCAATCTCGATCGATTTGTGGAACGCAGTAACGGGATCTTTGGAAAATCGGGGACGGGAAAATCGTTTTTGACGCGTTTGTTACTCTCCGGCGTTATTCGCAGACAAGCTGCTGTTAACTTAATTTTTGATATGCACTCGGAATACGGATGGGAAGCCGCAACCGAAGGGCACAGCACCAGCACGGTAAAAGGGCTCAAACAGCTTTTTCCCAGTCAAGTGCAGATATACACGCTCGATCCTGAATCCACTAAACGGCGTGGGGTGCGGGATGCTCTCGACTTATACATCAGCTACAGCCAGATTGAGGTAGAAGATCTAGCTCTGCTCCGTGAGGAAATCAATATATCGGAAGCCAGCCTGGAAAACGCAGTTATTTTGCGCAACGAATTTGGTCGCGACTGGATTTCCCGATTAATGAGTATGTCCAATAGCGACATCCAAGAATTCTGCGAGCAGCGGATGGGCCACAAAGCCTCCATGATGGCTTTACAACGGAAATTAACCCGTCTAGAAGATTTGCCATACCTGCGACCCGTAGTTCCTCACAATTACATCAATCGAATCTTAGAGACATTGGAATCCGGCAAGCATGTAGTCATCGAATTTGGTGCTCAGGCCAACATGCTCTCTTATATGCTGGCCAGCAACATCATTACCCGCCGCATTCACCACGCCTACGTGCTAAAAGCCGAGCGATACCTACACAGCAAAAATCCTGCTGATAAACCCCGTCAGCTCATGATTGTGATTGAGGAAGCCCATCGATTTCTTGCCCCTCAAACGGTCAAGCAAACCATTTATGGCACCATCGCCCGCGAAATGCGCAAATACTTTGTCACACTATTGGTGATCGATCAGCGACCGTCCGGCATCGATAGCGAAGTTATGTCCCAGGTGGGTACTCGCATTACCGCTCTGTTAAACGACGATAAAGATATCGATGCGGTCTTCACAGGCGTATCCGGCAGTCAAAATCTCCGCACGATCCTGGCCAAGCTCGATTCCAAACAACAGGTGATGGTGTTAGGCCATTCAGTGCCGATGCCCGTAGTTGTTCGCACCCGTCCCTATGACGAGCGATTTTATGCAGAGATGGGGGAAATGGACTGGAGCGAGGTGCCTGATGAAGAGGTCAAACGTGCAGCTGAATTAGCCCGAGCAGAACTGGGGCTGTAGCTGGCTGCGAGCAAATTGGCTGTATGCAATTCCTGCCCGTAGTTGTAAAACCAAAACGTTGGTGACGCCCTTACAAATCTTGCATACTCTGACGGCAGAATTCTGAGACATTCGTATGTCCAATGCATTGCAGATCTTGGTGTTGCACGGCCCCAACCTTAATCTTCTCGGCACTAGAGAAGTGGGAACCTACGGCAGCACAACCCTGGAGGAGATTAACAGCTCCTTGAGACAACTGGCGAATTCTCTTAATGTGGAGCTCACGATCGCGCAATCCAACCACGAAGGAGTCTTGATCGATCGCATTCATGCCGCGATGGGCAAGCAAGCGGGTCTTCTGATCAATCCAGGAGCCTACACTCACACCAGCATCGCTATTCGAGATGCCGTTGCAGGAACCAATTTGCCTACTGTTGAAATCCACTTAAGCAACATTCATCAGCGGGAAGCATTTCGACACCAGTCTTTCCTCGCACCAGTCGCGATCGGACAAATTGCTGGGTTTGGCCCATACAGCTACCAATTGGGGTTACAGGCATTGGTCAATCACTTGAACTGATGCTGCTGCTTTCGCAAGATCAACTGCCTTCTCCAGAGTTTTTATACCAAACAGATGCAAATCTAGATGCCTATGACAACTAGGAAAGTATTGACCCATAAGAGAATGCATTGGGCTAACCTTTTCAAACTTTGAGGGAATTTGGGTTGCACAAAGCCTGTTTGGCAATCTGAGGATCGAGGATTTGAATGGAGTTTTCGAGCAAAACTTGCTAAAGCAATTGAATTCGCATCAAAACAGGTTTCTGATGATGGTGTCGTCCTTATCCTGCGTCAATATTACGGATGGCCGAAATCAAGTGTTACTCGAAGTTTCGTACTCACTAGTTCAGTATATACGCGCACAACATGAACCTCCTGAAGCAGTAAGGTCGGTAAATATACGGTATTGTACTGATACCGTTATGTGCTGATACCAGTAATTGTATGAGATTCCTTTGGGAAGTTTTACAAGCAGAAGGAAGAACGCAGTATAGCATTCTGACAATTGTTGCCTGGCCACTGTTGCTCATCATCGGTCTCCTACTGAGAGAGCTTTACCTTCAAACTCAAGACCCGCTGTGGGGAGGTATGGCATTGGTTTGCGCCTGGGCATTTGTCCCTTTCACGATAATGGTGGCCAAGATATCAATGGAAAAACCGTCCTCGCGAAAACGAAACGTAAGTCGATTGTCTAGATACCGAAACCACTCTTCTTCCAATTACAGTCAAGGCAAGTGACATGCAGAGTAGGAAGAGTCGGGCTGAATTCCAGATGTTTTGAGCGAGGTCGATCTCTACCTTTGCGGTGTGATTCCGTCTGTGACCAAGTCTTGCTTTGCTTATAGGCTTATAGGTATGTTAGGACGCCTTCCATAAACCTCGACTGAGAGATATGGGTCAAGAAATATCCACGGATCGCTTCTGCGAAGCTGACTTTGCTCGGTTCCGACAGCACTTGCAGCTAGAAACCGATCGCCTGGCCCAATGGTTCGATCGATCTGAACCTTCTTTTCCGGAATCCTCAGAATTGGTTGGTGGGTTTGAGTTAGAAGCCTGCTTGATCGATCGCGACTTCCAACCTGCAGCCATCAATCAGTCTTATTTGAGCTGTCTAAACAGCGGCCTCGTGGTAGAAGAGCTAGCCAGCTTCAACGTTGAGATTAATACGATTCCCCGACTCCTGACAGCGAATTGTCTGAGCCGAATGAGGGCCGACCTAGAACAAACCTGGGAACGTTGCACAACAGCTGCCGAACAGCTCGAAGCCCACCTACTCTCCATCGGTATCCTTCCGACTCTTAGGCCCGACCATCTTTCCCTTGCCAATATGTCTGACAGGGCACGCTATCGTGCTCTAAACCACCGCTTAATTCACCAAAGACGCGATCGGCGAATCCACATTAATATCTCCAATCCTTCCAGAACCACTTCGGGCAACTTCAGCTTCGACAGTCCCAATATTATGATCGAAGCCGCTGCCACGTCGTTCCAGATCCACCTTCAGGTCCCGCCCTCTGCTGCGCTGCGCTATTGCAACGCCTCCACCATCCTGGCGGCTCCTATGGTCGCCGTCTCAGCCAACTCTCCTTATTTATTTGGAAGGAACCTATGGTGTGAAACCCGAATCCCCCTGTTCGAGCAAATCATGACCATCGACAATCCCGTCGATTCTGCCCTCGAACATCCCCTCAGCCGCGTTTCGCTCGGCCAAGGCTATCTCAAAGAATCCATGTTGGAATGTTTCCTCGAAAACCTGAAGCACTATTCCATCTTGTTACCTGAAACACTAGAGACAGGGAACGATCGCTTCAATCACCTACGCCTCCACAACGGCACCATCTGGCGTTGGAACCGGCCTCTGATTGGTTTTAACTCCGACGGCAGCCCCCACCTACGTATCGAACACCGAGTTGTCCCTGCCGTCACTAGTGTTGCGGACGCGATTGCTACGGCAGCGTTCTACTTCGGTCTCGTCCACTCTCTGGCCACGCAAGCAACGCCTCCCGAGTCCCATCTCTCCTTCGATCAGGCCCAAACCAATTTCTACGCCGCTGCCCAACAGGGGCTCGATGCCCCTTGCGTCTGGATTGATGGACGGACACGTTCGATTCAAGAGCTTTCACTCAAGATACTCATGCCCCTAGCGCGTCATGGACTATCTACACTGCAACTCGATCCCGCTGATATCGATCGCGACCTCGGTATCATGCAAGAACGAATTACAACGGGTCAGACTGGCGCTGAGTGGCAGCAAACATTTGTTCGGGGGCGATCGGCCGATATGCGATCGCTGGTCGCTGCCTATCTTGACAATCAAATGTCCGGACTCCCCGTCCATCAATGGCGAACTTAAAACTTGAATTTAAACACTCGGATTGCTTGAATGCTGACAATTCTCGACCACTTACCTGATGGATTCTTAGACACCGATGCCCGTCGCCTGCACACAATTTTTGACGGTCCGACGCTCATCCATCTTCCTGGTCGTCAATCCCCAGCATTGTTTGTATCGATTCTGTTGCATGGCAATGAAGTGACCGGCCTTTTGGCCATCCAGAAATTGCTGAAGTATTACAGCGATCGGCAACTTCCTCGTGATTTATCCCTGCTTGTCGGTAACGTTCAAGCTGCCCGAGAAGGTCTGCGTCGTCTGGATAACCAACTTGACTACAACCGTATTTGGCTCGGGGGGGGCACCCCCGAGCATGCTGTGGCCCAACAAGTTCTCGACGAAATGTCCCGTCGATCTGTCTTTGCCAGCATTGATATTCACAACAACACCGGGCTGAATCCCCACTACGGCTGCATCACCGAGCTTGCTCCCCCCTTCCTTCAATTGGCAACGTTGTTCGGGCGCACAACGGTTTACTTCACCCAACCAAAGACCGTCCAATCTGCAGCCTTTGCCAAGCTATGTCCCTCAATGGTGGTTGAGTGCGGCCAGCCCGGTCATTCGTACGGTACCGAACATGCCTATGAACTCCTACAAGCAGTTCTCCATCTAAGTCAGCTTGCCGAACGCACTATCGATCCCAACGATATTGACCTGTTTCACACGGTTGCCACTGTAAAGATTCCATCTCATCTCCAGTTTAGTATCGGTAAATGTTCCACCAGCGATCTATGCTTCCCCGAAGATGTCGATCGCCTCAATTTCTCCGAACTGCCGAGAAATTCCCTCTTGGCTACCTACCCCAGCGATATGCAGGTACGCCTAGATGTGACAGATGAACGGGATCTGGACATTGGCGATCGATACTTCAGCTACTTGAATGGCGAGATTCGTACCCGCTTACCATTCATGCCATCCATGCTCACTCTGGATGCCAACATTGTCCGTCAGGACTGCCTCTGTTACGTGATGGAGAGATATCCATTGGCATGTGAGATGAGGGAGAAAGCAGTAGCTTAAGCGAGTTTTTAGGAGCGGTTTAGTGGTTCGAGAAATTTTTTTTGAGAAAGGGTATTGACATGTTGAATTGAAGTCGTTATGTTGGTTAAGCGCTCAAGGGAGCGGGGGCTGAAATCCCCAGCGAGCAAGGGCGTCCGAACCATGACAGAGAAATAGT
>JBFRWD010000110.1:0-92600 GCA_051439425.1 Synechococcus sp.
CCTGCATCGGAGGGCTAGTGCGAATTTTGCGAGCCACATCGCCAAAAAATCGCATGGCTTGGTCGTATTGTCGGGTGGAAATGAGTCCCATCAGTTTGGCCCCAGTTACTCCTATTTAAACTCAGTCATTCTGTTAACCAGGGATGCAGACCGAGTGAATAATCATTACTCTCTTACGTTCCTCGGTCTTTGTCCATGCTGCACATAAAAATTACACAGCAATTCCTGAACTGATTTAGCCGACTGTTTTGGAAGCTTTTTCCCGATCGGAACGAGTGGGAATGAACTATTACCACTACCTTACTGGTGCTACGAAGACTCCTCCATTTCTGCCATCGCCACCACTAGCGCGGCATCCACTCGCCAGCCTTGCGACTCCAGTGCATATTGCGCGGCCGCTACTGTCGCCCCCGTCGTGTAAATATCGTCCACTAATAAAATGGGCCACCGCTGACGATCGCATGCATCCGCTACAAATGCTGTTTCAACATTCTTAGAGCGTTCTTGGGCCGACAATCCAAATTGTGGTTGTGTCGCCTGCTGTCGGCGCAATAAGCGTAGGCGTAGGCGATCGCTGGTTACTCCACAAAACGCCCTTGAAATGACCTCTGCTTGATTGAAACCCCGCTCTTGACGACGGACGGAATGCAATGGGATGGGTACAACCAGATAGGTCGGTTGCCGTGACGCTTTATTCACAGAATTCGGTATTGTTATGCGCTTCCTTCGAGTAGGAGCCGATGCCTTCTTACGGTTATTTGGAAGCAACATTGGTTCGATTGCAGGATAGCCTGACAGCCATCTTTGCCCCATCCACCGCCCCAACGTCTCGCCAACTTCGGGGTGATGCTCGTATTTCAAGCTGCGCAATGCCCGACGCAGCGTGTCTCGATACACTCCCCATCCAATGACTGGCAAAGATGTCTCTTCCGAGATTCTCAACTGCGACAGTCGCCAGTTCGCTTGCTTTACCGATCGCAGTTGGGCGGCACAATCTCGACAAAAGCATCCATCCCCGCTAGCCGTGGGTCGCTGACAAAGAGGGCAAACAGGAGTGAACAGCCAGTCGAGCCAAGACATGGGTAAACTTTGTGATGGTAGAACGGGTCTACCAACGTACTCAAGATCAGTCAATATGGTGCGGGCAATTTTTAGGATTGTCGCTCCTGTTGCGAGCCAGTCCATCGTCTAGACCTTGACTGAAACGCTGCCACAATACCTTGATAGATTGATTGTCTCGATGGGCTTAAAACTGATAAATGCGCGATCGGGGTTGGTAGTTGTAGAGCTTGAGCAAGTGTGGGGAGGGCGCCAAGAGCGAGCCGATCGCTTGCAGTTATGGAGAACGCGATCGCCCGATGAAACGTTGGCCACTAGCTAAATATGGGTGGCACGAGATCCACAAGCACCTTGAGAATTCTCGACCCCTGAGACGGCGCGCCATTGCTCTGGCAGGCCGAGGGGTAATTTGGTGCTATCGACTGGTTCGCCAAGTGACGCGACAGGCAATCGCCAATCAAACCTCCACATCAGCCTCTGAAATGGCATTCAATGCCATGCTGTCGCTGTTCCCAACCATGCTGCTCATTGTTGCAGTGGTAGGACGGCTGGTGAGTTCTGGCCCTATGCTGGTGGACATTGCGGCGACCCTACTTCAGGTGGTTCCCGGCACGGTGGCTGCGCTTTTGGAGGAAGCGCTCCAGGAACTATCGGTAGGCGCAGATCGGCAGGTATTTTCGTTAGGTGCGATCGCTTTGTTGTGGGTGGCTTCAGCCTTCCTTGCTCCCGTTATCCGCGCTCTGAATAATTCCTACAAAGTACCGATTCACCTGCGACGTCCCTGGTGGCTCAATCGCCTGCTAGCTATTGGCATTTTTATCGGAACGGTCGGGTTGTTGCTCACCTCGTCTATTCTGCTGCTGGCCGGACACTCACTATTGAAGTTTGGAGCCGAGCGGGCAGGGTGGAACCAAATATTGGTTTCGGTGGGACAAATTGGATTGTGGCCCGTTTCGATTGGCAGTGTTGTGTTAGCACTGGCATTTATTTACCGGTTGGCCCCATCGCAACAGCCTCGGTTTGCACCGGTGTGGCCAGGAGCGATCGCTGGCGGCACGATTTGGTTGGTGGTGTCTATTGGTTTTCGACTATACGTGCGCAGTTTTGGGCGGTACGAGGCCATCTACGGCAGTATCGGAGCCATCATTGTTTTGCTTCTGTGGCTCTATCTCAGTTCCTTTGGAATTTTGTTGGGGGGAGAGGTCAATGCTGCAATTCATCAGTTGAGGATGCAGCACAGGCGGCGCATTGAAGAAGAGCTGCTTGAAAAGGGGGGAGGTCTTCCCAGTCAACCTCAGTTGCCACCAGCCAATTATCCCGTTCAGCGAAAGTAATATTCGGCTAAGTCGTATCTACAACAGGAGTGCTCTCCCAAGGACAGCACTCCTGTTGCTATAGAGCCCCACTCAAGCAGCGATGCTAAACTCTGTGAACTGATTTCGTTTTCTCTATGGTGTCAAAACAATGTCTCAACCTTTAGCCACTGCGGCACAGCCGCAATCCACTGCCGAACTCTTCGACCAACACGTCATGGGTACGTATGGTCGCTATCCAGTGGAACTGGTGCGAGGTCGAGGCCGATGGGTATGGGATAGCCATGGAAATCAGTATCTCGATTGCGTCGCAGGCATTGCCACCTGCACCCTGGGCCACGCCCATCCCGCCATGGTGGCAGCAATCACGCAACAAATGGAAACACTTCACCATGTTTCCAATCTCTATTACATTCGTCCGCAGGGAGAGCTAGCTGCTTGGCTGACTCAACATTCCTGCGCTGACAAGGTTTTCTTTTGTAATTCCGGTGCCGAAGCAAATGAGGGAGCCATCAAGCTAGCCCGCAAGTACGCTCACACCGTACGCAAGATTGACAACCCAGTCATCTTAACTGCCCATGCCAGCTTCCACGGGCGGACGCTGGCAACCATTACCGCTACCGGTCAACCCAAATATCACAATGGTTTTGCTCCACTAGTCTCGGGGTTTGAATACATTCCGTTTAATGACATCGCCGGTACGCAGGCTGTACTCGATCGCATCGGCGAACACGTCTGCGCAGTCATGATCGAGCCGTTACAAGGGGAAGGGGGGGTAATCCCTGGAGATCGCGCCTATTTCCAATGGTTGCGGCAAACCTGTACCGCACGCGGCATCTTACTGATGATGGACGAAGTGCAAGTGGGGATGGGTCGGTCTGGCAAGCTGTGGGGTCACCAGCAACTGGGCATCGAACCGGATGTGTTCACGTTGGCGAAAGGCTTAGCTGGCGGTTTTCCGATTGGAGCTCTGCTCTGCAAAGACTCTTGCAATGCGTTTATGCCTGGAGACCATGCCAGCACATTTGGAGGCAATCCCTTAGCTTGTGCTGTTGGTCTGGCGGTGGCTCGGTTAGTCGAATCGGAAAGCTTAACTGACAATGCTCGCGATCGCGGGCAGCAATTGCGTCAGGGTTTGGCTACATTACTGGAAAAGTATCCTGCAGTTGTCGATAGCGTTCGCGGCTGGGGTTTGATTGACGGTTTGGTAGTCAAGATTCCGGCAGGAGACGTTGTGAAACAGGCGATCGCAGTCGGCTTATTGCTGGTTCCTGCTGGCAAGCATGTGGTGCGGCTAGTCCCTCCCCTGAACATCAAGGCAGAGGAAATTGATATTGCTCTGGAGCGTTTGGAGCGGGCGATCGCCGCTTGTTCCTAGTCTGTCTAGTTCCAGCCATACATCCATGAAACAGGCCGCGCAGAAAACATCTAGCTGCGCGGTTTTTGAGTTTTATTGAACGTTGATAAATGGCCGCTCGTGTAGCTACCGAGGAATTCCAAGGTTCTAGGAGAACAAGATTCTTTGCACGATCTGCATTCCAGTGATTGCTTGCCAGCCAAAGATTCCCAGCATGGTGACGTTAGCGACAATGTGTAAGTTGCGAGCCCACTCTTTTCCCTGTTGCATAAAGGGAGACATCCCAGCGGCTACTACTACGAGTGCCATCATTCCCAGACCGGCTATCAGATGGGGGCCGACAAACAGCTTACCGTTGTTGATGTAGGTAACAGCCATACCGCCCAACGTACTGCCAACGATCAGCACGAGGTAGAGGGAGCCGATCGCAAAGTGCTTCTGGGCAGGTTTTCCTTTAATAAGCTGCTTTCTCTCGTCTCCACGAGCAGAGCGAATTTTACGCACCTGCATCCCCAATTTGAGAGCATAAATTGCCATGCCCAAAACAGCCCACATCAAAACGGGGTGGGCAAACGTCATTACTTGCTCGATCGCAGGGGGAAGTTGAATATCCATGGTGCTATTGAAGAGAGAAGACAGAGGTTCTGGCTCGTTATTGCCTGCGAGTGCCATATGAAAGTCAGCTCTAGGTGCGACATCCACACTGCAGCGAACTACCAGACTATTCGACTGTAACAGTTTGTTACAGTCTCGAGGCGTTTCTTGAGCGTGGGAAGTTGAAGCCTGTTAGCTGAGCGACCTCAATGTCGATCTGCTAACTCACATGCAGTGATTGCGATCGCCACAACTCAACTCGTTTCCAGCGCTTTCTCATTCAAGTCTTCCGCCAAACTCACTTTGAGAGGCTACGATTCCTACAAGCTGCGTGTTAGGTCTTGCTGACCGGCTTGATATTCCTGGTGTTGAGTGCGCTGGTGATGGATAGCTGAGAGAGTCAACATTTGTCGGGTCTATTTCGGCAGAAGCAGCATCGCCCCTTATCGAACGTGTATTCATGAACGCTTCGGCCCCCGACGAACAGCGAAAGTTCCGGTTTGATCGCCAATTATGGGATCGGTTTATCCGTATTGCTCAGCCTTACTTCTTTCCACTCGGTAAAGGGAATACGGTCAAGTTCCTGGGGCTTATTGTCGTCATGCTAGTGGCGGTCATTGCATTCACGTTTTTGCTGACTATCGGTGTTACATTTCTGGGGAAAGTTATCTTCCCCAATAGTTTTTTTGAAACAGTAGCAGCCGATTTTGCGGGTCAAATCGATGCATTTCTAGAGCAGAGGCTACATATTGGAGCCGCGGCTGTCTTGGCAGCATGCTTAATTATTTTTGGACTGCACTCCCAGCAACTGAAGGGGCGGTGGTTCCAATGGGGAATGCTCACATTCATTGTTTTTCTGCTTTTTGCCGTTAATGGACTGAATGTCTGCCTTAGCTTTATATTTCGTTTTCTGGATACAACCCTGACGTTATTCACCGGCGACCCAGAACTGCGTAATGCTGAAGCTGCAGTAGCCGAGCAAATTCAGGCTGTGCACCAGGAGCAGTTTTGGAATTTCCTCTGGTTTTACGGCGTGATTTTAGTAGTTGCCGTTCCCATACTGGTGACTTACTCATTTGTACGCCGACAACTAAATCTAAGGTGGAGAAAATGGCTGACCCAACACTTTTTGGTGCGATATTTTGATGGCCGTGCTTACTATGAATTAGATTCAAATTCTTCTAATACGGAGATTGACAACCCGGATCAAAGAATCTCAGAGGACATACGATACTTCTCATCAGAAACACTATCAGTTACGTTAGATGTCCTCGATTCTGTCCTTACCCTGTTATCGTTCACAGCAATTTTGTATCGGATATCATCTCAACTCTCATATGCACTCGGGGGCTATGCGATAGTAGGGACTGTCATCATCACTGTGATTAGCGCTCGCCTGATTAAAATAAATTTCATGCAATTGCGTCTTGAGGGAGACTTCCGATATGGGTTGGTGCATGTTCGCGACAACGCTGAGGCTATTGCTTTTTACCAAGGTGAAGCTCCTGAGTACAATCAGGTATCAACCCGTTTGAATGCATTGATTAAAAATGCAAATTTATTGATCATTTGGGAATCCCTGATAGCAGCAATCAATAGGTCCTATAATCTGTTTGCCCGTCTTATTCCCTATGCATTTGTTGCTCCAATGTTCTTTGCTGGGGATGTTGATTTTGGGACTATTGGTCAATCAAACTTCGCATTCTTTCAAGTATTTGGCGCACTCTCTTTGATTGCCAACCGGATTGAGTTCCTAGCACGATTTGCAGCAAGTATCGGTCGATTGGGTGAGTTTTATGAAGCATTTGACGATCCAGCCCATTGTGCGGACAAGACAGAAACTCACCAAATTAAGGCTCAGGATAGTGCTAGTTTGAAGGTCACCAACCTCACTCTTAGGACGCCAAACTCCGAGCAGGTACTCACTGATGGTCTGAATGTTTCGCTCGATCCTGGTGATTGTTTGTTAGTTGTAGGAGCTAGTGGGTGCGGGAAGAGTTCGTTGATGCGAGCGATCGCTGGATTGTGGAACAACGGTACCGGCACCATCAAACGACCTCCCCGAGAAGACACTGTATTTCTGCCCCAAAAGCCTTACATGCTGTTGGGGTCGTTACGAGAGCAGTTGACCTATCCCAGTCCCCCCAGCAGCTATAGCGACGACGATTTAAGAGGGGCACTGGCAGAAGTCAATCTTGAAGAATTGCCCGAACGCTTCGAGGGCTTTGATGCAATAGAAGACTGGACGGACGTTCTATCATTGGGGGAACAGCAGCGGTTGGCATTCGCCCGCATTCTTCTGTCTCGTCCCAAATACGCTATTCTCGACGAATCCACCAGCGCCCTAGATGTTGCCAACGAGCGTATGCTTTACGAGTTGCTGATGCGTAAAGGCATCACTTACATCAGCGTTGGCCACCGCCCCAGTCTGCTGGAATTTCATCCCAAGGTACTGCAAATGGAGAAGCAGGATCGCGGACATATGTACAGTGCCGGTGAATATCGCGAAATCTTAGTCAGCGAAATGAACATCTGAATCATTGGCTCTGTCCTGCTCACCTACCGCCAACCGCCGCGCAACCTTGAGAGGTCCTATTCGGGGATCGTTGCGATCTCCACCTCGTAAACATCTAGATCGCTAACCGACATTGCCAGTCTCTAGAGCTTCTTGTCCGAGGAGATCGGGTCATTCATGCGCCAGCAAGACTCGTTAAAGAACGTGATACCATCTGGGAAAATTTACTCTGTTGCAAAAGCGGACACACCCATTTGCTCTTCGCTCATCTGCATTACATATAAGTAGGCAAGGCGCTGTTATGGATCGCTCCCTCACAAACTTCCGTCGCGACTTGCCCGATCCTCTACCTGTCGGGGTTATCGGTGTCGGCAATATGGGCCAGCACCATGCTCGCGTTCTTAGCCTCATGAGTGGGGTTAAGGTGGTTGGCATTGCTGACGTTAACGTCGATCGCGGTCAAGTGCTTGCCGACCGCTACGATGCAAAATTTTTTCCAGACTACAAGGACCTTCTGCCCCACGTCGCTGCGGTCTGTATTGCGGTACCGACGGTGTTGCACCACGAAGTCGGCAGCAACTGTCTATCCGCTGGGGTTCACGTCCTCATGGAGAAGCCTCTGGCAGCCAGTATTCACGAGGCAGAAGATCTCGTTAAGCTGGCCGCCAAAAAGCATCTCACTCTACAGGTTGGTCATATCGAGCGGTTCAACCCAGCCTTCCAAGAGCTTTCAAAAGTACTGCAAAGCGAGGAGTTACTGGCGATTGAAGCCCATCGCATGAGCCCCTACTCATCGCGAGCCAATGATGTCTCCGTCATTTTTGACCTGATGATCCACGACATTGACCTTCTGTTGGAATTGGTACCATCTCCTGTCATTGGTCTCACCGCATGCGGCAACAAATCGGCCCATTCCGGTTCAAAGTATTTGGACTACACCACTGCGACGATTCGATTTGCCAATAACGTCGTTGCCACTCTTACCGCAAGCAAAGTTACCCATCGCAAGATCCGCTGCATTGCCGCTCATTGCAAGGAATCGCTGACTGAGGCTGATTTCCTAAATAATGAGATTCTCATCCACCGCCAAACCACTGCGGATTACGTCACCGAATACGATCAGGTACTATACCGGCAGGATGGATTAATCGAAAAGGTTTACACCAGCAATGTCGAACCACTGAGTGCCGAGCTGGAGCATTTCATCCAATGCGTGCGAGCAGGTAGCGAACCATCGGTGGATGGCGAGCAGGCACTGAAAGCCTTGAGATTAGCGAAAGAGATTGAAAGCTTGGCTCTCAATGGAGCCTGCGCAACTGCCGAGAAAAATGGCAAGTCACTAGGAGAACCCGCTACCGTTCTCACCACTTAATCCCTGGCTTAATCCTTTTTCAACAGCTCTCTTTACTAGTCACCGCCCCCGAAAGGAAAACTGCAGGGTAAAACAGAGACTTCATCAGTCTCCTAGCCACGACCCAACACTACATCTCTGCAATTTGATTCTTAATGGCTCCAGCCCGCTTTTCCGCGTCTTCGAACACTCGCACTGCATCCGTGAGCATCTCTCCAGGTGATTTTTCCAGCACTTGAGTGGACAGCCCCACACGTCCGCGGGTCTCATCAACGCTGACAATGACCGCCTTCACCTCTTGTCCCATCTGGAATACTTCGTTGATGGCGCGCACGAAATTCTTGCTGATTTCCTTGATATGCAACAGTCCCGTTGTGCCTCCAAAATCAACAAACACACCGAAGGGTTTGATAGAAACGACGTTTCCGGTCACTAGTTGACCGACAGCTAAATCTTGAGTCAGTTCTGCTCGGCGTGCCAGACGCTCGGATAGTACTAGTTTATTGGTGTCGGGATTTACCTCTATATACGACAACGTCAAAGTTTGTCCGACCAAGGCATCCATACTTTCGGGCTGCGAAAGATGCGATCGCGGCACAAATCCCCGCAATCCTTCCAGCGACACCAGCGCACCACCTCGATTGAGCTTCGTCACAGTTGCCTGTACTGTTTCGCCATTTGCCTGGGCTTCTTGCAACTTGTCCCATGCTTTCTTCAGTTCCAACCGCCGCAGGGACAATGTCACCTGACCGTCAGCATCTTGACCGCGAATGACTAAAAATTCGCGCTCTTCATCCAGTTCTAATATCTCAGTCAGACTGGGAATGGATTTTAAGGACGCTTCTTTCAGGGGCAACATGCCCATTGATTTGCCACCAATATCCACAAAAGCCCGATCGCGATCGACCACAGCGACCCGACCGCTAACTACCTGACCCACTTCGAAGGAGTAGTCATAATTTTCCAGCGCTTGGGCGAAATCGTCGGTTGAAAACATGCAGGTATCCGCAAAGCTGAAACGTAAGAGTGAGATAACGCAAGTGCCATGAAGCAGGTGCTCCCGGACACGTGGCGCACATAAAACTCTAGCAACAGTTTTTCGCCATCTCCTGCATTCCCTTCAAAATTCTTAAGTCCAAGGGCAGCAAATGATGGTCCCAGATTTAGATAAGAGCCTGGAAGGACGAGCGATCGGCGTAGAATGAGGGGCACAGATCCGAGTGGAGAGTCAGAATCCCGTGCCCAAGCCTGTAGTAACTGGAGGATGGCCAGAAGAAGCTTTCGTTGGAGACGTGCTGGTGTGCACGTTTGAAGGCGAGCACTTGGATACGGTGACAGATGTGAAGGTTGCTCCTGCAGCCAAAGGGGTTGTAACAACGTTGGGGGACCCGCACAACCGACTGTCCGATGAACCCCAGAAGTCCGGCACAGCACTAACGGTCACCATCGAAGTTGGTTATTCGGTATATCCGGGGGAAAAGCGGATCGAGTTGATATCGGCAGAAGGGGCAAGCAACCCCCTTCCGTTCTTGATCATGATGTAAGAGGTCACACCAAGTGTTCGAGCCAAGTGATGTCGGTCGATGATGCGCCTGCTTGAAGCCAATAGCCTCAACCCTATCGCACCACTTTGGGGACATGGCACTAACCCACTGGCTACCAAGCCAAATCATCATTGGTTAATCCCTCGACCTCGCCGTCATCTCCGTATGTCAGCCACAGGCTCGTGGTCAGTAGTCCCAGAGATATCCCCCCTAGCAAAGCCCCCCAAAACCAGAATGGAAGAAATAATTCTTGGGCAATTTGTCCCGAATCCGAAAGCAAGAACTGGCCGTCAATCTGCACAGCCCGTGTAAATAAGTAGCTCAGTTGGTTATAGGTACTGACGCAAGCTTGAACCCCCAAAAACGGCAACGCAAACTCTCGTAACCATTTAGGCCCCCAGATTGCGATTGCTCCAATACCTGCAGCCCAGCTCACGATCGCGATCGCCCCAAACAGCGTCCTTATCCATATCAGTGAAACGAGCAAAGCTGCGACCAAGATTCCTAAACTCCATCGACTGAGATTGGGCCATCGAGCTGCAACGATCAGCCCTGAACCAGCGATCGCCGGTCCCAACGGCCCTCCAGCAGCCACCAATGCTCGTCCCAAGCGTCCCCCAAATACCGCTCCACCGTGGGTAGCAACTCCACTGCCATTGGCAAATAGCTCTAATTTCTGAAAAGTGCCCCCCAGCAACAATGCGGTTAATCCATGCCCCATTTCGTGGAACCACACGGACAGAATAGTAAAGGGATAAAGCAATTGATGGCCGAAGGAAAGTTGCCAGATTGCGACTGTAGCAATCGCTGCTAGCACCAATAGGAGTAGAGCTTGTTGACGGGAAACCGTTTGGGTCATCGAGCAGGGTTGCAACAACTGGCCGATTTTAGCGATTGTCAGTCCCGTATTGGTATGGGAAAGCAGACATAAATTGAGAGCGGCACCTCATTAACTGACCGAGAGACCGCTACACCACAAATTCGGGAGACTCTGACTGAGCGGCCTCGCGGCTGCGAGCATCAAAGTACAGATCTTCCAACGTAATACTGTCCACAACTTGTTGAAGCTGTTGGGCGATTCGCTGCCACACCGCTTGGGTCACCCAGTCTTCCACTCGCTCGGCACTTCCTCCGACTTCACGACCAGAGTCACGTCCCTCCAAAGGCTGAATGGTCTCTCCGACTGCTGCTAGTACCTGACCCAACGTAATTGCGCGGGCCGGTCTAGCCAGTCGAAATCCACCATGTGCACCCCGCTGAGAAATGACTAGCCCTGCTAGGCGCAATTCTCCTAGCAATTTTTCAAGATATGGAGCCGGAATGTTTTGTCGCTTGGCGATGGCCCGAACAGACATGGGCTGCTGACCATCAATCAACGCCAGATCCAACAATGCTTTAACGCTGTAGCGTCCTCTAGTCGTCCATTTCACGAGTTTCAGCAGTCTCCTCGCTAATCATGTTTGAATCGCGTGTTGGTCGGGGTTAGTTCGGTCGTTGCATGGTTCCACGGTGGCATCTTACAAACAATCATAATCATCCCGAACAGATACCTAGAACCAGTCTAAAAATCACAGGCCTACAGCCGATTTCCAGAAAACAAAAAAAAAATCTGGACAAAGCGATCGAAACCACGTACATTAGTAAGCCGGCGCGGAAATGACGTGCCCACCTGAGATGCCGTTACGGATACTGCAGTTTAGCTGCTTAGCACTGTCAAGTCCGGGCTCTCGAGCGAAATTGTGATTTCGCCCTCAGCTTTCGCTGCTGTACTCGCATCAAACTTACGTTGCAGACCCACTGAAGTATTCATGGCAGTCTCGCGAGGTTTCTTCGGATTGAGCAGATTAATGGCACTGCTCCAGGCAAGCTGGAGTGATGCCAAGTCTGCCGCCCGCTTATGTGTCGAGTCGAGCGATCGTTAACCCGTTGTCCAGTGGAGGCCCAAAGTGGCTGTTGGCATTTTCGGCAAGAAGTTAGGCATGACCCAAGTCTTCGACGAAGAAGGCTTGGCGGTACCCGTTACCGTTGTCGAGGCTGGTCCTTGCACCGTTACCCAAATTAAAACGAAGGAAACGGACGGATACACTGCCATCCAGATCGGATATGGCAATAACAAGCGCGTGAACAAGCCTGAGAAAGGTCACTTGGCTAAGGCCGGTGTTGAGGCACCCCTCAAGCACCTGAAGGAATACCGTGTCGACAAGCCTGAAGATTTTGAACTCGGTCAGGAACTGACCGTGACTCGATTTGAGGCCGGTCAACTGATTGATGTCTCCGGCACCACTATTGGTCACGGCTTCACTGGATACCAGAAGCGTCACAACTTCAGCCGCGGTCCTATGGCTCACGGTTCTAAGAACCATCGCCTTCCTGGTTCGATTGGTCCAGGTACCACCCCCGGTCGCGTTTATCCCGGCAAGCGCATGGCGGGTCGCGATGGTGGCAAGCGCACCACAATTCGTAAGTTGGCGATCGTCCGCGTTGACGAAGAGCGCAACTTGCTACTGGTCAAAGGGTCTGTACCCGGTGTTGAGGGTGGCCTGTTGGAAATTCGTCCCGCCACTATCGTCGGACAGTAGGCACGAACTGTAGGAGAGCAATACCGATGGCAACTTGTAGCATCAAAGACTGGCAGGGCGAATCCAAGGGTGAAACCGATCTGGATCTCGCTGTAGCATCCCCCGAATCTGCCGAACACATTGTTTACCTGGCTCTTCGCCGCCAGTTAGCCAATAAGCGTCAATCAAACGCTCACTCCAAAACTCGTGCGGAAGTGCGCGGTGGTGGTCGCAAGCCTTGGCGTCAAAAGGGCACGGGCCGGGCTCGCGCTGGCTCTATCCGTTCTCCGCTATGGCGAAAAGGTGGTGTTGTATTTGGCCCTCGCAACGAGCGCAATTACACCATCAGCATGAACCGCAAGGAACGCCGATTGGCCCTGCGCACTGCTTTGCAGAGTCGGGTAGAAGACCTGATTGTGGTAGAAGATTTCTCCGACAATTTAGCCCAACCCAAGACGAAAGAGGCTGTCCAAGCGTTGTCCCGCTGGGGGGTTGGAGCAGATCAGTCTGTACTGATTATTGTTGCGGACAAAGACGACAACATCCACAGAGCAGTGCGCAATATTGCACGCGTCAAGCTCATCACTGCCAGCAACCTCAACGTATTCGACCTACTCAACGTTGATTGGATTGTGGCTACCACTTCAGCATTGGATCGCATTCGGGAGGTTTACAGTGACTCAAAGTAAGCGCCGCTTAGCCGATATTCTGATTCGTCCCATCTTGACGGAAAAAGCAACTCGGTTAATGGAAGACAACAAATACACGTTCGAAGTCCAAGACACTGCAACTAAGCCTGCCATTCGCTATGCAGTTGAGGAAATGTTCGGTGTTCGCGTCACGTCTGTTAACACTTACAATCCTCCCCGCAAAAAGCGTCGTTTAGGCCGTACCATCGGCTTCCGCGTTCGTCACAAGCGGGCTGTTGTAACCCTCGCCAGTGGCGATTCCATCGCCCTCTTCCCCGAAGTTTAATCCACCTCTGACGCAAGTAAGTAATAGGACAGCCAGACTATTATGGCCATTCGTACCTTTAACCCCTACACCCCCAGCATGCGCGAGCATGCGGCGTCAGACTTCTCAGAGTTGACGACAGATTCCCCAGAAAAGTCCCTGGTGAAGCGCGTTCACAACAAGAAGGGACGCAACAACCGTGGGGTAATCACTAGTCGCCATCGTGGTGGCGGTCACAAGCGTCTATATCGCATCATCGACTTCAAGCGCGACAAGCGCGACGTTCCGGCCAAGGTTGCCACTATCGAGTACGACCCCAACCGCAATGCTCGCATCTGTTTGTTGCACTATATCGATGGTGAGAAGCGCTACATTCTACAGCCCAAGTCCTTACAAGTCGGCGACACAGTCGTCGCTGGGGACGAGGCTCCCATTGAAATCGGTAATGCGATGCCTTTGTCTCGGGTTCCATTGGGCAGCGCCGTTCACAACGTAGAAATGCACCGCGGTCGTGGCGGTCAAATGGTGCGTTCGGCAGGAGCTAGTGCACAGGTTGTCGCTAAAGAGGGTAACTACGTCACGATTAAGTTACCTTCTAGCGAAGTCCGCATGGTTCGCAAAGAGTGCTACGCGACTTTAGGCGAAGTGGGCAATGCGGAGTTTAACAACCAGAACAAAGGTAAAGCCGGGCGAACTCGCTGGAGTGGTCGCCGTCCCCACGTTCGTGGTGTAGCCATGAATGCTTGCGACCACCCCCACGGTGGTGGTGAGGGTAAGGCTCCCATTGGACGCCCTTCTCCTCTATCTCCCACTGGTATTCCAGCGTTGGGTTACAAGACTCGCAAGAAGAAGAAAGCGAGTAGCAAGCTGATCGTTCGCGGTCGCAAGCGCGGTAAGTCTACCCGCTAAACTCTTCCAGTTTGTTTGATGCACTCGATTCGGTAGGTTGTTATGCCTCGTTCGCTTAAAAAGGGTCCTTTTGTCGCCGGTCACTTGCTCAAGAAAGTTGAAGCAATGAATGCTAGCGGCAGCAAGCAAGTCATCAAAACTTGGTCTAGGGCCTCCACCATCATTCCTCAGATGATTGGTCACACCATTGCCGTTCACAACGGCAGACAACACGTCCCCGTGTATGTTTCCGAGCAAATGGTGGGTCACAAATTAGGGGAATTTGCGCCGACTCGCACCTACCGCGGTCACGCAGCTGACAAGAAAGCTTCTCGCCGTTGAGGAAAGACGATTCCATGGCTACTGACACTCTAGAAGTAAAGGCGATCGCGCGTACTGTGCGCATGTCTCCCACCAAAGTTCGTCGCGTCCTCAATCAGATTCGCGGCCGCTCCTATCAAGATGCGCTGATCATCCTCGAATTCATGCCTTATTCCGCCTGCGAGCCAGTGCGAAAGGTATTACGTTCGGCAGTTGCTAATGCAGAGCACAACGAGGGCCTAGATGCAACTCAGCTCTATGTCAGCACTGCTTATGCAGATCAGGGACCTACTCTCAAGCGCTTCCGCCCTCGTGCGCAGGGCCGTGCTTACGGCATCCAGAAGAAGACTTGCCACATCACCGTTGCTGTCAGTCCCATTCAGGCTTAGTCCAGTTCCTTTACCCCATCGTTAACCAACCGCACTACCTATGGGTCAGAAGATTCACCCCAACGGCTTTCGCCTCGGCATTACTCGCACACACCGCAGCCGCTGGTTTGCCGATCCCGAGCTATATCCTTTGCTGTTGCAAGAGGACAAGCAAATTCGCGAGTACCTGCGTAAAAATTTGAATAACGCAGGGTTAGCTGACATCATCATCGAGCGCAAGGCCGATCAAATCGATCTAGAAGTACACACATCCCGTCCCGGTGTGGTTGTGGGTCGAGGCGGATCTGGTATTGAAGCACTGCGAGTCGGTCTGTTGAACGAATTAGCCGATAGCCCTGCCGCAGAAGGTACTCGTACTGTCCGTATCAACGTTGTTGAAGTAACGCGAGTCGATGCTGAATCCGCACTAATTGCTGAAAGTATTGCTCAACAACTAGAGCGACGTGTTTCCTTCCGCCGCATTGTTCGGCAGGTTATCCAACGAGCTCAGCGAGCTGGTGTCGAAGGCATCAAAATTCAAATTAGTGGTCGTCTAAACGGAGCCGAGATTGCCCGTTCAGAGTGGACACGCGAGGGGCGCATCCCCCTCCATACTCTGCGAGCCAATATTGACTACGCAGAGCACGAAGCAAAGACGACCTTCGGCATCATCGGCGTCAAAGTATGGGTATTTAAAGGCGAAATATTGCCCGGACAAGAGCTAGAGTCTCGCCCTGCTCCGACGCAGCAACCCAAGCGCCGCTCCCAGCGTCGCCGCCCCACTTTTGAAGATCGCTCGGCAGCCGAGGGCTAACGCTCCGCTGGCCCCACTGCTGATTGAGAGGAACGCACCTGATGTTAAGTCCCAAGCGCACTAAATTCCGCAAGCAACAACGCGGCCGCATGAGAGGTAAGGCTACTCGCGGTAACACCATTAGCTTTGGCGAATTTGGTTTGGTTTCCACCGAACCCTGCTGGATTACCTCCCGCCAGATTGAAGCTGCTCGTCGAGCGATGACTCGCTCGGTCAAACGTGGCGGCAAGATCTGGATCCGGATTTTCCCTGACAAGCCTGTCACCATGCGCGCGGCTGAAACCAGGATGGGTTCCGGTAAAGGTAATCCGGAGTTTTGGGTGGCAGTTGTCAAACCCAATCGCGTCATGTTCGAGATGGGTGGTGTTGCGGAAGATGTTGCTCGCGAAGCCATGAGACTTGCAGCCCAGAAGCTGCCTGTCAAGACCAAGTTCATAACGCGGGAGGCACCTGATAACGCTTCCTCAACTGATGATGGAGGTAACTAGCGATGCCCATGCCCAAAATTGCCGATGCCCGGGCTCTTTCAGATGAAGAGCTTAGTGCTGAAATTCTGGCGGTTAAGAAGGAGTTATTTGAACTTCGCTTGCAAAGAGCCACTCGCCAGTTGGAAGGTCCCCACCAAATTAAGTTGGCTAAACACCGTCTGGCTCAGCTGTTGACGGTAGAAGGGGAACGCTCTCAGGCCAGTCAGGAATCGTAAGCGAGTAAGGTGCTCTAACTATGTCCGGAGATAAACGCAGAAAGGTTCAAGTTGGCCTCGTGGTCAGCGACAAGATGGACAAGACCGTAGTGGTAGCAGTTGAGAATCGCATTGCTCACCCTAAGTACGGCAAAATCGTCGTCAAGACCAAGAAATACAAAGCCCACGACGAGGACAATCAGTGCAAGCGCGGCGATCGCGTGCGAATTGCTGAAACTCGCCCCTTGAGTAAGACCAAGCGCTGGGAAGTGGCAGAAATTTTAACTGGGGGAGCCAAAGCATGATCCAGCAAGAAACAATGCTCAACGTGGCTGACAACACTGGAGCTCGTCGCATTCAATGCATTCGAGTCCCCGGTAGCACCGGCCGCCGCTATGCCCGAGTCGGCGATGTGATCGTGGCCGTTGTCAAGGACGCTGCTCCAAACATGCCAGTCAAGAAGTCGGACGTTGTCAAAGCGGTTGTCGTTCGCACAGTTAAGTCTATCCGTCGTCAAAACGGTATGACCATTCGGTTTGACGATAACGCAGCTGTCATCATCAACGCTGATAACAACCCCCGCGGTACTCGCGTGTTTGGCCCTGTTGCTCGAGAGTTGCGCGAAAAGAACTTCACTAAAATCGTTTCTCTCGCACCGGAGGTTCTATAAAATGGCACGCAAATTAAAACGCAGCCAGATTGCTGCTCTGGTCAAAAAGCCAGGTATTCGCGCCCATCGCAATTCACTGCGCTACAAGATGCGCATCAGGAAAGGTGACACCGTCCAAGTTATCGCTGGTAAGGACAAAGGCACTGTGGGTGAAGTTCTGTTCACGCTACCCAGCAAGAACATGGTCGTCGTTGAAGGGGCCAATATTATCACCCGCCATATCAAGCCTCAGCGTGAAGGAGAAACGGGTCGCATCGAAACGACCGAAGCTCCTATTCACGTGTCTAACGTGATGGCTTATTCCAAGAAGGAAGAAGTCGCTAGCAAAATTGCGTACAGCTTTACTCCTGAAGGACGTAAGGTGCGCATGCTAAAGGCCACTGGCGAAGTTCTTGACTAGGACATTCTTGGCTAAGACATTGACTTAGCCTTATGCCGGGACTGCTGTTCGCTTTTATTCAGACCTACTTTTCGATTGAGATTCGACCATGACGCAACGTCTCCGAACAACTTATGCCGAGACTCTCGTGCCGCAGCTCATGAAAGAGTTGGGTTATGGGAACGTTCACCAAGTCCCCAAACTGGTCAAGATTGTCGTCAACCGTGGACTCGGCGAGGCATCTCAGAACGCTAAGGCTTTGGAATCGTCTCTGACTGAAATCAGTACGATTACCGGACAAAGACCTGTCATTACCCGAGCCAAGAAGGCGATCGCAACCTTCAAAATCCGCGAAGGGATGCCGGTGGGTCTCAAAGTCACCCTTCGTCGGGAGAAGATGTATGCCTTCCTCGATCGCTTTATCAATGTGGCCTTGCCCCGAATTCGTGACTTCCGTGGAGTCAGCCCCAAAGGGTTTGACGGACGTGGAAATTACACTATCGGTGTTCGCGAGCAGCTGATCTTCCCAGAGATCAGTTACGACAAAGTGGATCAGATTCGCGGCATGGACATCACATTTGTCACGACAGCTACAAACGACAACGATGGCCGGGCATTACTTAAAGCTTTTGGCATGCCGTTCGCTTAACCGTCCACTGATGTATTTGGTATTCCCGCTGATGGTCCGACACACTGCACGACGAGCACCTGCATGGCAGGCATCAATCCCGTCAACCCGACTCGCTCTGCAGGCTTAGAGGTAACTGCAAATGGCGCACACAAACGACACAATCTCAGATATGCTCACTCGAATTCGCAACGCCAATTTGGCGCGGCATCAATCGGTGAACATTCCTGCAACTAAAATGACTCGCAACATCGCACGCGTGTTGCGAGAAGAAGGCTTTATCGAGAGCTTTGAAGAAGCGGAGGCAGAGAGCCGTAAGAATCTCATTCTGTCTCTCAAATACAAGGGTAAAAACCGCCAGCCTATCATTACCAAGCTGCAGCGAGTTAGCCGCCCTGGCTTGCGCGTTTACAAAAACCGCAAAGAACTACCCCGCGTTTTGGGTGGCATTGGGATTGCCATTATCTCTACGTCCAGCGGAATCATGACCGACCGAGATGCTCGCCGCAACGGCATCGGCGGTGAAGTTCTCTGCTACATCTACTAAGTTATCTCAGTCGTCCGTCAGGAGTTCGCACATGTCACGCATTGGCAAACAACCAATTCCTATCCCCGACAAAGTGACCGTTACGATTGACGGCCTGAATGTCAAAGTCAAGGGACCTAAAGGTGAGCTGGAGCGCACGCTGCCCGATAAGGTGACCATCGTCCTAGAGGGGGCCGAGGTGAAGGTCACCCCAGTTGACGAGTCCAGAATTGCTCGTCAGCGCCATGGTCTGTGCCGCACCTTGGTCGCCAACATGGTTGAAGGCGTCTCAAAAGGCTTTGAAAAGCGGCTAGAGATTCAGGGAGTTGGTTACCGAGCCCAAGCGAAAGGAACCACACTGGTTCTCAACGTTGGCTACAGCAACCCTGTCGAAATTCCTGCCCCCACTGGTATTCAATTAGCGGTTGAGAATAACACCAACGTTATTGTGTCGGGCATTGACAAAGAGGTTGTAGGCAATACAGCCGCAAAGATCCGCAGCGTTCGTCCCCCCGAGCCCTACAAAGGCAAGGGCATTCGCTACGCCGGTGAGTATATCCTTCGTAAAGCTGGTAAGTCTGGTAAGTAAGCCATGAAAGTGAGTCGTAAACAATCAACCCGCAGGCGTCACGGTCGTATTCGTCGCAAAGTAGTAGGAACCACCGAGCGTCCTCGTTTGGCAGTATTCCGCTCTAACCAACACATTTATGCGCAAGTCATCGACGATTCTGCTCACCACACTTTAGCTGCATCGTCCACTTTGGATGGAGCTGTTAAGGGCAAAATTGGTGAATCGAACACTGGCAACCAAGACGCAGCTGCTCTAGTGGGTAAGTCCGTCGCTGAGAAGGCAATTGCTGCTGGCATCAAGCAGGTAGTCTTTGACCGTGGAGGAAAGCTGTATCACGGACGCGTCAAGGCGCTAGCCGATGCCGCGCGCGAAGCCGGACTAGAATTTTAGACTCACAGCAATCACTGTAGGGAATATGGAACATGGCTGAACGTCGTGGCAGAAGGAAAAACCGAGACAACCGCGAATCCTCCGAATGGCAGGAGCGGGTTGTCCAAATTCGCCGAGTAACCAAGGTTGTAAAAGGGGGTAAATCCCTCAGTTTCCGCGCTGTTGTCGTTGTGGGTAACGAACAGGGGCAAGTGGGTGTTGGCGTTGGCAAAGCTAATGATGTCATTGGTGCCGTTCGCAAGGGCGTTGCCGATGCGAAGAAGAGCTTGGTCGAAGTTCCATTGACCAAAAGCCGCTCTTTGCCTCACCGCATGCAGGGTGAGGCCGGCGGAGCTAGAGTTTTGGTAATGCCGGCTGCCCCCGGTACCGGTGTAATTGCAGGTGGTGCCGTTCGTACTGTCTTGGAACTAGCTGGTGTTAAGAACTCCCTGGCTAAGCAACTGGGTTCCAGCAATCCACTAAACAATGCACGCGCCACTGTCGACGCTTTGGCAAACTTGCGTACATTCCAGGCTGTTGCAGAAGAGCGCGGTATTGAAGTTACCAAGCTCTACAGTGCCTAGCCTAGTTTTCTGTTGTCAAAGCTAGTTTCTGGTTTGGAAGCTAGTTTTCTGTCCGATCCGATCCAAACGCTTTCAGGAAATTGCTATGCGTCTGAATGACATCAAGCCTCAAAGTGGGGCAACCCGACGCAAACGTCGTATCTGCCGAGGTATATCTGCCGGTCAGGGAGCTACAGGTGGTAAAGGTATGCGTGGCCAAAAATCTCGCTCGGGTGGCGGTACTCGGCCAGGCTTTGAAGGCGGACAAATGCCTCTCTACCGTCGCTTACCCAAGCTCAAGCACTTTAAGCTCATCAATCACAAAACCTTTTCCATTGTGAATGTTGAAGATTTAGAACAACTGAAGGCTGGCACCGAAGTAACCTTACAAAGCCTGCTGGATTGCGGCATCCTGACTGCCACTGATGGCCCTCTGAAAGTGTTGGGCAACGGTGATTTAACTAAGAAGCTGACAGTTAAGGCGACCGCAGTCACAGAATCTGCAAAAGGCAAAATTGAATCTGCAGGGGGAACCGTCGAGCTGGTTTAGACCGGTTTCCTAGCAGACTTTACGACAAAAAGGGCAGCAGATTCAGTTGACTGCTGCTCTTTTGCATTTGAAGAGGTTCCAAACATCCTTGTCTAAATTGATTTCGGTCTGTCATGGCTGGGAGTTAAACTTTATAAGGCACAGGATAATTTACTAGACTGTGCGTCGGTTGATAGCTACCGAAAGGAGATGGCTGTTCATGGTGGTCAATCGGGGAAGCTCCCCATCAGCTCAAGAGACATTTGCACAAATGGCCCAAGAGGCCGGGCTGCGCGGACGGGTCTTTCTTACCCTCGGTATTCTGCTACTGGTTCGCTTGGGCATCTATATTCCGATTCCCGGTATTAATCGAGAAGCATTTGCTGCAAATTTAGCCAACAACCAATTAGCAGGGTTCCTCAATGTATTTACGGGGGGAGGAATTGCTTCTCTCGGCGTATTTATGCTGGGAATTTTGCCCTACATCAATGCTTCGATCATCATTCAGCTACTCACCTCTGCTGTACCAGCCCTAGAAAACCTGCAGAAAAACGAAGGGGAGGCTGGGCGTCGTCAAATAACTCAATACACTCGATACCTTACTCTTGCTTGGGCGATCATTCAGGGGGTTGGGGTCTCGATCTGGGTGTATGACTTTGCCGCATCCGATGCATCTCAATTGTCATTTACCTTTGAAACGACTCTAGCCTTGACCGCAGGCTCAATGTTTGTCATGTGGGCCAGTGAGTTAATCACGGAGCGAGGGATTGGCAACGGCGCGTCGCTCATGATCTTTCTAAATATCGTGGCCAGTCTACCCACGGCATTTTCAGACACGATCGCTTTAGTACGTGCTGACAGCAGCACTATTCCTGGAGTTGTCTTGTTATCGTTAACCTACGTAGCAATGATCGTGTGTATTGTCTTTGTACAAGAAGGTACACGTCGCATCCCCATCATTTCAGCCAAGCGTCAAGTAGGCCGTAGACTATATCGAGAACAGAAGAACTATCTTCCCCTCAGACTCAATCAAGGGGGAGTTATGCCAATCATTTTTGCATCCGCCGTCCTGATTCTGCCGACCCAACTTCAGAACGTCACCCAAAACCTACGGGTGCTCAGCATCATCAGTCTTTTCTCTCCTGGCTCTTGGGGATACATTTTTCTCCTGTTGGTGTTGATCGTGTTCTTTAGCTATTTCTATGCGTCTCTGATCATTAACCCCATAGATCTGGCACAGAACTTGAAGAAGATGGGCTCCAGCATTCCTGGAATTCGGCCCGGGAAGGCAACATCTGATTATATTGAAAAAGTTCTGAATCGTTTGACGCTATTGGGAGCTATCTTCTTGGGACTGGTAGCAGTTGTTCCATCTATTGTTGAGCAGCTTGTCGGCATTACAACATTCCAGGGATTGGGAGCTACATCGTTGCTGATTCTGGTTGGTGTTGCTATCGACACATCGAAACAGATCCAAACCTATGTGATCTCGCAACGTTACGAAGGAATGGTGAAAAGTTAGTGGCTCGTGTGATTTTAGTTGGCCCTCCCGGCTCGGGTAAAGGGACGCAGGGGGAACGGCTTCAGAATTCATTGGGGATTCCGAAGTTTTCAACTGGAGACATTCTGCGCGCTGCCGTGAGCGATCGCACTCCGTTGGGACTTGAGGCCAAACACTACATGGATAGCGGAAACTTAGTTCCCGACCAAGTGGTAATAGGTCTTATTGAAGAGTGCCTCAAAGGCAATGATGCCAAACAGGGATGGATTCTGGATGGTTTCCCCAGAACAATCCCCCAGGCTGAGGCATTGGATGCATTGCTTGACTCTGTCGGTCAATCTCATGACTGCACGATTTGTCTCGATGTGCCTGACGAAGAAATTGTCCAGCGCATGTTGGCTCGCGGACGCGATGATGACAAAGAGGATGTCATCCGCGAACGGTTGAAGGTGTACCGAGACAAAACGGCTCCGTTGATTGATTACTACTCCAAGAAAGGAACCCTCAAAACGGTCGACGGAAACCTTGACCCCGATTCTGTGTTTGAATCACTATCAGCTCTACTCGCAAACTAGCAATCCGTTTTATTGGTTTTTCTCGTCCGTTTGAGTTATTACATCATGGGTTTGCCGGTGTTTCTCTCAAGAGAGACGTGCGACACGCTACTCTAGATGACGGACTATACATAGCTCTACTTTGTTGGGAGGTTTAGGTTGTCCAAGCAAGATGTAATTGAGATGGAAGGTACTGTAACGGAGTCCCTCCCTAATGCAATGTTTCGAGTGGATTTAGATAACGGATTTAATGTCCTTGCTCATATCTCTGGCAAAATCCGTAGAAATTACATCAAAATCCTGCCTGGAGATCGCGTCAAAGTTGAGTTGACCCCTTATGACTTGACCAAGGGACGGATTACTTATCGCTTGCGCAAGAAGTAGTCTCTTATCCTTCACATCTCCATAACCTTTGTCTTTAGCGAAGAAGAACGGTCTTTCAAACAGAAGAATGTATGGCGGAATAGTTCTATCTAGGATGAATCCGGGCAGTTCGTTCATCCCTATTCTCAGCAGAGTCAAAGCAGAAGCCTCAAAACAATGCTTCAATCTTCCCTCTGCGGGGAGATTTATTTTTTTGGGTACTAGCAGTCAAATTGGTTCGATATTGCAACAATGTATCTCACTATAGATTTGCTTCAAGAATTGTTATGCAGCCGTGTAGGCAACTGCGATAGCCTGGGAATTGCCGCATTTTTTGTCTCCTTGCAGTTATGGCACGCGAATTTAAGATTGGATCTCGCAAAAGCGAGTTAGCGTTGGTGCAATCCCGCTGGGTTCAAGCCGAACT
This sequence comes from Synechococcus sp., assembly GCA_051439425.1. GTDB lineage: Bacteria > Cyanobacteriota > Cyanobacteriia > Thermostichales > PCC-7336 > PCC-7336. Next base: position 23,399 of record JBFRWD010000110.1, read on the forward strand.
CAGTAACCATCACTCTGACTCCACCTTCGAGTTGGTAACGATGGAAACGCAGGGTGACATCATTCTGGATGTGGCGCTAGCGAAGATTGGAGATAAGGGGCTGTTCACCAAGGAATTAGAGGTGGGCATGCTCAATCATCAAACGGACTTCGCCGTTCACAGCCTTAAAGATTTGCCCACCAACCTTCCTGAAGGGTTGATGCTGGGAGCGATTACAGCTCGCGAGAATCCCGCAGATGCATTAGTTCTGCACGAGAAACATGCAGGAGCAACCATTGATTCTCTTCCCGAAGGGGCTGTGGTCGGTACGTCTTCATTACGCCGTTTGGCACAGCTGCGCCACCACTATCCCCATCTAGAGTTCAAGGATATTCGCGGTAACCTCAACACTCGGCTCAAAAAGCTGGATGAAGGTCAGTATGATGCCATTATTTTGGCTGTGGCTGGTTTAGAACGTTTGGGCATGAGCGATCGCATTTCTCAGGTCATCCCGGCGAATGTTTCTCTCCATGCTGTCGGTCAGGGTGCTCTCGGTATTGAGTGTCGCGATGGCGATGAAGAGGTGTTGGCTGCTTTACAGCCGCTAGTCGATCGCGAGTCTACTCTGCGATGTTTGGCCGAGCGAGCGTTCCTGCGTCAATTGGAGGGAGGATGCCAAGTGCCTATCGGTGTGAACAGCGAAGTGCTCTCTGCAGAGAGCGGAGAAACCGTGCGGTTAACGGGGATGGTTGCCAGCCTGGACGGTAAGCGACTGATCCGCGATATGGCTTCCGGTTCTGCAGATGATCCCGAGGCTGTTGGCATCGCATTAGCCAAAGCTCTCCGGTCTCAAGGGGCAACTGAAATTTTGGACGAAATCTTTGCCACTCTCGATCGCGAAGCGGTCAAATAAAGGACTACTTCTACGATTGTCGCGTTGATAGATAAATCCCCCTTTCCATTACAGAGAGGGGGATTTTGAGTTGGCTGGCTCAATTCCTAGCCGAGAGCTTCCAAATAGTCGCGAATTTTGTTGCGACGCTTCGGTTGACGCAGCTTTTGCAGCGCCTTCGATTCAATCTGGCGAACACGTTCACGAGACAACTCTAATGCTCGGCCAATTTCGGCTAATGAGTAGGTTCGACCATCTTCTAGACCAAACCGCATTTTCAGCACGTCTTGCTCGCGCGTCGTCAACTCTGCCATCAAAGTGGCCAAGTCACGACTGAGGGCGTTGCGGGTAACGCGCTCTTCAGGGGACATGTCTTCCGATTCGAGCAGCTCCCCAAGTTCGGTGTCCTTGTCTTTACCCACTTTGGTTTCCAAGGAGACAGAGCGGGGAACTTTCACCAGCAAATCGCGGACCTGCGAGGGAGTTAAGTCCATCTCGCGAGCTATGTCCTCGATCGTAGCAGTGCGACCTTTCTCTTGGGAGATTTGCCGCTGTGCCTTTTTGATTTTGTTTAGCTTCTCAGTGATGTGAACGGGAAGCCGGATAGTACGACTCTGGGTGGCGATCGCTCGGGTAATCCCCTGGCGAATCCACCAATAGGCATAGGTGCTGAATCGATATCCTTTGGTGGGGTCAAATTTTTCAACGGCTCGTTCCAGACCCAGTGTTCCTTCCTGAATTAAATCCAGGAGTTCCAGCCCTCTGTTCTGGTACTTTTTCGCGACAGAAACCACCAGTCGTAGGTTGGCTTTGATCATGTGCTCTTTTGCACGAGAGCCAGTCCGCTCCAATTGACGGAGTTCATGCGCAGGCAGTTTCACAGCTTCGGCCCACTGTTCGAGAGATGGAGGAGTGGAAAGGTTCGCTTCCAATTCCTGGCGCTTATCCAGCAACGCCATAAAACGCTGCACTTTTTGGGCTAAAGCAACTTCTTCATCGCGACCTAAGAGAGGTACGCGACCGATTTCTTGCAGGTAGAGACGAACTAAGTCGGTTGACCGGCGACTGCTTGTGGCTTTGCGAGAAGTTGCCTCGCCATATTCCACTTCCACACCCGAATTGTCCAAGTCGGTCGCAACTGTTGCATCTTCGCGATCGTTTTCGTATTCGATGTTGTATGGTGTTACTGGCATAATTACGGTAATTTGCCTCTTGTAGGACGCTGACCACACATCAGATCAAGCTGTAAGCTCTATGAGTGCAGCCAACAGAGCTGCTCAGCTGAAACTTAGGCTGAACTAGGATCGACAGGTACAGGCTGCATGCAGGTGGTGAGTGAAGTGCAATGCCTTTGCGAAGAGCTTGCATCCTCTGAAGGTCATAATGTGGGATGCCTTGAGGAAAGCCCTTCGACAGTAACTGTTTTTCTTATTATCTATTTTAAACTGGGTTCACGGTTCAGCGCGTGAGTAGTTACGCATGTGGAATCGTGATTACCGGCTAGAAAAGGTACTGTAAACCGTGTGACATTTGCAGTGTCCGTCTGCGGACCGCACTATGTCTTACTTATGGATGTTTTAAATCACAGGCAAATGTAGTGCTGAAAGAATTTAGCGTCAGATATTGTGCGAGATGGGTGATACTTGAAGACTGTTTAGCGTGAACGGGTGGGCTAAAGACAAGATGGGGATTGCTGTGGCTGAGACAACAGGGTTTGCAGATGCTGTGATGTCCGGGCGCGTCACCGTCGTATCAACGCTCGTCATGACGGTACTGTTGCTAGTTGGATTGTTTTTCTTTATTCGGGCTTCGGGGAAAGACCGCATCGAGATTCGACGCTACTTGAGCGATCGCCCCGTAGACGAGATGGGGCAAACCCTGCAGCAATACTTTTTGGAGCGGGCGTATCGACTGAGTGAAACAGACGATACTGGATTGGCCACGTTTGTGGGGCAGGCACAGCCCAGTGGATTCTTAACTGGATTGCTAACGATGTTGGCAGGAGTGGGTCTGTTGAGTATGGCATTGGTGCTGCAGGTGTTAAAGCCAGAGCTGGGACCTTTGCCCTATCTACTGCTACTGGGGGCACCATTAGGGGGCTGGTACTACCGCAAGAAGTCCACCCGCGAAGAAGCGCTGAAAGTGCGTGTGAGCGAGACCGAGCACGAGGGTCAGACCCGATTGGACATCCAGGGACATCGTGACGAATTAAACCTACTGCCCGAGCTACTTCAGCTTGAAGAAATCGAAGCTTAGGACTTTCCCTCGATGGCAGGATTTGGCCTTACTGAGGTGAATGAATGCGACACGATCGCCCATTAGACCGGCGGCCTCTTCTATGGCATAGGGTTTGACGTCCAGTGAGTTGTGGAGCAATCGGGCGCAACTGTTGTAGTTCAAGATTGTAATGCGGACTTCTGGCAAATTATGGATAGTGAAGCAGCGATTGAGCATGTACTCGATCACTGCCCTGTCCGTCCCCTGTCCCGTAGCTCGGGATGCATGACAACATTGCCGATGAAGGCATATTGGTTGGGGGTGAAATTGTAGAGATTGCTGAATCCCAGGATGCGATCATCGATTGCCACTGATGTCAGATCGACGCGAGCTCGAGAGATCGCTTTTAACTGCTCTGCTGTCATCGGAAATGTGCCACTGGGATAAATCAGGTACATTCCTTCGGGGCTGGCAAAGAGCTGGCAAATCTGAGGGTAATCAGCCTGAACGGTGGAGCGTTATTGAATAGACAGTGTTGGTACATTAAGAACTTGACTGCATATGACGGCTTGCGTTGAACTTGTAGCCTATGTTCGATGCCGTAAATGCCCCTTAGGAGTTGGCGTCTAGAAGCCGCATTGGGTTCCTAGTCGTTGCTGACAAAGCGACTGTTCGACGCTTGTTAAGTCACTCAGCTCGATATCGCGACGCAGCACATCTCCGTTATGACCCACCAACAAACGCGGAAGCGATTCTAGCTCGACTCGCTGCAATGTACTGATGTCATAGGTGGTGTAGGTGGTGAGGTCGGGATTATCGAACTGAATATCCACCACAGTAACGGTCTTTCTTGGGGAAAGATTGCTGTCGATGAGGACGCGGGGGCCCGAGCCTAGAATCCCGGTATGCAATAGCTGAAGGTCTCCACGATGGCCTGGATAATAGGCGTGTTGATGGCCGCTGATGTAGGTATGAACGTTGTGGCGTTCCAATAACTTGCGCAATTGGTCAGCATTGCCCATCACCTCTCCAGGAGAATTACGACCTTCTGCTACGGCAAAGAGTGGCAGGTGGCTAATGACGATACGCAGACGGGCATTTTGTGCCACCGGACTGGATAGAGCTTGTTCCACCCAAGCCAATTTGTCGGGGGGAATGTAGCTGGACGAACCATCCCAAGTCAGGAAAAACACTCCTTGCTGCTCGAAGGTGTAGTAGAAGGGAAAATCATCGCGGTCTACGAAGTTAAGGCTAGAGCTGCGATCGGGATTGTTCCAGTATTCAGCAGCCAAATCCCGCTCTGTTTGGAATGCAAAGCTCCCTGCAGTCGTTCTTGCGCTCGATGCATCGTGATTGCCCAGAGAGAAGCCTAAGGGGATGTTGCGATCACGCAGAGGAGCAGCAACGTGGCTGTCGAATGCTGCCCACATAGCGCGAATTTGTGCGGGGGTCAGGCTGGGACTTTGGCCAGCAACCATATCGCCACTGATGAGGACGAGATCGGGGGCCCAAAAGGGAGTGAGGTTAATGCCTTTATCAACGTCAGGATCGTAGTCAGTGGAGCCGTAGGCGCTGTTGAGGTCGCTAATGACGACAATGCGCATGTCTCCGCGTGGCGGATTGTAGAGGCCGCCAGGGATGCTATGGACGATGGCTTCTGTTTCGGGCGGCAGCGGCCGGGCAATGGGGGTCGGTTCATCAACGGTTTCAGCAATTGTCTCGGCGGAGGGTTGTTCGGGATGGGAATGGTGGTCAATGCGCGCTGCCATGGCACCAACACTGATACCTGTCATGACGCCGGCGATCGCAAAGCCAACTTGCCAACAACGCTTCACCATATACCTCTAGTAGTCTGTCCGGCTGACTCAAGTGGATACGCGCTCTCAGCTACGACTTTGCAGTCAGCAGTTTTTGGTAGCTCGTCAGGCTGACTTAAGTAGTTATCATCTTTACTGCAACGACTTTGCATCCTGCAGAAAAGAAGATGTTCAGGTCTTCCCTTTTGCCTTGATAGAGCCCTAGCGCACCCAAGGGGCAAGCATACTGCGAATTTTTAAGCAAAGCCGGTTCGATACCGCAGCCTCGATCGCCAGAAAAAAGCATTCGAAATCAACCGGTCAATCCGCAGCACGTTATTCTAGGAAGGCCGGTTCACAGCCGTTCTCGTCGTTAGCTTTTCACCTGTTTAACCACAATGTTTGATGCTCTTTCCGACCAACTTGAAGCCGCGTGGAAAAAACTGCGGGGTCAAGACAAAATAACGGAGAGCAACATCAAAGATGCGCTGCGGGAAGTTCGCCGCGCTTTGCTAGAAGCCGATGTCAACTTGCAGGTGGTCAAGCAGTTTGTCGAAGACATTCGCGAATCTGCCCTGGGAGCCAACGTCATCATGGGGGTTTCCCCCGATCAGCAGTTCATCAAGATTGTGAACGATGAGCTAGTGAAGGTGATGGGGGAGGCAAATGCGCCTCTCAACGAAGCACCGGAAGGACAAGGTCCTACCATTGTGTTGATGGCCGGTTTGCAGGGGACGGGTAAAACTACCGCATCTGCCAAACTGGCACTGTATTTACGCAAGCAGAATAAGAAGACGTTGTTGGTCGCGGGAGACATTTACCGTCCGGCAGCGATCGATCAGCTCAAAACGTTAGGGGAACAGATCGATATCCCCGTCTTCGACCTCGGCAAGACCAACCCAGTCGAAATCGCCCAGCAAGGGGTAGCTAAGGGCCGCGAGGAAAACTTCGACTACGTCATTGTAGACACCGCCGGTCGTTTGCAGATCGACCGGGACATGATGGGGGAATTGGAGCAGATTAAGGACACAATCAACCCCAATGAAACGCTGCTGGTTGTGGATGCCATGACGGGTCAGGAAGCAGCCAACCTGACGCGCGAGTTCCACAATCGAATTGGGGTGACCGGTGCCATCTTGACCAAAATGGATGGCGATACGAGGGGTGGCGCGGCCCTCTCCGTCCGTCAGGTTTCCGGACAGCCGATTAAGTTCATTGGCACAGGTGAAAAAGTCGAAGCTCTCGATCCCTTTTATCCCGAGCGGATGGCTTCGCGAATTCTGGGGATGGGAGACATCCTAACGCTGGTGGAGAAGGCGCAGGAAGAAATCGACATGTCCGATGCGCAGGCCATGACAGAGAAGATGCTGTCTGCGCAATTTGATTTCACGGACTTCCTCAAGCAAATGCGCCTGATTAAAAATATGGGCGCACTGGGGGGCTTGATGAAGATGGTTCCTGGCATGAACAAGCTGAGTGATGACCAGCTGCAAAAGGGGCAGGAACAACTGGCAAAGTCGGAAGCCATGATTAACTCCATGACTCGTCAAGAGCGTCGCAATCCCGATTTATTGGCTCGCAGTGCCAGCCGCAAACGCAGAGTGGCGGCTGGTTCTGGGCACACGATGGGAGATGTCACCAAACTGGTAGGAGACTTCCAGCGCATGCGAGACATGATGGGTCAAATGGGGCAGATGGGAGGTTTCCCTGGCATGGGGGGAATGCCAGGGATGGGGGGAATGCCCCGTGGCGGCAATGCCCCATCAGCAACGGCTGGCCCCGGCTGGCGCGGCAATCGCTCAGCTCGTCCCAAGAAAAAGCGCAATAAGCGCAGAGGTGGCGGCAACAAGGGATTTGGCGGTTAGCAGCATCACCAACCCGAGAGGACTCTGCTTAATTTGAACGACCATCATGTCTAGAATTCGTCATCCACGATTACCCAGAAGATCGCGCTGGATAACCATGCTGCTGGCGATGGTTATGGCTTTGGGATTGGGATGGGAGCTGCAGGCTCAAGAAGGCACCAACATCCCCGAGTGGGCAGAGGGATATCAGTTGGGGGCTCAAGTGTATGTAGAGTCTTGTGGCTCCTGTCATACGGCACTTCCCCCTGAGGTGATGCCACGAGAAACCTGGCGAGTCTTGTTACAGTCTGAAGAGCACTATGGCGTCGACATCAACGTACCGCAGGGGCCGCTCTTGCAAGCTGCTTGGGGGTTTGTGCAAGACTTTTCGCGACCGCGCAATCAGTTTGAAGAGGTTCCCTACCGGTTGGGTGATTCACGTTACTTTCGGGCTTTACATCCACAAGTGGGGTTTGCCGAGACGATTCGTCCGACCGGATGTATCGATTGTCATCCACGCGCCAACCTAGGCAACTTTGTTAGTTTGTCTGATGAGTGGCAGTAAGATTGGGGCCTAGCCACATGCATTCTCTGGGGCCGTGCCATAGTTCCTTGCCTAAGCTCCCTATTGACCAGCATTAGCAACTTGCCAGAATTACCAACTTTCAGAATTACCGATCCATAGAACTGCTCATGACTGCTACCACCCTTAATTCCTCTCTGCGGGAACAGGTGCGATCCACCCGCCAAGCAGCCCTCAAGCTCGCTGTGTTACCAACGGACGTTAAGAATGCGGCTTTGGGGGCGATCGCCGATGCAGTTGAAGCTCGCTCTGATGAAATTTTGGTTGCCAACCAACAGGATTTGGCTGCGGCAGCCGTCATGGTAGAGGAAGGGAACCTCTCGGCGGCAGCTTACGCGCGCCTGAAACTAACTCCCGACAAAATTGCCACAATGGCTGCAGGTGTGCGCGACGTGATGCGTTTGGCCGATCCGGTCGGTGAGCTGCATTGGTCGCGAGAATTGGACACCGGACTCGTGTTGCACCGTAAAAGCACGCCGTTGGGGGTTTTGGGGATTATTTTCGAGTCACGTCCCGATGCGGTGACACAGATTTCGTCGCTGGCACTGAAAACGGGCAATGGTGTGGTACTCAAGGGGGGCAAGGAAGCCGTGAATTCTTGCCGCATGTTGGTTGAGGTTATTCACTCGGCATTGGAAGCAAAAGGTATTTCGACTGCGAGCGTAACGCTATTGACGACTCGCGAAGAAACTAGAGCGTTGCTGGCGCTGGATGATTTAGTGGATTTGGTGATCCCTCGCGGTTCAAATTCATTCGTGCGCTACGTGCAGGACAACACCAAGATTCCCGTGTTGGGTCATGCTGACGGGATCTGTCATGCTTTTGTCGATCGCGCTGTAGACTTCGCCAAAGCCGTCCCACTGGTGGTGGATTCAAAAGTAAACTATCCTGCTGCCTGCAATGCTTTGGAAACGCTGCTGGTGCATGCAGATGTAGCTGCTGAATTCCTGCCCAAGGTTCTGACAGCCTTGCAAGCGGAAGGGGTTGAGGTACGAGGATGCGATCGCTCTCAAGCCATCACTAATATGCCTGCCGCCACCGAAAGCGATTGGGAGACTGAGTACGGCGAGTTGGTGTTGTCGGTCAAAGTAGTGGACTCGCTAGCTAATGCTTTGTCTCATATCGAGACCTACGGCTCCCGTCACACCGAAGCCATATTTACAGAAGATGCTGCTACTGCCGAGGAGTTCATGAACTCGGTAGATGCAGCGGGCGTGTTCCACAATGCATCTACACGGTTTTCGGATGGCTTCCGTTACGGTTTTGGGGCCGAAGTGGGCATCAGCACCCAGAAGCTACCTCCTCGCGGGCCTGTGGGGATGGAAGGATTGGTGACTTACAAATATTTGTTGGAAGGGGACGGTCATATCGTAGCCACCTATAGCGGCAGCAATGCCAAGCCATTCATTCACCGGGATTTACCACTGTCGTAGCTGAGTTTTCCTCAGTTTAGATTTCCTCAACGCCTGTCATCTGGCACGGTAAGCTAATGCCGGATTGCAAGTAGACCGGTTGGCCAGAGAACAGTATGAACGTGCGAACGATTTTGGCGGATAGCTACACCGTATGGTGGGGAGACTGGCTGGAGCTGCGATCGAAAGTATGGCAAGTCATTTCCTCCGGGTTAGTCGCTCCAACGATTTACATTCTTGCGTTCGGACTGGGATTGGGCAGTACCTTGCGGGGGGGCTCGCTAGAGGCAGTGGCCGGCAGCTCCGGGGTCGATTCGTATTTGGCATTCATCCTGCCGGGCATGGCCGCTCTGTCTGCCATGACCATCAGCTTTACCGGAACAACCTTCTCGATCTGCGGTGCTCGGCTATTTAACAAAACCTTCGAAGAGTTGCTCCTGACTCCGGTGCATCCCCTGTCTTTGCACATTGGCAAAGTGATGTCGGGGATTTGCCGCGGTGCGCTGACCTCCCTAGCTGTTCTCGCTTTGGGACTGATTGTTACGCAGGAATGGGGATTACTGCACCCGCTTGCCCTATTGGTGCTAGCTCTTAATTGCGCAGTCTTTGCAGGACTGGGGGTGATTGCCGGATTGAAAGTACCGTCGTTGGAAACGGTGGGGTTAATCTCGAATTTCGCGATTACCCCGATGGCGTTTTTGGGAGCAACGTTTTTCGACCCCGCTCAGTTGCCCAAAGCCTTGCAGTGGGTGGTCTACTGCCTCCCCCTCTCGCACGCTAGCATTGGTATTCGGGCGGCCGCCTACAATCCCATTTCTGAATTTCCTTGGTACACGATTCTAGTATTAGCCGGCATGGCGATCGCTCTCACCCTGCTCGGTGCTTACCAATTCTCTCACCAGCAAGATTAAGGCAGCCCCCACTCCTCCGCTTGCTGCTCGAGCCAACCGCTGTCGGCCAGTTCTTGCATTTCCACATTGACCCGTCGCCGCAATTCAGAATACTGGTTGCCTTTGGGCAGGGCGATCGCCAATCCAGAACCAGACAGTAACGGAGTCAACATTCGATATCCCGCCTCTTCTCGTACCCACCCTGTCATGACCGAGGCGTCAGCCGCTACGCCGTCCACCCGGCCAGTTTCCAGGGCGTCAACGCTATCCCGGTAAGACTCCGTTCCAACGGTTTCTAGCTCGGAGCTGAGAGTGTTGAGTGTGGCAACGGCTGTGGAGCCTTTGAGGACGGCGATCGCTTCTGTCGATAGCTGCAGTGAGGACGACAGCGACGAGGATTCGGGCACAACAATCGCCGTTCCATCAAGGTAATAGGGCAGCGTCAGACTTACTTGACGAATGCGAGCGGTAGTAATTCCAATTTGGGCGATCGCCATGTCTACGCGATCGTCGATGACAGCGTCGAGGCGCTCTTGATTCCTCAGAGGGACAAACTCGACAGCGCCCTCGTCCCCCAATAGCTGTTGAGCGAGCTGGCGGGCGATTTCAATTTCAAATCCCTGCCATTCTCCAGATTCATCTTGCCAAGCCAAGGGAGGCAGATCGACTTTGACTCCAACTCGCAATGCCCCCGAGTTCTCGATATCGGCCCACGGTCTTGCATTAACTGGAGTTGTCTCGAAGCAAGGGATGCCAATAAGAAAGGTAGCCCCAATCGCTAGGACTACCTGACCTATCCTTCTGAAATTAAGCCGTTTCACGTCAGCAACATGTCATCCATCGGACAAGATTGTTGCTAGATGGCTATTTGGTTGCGGTCTCGACCACTTTGGTAAATGCGGAGGGATCGCTGATGGCCATCTGAGCCAGCATCTTGCGGTTGAGGCCAATGTTAGCTTGCTTCAGGCTGTAGGTCAGCTTGCTGTAGCTGAGGCCGCGCTGACGGGACGCTGCGTTAATGCGAGCAATCCACAGGCGACGAAAGTCACGCTTGCGACGGCGGCGATCGCGGTAGGAGTACCGCAGCGCCTTCATGACCTGCTGGTTCGCTGTGCGGAACAGCTTGGAGTGGGAGCCGACGTAGCCCTTGGCCAGCTTGAGGATCTTTTTGCGTCGTTTGCTGGCGACGGTACCCCGTTTTAAAAGCGAAATGGTGGATGGAAGTTATACGAATTGAATATACAAAAACTCGAGCGTTTCAGATTGCGGCAAAGCAATCATTCGGGCCTTAACCGTAGGGCATTTGCAGCTTGACGTTGTCCGCTTCAGTTTTGGCAACGGTGCTGGTTCCACGCAGCTTGCGCTTAACGCTAGAAGACTTGTGTTCGAGCAGGTGGTTGTGGAAGGCACGACGGCGCATGACCTTGCCCGTGCGGGTAATGCGGAAGCGCTTAGCGGTGGCGCGGCGGGTTTTTACTTTCGGCATGATGCTTATGAAACGGCACGGTCTATTATCGTAGTGCCTACATCTTCACTTTTGCAAGCACTCGTCAACGAAAGATTACCCGAGCGATTGCAATCCCCTTAGTGGCTTTGACATTACTGTGTACTAAACCAGTAAATCGCAGCTCCAACCGGATAATCCCTATCGCGAAACAAGATACCGATGCTGGGTCAACTAATGAGTCTTGGTTCAACGATTAAATCAATACTCAAGTCAGCTGTTAATACGAAGAACGATCCGTCCATCCACGATGTTCAGATTATCCACTTCTCGCAGTATTTCTTTCCAATCCTTATTCTCTTCGATCAGACTATTGAGAAAATCTTCATCGTTAAATGCTTCTAAGAATGCCTCTTCTACCGGAGGGGCAAGTGGAGCACCGTTAAGCTCGATCTCGCGCAGCTCCAATTCAGTTTGCTGATTTTCGATGCTGAGGTCGAGGACAAAACGCCCGTCGACAAACCGCTCCCCCACTAGCGGTAAATTGATGACAGGATAGGCCCCAGAAATTTCCAGCAGGTCGTTTTCAATGTCGACATAGAGCCTGCCAGCAGTTTCAGGGGCTTGGGCGATCGCCAAGTTGATTTCTCGCGCTGTGAGAGCAATCTCGGCAGGCTCGTTGGCGTTATAGGCAGCTGAGAATGCCTGCAGTTTTTGCTGAAGCTCGGCCCATTCCGCCTCGGTCGATTGGATTTCAGGTAGCTCTGTGGGGTCTGTGGTGGTGAAGAAGGTGATAGCACGATAGCTCAGAAATGCCGTACAGCCTCCCCCCAAGAGGAAGAGCACGGATAGGGATAGACATCCCCAGAAACAACAGCCACGTCCGCTATTGTTTGCACCCATGACCTGTTTACCCTAGCTGTCAACTGCAATGAGTTGTAGCCGCAATTGCACTACATGGCTGTTGCTGAGTGAATAATTTTTTTAACCACTGTTGTGGTGATATGAGTTGCTACACGAATATAGGGGTTGCCATTTCAGTTAGGACAACGGCTTCCAATCGCAGTCAGGGTTGAATAGAGCTGAAATATCCGCAGTGGTATGGCCATTGCTATATCTGATGGCAACGTGCTGTCTCTGGCCTGAAGGTTCGAGCGCCTTCACTATAGAGACGTTGAGTCCTTGGCGAGTCAGGCGGGAGCAATGGCGTGAAAGTGTTGGTGGGGTCGGATTATCACTGTGATGCTTCCTTACAGCAGCAGGCTCTGGATGCAATGGGGGATGCGGATTGGTACATCTATTGCGGGGATTTTTGTAGCTGGGCGGGAAGACAGCCAGAGGCCGGACAGGCTGGATTTCATCCCCGCGGCGCAGATGAACTGGAGCAGTTGCAGGCATTTTGGCAACAGGTCGATACCGTCGGCATCCCTTGGCTGTTTGTGCCCGGTAACCACGAACCTCCGGCACAAACATTGGACGAGCTATTTACTCGGTCGGATTTGAGCAATGGGATATTAGCCTTAAAGACTCAACTCATGCAGGTCGGACCGTTACAGGCGTTGATCGTGCCTCTCACACCCCCCTGCGGATGGTGCTGGTCTCTTAGTCGCAATCGCCTGAAGGAGTTGCAAGCCACCTACAAAGACGTCAACGTCGATCTCCTAATCACCCACGCACCACCCAAAGGAACTCTGGATGAAGGGGGACAGTGGTATCGCGGCAAAATCCCGACGTTAGCTCCATTAGTGCAGCAGCTGGCTCCCAGATACTATCTCTGCGGTCACATGCATTTGGATGGTGGAAAAAGCGAGATGAAAAACGGGACAACTTACGTCAATGCTGCCTTACATAACGTTGTCGTCGAGATGGAACATTGAATATGGAGGCTCCGGTGGGCGAAAAGACTCGCCAGCGTGGTGATTGCCTTTCAGATATTGGAAGCGGGCGATTCTATCGTCACCTCAAAGGCAGCTCATCGCTATTACTGAGTGTTGGGGATCGTATGTCCCCGAGTTGAATTAAACGCCGGATAGTGTGTCCTCGGTTGAACCGTCGGAGATTGACTGACAGAGGGGGTCGATGGTGCGGAGGGGAGGACGTTATCGGTATTGGCCGCTCCCGATTGCAACCAGGCCTTCAGTTCGGCGGGTGTTTGGACGCGAGAGAGGAGTCGCTTGAGTTCGTCCCCATCCAACACTTCCCGCTGCAGCAGTAATTGAGCGGTTTCGGCCAACACCTCCCGATTGAGGGACAAAATCGAACGGGCCATTTCTCGGGCGGAATCGATTAACCGTTTGACCTCGCGATCGATCTCTTCAGATACGGACTGGCTCACAGCTCGACGAGGGTTGGTGTACCCCTCCAAAAACTGCGGTTGCGACTTTTCGTAAGCGATCGGGCCGAGGGTGGAACTCATGCCGTACAGCGTTACAAACCGCTCGGCTAGATCCGTGGCTTTTTGAATATCATCGCTAGCCCCTGTTGAGGTCTTTCCGAACATGGCTTCCTCCGCAACCCTTCCAGCTAGTAAGGTGGCCAGCCGTCCGCGAATTTCGTCTTCTCCTACTAAGTAGCGATCCTCCTCCGGCAGTTGCAGCGTATATCCCAGCGCTGCGGCCCCCCTCGGCACCACTGAAATTTTTTCCACCGTCCCCAAGCCCGGCATCAACGCACCGACAATGGCGTGCCCGACTTCGTGGTGGGCCACAACTGTCTGCTCTCGCTCGTTGAGAATGCGCGATCGCTTCTCTAGTCCCGCCAAAATTCGTTCGATGGCCTCCTCGAAATCTGCCATTTCCACAACGCTGTGGTTTTTCCGTGCTGCCAGCAGAGCGGCTTCGTTAATCAGATTGGCCAGATCGGCCCCGGCCAAGCCGGGGGTGCGTGCGGCAATTTTGGCCAGATTAATATCGGGAGCCAGTTTGACGTCGCGAGCATGAACTTTGAGGATGGCAAATCGACCAACGCGATCGGGGCGATCGACCAAGACCTGCCGGTTGAAGCGACCCGGACGCAGTAGTGCTGGGTCAAGGACTTCGGGACGGTTGGTAGCAGCCAGCAAAATGACGCCACTATTGGGATCGAATCCATCCAGCTCCGACAGCAATTGATTCAGAGTTTGTTCGCGTTCGTCATTGCCCCCCATCATGGGGCCGCTACTGGCGCGGGATTTTCCGAGGGCATCCAGCTCGTCAATAAATACGATGCAGGGCGCCTGGCGTTTGGCCTGTTCGAACAAGCTTCGCACCCGCGATGCTCCGACCCCCACGAACAGCTCGATAAACTCTGCACCGGAGATACTGAAGAAGGGCACCCTGGCCTCACCGGCGATCGCCCGCGCCAGCAACGTTTTGCCTGTACCCGGGGGCCCCACTAACAACACACCCTTGGGAATTTTGGCCCCAAGCTGCGTGTACCGGTTAGCGTCTTGCAGAAAGGACACCAGTTCCTGCAACTCTTCTTTGGCTTCGTCAACTCCTGCCACATCGGCAAACGTGACTTTGGTGGCCCCTTCCGAGTAAATACGAGCTCGACTCTTACCGAACGCCAGTGGATTGGTTCCTTGCCCGGTGTTCTGAGCCTTGCTGAAAATCCACGACCACAGTCCAAACAGTAGGATTAGTGGAAACAGCCAGCTTGTGACCGATCGCCACCCTCCTGAGGAGCGTGGCAATCCCGAAAATTTCACTCCGTGTTCTCGCAGTAGCGGCACCAGTTGGGCGTCTTCGGGTACTGCTACGGTCACGAGTGTTTGACCAACCTCCTCCTCCCCTTCGGGCTTCAGCACAAATTCAATGGACGTCGTTCCAATTTCCACTTCTTCCACTACACCAGATTCAACGCGATCGAGAAACTGGCTGTAGGACACGGTTTCGTATCGGGGTTGTTGGGGGACGAGCAGGCTAAACCACAACAGCAACAGAAACAATGGCAGCAACCCACCGCTTCCCAAGCCTCCTGGCGACTCGCGGGAATTCAGTTTTCCATGCTTGTTAACACCCACACTCGAACCTCTACGTCACGTCGAACCTGTTCTTAGGTCAGAGTTTTGAGTCATACCGAAACGGTTTTGGATGTATCCGACTGAGTAGGAGCTTCAGATTTGGAGCCTCCTGCGTCTTCATTAGTTTGTTGCTCCCATTCTTCACTCGTCCTTTCGTCGATAACGTCAGCGGGCAATCCTACCAGCAGTACGGCACTGCGGGCATGGTGAGTGACGTAGTTACTGACGCTCCCCATCAGCAGTTCGCTCAATCCGCGCCGTCCGTGGCGACCCATGACGATCAGGTCTGCTTTCCAGGCATCTGCCAGCTCGCAAATGCTCCGTCCGGGGGGGCCAAATTGTTGCGACCACTCCACCTCAAGTCCTTGCTTCTTGGCATGCTCCGCTTGCCATTCCAGGCGGTGTTGGCAATCTTGTTCGTAGCGTTTCCAACTATCGCGATAAGAGGTCAACAAATCGGTGCTGGCGTACCAATAATCCATGCTGGTACCGATGGTGGCGGCTTGGGGGGCTCCTTCCTCTTCACTGGTGAGCACGTGAACCAACATGAGAGATCCTGCGGCTGCTTTGGCAAGGTCAATCGCTTCATCCAATACGCGATCGGCGATATCGGAGCGATCCAGAGCAACTAAGATTTTGCGATACATGAAAACCTCTCTACGCATGTGCGTGTTTTGGTCACTTATCAGGCTTGCGATGAGGGTTGCCGTAGCGCGACGAGAACACTGCAGCAAACCTGAGGGGCTAGTCCTTCACGGCTCTGTTGAGAGAACACTAACGTTAGCCCAAGGTACAAAATCCCCCCTCTACTTCTGTTGTAGGAGTCAAAGTTGAGGATTGTGTGACTGTGGCGATCGCTCGATCGCCGAACAGTCTGCTAGTGGGTCAAGCGCAATCGCGATCGTTTTTTGAGAGGGAGCCACTAGGATTGAAAGGCAGATTTTTTGCGTGGGTATGAGCGATCGCAATCCAACAGCTTTGCGGGTCACGTTTTTGGGCACCAGTTCGGGGGTTCCTACCCGAGCGCGGAACGTGTCGGGGATAGCCTTACAGTTGCCGCAGCGCTCGGAGATGTGGCTGTTGGATTGTGGAGAAGCGACTCAACACCAAATTTTGCGCAATCCGCAGTTGAACTCGAATCAGACGCGGCGGATTTTTATCACCCACATGCACGGCGATCACATTTACGGTTTGCCTGGGTTTCTCTCGACGTTGGGGATGAGCAACGTGCCGCACGAGGTGGACATCTATGGCCCTCCCGGCTTGAAGGACTATTTGGAAGGGGTGTTGCGCTGGAGCGAAAGCCGGATCAACTATCCCTATCGGGTTCACGCGGTGGAAACGGGGTTGTTGTTGGATGAGGGGGAGTATCAGGTGTACTGTGCTCCGCTGGACCACAGGGTGCAGGCGTTTGGCTATCGGATTGTGGAGAGCGATCGCCCCGGTACGTTCAACCTGGATAAGGCGAAGGCAGATGGGATTCCTCCGGGACCGGTGTACGGTCGGCTGAAGGCGGGCGAGAAGGTTGAGTTAGAGGATGGTCGCACGGTGGATGGACGCGATTATGTGGGGGCGGATGTGCCCGGTCGCAAGATGGCCTATTGCACCGATACGATTTTTTGCCGCAATGCGATCGATTTGGCGCGTGCTTCAGACTTATTAATTCACGAGGCAACGTTTGCTGAGCCGGATTTACACCTTGCTAAGCGGGCCAAGCATTCGACAGCAGCGATGGCAGCTCAGGTGGCGAAGGAAGCCAAGGTGGACACGTTGATGCTGACGCATTTCAGTCCTCGGTATGGCCCGGAAGGTCCGATTACGATGGAGGATTTGCAAGCGGAGGCGCAGGCAGTGTTTCCGAATACGTTGATGGCTCGCGATCGGCTTACCTACGAAATTCCTCGCAGGACCACTTGAGTAAATACTTGCTAAGCTATATCTAATTTCTTTCAGAAGAATTGTCCGACCTCGGCTCCACGAGGAAAGGTTAAAGGTCTTTCATGTCTTTTCGTAGCTATTTAGTTGCAAAGACTTTTTAAGGAGTACCCATAGTACTTATTACTCAACACAATTATCTGTTTGCATGGGCACATATCTTGCCTCTCTAAGCAACGCAAGAGCTGCCACTGACTGTAAAAAGTCAAAGAGAGAGATTAGAAGACTTGTGGTCCCTGTCAGGCCTAAGAATAGGAAAACATAAAATTCTAAGGGGAGCGAATTAAAGAAATACAGAGATAAAGAAGTCGATTCAAGTGACACTTCAAACAGCAGCAGAAGCAGAATAAAGCTTTAGCCTAAGAGTAAGGATAATACAGCTCGGATCATATGCGTATTTGCCTGCAGGAGATGTAATATCTGCTCTTCTTTACTATCTCTAAGATTAATTAGAGCTATTTCCCTCTTCTTCTGCTGGGATTGATTCAAGTTCTGGTAAGAAAGAAGGAGTTCCCCTAATGATTTATCGACAAGAGGCTTGATATATGCAGCTATTAGGCTTACTAGAATACCAACAAAAACAACACTCACCCACCAAGAAAAGGATGAGATATTTTTCAACAGTTGATCCATCTTTGAGTCTTCTAAGCAAAGCAAGTCTGATTTATGTTACACCGTGGCAAGGTCAGACTAGATAGGCTTTTTCCTCATGTAAACCTGATGGCTGTGTCATTATCATTTGGCTCATCTATGGGATCGCTGAAAGCTTCCAGTAGTTGCCTTGCAGATGATGGCATATGCGGGAAGTAGAATTGGGCATCCCCAGCCGCAACTGTTGCCCAAAAATCTTGTAAGTCGGGGGCAAACTTTATCGCCTCATCTTTCGGCATCGACACTGGAGGTTCGGTCAGCAAACCGAGGATGAATCGCAAACTAGCCTTGCCGATCGCCTCCCTCGACTTCGCCTGCAACTCAGGATGCCCCTCCACCGACTCAAGCTTGTGTGAGGTTACGGACAATAACCGCTCCCCACTCTCATTCACCGACCCTTCCACAATCCGAAACGGATGGGGATAGCTGACCAAAGACCCTGTCGTAATTTCATATAGCTCACCATCGCGAGCAATATCCTGCACGTGTAAGTGACCAGTCAGAATGAGATTGACCCCTGCCGCTTTCAACATTTGTCGTAGGCGAGCGGCGTTGTCTAGCATGTAGCGCCGTCCCATTGGATGCTTGGACTGATTGGGGAGATGCTCCAACACATTGTGGTGAATGGTCACAATTGTGAACTCGTCGTCCCGAGCTGCCAACACCGTTTCCAGCCACTGAAACTGTTCGTCATCCAAACAACCAAGCTGATTACCCTGGCGATCGAACATTGTGGAATTGAGGGCAATCAGGCGAACGCCGGGAACGGGATTGCAGGTGTAGTAGAGCTGTTCCGAGTTGTCGTAACCGTAGTCGGAATAGAGGCGAGCAAAATCAGCTAAACCAATCGAAGACTCGCTAGCTAGTGGAGCACGGATGTCGTGGTTGCCCGGAATGACATAAACCGGAAACGGCAGCGTTTTTAGACTGTCTAGCAGCCATTGATGGTTTTCTGGCTCGCCGTCTTTCGTCAAATCCCCCGGCATAATCATGAAATCCAGTTCGTATGACTCCAGATGCTCTAGTACCCGTTGCCATGCCGGAATGCTGACTTCCAGAAGGTGAAACGCGCCCTCTCGTGGCTGAATGGTGTGGGGAAGTGCAATGTGCAAATCGCTAGCGATCGCAAAGCGAAACGGTTGGCGCATGATAGTTGGGCAACAACAGCAACGCTTCTGATTCTCCCATCAAGCCCCAAAATAATCCGGCGCGTTCCCCGGCTTCCACTTGATGTTGCAGCCAATACTCGGCATCTGCTCCGCACTGACTGGAGTTGCCGCTAAAACCGCATCCATCGCCGCCCGCAAATCGGCCCCCGTCACGGGCTTACCATTGCCGAGACGACTTTCGTCTAGCTGTCCGCGATAGGCTAAGCGGAGATCGCTACCAAACAAGAAGAAATCCGGCGTGCAAGCCGCCGTGTATGCCTTCGCTACCGCCTGTGTTTCGTCGTAACACGCATAAAAATTCCAGCCCAGATCGGCAGCCATCTGCTTGAATTTCTCCGGAGAATCCGCCGGATAGTTGTCCACATCATTGGCCGTCACTGCCACGATGGAGAGGCGATCGCCATAATCTCGTCCGATACGAGTTAGCTCATCCTGCACGTGTTTTACAAACGGGCAGTGACAGCAGATAAACATCATCAATACCGGCTTATCTGCAGGTAGGTCGGCTAGGGATAGCGACTTTCCCAAGACAACTTCGGGTAACTCAAACTCTGGAGCAGCAGTCCCCAGCGCCAACATCGTTGAAGGTGTCAGACTCACAATTGCGCCTCCCAAGGACAGTCCCGAGTTAAATTCGGTCCGGTCTCAATCTGTCTCGAACGTGTTCAACAAGCAAATCTAGCAGTGGCAGAAGGGAACAACCAATAGTGGTAGACATGCAATCCAAGCCCAGTACCAACTGCGATCGCGGTCCAAATCGAAACTAGCGCGATCGTCTAGCAGTGCGTCGATCCGAGTTTCCAATCGAGTGACATCGCTATCGTCACCAAAGGCTGCCATTAATTCACCGGAGGGTAAAGGAGCGCTGGCCACTTGAAAGAGCGCTTCTGCCAGAACGAGGCGATCGCAGCGAGTTGCCGCCATTGCATCCGCCCTTAGCTCCCGCAGCAGTAACAGCCGTTGCCACAATGCTTCATTGTTGGGTAGCCATCCCCCAATCTGGCGCAACCAGCCCAACCAGAAAAACCAAAACGTATCGTGAAAGTGCTCGTGGGCTTGCTCGTGTTGCAAAACTGCTTTAACTTGCTCATCAGACAACTGACTCAGCAATCCTTGGCTCAACAGCAAGTCGGAGTTCCAAAAGCCTACTCGGGCTGCGAATGGTAACTGGTGAGGTAAGACACGACCGGTATGGCCATCAAAATGACATAAGGGATAGCAGCCTAATTGGTTAATCGATCGCCAGCCATTCCAACTCCTGCGTACCAAGACTAATAGCGCCACCGCCAGCAGCCCAACCGAGAGAATATGGCTAATCAGGCTGACACAAGGGCTGGTCTGGACATGCATGTGCATGTGCCCGCTGGGACCCATCAGCACAACGGCAAAACCCGCAGCAACGATGAGTAGAGGAGGTAGGGCGAAGGCCAGCAGGGTGCGCAGCCATTCGTGCTGAGTAACAGTATCGTTCTGCCCTCGCTGTCCCCAGAGGGGCAGCAGTCGGATGGCGATCGCCACCCCAAACGTCATCGCCAACAGCAGCAAATGCATTGGCCTTATCCCTCGCGCTGCTGGCGGGCGTCACTCAAGCGCTGAGCGATCGCTGACATTTTCTCGACGCTGGCAGCATCCAAGCTATCGGCAAATGCTGCGACGACATCGGGGTTACCAATGGCCAGAAACTCTTGTAACTTAGCGTGAGCTTGCAGGCTACGGGCTTCAGCTTCTGTGAACAGTGCTTGCCAGTGAAAACTGCGGTTGGTTTTGTTGCAGGATAACCAACCTTTATTCGTTAACCGGCTCAGGATCGTGCTTACGGAGGTGTAGGCTAGCTCGCGATCGGGATCCATCAAAATATGCTCGTGGACATCGCGAACGGAGACGGAGCCCAGTTTCCATATTATGGACAAAATTTCTTGTTCCAATGGCCCCAGCGATAACTGTTTGGGGCGTCGGTCTGGCAGTGATGGCATTCAGAGAACCTAACTGACTCATTGATATTTTATAGGGATTCGTCCTTGGCCCTTCGTCATTTGTCATTTGTTTTAGCGATCGGTGTTGTGGGGGTTGACTACCTGAGGAACTGGGGCTGTGGGCTGGAGGCGAGCTTGGGAACAATAAGGGGGGACAGCACGCTCGCAATGCGACTGGCCCAGCAGGAGGAATGATGTCGTCTCTAACGTCCCAACAAAAGTCACTACTTTTGGGACTGCTTTGTATTGCGGTTGGATTATTCCCGCTTGCTCATGCCTTCGAGCTCCTTTGGAACAAGCGAAACCAGATAAATTGAGAATTGAGTTCAGAATTTGGGCAACTAACTTACTGGGTCTGAAAAATATTTTGCACCATTTGTCTGGGCGATTGTGCTGCTGCGTTTTCCAATTCCTCGACTTCTGCAGTGGTCAATTGCCACCCCATAGCATCAATATTTGCTTTAGCCTGTTGCAACGTTTTTGCCCCTGGAATTGGAATGGCTCCTTTGGCCATACACCAATTAATTGCGACTTGTGCCATCGATTTGCCCCGGACTGTCGCAACGTCCTGCAAGCAGTTCAGCAGTGGCTGAATCCCTGGCAAAATCTGCCGAAAGACAAATCCTCTCAAGCCAGATGGTAGCTTTCCTCCAACTGCGTACTTACCCGTTAATAAGCCCAGTGCAAGCGGGCTGTAGGCAATCAAGCGAATCCCCAATTCGTCGCAAACGGATTTAATGCCCAACTCGGTTTCGGGATATCGAGATAGCAGTGAGTACTGCACCTGCAGCGACACAATAGAAATGCCGCGATCGCGCAGTATCCGGTGTGCCTGTCTCAACATCTTCGGCCCGTAATTCGACAGGCCAATCCCTTTCACCAAGCCGAGATCGCACAAATCCCCCAGCCCGTTGAGGAGCGGCTGCTCCTGCCAAGGGGCATAGTTTGACGGCGACCAATGCATCTGAGCCAAATCGACAGGGCGTTGCAATCGTCGAGCAGAACCCTTGCATGCCCGCACCATTGACGACCGTGTTAGCCGCCACGGGTAGGCTGCCAGCTTTGTGGCAATACAGATGCGATCGCTATTCGGTCCCTCATACTCTGCTGCAAACTGCCCCAACAATTGCTCGCTGCGCCCATTCAAGCGTCCGGTGCCGTAAGAGTCCCCCGTATCAAACAGCGTGACCCCCCGCTCCACACACAGGTTAAACACCTGCTGAAGTTCACTATCCATGTCAGAACTGTATCCCCACAGCAAACGATTCCCCCAAGCCCAAGTGCCGCAACCCATGGGTGGTAGCTGCAACTTTGATGATGGCTGGTAGGGAAAATTACGATCGCTCAATTGCGTGGATTCAGGTACGTAGTGGGCCAATCGTCAGCAGGGATAGAGGGCACGAAGTTCTTTCAGTGGATGCCGAAAAGTCCGCCCCCAAACCGCCTTGCCCCTTTCGAATTGCAAGGCAGCGTTACCGTATAGCGAAATAGCCCTGCAAACCAGGTTAAGTTGGAGAGAGATGCACAAGCAATAGCGAAGTGCTTAAAGATAGTCTTGTGTCGTGTCAACGCAGCAAGGCGGTTGCCCTCCGGTCTTGCCAAAATTCAAATGATTCAATTTTCGATGGTTTGCAGGCTTTTGCCCGCAGCTCTCCAGCGGCTTTGAGCCAGTAATTGTTAACACTAGCAATCCCACTCCTGTGAGCGATTGGACGCTAACCGTTCGAACCCGCAAAACACTATCCCCTGTTTCACCTCTCGGCCCTTACAGCCTCCGTCAGATGGCCAACTTAGATAGCAGTCAACCTACCACGACTGACCCACCCCCAGAACAGACACAACATCTCATTCGAGCGATCGCCAATCGTCTACGACAGACAGAAAACCACCGGCGCGATCGCTTGATTCGATATGCCAGACTGCGCACGCGAATCAAAGGCCCCGCCGCTGCCAGCGCATTTCCCTCGAAATCAGCAGCCGGCACCCAACAGTGCTGCACAAACTGCCAGTATTTTGCCGATATTCCTCAGATGGTCTGCGCCCTCCATCCCGAAGGGCCATCAGATCTCGGTTGTTCTGACTGTATTCCTCACTCCGAAGTGCATATTTGAGAAGCGAGAATAGTATCCACCGTTACTTTTTCGGACGATTAGGCTTGACAACGACGGGGCAAACGGTAACAATGAATACAGAAATCAATCGTTCATCTTCTCGGGTTAAGTTTTTCTCCCGGTTGAGAAGACGGAAGTAGGGAGTCTCTCCCGAAGGAACGCGCCTCTCGTGACGTCCTTACACCCGTCACACATTAACGAAACAACTCGTATAAATTGAGGCGAAGCATATGGATATTCTCTATCGCGGTCACCACATTGATTATCAACCTCCTCAGGTTAATTCCACTGCAGAGGTTCTAACTGGTAAGTTCCGCGGACACAATTTCCGCGTCCGCAAGCAGGCACGTATCGATCTAGCCGTATCTCCCTACAAAATGAAGTATCGCGGTCACTAGATCCACAACTTATCCTTTCTTGCGTGGGGCAGCTTAATTGGCTGTCCCCTTTTTTATGTCTTCGGACTATTAAACCGGATCGAACATCCGTTTGGGTTACTCGATTGCCTCGATATTGCCGGCCTTAATCCACCCCTCTAGCCCGTTAAAGTCACGACGAATTCGCTGCCAACTACCGTCACCACTAGAGTCCAAGATCGTGACGGTTTCATTAAACGCTAGCCCCCCCAAATAAGCAGCTTCAACGCTGGGATCGGCTCGAATGGCCAAACCTATAGGCTCGATGACTCGACCCCTAGCGATAGTATTTGCCACAGGTTCGGATTCGATTGGAGCGTCTAGAGTGGTGTCGTTGGTTGAAGGATCGGGCACGATCGCCTCAGTACTCTCCACCGCTTCAGAACTCGCAGTCGCATTTGAATCAACTGCGTCTTCCGTACCTTCGACTTCTTCTACCGAGCTAGCAGCTACATCGGTCTGCGGGTTTTCCGACTCGATACCGGCCTCCGACTCAAAGTTGTCGTCAGATGCGGAGGACGAAGAACCGATGGGAGCTTCTGCCAAAAAGGGAGGGGGAGGGGGAGTCCTAAACATGGGGTGGATCCAGCGATTGATTTGGATGTAAATCCCGGCTCCGACTCCGATCACCAAGCCCCAAATGGTGAGGGAAACCCAAGGCACTTGGCGGCGAGGTGCAGGAGGAGGCGCCGTTCGGCGCCGAGTAGCCGCAGGACGCTGGCGGGGGATAGGTCTGGGACGAGGGGGCTGATTCATAGCGTCTTGAGAAGGGTTGTTCCTGATGCGTGGCAGGAAACCCCACAGTTAGTAATTAGAGGATTTGTCGGTGTGGGAATAGGGGCGCAACACTAGCGGGGATCGAACAACAGTTGATGGTGTTTGTCAGAAGCTATTGTACGTACTGAGTCAAACACAGCAAATTCCGAACAGCACAGACTATCCGTTGTGAAAATCATTAACCCCAATCCGTCATCGATCGATCGGGCACCAGTAGGCCAAGGGCAAGGCCGATCTGTTCGATCCGTGTCTGGCAAGAGTTGGCGTTGTCTTAACCCCCTTGACCTTACCGGGTATTCAGCTCCAATTAGCGCAGGTCCAATTAGCACAGGCCCAGCTAGCCATGCAGGCGGCTCTAGATGAACGACACTCATTCCACCACACAAATGGCTGGTCGCAAGCACGGCGGTAACCTACAAGCGGCTGCCGCGATCGCCAATTGCGCCCCTGAAGACATCCTGGACTTTTCCGCTAGTATCAATCCCCTCGGTCCCCCCCAGTCGGTGTGGACGGCGATCGCTGATGCGCGTGATGCTGTCATTCGCTATCCCGATCCCGATTGCGTGCGACTGAGGCAGACTCTTTCCCATCACTATGGCGTCAACACCGATTGGATCGTTCCCGGAAACGGGGCTGCCGAGTTATTCACGTGGGCAGCCCGGAGCTGTGCCCGATTAGGCACTACCCTCATTCCACAACCAGCATTTTCCGATTACGCTCGCGCACTGGATGCGATTAATGCTTCGTGGGAAGGACTATCCTGCTGGATCGAGCCCACTGGCAAGGTTGCAGATTTAGGTGTAGCGATCCGCGATCGCCTCTCCAAGCCCGATCCACCCAGCTGTTTAATTCTGACCAACCCCCACAATCCCACCGGTCACTTGTGGACGATCGCCGAATTAGAACACATCGTTCCGCACTTTCAATTAGTGGTTCTGGACGAAGCGTTTATGGAGTTTGTTCAACCCAGCCAGTCGTTGCTGGCTTGGATCGAGCGCTATCCCCAACTTGTCATTGTGCGATCGCTGACCAAGTTCTACGCAATCCCCGGACTACGGATTGGTTTTGCCGTGACCCACCCAGACCGAGGGCAACAATGGCAGCGGTGGCGCGATCCGTGGTCGGTGAATGGGCTAGCAATAGAGGCAGCCGCCGCTGCACTGCAGGACAGTGCCTTTCAGCAGCGAACCCTAGAGTGGTTACCACCAGCTCGACAACAACTCCGCCAGCAAATCAACAACATAGAAGGGTGTTGGGCAAAAGAGAGTAACACGAATTTCCTGTTAGTCAAAACAACTCTGTCGGCCAGTCAACTACAGGAAAAGCTGTTAAAAAAGCATCGCATCTTAATTCGAGACTGCTTGAGTTTTCGCCATCTTGGGGATCGATATTTTAGAGCGGCTATTCGCACTACCATTGAGAATATAAAACTTGTGCGATCGTTACATCTGGAGACATCCCCTTCGTCCGGACAAGCAACCATTTCTGAGTGAGCGTCTGGAGCCAGCCCAACCACACCAATACCCGCGCTGTATCAAATGAAATGCGCTAACTCGGTGGTACGATTTCATCGGAAGAGAATCGGAGAATCAACATGACCGCTACTGTGATGGTCGTTGATGACGAATCGTTGATTCGTGAAACCGTAGCTTTAGCACTGGACGAGCAGGGATATGACGTTGTAGAGGCTAGCGATGGCCGACAAGCTTTGGATTTGGTGCATCAGGGACGTCAAGTAGACTTGGTGATTCTAGATTTGATGCTGCCTAGTTTGAACGGACTGGATGTCTGCCGCTTGTTGAGGAACGAAGGCAACGGCGTTCCGATCATCATGCTGACAGCGAAGGATACAGAAATGGATCGAGTGGTCGGCCTGGAATTAGGGGCTGACGATTACGTTACCAAGCCCTTTGGCATCCGCGAATTGGTGGCTCGCTGCCGCTCGGTGCTGCGTCGCCAACATCAGCCTGCGCAATCAAGTGCCGAGGCAGTTCTGCGATTCGGAGATGTTTGGCTGCATCCGCAGGAATGTCGCGTCAAGGTGCGTGGCACTGAAGTCAGCTTTTCCCCCAAAGAGTTCCGCATACTGGAACTGTTCATGAGACATCCACGTCGAGTGTGGTCACGCGAGCAGTTACTGGAGAAGATTTGGGGGCCAGATTTTATTGGTGATAGCAAGACCGTTGACGTTCACATCCGTTGGCTGCGGGAAAAGTTAGAGATTGACCCCAGTTCTCCCGAATATCTCGTAACAGTACGGGGATTTGGATACCGATTTGGGTAAGAGCTTAGTTAGTTGGCGATCGCCATATCCGAAAAAGCTTCCCCTTCCATCACCGTGAATCAGTGCCAACTGGAATATCCAATCAAGAGAAAAATAGGACGATCGCTGCATTTGGCCTCTGCCAACGTATCGGGAGTCCACGGCCACCAATCAAACGCAAATCGACACGGGAAACACCCTTGACCGCGATCTCAGAATTATCAGCACAAGAGTGAAATGCAATCGTCAAATATAGGCTTGGGCCTATTCTTCAACAGGAATTCTAAGGAAAACACCTCTGGCTCTGACTCGTAGGTAGCTTTTGTTATAAGCTGATCCAGATATTACGGGCCGTTTACCTAGGGGAAATCCACGATGCGTATGAAGCTAGCGCTATCTTGCCTTGCTGCCCTTTCTGCCTCGTTCGCCCTTAACAGCGCGCTCGTCCCGACTCTTCCCGGCACATCGTCTAATGGCCGTTATGGCGGAATCGCATACGCTCAATCGACAACCACCGAGCGTTTGAGAGTCGCAGTATTGGATTTCGACTTTAGCCCTACCAATTCTTCCTCATTATGGGCCGGTGGAGCCAGAGGAGTGAACGAGCTGCTCGTCAATAAATTGGTTCAGGATGGCACTTATTCTGTTATCGAGCGCAGCCGCATCAATGCCATTCTGGCCGAGCAAGATTTAGGTGCTAGTGGACGTGTCGATGCCAGTACCGCAGCCGAAATCGGTCGCATCTTGGGAGTTGAGGCCGTAATATTTGGCACCGTGACCGAGTTTGCGGTCGATCGCCAGTCCTCCAGTGGGTCAGTTGGCTTTTTTGGCGTGACGGCTGGCACGGATTCAGAAAAGGCCAACGTTCGCCTTAATGCCCGCATGGTCAGCACCAATACGGCAGAAATTTTAGCGGTAGCAGAAGGGACAGGAGCCGCCGACCAGTCCGACACCAGCGTCTTTATTTTGGGCACTGGCGGAGGGTCCTCCACCGATAACACCGAACGTCTATTGAGTGCAGCGTCCGAGCAGGCGATCGATCAAGTGGTTGTCGAACTGGTTGGAGCCTCAGACAGCCTGGCTGCATTACCCGCTGCCCTCCCTGATGTGGAAGCGATTGTGGCCGATGTGTTTGGCAGCGAAGTGGTCTTCAATAAGGGAGCCAGTGATGGGTTGCAAGAAGGAATGGTGCTGACGGTTGAAACCGTTGTAAGGGAAGTAACCGACCCCCAAACCGGAGATGTCATTCGCCGCGTCACTCAACCCTCTGGCCGAGTAGAACTGACAGACGTTGACGCAGGCTCTAGCCTGGGCCGCATTATGTCTGGCTCGATGGAAGTGGGGGATGTGGCCACTGTTTCTGATGAAGAAGCGCCCCCTAATCTACTTGACCTCCAATAAACAGGGCACCTAGCAACCGAGAAGCACACAATTGAACGGATGTCTTGCAAGAGGGTCGAGACAATTGGCTTTCCTACATTGGAACAGAATCGACCCCCTCAGAATAGTGTTTGGGAGTAGAGTCCTTAGAGTTGAGGGAACCCCAGTAGCTCTTGACTCCCACGGGCTCCGCACAATTCGCTACAGTATAGACCCAGCCTCTTTCTGCGATCGCCCGTGTTTGCTTCCACTCTCAAGCCTTCAACAAAACCTGCTATTCCTAGCGATCTGAACTCCGCGATCCTCGACCTCAAGCAGGAACTCAATGCTGTCATTTTGGCTCACTACTACCAGGAGCCAGAGATACAGGATATCGCTGACTACATCGGCGATTCGCTAGGGTTATCTCGCCAAGCAGCCAATACGGATGCCGAGGTGATTGTATTCGCTGGGGTTCATTTCATGGCAGAGACGGCAAAAATCCTCAATCCCGATAAGCAAGTCCTCTTACCCGATTTAGAGGCTGGCTGTTCCCTCGCCGATAGTTGTCCCCCAAACGAATTCGCAGCCTTCAAAGCTGCCCACCCCGATCATATTGTTATTTCCTACATCAACTGCACGGCGGACATTAAAGCACTCAGCGACATCATTTGCACCAGCTCGAATGCAGTCAATATTGTTCGACAGATTCCTACCGAGCAACCCATTATTTTTGCCCCCGATCGCAACTTAGGTCGATATGTGGCCGAGCAGACAGGGCGAGATTTAGTGTTGTGGGATGGCAGTTGCATCGTTCACGAAACGTTCTCCGAAAAGAAAATCATTGAACTCAAACTGGAGCATCCGCAAGCGGAGACTCTTGCCCATCCTGAATGCGAGACACCTGTCCTACAGCTAGCAAACTTTATCGGTTCCACCACCGCATTGCTCAATTATTGCCAGACAAGCGATGCTCCAGAATTCATCGTGGCAACCGAGCCCGGTATCATCCATCAAATGGAGAAAACCGTTCCCAACAAACGATTTATCCCAGCACCTCCCCAAAACGAAACCTGTGCCTGTAATGAATGTCCGTTCATGCGTCTGAATACGCTTGAGAAGCTCTATTTATGCATGAAAAACCGTACTCCCGAAGTAGACGTGCCCGAGCCCACCCGCCAGAAAGCATTAATTCCCATCCAGCGAATGCTCGACATGAGTTGAGGCAGGAAACTTCACGCGATAGAAAACGAGACAGACACCTAAAGACCTTTAGAAATCTTGACATTCAGTCAATCATGAATGTTCTGCACAACTAATCTACATAGCCCCTGGCTTCTAATTAGTTGACAGCATACTATTTGTTGTAGGGAAATTACACTCCTCTCTCTGTACTTGTCCTAGATCGCCAATTTCTATAACCAAGCCAAGTATGCTTGGCGCTAATTGACGCCACCTTTTCTGGGAACTTGCAACGTTGTTGACGTCGCAAACACCACTGATTCCCTGTATTAATAGCTTCACCAGAATTCAGGAATTTTCTCTATGACACCGGTGCAAGCTCTGAACAGTTTCGATTGGCAGTACGAGATCAAATCTTGTCGATGTCAAAAATAACATCCCCTTTCCACGCAGTAAAAATTCCGTTGCAGCTGATTCTAGTTGCCCCTTTCCTGCTACAAATCGGACTGGTGGTTGGAGTGACGGCATGGATTTCGGTGCGTAACGGCCAGAGAGCCGTTAACGAACTGGCTAGTCAATTGCGGAACGAGGTAGGGAAACGAGTCGAGCAAACTCTAGGCGATCGCCTCAATATGGCTCGGGTCGTGACCCAAATCAATGCCGACGGTATTCGCCTCGGTAATTTAAATCTGGACGATCGCGCAGCGGCCACCAAGTATCTGCTCGCGCAACAACAGCTGTTTTCCAGACTGAGCGGCATCACAATTGCCACAGAGGAACCCAACTACATGGGATTGGCGGTGACTGATGATGGCACAAATATATTGACAGTATGGAATCATTACGATGCAGGAGTTATTGACTACAACCTGAATTCTGGTGGGGAAATCGAGTCGATTTCGAAAGTTGATACAGACTACGATCACCGGCAGCGTCCTTGGTACCGAGCAGCCTTCGCTGAAGGCCAGCCTGTTTGGCAAGCTCCTTACTTAACAGTGAATCCCGCCCGGTTAGTGGTCTCGTTCGAACGCCCATTGCATGACTCGTTTGGAAATATTCAAGGGGTAACCGATGCAGAGCTGTCGCTGACAGATATCAGCGATTTTTTACGTGGCTTGAATATCGGACAAACCGGGACTGTGTTTGTTGTGGAAAACAACGGGAATCTCATTGCTAGCTCCACTGCTCAACGTCCTTTCAAAATCGATCCTGAAACCGATCGTCCAGAACGTCTGCCAGCAATTGAAAGTCCTGACGATCCCATCCGTGAAACTGTCCGCAGCATTACCGAGCGACTTGGCAGTCTTGAGGATATTCACGAAGTACAGCAGATAGACTTCAAACTGGACGGCGAGCGACAATACGTTCAGGTCACTCCCTTTCTGCTCGAACCCGGACTGAGCTGGTCGATCGTGATTTCAGTCCCGCAATCAGAGTTTCTAGGCACGATCCAAGACAATACGAGAGCAACTGTTTTACTCTGCCTGATTGCGTTAGCAATCGCCAGTAGCACCGGAATTTTTACGTCTCGCCTACTCGTAAAACCCATCAGTCGAATTACACGCGCAGCACAAATACTGTCTCAAGGAAGTCAATATCCTAGTGTTCCGGAGCCACGCACAAAAGAACTGGCATCTCTGGCTAAAACGTTCAACCAAATGGCGAGGCAAATCCAGGATTCGTTTGCGGCTCTAGAATACAATTCCCTCCACGATCCGCTGACAGGACTCTTTAATCGCACTGCATTGCAGTCCTACTTACAAGCAGCTATTGACCGCAATCGGGCCCGGCAAGAAGCGGCAATTCGTAAGATCGATTGTCAAGTCTTAAATACTCTAAAGAGCAATAACTTAACAACACCCGAGCCAAAAAGGAACAGTCAACAGAAAAGTCACGTAGGTGTGCAAAAGTCGGAAGAGTTGATTGACAAATTAAATCCTGAAAGCATTCAACAGTTTAACACTATCAACAATGACGTCTCGACGTTTGCTGTATTGATTCTAGATTTAGACAATTTCAAGCTTGTCAATGATAGCTTCGGCCATCTATTTGGAGATCGATTACTGCTAGAGACAGCGAGAAGATTACAAGACTGTCTATCAGACCACAGCTCTCCATCGGTTCAAAATCAGTGTACTATTTCTAGGTTTGGAGGAGATGAATTTGTCATTCTGATTCGTCAGGTTTCCAATCTTGACAGTGTTAACCAAGTTGCCAATCAAATATTGTCTTCATTCGAAACACCATTCAATTTGGATGGCATTGAGATATTTATGGGCACTAGTATTGGAGTTGCGATTAGTACGATCGGCGGAGATAGCCCAGAACGCTATCTGCGTAATGCGGATATTGCCTTATATCGCGCCAAGAATAGTGGCAAGGCTACGTTCCAAGTTTTTTCTCCAGACATGTACCCTGCCGCCTTAGATCGATTACAACTGGGCAATGACTTAAGACGTGCCCTGCAGCAAAGCGAGCTAGAGCTTTACTATCAACCCATCATTGACCTGAATACCAGTCAAATCACCTCGTTCGAAGCTTTAATGCGCTGGAATCATCCCAAACGAGGCCAAATATCACCTGCAGAATTTATCCCAATTGCAGAAGATACCGGATTGATTGTGGAGCTAGATTGGTGGGCTTTACAACAGGCATGCAATCAACTCAAGCAATGGCAGCAATATGAAGGGTATAGCCACATTGAAATATGCGTCAATTTATCGAGCAAGCAGTTTTCCCAAAGAGACTTCTTAGAGCAAATCCAGAAAACCTTGGATGAAACGCAACTAAACCCACATTATCTAAAACTTGAAATCACTGAAAGTATTTATATGAAATCGGCGATCGCGACAGAAAGAAAGCTAAAACAGCTGAAGGACTTTGGTGTTCAGCTCAGTATTGATGACTTTGGGACGGGATATTCAGCACTTAGCTACCTATATCGTTTTCCGATCGATACATTGAAGATAGATCGGTCGTTTATCCATGGTTTAGAGCGGGTCGATGACAGTTCGGCAATTGTTGAATCAATACTTCTTTTAGGCGAAAGGTTAGGATTAGACTTGGTTGCAGAAGGTGTCGAAACGCGCGAACAGGCCGAGTGGTTAAAGAAGAAAGGGTGTAATACAGTGCAAGGATATCTCTATTCCCCGCCTCGACCTGCCAAGCAAATCGATAAACTACTTATTGGAACTATGTCCTTATGAGGTGATACTTCGTCTAATCAACGGTAGGTAGTAGATTTAGAAACGCTCTTTTCGTAGATTGACGAAATTGACATGACTTCTAGCAGTGGCCATAACACTGCGGACATTTCAGCGATGTCCAGACCTAACTGCAATTGTAAACTTTCGTCCTAACTGAAATGGCAAAAACTATATTGTCTAAGCATAAACAAAAAATGCCGCTCCCCGTTAGAGCGGCATTTTCAATTTCAATAACGTCTATCGACTTGCGAAACCATTATTCGGGGCTGGTGGAGGACAGATCCTGAATCCGCTGAATAAAGTCACGTCTTGAGGACGATCGAGTAGACGTGACAGGGGAGTCAGACGCGATTTCAACAGCAGAAATCTGACGCTCGCGATCGGCAACAAAGCTGCGGCTAATTCCGTTTTCAGGACTGGTGGAACGAAGTTCGGCCAATCGTCCTACAATCCCGGCAGAAGCTGGAGCTACAGACAGTACAGTTGCACCAGTCATCGCAACGGCTACTAGCAATAGTGTTTTGGAAATTCGCATTGTG
Source organism: Synechococcus sp. (assembly GCA_051439425.1). Lineage (GTDB taxonomy): Bacteria > Cyanobacteriota > Cyanobacteriia > Thermostichales > PCC-7336 > PCC-7336. Next base: position 56,040 of record JBFRWD010000110.1, read on the forward strand.
ACCACCTAGAAATGTTGTCGATACTCAATGCCTTAATGCGGTAGCAGAGACTCCAAATGTTGAGCTGCTGTAACAGGCGCTTCGAGTACGGTTCCTATTGAATGACCCCAGCCTGAGATTGGAATGGATACCGACCGGCAATCCCCTATGAATTAAATGAATTTGAAATCATGCTTCACTCAGGGGTCTCTAATAGACGACTGGCGACGTGATGATGGGCCAACCGCAAGGCAAACTCTACTTGCCGTACTTCTCCGCAAACCGACAAGCGACACGATTCAAGGTGGCATCCTAAGGTGGCAACTGATTAAACTTATTGGACTCGGCAACGCTCGGCATATCGCCACCACAGATTCATGGGGAGATACACAGCCGGGGCCCATAGACTGGTAAGGATTGCTGAAATGAAGACTGAATTGCGATAGTTTGTCCAGATTGTCTCCAAAGATTGGCGCACCCAATGTCCAAGGGCTTCATCCCACCCCAAAACAAGCGAGTGCTGACTAGCCAGTACGGTCTCGGCAATGATGACCATGCCAAAGACGAGCAGTGCAACAGTAATAAACTCCTCTTTCACCGACCGCTGCTTGTTCAATAGGGATGTCATCCCTCCCACAATCGCAAATCCTACCGCATGTGTCGGTTGGTGATAGGTGATGGAATCGTACAAAAAACCCATCACGGCTCCTGCCAGCACTCCCTGCCACAAGGGCCGACTGACGCTCCAGCAGACCACCCAAATTAGAGGCCAATTAGGTGTGACCCCCGCTAGCACCATACCGGGCAGGCGTATCCAGCTCGCAAGAATACAGACAACAGCAGAGCCCGCAGTCACCAGCCAGTTACTGACCGACGCCATCAAAAGCCAGCTATTCGGAACTAGGCGATTTGAGATTCCCTTCGATGGGTGGGTTAGGGGGTTCATGTCCAAGGGCGATCGTTCTTCAGAAAGACTAGGCTTCAAGCGATTTACTCATCAGGAGGTTGATTTATAGTGGGGTCCCGATCGGTGGTTTCGAGGACAGGGGCAATAGGAACTTCGTTAGCTGTCTGAAAGCTGTAGATCAATGCCCATTCCAACCGATCGAGGGGAGCGAACAACTCGACAATGACTTCAGGCGCTGGGCTGGCCCTTAAGTCGAACGATTCTACTCGACCAATGGGAATTCCTCCTGGGTACAAACTGCTGAGACTGGAAGATAAAACAGTTTCTCCCACATGAATATTGGGAGAGCGCTCCAACAGCTCAATAACAGCTCGCTGAGAACCCAGTCCGCGCATAATCCCTCTGGCTCGCGAGTCACCAAACGTAACGCCTAACTGACTGCTGGGGTCGCTAATCAATAGCACTCGACTAGTGTTAGGAGACACAGCATCCACCCGCCCCACCAACCCACCAGGAGCCATTACTACATCCCCCACCACTACCCCTTGATTGGTGCCCTTGCTGAGGGTGAATTGATGCCACCAGCGATCGACAGAGCGGCCAATAACCTCAGCAGCCATGCCGTCATCACCTACTCGCCGTTGAATATCGAGCAGCTCTCGTAGTAAACGATTTTGAAACTCCAACTCACCGACTTGAGCTCGTAGCTCTCGATTGGCGGAGGAGGACAGTGCACTATCTAGATCGACTTTGGGGCGAAATGGGGCCGACAAGAGCGCATACACTTCAACCAACAGGCTGCCGTGAGTCTGGCGTACAACAAGAGCTGCACTGAGTGCTAGAACCGCTAACAAGGCCGGGACACCAACCCGACCCCAAAATCTGCGAGTTGAATCTAATGCCATTACTCTGGGAAGACCTTGGGTGGCGGGGACAACGCTGGAAAGGGAAGAAACAGATAGATATGGGTTAAACGGCGAATAGATAAATGAGATGTTGGAGGGCTGAGAAGACAGAACAGAGAACAAAAAAGGCTGAAAATACCGAACCTCACTAACTTCTATAGCTACTGCTGACCACACGTTGAAGCTCGTCAAAGCGTTCGAGTACTTGACCGGTGCCTTCGACTACGCATCGGAGCGGATCGGCAGCGATGTGAACCAAAATACCAGTTTCGTGGGAAATCAAGGTGTCGAGCCCGCGTAGTAATGCCCCACCACCCGCCAGCACAATGCCGCGATCGATAATGTCTGCAGCTAATTCAGGTGGGGTGCGCTCCAATGTACTTTTGATCGCTTCCACAATTGTTGATAGAGATTCGGACATGCATTCGCGCACTTCCGGACTCTTGACGGTGACCGTGCGGGGCAGCCCCGACAGCATGTGCAAACCTCTCACCTCCAGAGATAACTCCTCTCGGGTGGGATAGGCAGAGCCGATGCGCATCTTGATTTCTTCTGCGGTTCGCTCCCCCACCACTAAGTTATGAACTTTCTTGAGATAGAGCGAAATCGAGTCCGTCAGCTCGTCCCCAGCAATCCGAACAGATTCGCTGAGTACGGTGCCCTGCATACTGAGTACAGCCACTTCGGTCGTACCGCCACCGATGTCTATAATCATGTTGCCCGTGGGTTCGGTTACCGGGAGTCCGGCCCCGATCGCCGCCGCCATAGGCTCGTCTACTAAATGCACTTCGCGAGCCCCGGCTTGACCGGCGGCATCCATCACGGCCCGCCGCTCCACACCAGTAATCCCGCTGGGGACACCAATGACGACACGCGGAGCCACCAGCGATCGTCCCTCGTGGACTCGGTGAATGAAATGCTTCAGCATCATCTCGGCAATGTCGATATCGACAATCACTCCATCCCGCAGGGGACGAACAGCATCGATATTGCGGGGGGTACGCCCCAAAATTTGTTTAGCTTCAGCACCAATATGGAGTGGGACTCGCGTTTGTTGGTCGATCGCCACCACAGACGGTTCCGCAAGAACAACCCCCCTACCGGCAAGAAATACCAGCGTATTTGCTGTGCCCAAGTCAATTCCCATATCGCGGGAAAACCGGTCAAAAATTCCCACCGTCGTTCACCCCGTAGTTAACACGCTAATTACAGTCCCAACCCAATTGTTACCTGCCCAACCACTGACGTCTCGCTAACAATGCAAATGCTTTAACGATGTAAATGATTTAATCGTGCTTATCCTCTTTAGCAATGGGATTTTCTGCTCCTTGCGAGGCAAAGCCCTCCCTTGCTTAACGCTCTTGCGCCCAATTTTATGTAGATACCAACAACCGACCAGCGCCTAAATCGACTCACCCAAATAACTTGGAGATCGTGTCAACGCTATCGAGAGGGATATCCAAAGCAAGGAAGGCAGCCAACGTTACCTGTATAGCAAAAACAACGTAGGCTCGCTTGCTAGACACAAATTATTCAACACAGGGCCAGTGTACTTCAGGCAATCTCAACAGACATCCTTAGTAAATCATGATTTTTTGACGGTTAATTTGTCCTAGCGTTGGACATTTTTGATAGCGAAAATCATCTACCGTTGCATCAAAGTACCTTTCGAATTTAATAGTATCGATGCAGTTAATGCGGACTCAGGTCTACTGTTTTTCAGTTAGAGTCCCGTCATATTTAGAAATCGCCATCCAGTCCCAGTTCCTCGTATTTGGCTTTGACTTTTTGAATGTCTTGCCACATTAGCCATTTCGGGCTGCCTTGCTTGCGAGACTGGTTCCTCAATAGGTACGCAGGGTGAAAAATCGGCATCGTCAAGCGGCCTTCCCACTCAAACCATTCCCCACGGATCTTAGTGATGCCCCGCTTCTCCTTCAAGATGGCCCGCACGGCGGTTGCCCCGGTCAGCAGAATAATTTGCGGATCGATAATGCGAATCTGTTCCATCAGGTATGGCTTACAGGCATCCATCTCGGCAGGGCTGGGAGTGCGGTTGCCAGGGGGACGACATTTGACCACGTTACAGATATAGACATCCGCTTGGGGGTCGAGTTCGACGGATTGGAGGATTTTGTCCAAGAGCTGGCCGGACTTGCCTACAAACGGTAATCCCTGTTCGTCTTCGTTCTGTCCCGGCCCTTCCCCAATCACCATCAACTTGGCCTGTGGGTTCCCTCGCTGAACCACAATATTGGTGCGTCCGGTATGGAGTTCACAGCGCTGACAACGTCCGCAATGGTCTTTCAGGGCCTCAAGAGTATCGTAAGTGCCCGGCGGAATGGGGATTGAATTATCGAGTGGTATGCGTTCTTGCAGGTCGCCCACAAGAGGTGTGGGACTTTCAGCTTGAGCGGTACCAAAAAGAGAAGGTTGCAGGTCGTCTGTCATGCAGGGGCCAACGGTAGACGGTTATTGCCCTTCATTATGGTGGGGAGCGCTCGCCTCTCCCGCTCCGCTCTTAGTTTTTCTCAAGCTCTGATTGAATGGCCGTAAACACCCCATGGCAGATATTTCAGGTATGTTGTCTTGAATTATGCCGAGAGTCCTCTTTATTTGAATGAGATAGCAAGCGCCATAACCCATTTGCCTACAATCCGACAGAACGCCACAATGAGGGCTACCTTGTAGACACATCCCAACCTATTCACCCTTGCTAGTGCCTCTTGCGGAATGAAAGACATCAATTACCTGCGCATTAGCCTGATCGATCGCTGCAATTTTCGCTGTCAGTACTGCATGCCTGGTGACGAGGAGATGGCCTGGCTGGAGCGACAGGAGCTTCTGACCAAAGACGAGCTGCTGTTTCTGTTGCAATCGGTGTTTATTCCACTGGGATTTGACAAGTTTCGCTTGACGGGAGGAGAGCCGCTGCTACGTCGAGATGTAGTGGAGCTAGTACGAGAAATTCAGCAGTTGGGCGGAGTGGCAGATTTGGCCATGACCACCAATGGCTATGTATTGGAGGAGAAAGCCGAGCAGTTGTACGAGGCAGGCCTGAGACGCATCAACATCAGCTTGGATTCACTCGATGCAGATACGTTCCGGCACATTACTGGACGGGATTTGTGGAGCAAGGTGTGGGGAGGGATTAAAACGGCTTATGACGTTGGCTTCGATCCTCTGAAGTTGAATGTGGTAGTTATCCCGGGAGTAAACGATCGCGAAGTAGAAGACCTAGCAGCTTTGTCAATCGACCGGGCTTGGCACGTACGCTTCATCGAATTTATGCCAATTGGGAATGACCTGTTGTTTGGCGATCGCGGCTGGGTGGATTCGGAACGGCTACGGCAGCGGATCCGCGATCGGTTTGGATTGGAAGCGGGAACGGTGACTGGGAATGGCCCCGCCGATATTTTCCGTATCCCAGGAGCCAAAGGGACGCTGGGGTTCATTAGTCAGATGTCGGAGTGTTTTTGCGAGAACTGCAATCGGATTCGCCTATCGGCAGATGGTTGGTTGCGCCCCTGTTTATTGAACGAGTCCGGACAAATTGACCTCAAATCGGCACTGAGAAGCGGAGAGTCAGCTGACAGCCTGCAAACCCGGGTGAAGACCTTGCTGCAAGAGAAAGAGGATATTAATTTCATCGATCGCAATCGCGGCACCACCGGACAGCGCTACACACGCACGATGTCTCAAATTGGTGGCTAATGTCCCAACCAAGAAGCGGAATGGCCTGAGCGCACGTCATAAAAATGGCAAAAAGGAACTCCCTCCAAAATTGAATCTGGAGGGAGTCTGGTTGCAAGTTCTGCAATGCCTATCGACGGATACCTCAATATCTCCGAGATAGTAGAGAAAAGCCTTCAAGATTCATTCAATGCAAAAGTCAATTTGCGCAGCAGTCATTACCGAGATCTGCTCCCAGAAAACTGGCAGCAATTTGGCAATAATTAGGATACCGAGACGGCAACCCACATGAGGCCGCCGAGCAGAGCAACGGCAATCGCACCAAAAACGGCGTACTGGATCTTTTGCTGCTTAGTGGGAGGCTCAGCAATCCGATCTTTGGTTTCGACCGGGAAATTATTCATCACTCCGCGTTCATCTTGGGTATAGGGCATTGGGGACTCCGAACTTAACCATTTGATAAATAACTATAAGTCATTGTCATGACGGGTGCAGGAGTGAAAGGACAGGCGGGCATTGGAAAACATAGCCTCTGTTCGAGCGACCTCTTTAGGCCTCAAACATCAACGAGTCGACTCAGTAGTTGGGAATATGGCGATCGCCAATCCGCAATGGAGAGTTTCCTAAGTGCTTTTCCTTGCCAATGAAGGATTCTAGCGGTCTCAACACTCCAAACCGTAGAGCAGATTGCTATCCCTGCGGCCCTATCCAGTCAGTTTGGACAATCGGTGTGAAGGGTTGATTGGGATTGATGGGAATCGAGGGAAGGGCGCAATCGAAACGGTCTGCCCACTTGTCGATCTATTGGGAATAGTCAGGCGATCGCAATCACTTAGCTGAAGGGTCTGACAATCGTGACTTTTGGGAAGAAAGATGTGCCAAAGGCCCATACAATGGGATAGTTTTGCCTTGCCGTAGAAACGTAGCGAGTGTTACATCGGGGTTTCCGCCGATGTTAGCCGGTACCCACAACTCGGCCCTCACAACAATTAGGAGACGTCCATGCCGCGCCGCAATGACCTGCAGAAGATTCTGTTGATTGGGGCTGGCCCGATTGTAATTGGTCAGGCATGTGAATTCGATTATTCGGGAACTCAAGCCTGCAAGGCATTGCGAGAAGAAGGCTACGACGTGGTGTTGGTTAATTCCAATCCGGCCACCATCATGACCGATCCGGCTACAGCAGAGCGTACCTATATCGAACCGGTGACGCCCGAATTTGTAGAACGAATTATTGCCCGCGAACAGCCGGATGCGATTTTGCCCACCATGGGGGGACAGACGGCGTTAAACGTGGCGGTATCCCTGGCGGAAAGCGGCGTGTTGGACAAGTACAACGTCGAGCTGATTGGGGCGAATTTCGAGGCGATTAAGAAAGCAGAAGATCGCGATCTGTTTAAGCAAGCCATGCAAAAGATCGGTTTGTCGGTGCCTCGGTCGGGACTGGCGACCACGATGGATGAGGCTCGGGCGATCGCCACAGACATCGGCTATCCCCTCATTATCCGACCCGCCTTCACCTTAGGAGGTACCGGCGGAGGCGTGGCCTACAACCAAGAAGAATTCGAAGCAATTTGCTCCTCCGGTCTCGATGCCAGCCCCGTATCCCAAATCTTGGTGGAAGAGTCCATCATCGGCTGGAAGGAATTCGAGCTAGAGGTGATGCGCGATCTGGCAGATAACGTTGTGATTATTTGCTCCATCGAAAATATCGACCCGATGGGTGTCCATACTGGCGACTCCGTCACCGTTGCCCCTGCTCAGACTCTGACGGACAAGGAATACCAACGGTTGCGGGACTACTCCATCGCCATCATGCGCGAAATTGGCGTGGAAACCGGTGGCTCGAACGTGCAATTTGCCGTCAATCCGGTCAATGGTGAAGTGCGCATCATCGAGATGAACCCACGGGTGTCGCGTTCTTCGGCGCTAGCGTCCAAAGCCACAGGATTTCCGATCGCCAAATTCGCCGCCAAGCTTGCAGTCGGCTACACCCTGCCAGAGATCGACAACGACATCACGCAAAAAACTCCTGCCAGCTTCGAGCCCACCATTGACTACGTCGTCGTCAAAGCTCCTCGATTTGCATTTGAGAAATTTCCCGGTTCAAAACCCATTCTGACCACTCAAATGAAGTCGGTTGGTGAAGCAATGTCCATCGGACGGACCTTCCAAGAGTCGCTGCAAAAGGCATTGCGTTCCCTAGAAATTGGCCGATTTGGATTCGGAGCAGACAAGGTCGAAGAATTACCTCCACTGGATGAAATTCGTGCGTCGTTGCGAGTCCCCAACCCGAAACGGTTATTGATGGTGCGAACCGCTTTCCTGGCCGGTATGAGCGCTGCCGAGATATTCAAACTCACCCAGATCGACCCCTGGTTTCTGGACAAGATGCAGGAGCTGGTGGAGATGGAGTTGTGGCTATCCAGGCAGTCAGTTGCCGATCTGGAAGCCGATGATTGGCGGGAGGCGAAGCGATTGGGCTTTAGCGATCGCCAGCTAGCTCACCTACTGAACTCGAATGAGCAAGACACAAGAGCCACCAGAAAAGCACAAGGCATCATCCCCGTCTACAAGACCGTAGACACCTGCGCCGCCGAATTCGAAGCCTTCACCCCCTACCAATACTCCACCTACGAATCTGCCAGCGAAATCTTTTCCTCCGACACCCCCAAGGTGATGATTCTGGGGGGTGGCCCCAACCGCATCGGACAGGGCATCGAGTTTGACTACTGCTGCTGTCATGCCTCCTACGCCATGCAGGATTCCGGCTACGAAGCCGTCATGGTCAATTCCAACCCCGAGACGGTATCCACCGACTACGACACCAGCGATCGCCTCTATTTCGAGCCCCTCACCCACGAGGACGTACTCAACCTGATTGAAGTGGAACAGCCCGTTGGCATTATTGTCCAGTTCGGCGGTCAGACCCCGCTCAATCTGGCCCAAGGCTTGGCCGCGGCTGGAGCCCCCATTTGGGGCACGTCACCCGATGCCATTGATGTGGCGGAAGATCGGGAGCGGTTTGAGGCAATTTTGCGAGAGCTGGACATCGTGCAGCCAGCCAATGGAATTGCACGGTCGTATGCCGAAGCACTAGCGATCGCTCAACGAGTAGAATATCCCGTTGTCGTTCGGCCCAGCTACGTGCTGGGGGGACGGGCGATGGAGATTGTCTATTCCGATGCAGATTTGAAGCGATATATCGAAGCGGCGGTCGAGGTCGATCCGGAGCGTCCCATTTTGGTAGATAAGTTCTTGGAAAATGCTGTCGAGGTCGATGTTGACGCGATCGCTGATAAAACCGGAGCTGTCACCATCGGCGGCATTATGGAGCACATCGAACAAGCAGGTATTCATTCGGGTGACTCCGCTTGCATTTTGCCCACGCGCACCTTGTCAGCCGAAGTCTTGCAGACCATTCGCAACTGGACCCACAAATTAGCCCAGAAACTCGGCGTAATCGGCTTGATGAACGTACAGTACGCCGTTAAAGATGACTGCGTGTATGTCTTAGAAGCAAATCCACGCGCATCCCGTACCGTCCCATTTGTCAGCAAAGCAATTGGAGTTCCGTTAGCTCGCTATGCTGCATTGATTATGAGCGGCAAGACACTTAAGGATATTGGCTACACCGAAGAAGTCATCCCCCCCCACATCTCCGTAAAAGAGGCTGTATTGCCGTTCAACAAATTCCCAGGCACCGACACAATTTTGGGGCCGGAGATGCGTTCGACGGGCGAGGTGATGGGCATTGATACCGACTTCGGGCGAGCGTTTGCTAAAGCACAGCTTGGGGCAGGGCAAACATTGCCGCTGTCGGGGAAAGTGTTTATTACGGTGAGCGATCGCGACAAATCCGCTGTTGTAGATCTGGCCAAAGAGCTTCTGGAATTAGGGTTCTCGCTGATTTCGACCGAGGGCACCCAAAAGTTTTTAAGCGCTCGCGGCCTAAAAGTAGAGCGCATTCTCAAACTGCACGAAGGGCGTCCGCACGTAGTAGATGCAATCAAAAATCACGATGTATCGCTGATTATCAATACCCCCTCAGGAGGTGAAGCGCAGATCGATGGTCGCAAGATTCGCCGCAGTGCACTGCTGTATAAAGTGCCGCTGATTACAACGCTAGCTGGAGCGCGGGCCACGGTTGCAGCAATTCGCTCCTTGCAAACTGGCGAACTTGGGGTGAAGTCCATTCAGGAATACCACAAACGTTAAGAAAAGGTAGTAATTGTCACTATTAGCCACCAGATGCAGTTGCGTCTTAACGTCTGTTGAAGGTTACCTAAAATCATGATGTGATGAGTCTAGGCCTGCATCGCCGATCCAACCACGTTGACTCAACTTATGGCTGCCACCCCATCTCGTACTAGTTCGAAATTGGCTCTTTTTGCCATCGGCTCATTTGCTCTCTCTCTACTACTACTTGTGCCTGAAGCACAGTCTCAGGAAGAATTTCGAAGAGCACAACAACAACAGCTTCGGCAACAGCTGCAACAACGGCAGGTCAGATCGCTGGGGGCCAGTCCCTATAGAGATCCCTACCGACGCGACATCCATCGAAATCCCTATCGCGATCGATTCGAGCCAGTTGGGGAGGTTCCTACGACTCCCCAAACTTCGATCGAGCGCTTCCGCCAAGGGGTAGAACGGTTCCGCTAGATGGCAATCCCCCGGATATCAGGCAGATGCCTGAAAAGCTCTTGCAGGACAGGACGTCCAGGATGCTAGCCTTGCCCATTCTAAGAACTACAGGTGTATGCGGGCAATGGTCAGGCCACTGGTGCCTCCGTCTGGCTTTGTAATGCCAAACCGATCGCCTCTAGCATTCCCCGCGCCTTATTCAACGTCTCCTGATATTCCTTCTCGGGATCGGAATCCGCTACCACCCCTGCCCCTGCCTGCACGGAAACCTGGCCATTTTTCAGTACAAGCGTCCGAATGGTGATAGCTGTATTCAGTTGTCCGGTGAAATCGTAGAACCCGTAAGCACCCGAGTAAGGACCGCGACGTAGTCCTTCCAATTCGTTAATAATCTGCATGGCGCGAATTTTGGGGGCACCGCTGACGGTTCCAGCCGGGAATGTTGCCTTGAGCAAATCCCAAGCGCTTTGACCGGCCAACAAGTCACCCACCACATTGCTAACAATGTGCATGACATGGCTGTAGCGCTCGATAATCATGAGCTCGTCTACAGATACTGTGCCGCGCTCGCACACCCGTCCCAAATCGTTCCGCCCCAGGTCCACCAGCATGACGTGCTCCGCCCGCTCTTTTGGATCGGCCAGCAATTCGTTGGCCAGCACTACATCGTCCGCCTTCGTTTTGCCACGTGGACGGGTACCGGCAATAGGACGCACAGCCGCGATAGAACGATCGCCCAACCGATCCAGTTTCACCATCACTTCAGGGCTGGAGCCAATCAATTGCATATCCCCCAATTGCAAATACGCCATATAGGGAGAGGGGTTGATCAGACGTAAAGCCCGAAACAGCGTAAACGGATCGCCAGAATAGGGGGTAGTCAGCCGTTGAGACAGCACCACCTGAAAGATATCCCCCGCATTAATGTATTCCTTACCCTTCGTCACCATTTCGCAGAAGCGATCGCGGCTGATGCTAGCTTGATACGGAATATCGGTCGTACGGGGCAATTGCCAGTTAAGGGATAAGCGATCGGTGGCTAGCGGGGCAGTAAGCTTGCTAGCAATTGCTTCCAAACGCTCGCAGGCGGAGCGGTAGGCGTCTTCTACCGAGTCATTCTGCAGATCGGCATAAGTAATCACCAAAATCTTCCGTTTGACCTGGTCAAAGATCAGAATACTATCCACCTGCATCAGCAGGCTGTCTGGAGCATCGTCATCCTCCGGTTGGAACACCGGCACCTTGGGTTCAATCCAGCGCATTAGATCGTATCCCCAGTACCCCACTAATCCTGCAATGCTGGTGGGAAGTTCGGGTAGATGAACGGGGTTAAGCGGTTCGAGACAGGTGGCCAAGGCGTTAAATGGATCGCCCTCAAAAGTACGATACGTCCCATCACGAAAGATTTGAGTAGTGAGTTCTCCACGAGTCTCCAAAACCCACAGAGGATCGCAGCCCAGAAAGCTGTAGCGACCCACTTGCTCTCCCCCCTCAACCGATTCCAGTAAAAAGCTATAGGGGCGATCGGCACAGACTCGATACCATGCAGAAACCGGCGTTTCCAGATCGGCCACAAATTCTCGATAGACAGGAATGAAGTTACCTTCATCTGCCAGATGTTTGAAGCGAGTTAAGTCGGGGAACACCACGGTTGCGTATCGATTCTGTATTTTCAGTATTTCGACTTTACCCCGAACTGCTCGCCAGGACAGAGGATTCGACAAGAGGAATGCACGGTCGAAAACTGGCGACAGCAATAGAGATAGGGCCAGCCTGTATCAATAACGGGTCGATCGATGATGGGGGGTAGCTTCGACATCAGCAGGATTGAGATTCTCGCCCGTCGCCCCATCTCGCCCAGCTTCAGAACGAACCTCAACCGCTGGTTGCGCAGGCAGTTTGACCACGAAGGATGTCCCAACCCCCTCAGTACTCACAACCGTAATTTGCCCCTTATGATAGTCAACACAGTGTTTAACAATCGCGAGTCCTAATCCCGTGCCGCGAATGGTACCGACATTTCTTGCCCGGTGAAATGGCTGGAATAGGTGGGGCTGATCGGCGCTTGGGATACCAATGCCGCAATCTCGAATTTCAAAAATAATCTGCTCGTTTAGCCAGAAGACCTCCAAGCTAACTGGAGTGTCTCGGTCGGAATACTTAACAGCATTGAAGATGAGATTGGTCAGAATAATGTGCAGCAGTTTGGGATCGACGCAGGCGCTTGTCTCGGTTCCGTGGTACTCGAATGTGATGGTGCAGGCTTTTTGCAGCCCCAGCCGAATCTCTTCAAGGGTGTCTTTGCAGAACTTAGAGACGTCAATCTTAACCGGGTGAAACTTCAGTTTGCCGGCCTCTGCTTTACCGGCAACCAACACATCCTCAATCAACTGAGCCATTGTTTTAATAGCGCCCTGAATGCGCTGGTAGTATTCTTTGCGCTTGGCAGACGCAATTTGATTACCGTAGTGTTCGAGCAATTCAGAGGATGTTCGAATAACCGTGAGAGGGGTTCTCAATTCATGAGACACCATGGAAATAAACCGAGACGTCAGTTCATTTAACTCACGCTCTTCCTCTAATGCATGGCGCATTTCATCTTCAGTTTGCTGAACTTCGATAATCAGTTGCTCCCGAGTGCGGATTTGGTCTAGGGTCGCCTCCATTACCTCCGCAAGCGTATTCATTTCATCAGGGAAACGGCTGGGAGCATCAAATTGAACTCCGCTATCGTAATCTCCGGAACCAATTAACCGGGCTGAGTGGGTTAGAGACGTTAAGTTCTTAGTCAATACCCCTGAAATCCAGTACACGATCCCAAATAAAATCACGTAGGCAATTGCATACCATTGCAGAGTCTCGATTAAGATCCCTCGACGCATAAATTGGACGTAATCCAGCTCAATATCGATCCCGATACCGGCTACCACTTGTCCCGAGTCGTCAAGTAGAGGAGCATAGGCGCTAATCCAACTCCCCCAAAAATCGGTATAAGGCTGTGGGCGCTGAACTAATATTCCGTCCTGCAAGCTCAACTGCATCCACTCACTGGCACTGTACGGTTCGAGGAACTTAGCGGCTTTATCCGCATCAACATCAGCCCAGGAATCAACCAGGAAGATCACTTCGTATCCAGTTGCAGGCGATCCGATCCGGCGAGGGTTGGTAACTCCAGAGGTCGGAACGTACGTATATAGCCAAGCTCGCGGCTCGATGCTGTTGACCAACTTCAACCAAGCCAGTTGGGACGTATACCGTTCGTCATCGGAAAACTGTTGGCCATTCGGCTCTCCGTCACGGTACAACGCCAACAGCTCCTGGACGTTGACTCCTGCCGAGGCCCCCGTCAACGTATCTTCCATGTCCTTTCGCAATCGCCCAATCGCCCGCTCGGTCGAAAAATGATAGGAGCGATAGCAAGCACCCACAAACAGCAGCGTAAAAACGATGCTGAACGTCAGCAACAGCTTTGTACGCAAACTAATAAACCTGCCTGACGGTCGAGATGAAAGAAACGTCATACTCTCGTAAAACCGTAGCCCCTAAAAACATAAGCGACGAGTGCAAAGGCAAACCTCAAAAAGGCTCGGCTCCTCAAAAAGGCTTGACTATAGATAAGAAACATCTATCAACATAGAGCGATTCCACTACTTTCCCATGCCTCACTCTATCTATTGCATGGAGTTCCAGCCAGTACATATTTCTAAATTAAGTTTTCAACTACTCAAGCCTCACTCGAGGAAGTGATTGGGTGAGGCTTGAGTAGAACTTTAAACGTATGTCAATTTCGGCGTATCGCCTGTTACCAGACACACCGAACGTGCGAGGTTCAATAGTGCCGAAATAGCGAACCACCACTTGCTAGAGGGGAGTGCTCGAGGTCCCCAATGTGTCTAAATTATTGGGAATGGGCTGAGGAGCGAAATTATCAGGTAAATCCTCAACTGTTACCCCTAAACTCCGGCAAAGAGCTTTCACTTGAATGAGAGACAGCTTTGGAGTTGCTCGACCTGTCTCCCAGCGCATAATTGTCGTTCTAGATACTCCCAATAGTCGGGCCAAATCTTGCTGGTTCAATCCGGCCCGTTTCCTAAGCAACATAAGAGGAGACTGAACTTTATCGATCATAATAACCATGCCGCGATACATACAAGACTCATAACGCTACTCTTACGTATGATTTTGTTTACGTTTGAGCGAGCAGTTATTGGATAGGAACATTACAGAAATTCAGTGTGACACGTTCATTTAGAATATGCCCGCAGAACATGTGTCTTTTGGCTACCGAAAAACCCCGTATAAGCACCAATTATCGCTCTTGCAAATGATGTGTTCGAGTCCGTCCGTAGCCTCTGGAACCTGTAGAGCGTCGTGCTTTACCCTTCCCCATTGGACGGTTCGCGATGACATCCACCCGCGTAGCTATTTTCACGAGGATGAAAATACGGACATCTGACAGTTCTTGTGGAGATGGTTTGCGAAAAGTAAGGGTTAAACTGACCGGTTGCTATTGTCAATTTTCTTGTCTTAAGCAGTCCCATTGCGAACATCTCGATCTTGACACAGAGTACCGGCACTCATCTGATGCTGAGAGACAAAAGATGCGAGAGGCCGTGGTCAACGTAATAGAGTGAGGATACCGACTTTATTGCCGTAGCCTCCATGACAGCTGTTTCTTCGCAACCGTTCACAACAACACCTATCTCCTCTTCGATTTACGATGCGATCGTGATCGGTTCTGGAATTGGCGGCCTAACAACAGCAACCCAGCTTGCAGCCAAAGGGTTTTCGGTGTTGGTGTTGGAAAAATATTTGATTCCGGGGGGAAGTGCTGGGTATTTCGAGCGATCGGTGGAGGGCGGTACTTACCGGTTTGATGTAGGAGCCTCAATGATATTTGGCTTCGGAGAGAAGGGCACAACGAATTTACTCACCCGAGCACTGGCAGCAGTCGATCGCCAGATCGACACGATTCCAGATCCGGTTCAAATTGCCTATCATCTCCCCAATGGTTTGGAGCCCAAAGTTCACCGCGATTACGACGCGTTTATTCAAGAGCTGTCTGAGTATTTCCCTGAGGAACGGGATGGCATTCGCAAGTTTTACGACGAAGCCTGGCGAGTGTTCAACTATCTCAACTCGATGGAGCTACTCTCCTTAGAGGAATTGGGGTATTTGCTGCGGGTGTTTGGCCAAGCCCCCCTGAGTTGTTTGGGATTAGCGCGGTATTTGCCGGTGAATGTGGGGCAGGTGGCCCGTAAATACATTACAAACGAGCAATTACTGAAGTTCATCGATATGGAATGCTACTGCTGGTCAGTGGTGCCGGCAGAACGGACTCCCATGATTAATGCAGGGATGGTGTTTAGCGATCGCCACTATGGCGGCATCAACTATCCCAAAGGAGGGGTCGGTAAAATCGCCGAGGTCATGGTGGAAGGATTCGAGGAGAAGGGGGGAGAAATTCGGTATGGAGCCCGTGTTACAAAAATTTTACGAGAGGGGCGCAAGGCCGTTGGGGTAAAGCTAGCGAATGGCGATGAGGTTCGAGCGCGCCGAGTTATTTCAAATGCCACCCACTGGGATACGTTCGAGAAATTACTCCCTGCAGAAGAATTGCCCGGAAAAGAGCGCAGTTGGCAGCAGCGCTACGAACAGTCTCCCAGTTTTTTAAGTTTGCATTTGGGGGTAGAGGCAGGAGCCATTGGAGACGAGCCCGACTGTCACCACATCCTGTTGGAGGATTGGCAGCGGATGGAGGCAGAACAGGGCACCATATTTGTGTCAATTCCCACACTGTTAGACCCCAATCTGGCTCCCCCCAATCGTCATATCATCCACACCTTCACCCCCAGCAGCATGTGCAGTTGGGAAGGACTAACCCCCAGCGAGTACAAGGCGAAGAAAGACCAAGATGCCATGTCGCTGGTAAAGCGGTTAGAGGCCATTTGGCCGGGGTTGAGCGATCGCATTGAGTTAATGGAAGTCGGTACTCCACGCACCCACCGCAAGTTTTTAGGGCGCATCAATGGTAGCTACGGCCCCATTCCCAGCAAAACACCCTGGGGGCTCCTGGGGGTTCCCTTCAATCGCACGTCGGTTCCTAACCTCTATTGTGTTGGCGATAGCACCTTCCCAGGCCAGGGGTTGAATGCGGTGGCATTCTCTGGTTTTGCCTGTGCACATCGCGTTGCTGTCGATTTGGGGAAACCGCAACAGGTCAGCCGCTCGGAGAAATAGACCTGACTCAGAGCCTCTATGTAGAGCTAGTGCTCGCTGTTGTTATGCTTATCCACTGCTAGACAGGTAATGGCTCCGCCAGTGGCGATCGCGGCGAGTGGGACGGCTTCAGTCATCTTGAATGTTCCGGCTGGTACCAAGGAAATAAGCAGAGCTGCAGCTCCTAGCAATATTGTGGCTGGCTTCCTCAACGAGTCTTGGGCGCGAGAAGAGGTATGCGTGCAGGTCACACTGGGATGGTGGCTGTTGATGTGGCTGTTGATGTAGCTAGTGCAGGAGATGTCGCTCGTGCAGGGACTGGGGCGGAAAACTGTGGTCATGTTCGGCGGTGCCTCTGAACTCGGCGTGCGACTCCTCAACTAGTTCTATTGAAGTCAATACGAGAGGTGGAACGCAAAGGGCTTACAGTAGAGCTGAGGGCGGTTAGTACCTAGGGATAGTGCTTGATTCAGCGATCTAGGAGATTGTTGTGCTATGTGTGTGGGGGGGGGGGATCGTTGGTCTCTACTGATGTACCCATTTGGGGCCTGCATTGCTTGTTGAACTGTGGGCAACAGACCCATTCAGAACGGCTTAGGTGAGAGGGAAAATAGTTTATGCGAATTATATTCTTCGAGCGAAGCTGCTTTAGGACAAATTATTAAGCCCGTCTCAACACCTTGTATATGTATGTGTTTATCTTTCGATTAATTATCAGCCAGTCAGTAGCCCTTAAATCGATCTAAGAGACGATTGAAAACACTTTTCCTCCGTAGGTAACGAGATTTTTCCCTTGACAGATTCTTGATGTCGATATGGACGATAGATGGTGTGGTGAATGTTAGGTTGAGAGAAGGTTTTCCTCATGCTCCAAAAACAAGCATTTTTTTGTATGCTCAACCTGCCTCTATTATTTAACGAACTCTGAGCTGCATGAAAACTTGAGTTGAGTTCACTCTTATTCTCAACTTCTACAGCATGGGGGTTAGGGCCTAATCTCAGATTCGCTTCAGCATTCGTATTTTTGAAGCATCTCCTGCCACTATGTCATGTGACATGAAATAGCCGTGAATCGACTTCCCTGAACCATTCGCCTATAGATACTGTCTAGCCACAATGAATAGCAGAGACGCCACTAATTACCTAAAGGGGTTTGCCATTCTGGCGGTCGTAGCAAACCACTTTACGAATTCGTATGTTACAGATTCAATGGGCGGATATGCCAACAGTCTGATTTCAATATTTTTTACATTAAGTGGATACGGAATTTACCATTCCCTGATCGAACAAGTTGATCGCCCTGCCCGAGAGATCTTTGTCTCATTCATGACAAGGAGGCTGACGCGTATCTACCCTCTGTACTGGATAGCTTACCTATTGAAAGGCTCTCCCGATGGCATATTAGGATTTTGGGCTCTTGACTTTACGGATCCCGAAAGAATGTGGTTTGTGCCTGCGATTGTACAGTGTTACTTGGTTGCACCATTCCTCTTTCTTCTTGTCAAGCGGACATCTTACAAGCTGAATATCCCAATTATGCTAGGAAGTTTGTTGGTGTTAAACATGACGTTGAATGGGTTGGAGGTGGCACCAGTTAGAACACTGGCCTTTCAAGGAATATTCTTTCTACATATTCTGCAATTCCACTTAGGGCTTGTTGTTGCCAAGCTAGAACGTTATCTTGCCTTGAACAAATATATATTTGGGATAAGCTTTCTTTTGATTTTGGGTTGCGTCCATGAAACAACTCCACACGCTACACTCCATTTCCTAGGAAGTGACTATCTATTCCCGTTACTGCTCTCAATCGCAACTGTTGCTATGTTTGCATCCCTTCTCAGGAGTAGTGTAATATTGCCGTTGCAAAAGACTATTGCCTTTATCGGAATTTACTCATACTCAATATATCTTTTTCATGGCATTCAATTTCGAATTCTGTTAGCTCTGGGGGTCCTCCACAAAGGAGGAAGCCACTGGTTAGGGATTCTTGTGTCGCTTCTCACATTGCCATTTTTTATTCTGGTCTATGCGGCATTTGAAACAGTTGTAAACGAATTAATTTTTGGCAATCGAGATTTCAGGCGAGCTTTTGGTGTCTTTAAACAACGATTGCTGCCTGCAACCTAGCCGAATCATTGAAACGTTTTAATGCATTAATGCAGAACTGATTTCAAGGGGCAGGGGAGATGCACATGCGACGTCGATTGCGTTCAAAACGATTTCAAATGCCTTGGAATATAGCAATTACACCTCATAGTGGAGAAGAAGTATCGATCGAACTTTTGTATAGCTGGGCTTTCGGCGAGCGCGATTCTCTAAAATCAGTGGTATTTGCTACAGGCTCTAGCTCAATAGAATGTAAATTGAGTTCCCAGTTCAAATTGGGTTCCCAGCTCGTCAGGGCAAATGCTGTTTGAAATCGGTTTGAGGGTCGCAACTGTGAAGATATGGCTGTTTCAGTTGACTCAGAAGTGTTTCTACACCAAAGTGCACTAGGGATTCCCCACCTCAAAGCCCCCTAGATTCTGGGCTATCATACGTGCTAACAGTCTCTACACGAGGCGATCGCACGCTAGTATGTCGCCCCAGCATTTTCGGAGAATATTGTATGCAACCCAACGGTCCCAAGACGTATTCATTCGCCCTTGGCGGGTGGGGATTTTTGATTGGCCTAGTGGCGTTTGGAATGCTTCTGAGCTCTGTGGGCCTTGGGTGGGTCGTGTCTGCCCTGATCGGTCTTCTGGTATTTTTCCTATCACTACCGATCTTGGTGATGCTGGGATTCCGCTGGTGGCTACGCCGAACCATAGCCTCAGATACCTGCCCGGTCTGCAACTTTGAATCGGAAGCGATCGAAGGGAGTCGGTTTAGCTGTCCTAGCTGTGGTGAGCCTCTATATGTGGCCGATGGCCGGTTCCATCGCCACTCGTCGTCTGATGTGGTTGAAGTGGCTTACGAGGTCGACTATGTCGATGAAGGTGATTATTAACGGTTGTGGGTATGGCACGCTAAATAGCTGAAATGTAGGAACGTCGCGATTGGCGAGCAATATTAATAGATCCGGATAACGCTGGAGAATCTGTCATACCCCGTTAAGATATTCAGCCAGCTTTAATGCTGAGATTTTGGACCAAATTAATTTTAACGGTCAAGAATTTGCCCCTAAAGGATATACCAAGACGTTGTTTCAACAGTACGTAGATCCAGAAGTTGTTGGGCGATCTAGAAAACTTGTAGCAACAAGTGGGGGTATTACTCAAAAGTTTGCAGCCAGACGCGATCTCCAGCAATTTCTTTCTGATTAGCTCTCTTTCTCCTCGCAACCACCGTTAATCATTCCAATCAACCGCCAGCGGAGAATTTTCCGTAGAACACCTATCAGCGGCATTCAACGGAAATGAATCTTTAAGTAAAAAAACACCGGGAATTGGAGCGCACCACAGTGAGAACTCTTCAATACAGCAATGGCGATCGCATGCCCATTCTGGGACTAGGAACCTGGAAATCTGCGCCGGGGGATGTGTACGAGGCAGTAAAAACAGCGATCTCCCTTGGTTATCGACATATTGATTGCGCTCACATCTACGGCAACGAGGCAGAAATTGGACTGGCTTTGTCGGAAGCAATCGCTTCTGAGGGCGTTACCCGAGAAGAGCTGTGGATTACGTCCAAATTATGGAATGACTCCCACGCCCCCACAGATGTCCGACCCGCATTAGAGACTACCCTGTCTAACTTGAAGCTAGACTACGTCGATCTATACCTGATTCACTGGCCTGTCGCGCTAACAAAAGGCGCTGGTTTTCCTCTCACTCCCGAAAAGCTCATCTCCCTCAATACACTGCCAATTACAGATACATGGACTGCCATGGAATCGCTGGTTGATGATGGCTCGTGCCGGCACATTGGTGTTTCGAATTTCAGCATTCCCAAACTACAACAACTGCTGAATATGGCTCGGCTCAAACCCGAAATGAACCAAATTGAATTGCATCCTTACTTGCAGCAATCACCCATGATGGAGTTTTGCCAGCGGAATTCTATCCACCTAACCGCCTACTCTCCCCTTGGCTCTCGCGATCGCCCCGACAGCTTAAAAGCTGACAGCGAACCCATACTGCTTGAGGATGACGCGATTGTTTCCATTGCCCAAGAACACGGAGTCACTCCGGCTCAAGTCTTGATTGCCTGGGCGATTCATCGCGGAACCGCCGTTATCCCAAAATCCGTCAATCCCGCTCGCATTGCACAAAACCTAGCGGCAGCAGAGATCTCGTTGAATGCGGAAGATATGGACGCGATTGCCTCCCTCAATCGCAATCGCCGCTATGTGGATGGGACCTTCTGGGAAGTAGAAGGTGGCCCTTATACCGCGGCAAATATTTGGGATGCTGTTTGAAACACGCAATCACTCGAACTCGATTGGCTCGGCCGTAAACCAGTGTTGGGGCAGTATCTGCCAGTCTCGTGCAGGCAGTCAGAAAACCCTGTAGGGGTTCACCCATAACGATAACTGGCCCATCCTTTTCAGTAGGCATACGGTGCCGGGGGCATGTGAAACAACTTTTGATTTTTTGGAAAGCTCTTTTCAGACACCAGTGCTAAATGAAGGGGTCTGATAAAGTGGTGAAATCTTAAATCTTGTCTTTGCATGTTGTCAGTAGTCGTGCCCATTCCAGGCTAACTGTCAACCTAGTTGATGTTGAGTTGCAAGCTCCTCACACTGGCTCCATATTGTGATTGAAGTCGAAGTTCACCAACATTTGCGCCGGTTGCTGCGTCAGCAGCGATCGCCATCTGGTGGTGGCGAGACTGGCTGGCCCCATCAATTGACGATGGCACGCTTGGTGGCGCGAGGATTACGCCTGCAGCGACATGCCCTAATTCAGGTGCCAGCGGGAGATGCTCATCAAGTGAGTTATCTTCTACCGGCATTGATGTGGCCAGGAGCGACGATCGTCTGTGCCCCTCAAGACGTGCAATCGCGGCTAGTCTACGGCAGCGTTCCCCAATTGCAGGCCGCTCTCGATTTGCGAAAGCCAGTACTGCAAGCAGATCGCTTTCCAGCAGGGTTTGATGGGGTTCTAGTGGTCGATCCGCTGGTTTGGTTACGCGATCGACTGGGGCGTGAACTGGGGGAGATCGCTAAATTTCCTGTAAACGTGCCGCTAATTGTCGATCGGGCTGAAGAGATTGAGCGGCTGGCTCAACAGGCGTTGACGGTAACGCTTACCGGAGATGATTGGCATCGTCTGGAACTCGCACTCCCCCAATTAGCGACGCAATTGCGAGATGTCCGCGTAGCATTGACGAGTAAGTTCAGCCGTCGCCCCCTCGACCGGTTTTTACTGCATTCAGACGAACAGTCGCTGCTAGACAGTGCGATCGATCTTGCCTTAGAACTAACGTCTCAGTTGCCCGGCCCCTGGGGACGGCTGCAAGCGTATCGAGAACAAGCAGATTGGGTTCTGTGGGCGGAACGGCAGACGGAATGGCAGGAATGCTCGATTCACTTTAGTCCCGTGAAATTGGCGTCTTTATTGGCCGAGAAGCTGTGGTCGACGCAAGCGGTGGTAATGATCGGAGAGGCTCTCGATATTGACCGCGAAGCAACGTCCTACCGCCAACGAATGGGGTTGCCCGATCTGACAGCTTTACGATTTCTGCCCGATCGCCAGGAACGGGTGGTGAATCTACATACCCCTACACCATTTCCCGCCCCCAACAATCCACAATTTCGTGATCGCCTTCTACCTGCACTCAAGCAGTTGGTGGCTAGTACCACTACGGGGCCAGCCGTTATTCTGGTGTCCGATCGCCCCCTACTAGCCCAAGTGGGGACGGCACTAGCGGCTGAGTTTGGCTCGCGGGTGCGTGTGAACGACAGCTACGAAGCGGAACGCGGTGTGCTGGTGTGTGACTGGCAGTACTGGCTCTGTCACAAGACTCAGTTGGCAATGCCTGCTTTATTGGCGATCGCAACCTTACCATTTCCGTCAGTGGAAGATCCGCTGGTGGCAGGTCGGGTCAGTTATCTCAAGCAATTACGCCAAGATTGGTTCCGAGATTATTTGCTACCGATTGCTGCGAGTCATCTTCAGCGGGCAATGTCTCCGTTGCGCGGTACAGATGGCTTGGTGGCTATTTTCGATATTCGGGCGATTGCTCGCAGCTATGGCAAGCAGTTGTTGGAAAGCTTGACCCCGACGCAGATGGTGGCAGAGCGAGATGTTCAGGAGTATTTGGCTGGCCAGAAAGCAGAGGCTTGAGGCTGACACTGAATCGCTGTCATACCTCAATCGCTTTCTATATAGTATTTGCCACTTCAGTTAGGACAGAGGTTCCAATCGCAGTCAGGTCTAGACATCGCTGGAATATCCGCAGTGGTATGGCCACTGCCACAACAGACAGTAAGGGTCAACCTAACGCAGTACGGCAGGTTTAATTGGCACTTGCGTCAGACAGTTCACGTTCTTCGCGATTATCTAGCCCTTCCCGATTCTTTAACAGTGGAAAACCCAACTCCTCCCGTTGCGCTAAATAGGCTCTTGCCACCTTGCGGGCCATCGATCGCACTCGATCGATATAGCGATTGCGTTCGGTCACCGAGATAGAACCGCGCGCATCGAGAAGGTTGAAGGTGTGGGAGCACTTGAGGACATATTCGTGGCTGGGAAGAACCAATCCCAACTCCAGCAACTTCAAGGCTTCTTGTTCGTACAGGCCAAAGAGTTGAAATAGGGTTTCGGGGGTGGAGGCTTCGAAATTGTAATGGCACTGCTCGATTTCCCCCTGCAGGTGAACGTCACCGTAGGTGAGGCTATCGCTCCACTGAATTTTGGCGATCGCATCCACGTTTTGCAGGTACATCGCCAGTCTTTCTAGACCGTAAGTAATTTCGATCGACACCGGCTTGCAGTCAATACCCCCACATTGCTGAAAATAGGTAAATTGGGTGATTTCCATACCATCCAGCCACACTTCCCAGCCCAACCCCCAGGCTCCAACAGCGGCGTCTTCCCAGTTGTCTTCCACAAATCGAATATCGTGCTCTTCCGGCTGAATTCCGAGCGCTCGCAGTGAGCCCAAGTAAATATCTTGGATGTTGTCGGGGGAAGGCTTGATCAGCACCTGAAATTGATAATAGTGCTGGAAGCGATTGGGGTTCTCGCCATAGCGTCCATCTGAGGGGCGGCGACAGGGCTCGACATAGGCTATGGCCCAGGGTTCAGGGCCAATTGCTCGTAAAAAGGTATGAGGGCTCTTGGTGCCAGCCCCAGTTTCCGTGTCGTAAGGTTGAGCAATCAAACAGCCGCGATCGCCCCAAAATGTCTGTAGCGTCGCAATCGTCTGCTGAAAATTCACCGTAACTCTCCCAAACTTCAGTGCCTAAAGCGTCTATATCGATGGTTCGAACGGGATTTAGACCTTCATTAACCTATCCCACAACAGCACCGAACAACCCACCTGTCTTAAGTCACATTTACTTAAGATGCGAATAGTCATCTTGCAGCAATACGACCTTCAGGCAAACTGTGTTGCTGGGCATATCATTAGCCTGTTTTTGATAATGCCAAGGGCTCGCTAAGCTAGTACCGATACGCTTGACTATAGGAACTGTTGGGTAAGGGGGCGAACTCATACCGCTTCCGAGTTCTGTAGAATAAAGCCAACGCTTGCATACAGCTCACACAAGATGCTGTCGCCCGCATGAACGTACGAGGATTATTGCCGAACCATGCACCGAACTTACAACTTGCACGTGGTTGATACTCGTCCTCTACTCAGCCCGGCCACCGTTCATGGCGAGCTTCCCCTGTCCGAACCCGCAGCAGATGTGGTGCAGACGGCTCGCTCTCGGATTCGCGACATCCTAAGCGGTACAGATAAGCGACTGTTAGTAGTTGTTGGTCCCTGTTCCATTCACGACGTCCAAGCCGCCAAAGACTATGCTCAGAAGCTGCTGAAACTACGGGAAGAACTCAAAGACAGTCTTGAAATTGTCATGCGGGTGTATTTCGAGAAGCCCCGCACCACCGTTGGTTGGAAAGGACTCATCAACGACCCTCATTTGGACGGCAGTTTCGATATCAATACAGGCATCCGATTGGCCCGCAAACTGCTGCTGGACTTAGCCCACATAGGAATGCCCTCTGCAACCGAACTTCTGGACCCAATTATTCCTCAGTACCTAGCAGATATCATCGCTTGGACTGCCATTGGTGCCCGAACTACCGAAAGCCAAATTCACCGCCAAATGGCATCCGGTCTGTCAATGCCTGTTGGCTACAAAAACAGTACCGACAGCAGTGTTGGCTCTGCAGTGAACGCGATCGCCGCAGCAAAATCCCCCCACCATTTCCTGGGAATCAACTGGGAAGGCAAAGCCAGTATTGTCGCCACCACCGGCAACCCGGATGGTCATCTGATCTTGCGAGGGGGACGTAAGGGCACAAATTTCGATCGCGACAGCGTAGACAGTGCTGCGAGCGAGCTTCTCCAGCAAGGGGCTCCATCACGCATCATGATTGACTGCAGCCATGGCAACAGCAACAAAGATCCCCGCAATCAACCAATTGTTCTGCAGACCATTGGCGAACAGGTTCAGGGCGGTTCTCAGAACATCATGGGCGTCATGGTTGAGAGCCATTTGGTGGAAGGAAAACAGCCCATTCCAGATGACTTATCTACCCTGACCTACGGTCAAAGCATTACCGATGCCTGCGTGAATCTAAATACAACTGCCGATATGCTGCGCTCGCTGGCTGACAGCGTACAACTGGGCCGTTTTAGCACCAGCGCTGTTGCCAACTAGGTGTTGGAGCAATCCTTCGTCTGCCAACATCTCGTCAATGCAGCCGAGTCGTTTCTTGCAACAAAACTCAAAATACGTGTCGCTATCGTTACAATAGTAGCCAAATTCCATTTGGGGACGGGTTGTTTTGGCCGATTTCTCCGCTTCGAGCATTTCCTTATCGCCTACATTTGCCGGTGATTGGGATGTTGCGATTGTCGGAAGCGGGGCAGCTGGGCTCTACACAGCCCTGAGTTTTCCAAGTGACTGGCGCATCTTGCTGGTCACCAAAGAGACATTGCCCACCTCTTCCAGTAGTTGGGCTCAAGGGGGAATTGCTGCGGCGATCGAGCCCGATGACTCCCCGCAGCTTCACGCGGCCGATACGTTACGGGCTGGAGTTGGCTTGTGCGAACCGGAAGCGGTACAGGTGTTAGTTCAAGAGGCAGGCGATCGCATCGAAGAACTACTGCGGTGGGGGGTAGAGTTCGACCGCGCTAAGCAGTCCGATCGTGCAGCTCCTGAACTGAGCACGCTACCTCACCGTCTGGCCGTCACCCTGGAAGCCGCCCATTCCCGTCGCCGAGTTCTACACGTTGCTGATGCCACCGGCAAAGCTCTGGTACAGCGGTTGCTTGCCAAAGTGCTCGAGGCGGACAACATTACGATTTGGGAGCGAGCCCAAGTTATCGATCTGTGGATGGAGCGGGGGCACTGTTGTGGGTTCTATGGTGTCCGGTGGAGCGATTCACAAGCCCTAGGCTTTAGCGTACGGGCGTCCGCGACGGTACTGGCCACTGGGGGAGCAGGTCAACTGTATACACACACCACCAATCCATCGTCCAGCACTGGAGATGGCCAGGCGATCGCCTGGCGGGCTGGGGCTGCACTGCGAGATTTAGAGTTTATGCAGTTTCATCCCACAGCGTTGATGGTATCCAATGCCCCTCGATTTTTAATTAGCGAGGCCGTTCGGGGGGAAGGGGCACATTTGGTTGACGCTTCCGGTCGGCGGTTTGCTTTTGACTACCACCCGGATGGGGAGTTGGCTCCGCGCGATGTAGTTAGCCGGGCTATTTTTCGCCACCTACAAGCCCGATCTCATGGCCAGCCTAACCACGTTTGGTTAGATATGCGGCATCTTACCCCCGCCACAATTCGCCATCGCTTTCCAACGATTGCCAAGGTTTGCCAACGCCACGGTATCGACGTTTTCTCGGACTTAGTTCCCGTGGCTCCAGCAGCTCATTATTGGATGGGAGGCATTGAAACCGATCTGTGGGGACGGACCTCTATTGCAGGTTTGTACGCAGTTGGAGAAGTGGCCTCGACTGGAGTACATGGGGCAAATCGGTTAGCCAGTAACTCTCTGCTGGAATGTTTAGTGTTTGCCCATCGACTGGCATTAGCCATCCACAACGAAGGGAAAACTGTTGCTAGTGCTGACAGCTCGCACACCATGGCTGCAGAGTATATTCCTCCTACGATTCGCATTGCAGCTAGCGAGGTTGATACTCGGGTGCAACGTTTGTCTCATCTCTTGTGGAATGCTGCTGGTATCGTTCGGCATGGGGAACGACTAACCAAGGCAATACAAGAGCTGTCATCATTTCAGGCAATAGATTGCCAATTGAACTGGTCTAGACCTGACATCAGCGATCGCCATCAGCATGAGGTTCCATCCTTCAATTTGCATCGCAGTCTAGAACTTCGTAACTTAAGAACCCTAGCTGTATTGGTTCTCAAAAGTACTCAATTTAGAACAGAAAGTCGCGGAGGCCATTTTCGCGATGACTTTCCTGACGGCGATCCGAAGTGGTTGGGCCATACTCGCTGTATTGGCGAGCGGATTGGACTTACTCCTTTGGGCGGGAGTCCCGTTCCAGTGCAATCTAGCTAGCCATAGTGTTAGCCATTTCAGTTAGAACAAAGGCTTCCTGGCACAGTCTGGATTGGACATCGCAGAAACGTCCGCAGTTGAATGGCTACAATCATATAAGCACTAGGCAATCCGTCAGGCAGCGTTATCGAGCCATCGATCCTGAAAATTCATGGATTTGAGCTGTTTCCATCCCCTAGAGCTTTCTGCAGATGACTTAGAACCACCAACTGCTTTGCGAAACAAAAAGAGACTGCATTCTTGCAGTCTCCAAACTGAAACGTTAACTATTCAAAGGAATGGAACCTTAATCACCTGCAACAGACACCCCCCAACAGAGACAAGCATGTGAAACCTTGGTTTCGCACTTACCTCACTTAAGATGCTTTAGCCGCAGGATTTCGAGACAGTCCGAGAAGCTCAACGAGAAGGCTGGCACGGTCTTGGTTCTTATCAGACAAAACAGTAGTTAGAACCGCTTCTTCTTCTGCAGAAGTCAAGGATCCTAGGGATAGTGCCTGCTGAACCACTGGCTTAATCAGTTGGAAATCCATCAAAGATGCGACTGATTCACGACACAATCAGTATGCATCACGAAATTGACCTAATCAGTATCGACTGTTACCTGTCATCCTACGTAGGTAAAAACTACACCAAAAAGTACAGGCACCAGGCCAACTTCAGTGTTATTACGCATCGCAAACTCCTGAGATACAAGTTCGCAATGATATCCGACAGATAAGTACGTAGCGGCGATTGGTCGTCATTAACTGCACATGAACGGACCAACCCATTATTCTGTCGGTCGGAATGACAATTCAGCAATCCGAAGCGGTTCTCCAGCTTTACTCTTTTTTTTGCTGGTTTGCTCGGCTTATTGTGATCCATACCGGAAACTGGCATCAAGGCATTGGCGAAACCAAAGACTAGGAGTAGCAGAGGCATAAGAACCTCTGCAAAATGCCTGATGTATCTAGGAATTAGATGCTTGGCAGCCAGCTTCGAAACTCGTCTTTGCGGAACACTCGGGGACGGGCACGAGGGCCAAACCGAATCAAGCTGGGCAATCCATGTTCGAGAATATTGCGCTTCAGCCATGTTCCGATGGGGGTGCGACCATCAGCAGGCATTTCCGATTGGAAGTGACTGTACATCAGCAATAACTGATTGCTAGACTGGAGCGGTACATTGTCTTGTATGAGTTTGGGCAGAGGAGTACTGGGAGTTCGAGTAACAGTTCTACGATTTTCTAGAGATGTACGAGAATAAAAAGGCTTCCGAGAGCGGGGCATATAAGCTCAATCCCACAATATTAAGGTTTGCGTAAACCCAAGACACTTCAGGGGAGGGGAGACGCCACCAGTCCAGCAATAGAGGAACGCCTGCGGATGCAGTGGGTCATTAGATGCTCAGAGCTGTTTGAATAATGCAGGTGTGCTATCTCAAATCAGCAGCGCACTTACAGATGCAGCAGATTGCATAGTCAACAGTATCGACTTGGGGGACTCGACTAAAATATCGCTTGATTCCCCAAAAACCTGCCAAGACACATCAGCTCAAAGAAACGATTTTGTGACTTGGATTACCTTCATTATGCAAGGATGCGGGAAAAAATGCCACCCCAAAGGCCAAATCCTTTGCTAAATAACAGATTTTTGGCGTTGCCATTGTTGGCAAGAATCCTTGACTCTCGTGTTTTGCAACTGAAATGGGGATGCAATCGCGAAACTTCTTAGATTATTCATGAGGCAAAGGAGGGAAGCAGCCTGCATATTGTCTGCGAGAGACTAGAGAGTCGGATTTGGACGATTCTTCCTCTTAGTGGTTGCCAGACTGACTATCCTGCTTGTAGTCAGCAGGATACATGCCCAGAAGAAGCGCTGGAACAGAAAACGAGCAGTACTGGAAGATTACTTTGCAGAGGAGATCGGCTTAGTAACTAGTTTCGAACCCCTCATCGTCGTAATCGCTGCTGTAATCTTCGACGTCTACAGAACGGATGGGGGAGTTCAGATCGCTATCATCCGAAAAGTCATTGTCATTAGCAAAGCCCTCGGGCATGCGAGGAGGACGGCGACGGGTGCTGGCGCGACCGCGAGGGCGACGAGAAACCCGGGGTTCGTCCGGAAAACTTTCGTCATCAAAGACTTCACTAGAGCGATCGCGATCGTAGTTGCTACTGCCGGCAAACTCGTCACGAGTCTCGAAGTCATCATCAACTCTGCGCGTAGGGCGAGGGCGCCCAGGACGCCGACCGGGACGTCTTGCAGACGGATAATCTTCTGGGCGAGAGTCATCAGAATAGCCCGCCTCATCAAAGCGACCACCAGCATCATCGAAATCATTGCCTGGGGAGCGATCGCGAGTGGTCTGGCCGGGACGTGGGCGACGGCTGGAACGACGCGCTTCGCTGCTGCTCGCGAGCCGAGGGCGTGCACCATTCGCAGAGCGTAATTTGCGGCGGCGGGGGCTAGAGTCATCGTCATAGGTGTCGCTCATGCGATTGCGACCACTGTCGTACTCTTCGCCGCTGTATGTACGGGTGAACCCACGCGGGCCACGACGGCTGGGGCCGACACCACCGCCGCCGCTACTCTGACGGGCTCTTTCGGTCAGCTGCATGCGCAACCGGAACGATTCCACCGCAAAGAAGGTACTGGTTCCAATGAGTAATAACTGAGCAAATGCCAGTAGTGGGATTAGACGCCACCCTTCCCACATCAATGTGACTGCATAGATAAATCCAACGATCGCAAATATGACATCGTATTCTCGCGAAGCCGTTGGGCGAAAGTAGCGCAGCGAAAAGAAGCCTGCACTTGCAATTGCCACAAGCGCCCCCATCAAAAACATGGGGTTGGTGGTGTCTAACATCGTGGTCTCCTAATGGAGTGGGTCAGCCGGCTCCGAAGCAACCAATTGTTGGCCATCCTTACGTAAGACGTACTTGCCTGTTGAGACACTTGTTGTCGCAATAAGGGGAACTGGACGTTAGGCTGCCCATTCGGCGCAATTCTACCGAAATTGAGGTTACTCTAACTTCACACCAACGCACTCCGATACGCTGCCATTTTAACAGTGGGTTATTGAAAACTGCTGGGAAAGTAGCTTCTGACGGGCGAGTCATCTTCGTTCGGTTCCATTCACCGTCCCCCTCCGCTAGAGCGGAACCGCTTGTCGCCGAAGGGCTTCGGCACGCGCTCGATATTGTGTTTTTAGTTCGACATTTTGGGCTCGATTGCACTGGTCTTGCAGTGCAGAAATAAGACTGGTTTGGGCCGTGCGTGAGGAGTATCCCAGTTGAGTCGCTAGCAGAATAGCTTTGCAATCCGCAGCGTAAATATCTCGCACAGACTGCCGGTTTCTGCGCTTCCGATACAGACGGGCTCCGGCCACGCTGGCCAGTGCCAGAGAGAGTAGTAACAACCAAGTGTCTTGCACCCAAACCTCTCCGACTGCTCCCCCCAAGCCAATTAGGAATGCAGATTTTTCCCAACCTTCTTTAGGGATGGTATCGCTTTGAATGCGGGCGATCTGATGCAAAAACAGGAGGTCTCGGTGTTCGCGGGGAAGCTGTTGCCAATGGGCTAGGTCTAACTCGATCGCGATCCGATCGCCCAGAGCATCCGAACTGGAAATTAAATCTGCCTTGTAGGTGCCGGTGACATGGATATCAACCCAACTGCGTAATTCCATTGGCAGTAGTGCTTGCAGCCGCTTGACTTCGTTTGGGTGAAGTTGCGACTGGGAAGATGAAGCCGGATCGAACCTCATAGGATTGTGTCTGTTCGACATAGGAAAGAGAGTGCGATCGTAGCCCTGTACGACGGACCTAGCTGCGTTCTCGCAGTTTGTTTGCAGAATTTAGCTAAAGCCAAACCAGGGACGGGGATTAGGCTGGGCAATAGGTGGACTAGACAGGAACTACTAGACACTCACGGGTGGTTCCATCCAGCGTCCATCGTCTTTGATGAGATCGATCAATTCCTTGACACCGTTGGCCTCCGGTACACGCTTGACTTCTTCACGACCGCGATAGAGGGCGATGGTTCCGGGAGTTTTGCCGACGTAGCCATAGTCGGCATCTGCCATTTCGCCAGGGCCATTCACGATGCAGCCCATGACGGCAATATCCAATCCTGTGAGATGCTTTGTTGCTTCGCGTACTTCGTGCAGCACCGTTTCCAGGTTAAAAAGGGTACGGCCGCAAGAGGGGCAAGCCACGTACTCCACCATCGTTTTGCGAAGCCCAAGGGCCTGCAGAATGCTGTAGCAAACAGGAATTTCCTTCTCAGGTGCTTCGGTGAGGGAAACGCGAATGGTGTCGCCAATACCTTCTGCTAGCAGGGTTCCGATACCGGCGGTGGACTTAATGCGTCCGTATTCGCCGTCACCGGCCTCGGTAACACCAAGATGGAAGGGGAAGTTATAGCCCAGTGCATCTAACCGTTTGGCGGCCAGGCGATAGGCGGCAATCATGACCGGAACGCGAGATGCTTTGAAGGACAAGGTGATGTTGTGAAAATCTAGCTCGTCACAGATTTCGATAAATTCTAGGGCAGATTCCACCATGCCTTCGGGGGTGTCGCCATAGGTGAATAACATACGCTCGGCCAGCGAGCCGTGGTTGACGCCAATACGCATCGACTTACCTTGGTCCCGCAGTGAAATAACTAAGGGTTCGAGAGTTTCGCGAATTTTGGCTTTGACGCGATCGAATTCCGCTTGGGTGTATTCTTCGTCAGTGTCTTTAGCTTGTTCGAAGACATACAAACCGGGATTAATGCGCACATTGTCGACATGTTTGGCTACCTCTAGGGCAATTTTCATGCCGTTGTGGTGAACGTCAGCCACAAGGGGGACGGGTTGATAGGTGGAATAGAGTTTCTCGCGAATGTCACCTACAGCCTTGGCATGCCCAACGCTGGGAACCGTCACCCGCACGACTTCGCATCCTTGCTCGTGCAGACGACGAATGGCAGCGACAGCGCCATCAATATCTTTGGTGTCTTCGTTAATCATGGAGTGAACGACGACGGGGTGGCCCCCTCCCACCATGACATTGCCGATGGGGACGGCACGGGTTTCGCGACGGGGATAGGTCAACTCTAGGTTTGCCTGACTGGGATTGAGGCAGGTCTTGGGGGGGTCGATGGTTTGCATTCCCTTCGCTCGCTCTGCTCGGTTGGGATCGGGTTATCGATTTGATTGTAAGGGCTGTCTGGATACAAGGTGGATGTTGTAGGCGACATCGGTGTGTACTTGCTCGCTTCCTGGTGTTTTGGTCTTCCTTATGAAACTGGGATGAACGGTCTCGCGAAAGTGTTGAATTGCACCGGATTTAGCAGGGCAATCGCGCTAAGGTATGGTGATTTTGACGTGCAGCTACATATGAAGCGCTGGGTAAACATTGCCGGAACGCTAGCCCTATCTGGGTTGTCTGTCGTTGGACTGGCGGCGTTCGGTCTGTTGCGGGGTTGGCACGTCGATAAGGTGCCCCCCGAAGACCTGGGGGCTCAGTTGCTGCCGAATTTTCGGATTACCACCCCAGAGGGAGAGGGACCGTTTCCCACGATGTTGGCATTTCATGGGTGCGGGGGAGTAAGCGAGCACGGTTGGGCTGACGTTCTGGCGACGCAGGGATACGCCATGGTGTTGGTGGATAGCTATGGCAGTCGCCCGCAATTAATGTCGGAGGATGTCTGCAGTGGCAAGGCGTTCTGGGGGGCCGAGCGGGCTGGAGATGTGTGGGCCAGCATTGCTGTAGCTCGCGAGTTACCGTTTGTCGATCACAACAATCTTTTTCTGATGGGATGGTCTCACGGCGGTTGGGCGATCGCCGATTTGCTTGCCCTGCGCTCTG
Organism: Synechococcus sp.; assembly: GCA_051439425.1. Classification (GTDB taxonomy): domain Bacteria; phylum Cyanobacteriota; class Cyanobacteriia; order Thermostichales; family PCC-7336; genus PCC-7336. The sequence continues at coordinate 88,923 of JBFRWD010000110.1, forward strand.
ATAACCGCTTACCCACTAACCTCAGTCAAACACCCGATGTGGATGTGGAAACGGCTATAGCGGGAGCGATTTTGATGTATCCCTATTGCGGGTTTCCGGCAATATCTCGACGGGGTTGGTCCCTGCAGGTGCCGTCACTCATGTTGTTAGGCAGTGAAGATACTGTGGCAAATCCAGAAGACTGTTTGGCGATCGCCGAGCGCGCCAATCGTCGAACGAGACATCAACAATATGTCCCGACGATTGCTCACGTTTACGAAGGAGCCGGACATGTATTCGACATCGCTTTTTACCCTGAAACCTACGAGCCGGAAGTGACAGCGGATGCTCGAGAGCGAATTTTAGAATTTATGGAGAATCAGATTGGTGGGGTTGAGTCGGGCACGATTGCTGAAAATGCCGTTCATGAGTAGCCAGCTACAGTATTTGGTCCACTCAGTCTTTGTAAGTTCGAGCAGACCAAGACATTTCAGTCAGAGGCAAGGATAGGTTTGAGGCACCTTGTCTACCAGTTTGTCTAACGCCACAGACAAAAATAAGTGTCCGACAACGAGGCAAACTTAATATCGCTAATCCCGGTTCAATCCCTTGGTAGCCAACATTTCCATTGCGGGAGTGCGATCGCCGTTACAAGCGATCCGTCGCGGAGCCGGTAGGGTATCGATTGTGAACCCCAGATTTCGGTAGAGATCGCAGATGCGATCGGTCGCTTGATTCGAGGCAACAACCGGGCCGTTATGCGTGGCCAACCACGTTGCCAGACGTACCTGCTCCTCCCAGGCAAACCCTCCCGCACTATAAGCAGTGAATTCCACGTCGTACGGAGGATCGGCGTAAATAAAGTCCTCAGGCTGGATCTCGATTGCTGCAAAGTCCCCTTGCTGGATAGTCCAGGACTTGAGGAGAGGACAGTAATGGGAAAAGTCAGTGACGTAATTGATGGTTTTGTAGCGGCCAAATGGCACGTTGAAACGATTGCGACGGTTGAACCGGCACAAACCGTTGAAACCCGTACGGTTAAGGTAATAGAACAGCCCTGCTGCATCTCGACTGGTACTTTGCCCCGCATCCACCAGTTGATTGAATTCCTCGCGATAGCGGTAATATAGCTCGCTGTCATTGGCGAGATCCCGCGAGATTGCCAGCCCGCGCTGCACCCACTGATAGAAATTCACCAGGTGTTCGTTGGTGTCGTTCAACAGTGCTTGTTGCGGTTGCAATCCCAACGCCACCGCCATGCCTCCGACAAAAGGCTCTACTAAGCGGCGATCGCAATACGGCTGCCATAGCTCCTGCAGTTGAGGGACTAACCAACGCTTCCCACCAGCCCACTTCAACGGAGGCTTTAGAACCGGAGGGGTGGGCAATGTACGAGAAAAAGCTGACGTAGACGTTGCTGATGCCACTAAACACGTTGAACGAATAATCACCCCACCATACTGAAAAAGTTGAGCGGGCGTACTCTATCTCCAACAGGGACAGGGATTATCGACTCACCACAGTGATGTCAAACGACAGCTCGAACGGTTGAAAATCATTGGATGTAGTGGAAGTTCCAGAAATTACGATTGTGTACGCGCCAATGTCTGGGAATGTCACAGTTGCGCCAGGGATATCGGTGTAGCTTTCTGCCGACACAGGCTTTAGCTGGGGTGAAGCGATTGGAGGTGTCGTATCAACCAACGGCTGTGCAAAGACTTGAACCCTACAGTCGCATTCTCCTAACTGCAGCACTGAGCCTCCCCGGCGAGTCAATGCGAACCACATCAAGACACTTTCTCCCGCTCGCGGGCGATCGTTGGGCTCGATGTGCAACGTACCACCAATATCGTCGGCCACTTGAACTTGGTGTGCATTCGCCGGAGCGATCGCCCATCGACTCATAGGGAATTGACTCATGGGGAATCGACTCACCGCAATAGGAGAGAGTGCCACCACCATTCCCACACCCAATCCAAAAGCGACTCTTGCTGTACTCAGTCGCTGACACACTCGCTTACTTAACTTGAGGGGGGGCATAGTGCTTCTCCAACGCCAAAACAGACCAACACCAACGACGTCTCGCCAGCAAAACACCGATAACAATCACCATTAATCCAGCGGTACAGATCCAATTTTCCCACCCTAACTGGGTACTACCCAGAAAATTTGGCCCGATCGCGATTGCATGAATCGCACATAAGACAAACGCCGGAACTCCCAAAAGGTGTACTTTCCGCCAAGACGATCCCAGGCGCTTTTGTGCCCTATCAAAGCTAGTAAGAGCCGCAGGTAGCATCAGCACAACCGCCCCAGCACCCAGTCCAATACTGAGCTGGTGAGACGGCAGCATAAACTCGATCGCCTTCAGGTTCCAGTCCCAGGCGTGCACCAACACGTGCAACCCATGAACCGCAGATAAGACAAAGGCTCCGACCCCAAGCCCCCGTCTGTAAGTCAGAATTGATGGCCAGATGCGATGCAGGGGGCGGGCTATCAGCGTCAGTGCCAAAAAGAAGACGGCAGCGTATGCAGCATAGTCTCCAGTACTTTCGCCCACTCGCATAAGGGTTAGTACACCGATCCCGAGGGTTAGCCATCCCCCTAATCGAAACAGTTGGCTACGGCGATCGGCACTTAATCGCGATGCCGAAACCCCGATCGCGAACATGGCCGGAACCGTACCGATGCCAAAAGCCGCCATCGTGGCAGCCCCGGTCCACAAATCCCCAGACTCGGCGGCCTTGATCTGCGCAACATACAAGAACCCACACGGAATTAAGCCCCAAAGCCCCCCCAACAGTGCTGGCGTCCACCAGCGATACCGATCGGAAACCTGAGTCATGGCTCGGTTGAGGCGATCGTGTAGCCCACGTTTGAGGATGGGATGCAAAACAGGTAGTTCGGGCAATAGCTGAGGGGAGATCTGTTTCAACCCCATCCAAACCAAAGCCAATCCAGTAACCAGTGCCATTATTCGCCGGAGCAAGCTCCCCAGTCCGGCTACCTGCCCCCCCGCGATCGCCACCGAACTCACTGCTCCAATCGCGGCCCCCACCATCAAGTAGCTGAGAATGCGACCGATATTCAACAATCCGTGAAATTCCAGTTGTCGCCTCCAACTGGCTTCACCTTTGGCAGACAGCGAAAACGCCACAGCGAGCGGCCCGCACATCGCCACGCAATGACCGAAGCTTCCTAAGAATCCAAGTGCAGCGATGAGAAGCAAGTCGAGCATAGAGGTGTCGAGAGTCAGGCTACAAGCCGTTGTGTGGATAAAGGCCTTTTCCAGTATGGATGGAGGCGGCTTACGCGCCTACGACACGCTGTCGCTCTAGCCGTCTGTCAGCATAGAAGTGATAGGTGATTCCCTCTCTTGGGCTTACTGCCGGGGCAGTCATAACACCCCTAGCAACTCTGACAAATCACAAGAAGGATAGGTACAAGAGTGCGATTGCAAAGGCCAGGCAATCTTACTGGGACGCGACATTCTGGGCTGCGACATTCTGGGCTGCGACATTGCGATCGTTCAAAAAGCGTAGCTGCCGGTACAACACCTCAGTTTTGGGCATCGTCACTCCTCGCCTCTTCGCAGCTCGAATCGGATTGCCGTAGATGGATTCCACCTCAAGTGGACGGTGATGATCAAAATCCAGCTTCATGCTGGTTAAATAGGGAGTCATGACGGCAGTACTATCC
>JBFRWD010000111.1:0-57604 GCA_051439425.1 Synechococcus sp.
ACACCGAGCCTCCTTCAAGCTGTAGCGGTCGATCGGGCCTACTCTTGCGAACAATCTTCATAGGTGCTGGGGAAACGCCGGCGCTCTGGCCAATACACACCAGTTAATAAAACATCTATCCGTTCAAGAGCTATCTGTGCCAAACCCTCGGTTGAATAACGCTGAGTTCAGGCAAATCGGGTCGCAATTTGCTTAGTAGAGCATAGCGGTGGGCTCGATCGGGGTGTCTTGCAGATCGTGGCTTGGACTGGCATCCGTGACATATTCGGCAGCAGGAACAACTCCCCCCGCTTTAATCGCAGACACTGGCACAAACACCTCGTGCATGAGCAAAGAAGACTGTTCTTTAAAAATCAAGCCACAACGACCGTTATTACGATTAACAACCACTCCCAGCGGCTGACGGCAGCGATTAGGAGGACAGGAGGCCATGTAGTCCGCATAAAAATCGCGGGCTACTGCCACCAATTGCGAAGAGGGCAAATGAGTCATATGAACCTCGGGGGATCCATGGGGCAAACTCCTACACACATATCCAAATGTACTGCCGAAAACCCTAGCTGGCCCGCCAGAGCCACTGTCCCTAGCGAATATTCGAGCCGCTCGGGACTGGCCTTAGTCCACTTATCCCCAACCAATCGATGTCAGGTCGAGTCAGCTTCGGCCATTGAATGGACTGTATCTAGCTCGAAAAAAACCGCCTGACTACACGTCAGGCGGGAAAAGGTGTGAGGAGTGAACGGAAACGTAAGTCTCCGCTGTTCCCATCATAGTCGGCGGTCCCAGTATTACGAAAGCAGTTCTTTGTTAAGATTCAGCGCACAGATCGGTGTTTTCCCTCGCAAAACACTCTTAACATAGTCACTGTTCCCTCAAGCAAATTACTGTGGCATGACCGAGCCCGTTAACCCCTCGCCATCTGTCTCTCTATAGGTGAAAAGCGATAATCTTCTGGCCCATCTTCAATTTTTCTGCCTATCAAGTGGGAGTAGCAGACGTTCTGGCACGGCCAAAATCCCACCCAAGGTCCTCTTTCAAACATCGCGGGACTCCCCGTAGGATCGCGTACATCTCATGGATTACAGCTGCCAACGCAATCGACACAGTTCCGTAAGTCCTAAATCTGTGGGCATCTCAAACATTTGCCCCCAAAGAATTTGATAGGCTGAGCAGGATTTGGCCGATCGCATTGAGGGACAGGCGTGGCGTTTTTGCTCACAAACGACGATGGTATCGACGCACCAGGAATTCAAGCTCTGTGGGCTGCCATTGAGGGGGATGGCACGATTGTTGCCCCCGATCGCCAGTGGTCGGGTTGCGGACATGCCACGACCACAGCATCAGAGATAGAAGTCACCTCCCGCAGCACCCAGCAGTTTGCCACAACGGGCACCCCAGCCGACTGCGTCCGGTTGGGCATCAAACATCTCTATCCGGAAGCTCGCATGGTGTTATCCGGGATTAATGCCGGTGGAAATTTGGGTACCGATGTTTATATGTCCGGTACCGTCGCTGCCGTTCGAGAAGCCGCCCTCCAAGGCATTCCTGGAATTGCGATTTCTCAGTACAAGCAAGCGAATTGCGACATTGATTGGGACCGATCGACTCGGATGGCCGTTACCACGATCGCCGCTCTCCTGCAGCGTCATCTTCCCAAAGGCAGCTTTTGGAATGTCAATTTGCCCCACATTGATAGCGATCGCACTCCAGAGCTGATCTTCTGCCCCCCCTGCAAGCAGCCGTTACCGGTGGAATTTGAAATCAAGGGCGATCGGTATCGATACAGCGGCCGGTACAGCGATCGCCTGCGAGATACTGGAGCTGACACAGATATCTGTTTTGGCGGCAATATTGCCATTACCCAGTTGAGTATCTAGTGGTTCATCACAAAAGGGATTGGTTACTATGACAGAACGCCAATTCACCCAATCCATCGATATCGCTGCCCCCGTTGATGTCGTCGAACGCTGCATTGTGTCTGAAGACACGATGGCAATATGGCTTAACCCCATGCTGACGTGCAAAGCAGTTGGCACGTGGTCCACCGAGGTTGGCAGTCGCTTCAGATTTACCCTGAATCTTCCGATACTGGCCCCCCATCTCGATTGCGTAGTTCAAGAGCGTCAATCGGGGTTGGTGGTGTGGTCGTTCCAAGGATTTTTTACCGGAACCGATCGCTGGGAATGTCGGGAGACCCATAGCGGTACACGCTTGTTCAATCAATTTACGTTCGAAATCCCCAACCCCCTTGTTGGAATTGGGTTCGACCTGGTGGCCGCGCGACTCACACAGCGCGATATGCAAGCACAGCTTGTCCGTCTTAAATCGCTGGCGGAAGGCCGTGCCTAGCCAGAGCAGAAATCGGACAGAGCAAAAGCGTCAAGCACGCATAGCCCAGACGATGAAAACAGCCCCAGGACAGCCTGCACGGGTGAAGAGTGAAAATATCCTCAGCTATGACGTCAAGCCATTAATGTGCGGGAATGGGCTCGGTAACACTGCCGTCAAACGGACAGCCATTGGTCGATCGCTCTAACCGGGCTCCCAATTGGCGCAGTTTGCCCTCTAAATCTTCATAGCCGCGATCAAGATGTTTGAGATTCTGAACGGCTGTAACCCCTTGACCGGCTAGACCGGCAATCACAAGAGCTGCAGCTGCTCGCAGATCGGTCGACGCCACCGGCGCTCCCGACAAGGCAGGAACACCTCGCACAATCGCTACTCCCTTACGGATGCGAATATCGGCCCCCATGCGGTTCAGTTCCGGTACATGGTTGAGACGATTCTCAAATACCGTTTCCGAAATAGCACAGTCCCCTTCGCTTAAGGCCGCCAGCACCATCATCTGCGCTTGCATATCAGTGGGGAATCCCGGATAGGGCAAAGTCTCGACATCCACAGCACGGCGGTATTGGCCGGGGGAAATTTGCAGACGATCGCTACTCACCTCTTGGATGTGCAGCCCCATCTCTTCCAACTTGGCAGTGGTAGCAGACAGGTGCTCGGGAACTACCGGCCCAATAGTAATTGTCGAACTGGTGGCTGCCGCAGCAATTAGTAAGGTACCGGCTTCGATGCGATCGGGCATGACCGTGTACTCAGTCCCGTGCAGCGGAGTGGGGCCGACAATCGTAATGGTATTGGTGCCTGCTCCACGAATAGTTGCCCCCATCGACCGCAAGAAATCCGCCAAGTCCTCCACTTCCGGTTCTTGAGCGGCATTTTCGAGAATCGTTTCCCCTTCCGCACCCACAGCTGCCATCATCAGGGTTTCAGTCGCGCCGACGCTGGGGTAATCCAAATGGATGCGTGCTCCAACCAGCTTGCGGGCCCGAGCGTTCACCATTCCACCATCAATCTGAACGGTAGCCCCCAACTGTTGCAATCCCCGCACGTGTAAATCGACAGGACGGGTACCAATCGCACAGCCACCTGGCAGCGGAATTTTGGCCACACCACACCGTACCAACATCGAGCCAATGGCAAAAAAGCTGGCCCGTAACTGACTGACTAATTCATATGGAGCCTGACAAGAACTGAGGCTAGAGGCGTCAATGTCGAGTACCTGGTCAGTATGGGAGACCTTAACCCCCATCGTCGTCAAAATCTCCCCCATTCGCTGGATATCTACCAGCCGAGGAACGTTGCGCAAGCGACAAGGCTCTGGAGAGAGTAAAGCCCCAGCCATCAGGGCTAAGGCAGAATTTTTGGCACCACTCACCTCAACGTGACCGGAAAGCTTCCGTCCCCCTTCAATGTACAGAATCGGTTGTGGGGTTGCCTCGGAAGACACGCTGCTCGCGGGGTTAGAAGTCAGAGAGTTACCGGAAAGAATATTGGGCGAAAGATTCGCGATATTTCGCTCGGGAGAAGGGCTAGCTTGAGTCAATTATTCACCACCAATCACACACCACACACGGCCTATATTAACCATTGCCGTACCATTTCGCTTGTTCGTATTCGAGGTTTTCGTGATTTCCTAACGTTTAATTAGGACATTCTGAGTAACAACAGCCAAAAATCAGCTGCCGTATTAAGCACAGTTCTGCATACAGTAAAAACTGCAAATATACACTTCAAAGTACTAACAGATATGCAAAATTCCGTTGTCGTGCAACGCTAGTTCGATGGAGCCATTTGAGGTGAATATTTGCCTTGCAGCACAACGTAACAACTAGGGTTAAAGTCTCTGGCTCCCTGCTCCCAGATTGAGAGCAGGGTTGGGGATAAGGGCTATCGAACTCAGGCCGTCCAACATGATGGCGACACAGATCGTCTGGCCAGGGATTAAGCGAGCGGGACATTGCAGGTGGCGTGACCTTCCGAAACCGCTATTGTCTTGAGCAGTCCGTATTCATATCCCTCTGCCAGTGCTCGGTAAGAGGCTTCTATGATATTGCTCGAAACACCGACGGTGGCCCAACGCTGCTCCCCTGTTTTGGGCAGGCTGCCGTCGATGTGACCAAATTCGATCAAAACTCGGGTACGGGCTGATGTGCCATTACTACTGTCTAGAATCCGCACTTTATAGTCAGCCAAGTTGAATTGTTCGATCTGGGGATAGAACTCCTGTAATGCCTGCCGCAAGGCTCCATCGAGTGCGGCCACAGGGCCATTCCCTTCTGAAGCCTTGATCCGCTCTTGCCCGCCCACAGCTACTTTAACGGTGGCAACAGAACCGATCGCCGGTTCTCGCTGATGAGTTAAGGAATGCAGAGCAGACAACCCCTCCGAGCGATGGGTCGATAGGTGAACGTGGCAATCCAGGAGCTCAAACAATTGGGGTCGCTGCCACATTTGCGATCGCACCAATAACTCAAAACTCGCTTCTGCCCCCTCAAACTGGTACCCTTCGCATTCCAACTGCTTCAGTTGTGCCAAGATAGCACGCACTACCGGATCGCCTTTCTGAAGCTGAATGCCAAACCGCTGCACTTTGGCTAACACATTGCTGAGCCCCGCCTGCTCGGAAATAACAATCCGACGATTGTTCCCCACCTGTTCCGGCTGGATGTGCTCGTACGTCACCGGATTACTGCGCACGGCACTGACGTGGATACCCCCCTTATGAGCAAACGCCGATCGCCCCACAAACGGAGCCCGATCTATAGGGGCTTGATTGGCAATTTCGCTAATCGCCCGGGAGGTCTCGGCCAGCATAGTTAGATTGCTTGCAGGGATGCAGTGATAGTTCAACTTGAGCTGGAGATTGGGGATCAGGCTGCAGAGATTGGCATTGCCACAGCGTTCCCCGTAGCCATTCACCGTTCCCTGCACCATGCTGGCGCCTGCCTGCACAGATGCGATCGCGTTGGCTACCGCCGTATCGGAGTCGTTGTGGGTGTGGATGCCCAATCGGGCCCCCGAAAAATGATGAAGTTCCTGCAAGACTTCGGCAGTAATGCGATGGATATCGTGGGGGAGAGTGCCGCCGTTGGTGTCGCACAGCACCAGCCATTCTGCTCCAGCCTGCGCTGCTGCTTGCAACGTTTCTAGGGCGTAGCCAGGATTCCGTCGATAGGCATCAAACCAATGTTCGGCATCATAAATCACGCGCCGCTGATGCGATCGTAAGTAGCCAATACTGTCCCGAATCATCTCTAGATTCTCAGCCAAGGTAGTCCGCAAACTATCCGTGACATGTAAATCCCAGGATTTGCCGAACAGAGTGACGTAGCGGGTGGCAGCAGCCAAGATAGGCTGGTACATTGGCTCGTCCGCAGCAGAACGACCCGGCCGGCGGGTAGAACAAAATGCCACGATTTCGGCTTGGTCTAGAGGGGTTTCTTTCAGTTGCCAGAAAAACTGGACATCTTTGGGATTGGCACCAGGCCATCCCCCCTCAATAAAGGGGACTCCTAACCGGTCGAGCTGGCGGGCAATGCGCACTTTGTCTTGAACGGATAGGGATAGTCCATCTTGCTGGGCCCCATCCCTGAGGGTGGTGTCGTAAATGGAGATTGCGAATTTATCCACCTCATCGCCAGCAACCGTATGAAGCGCAGACTCATCACGAGCGATCCCATCAGTCGCTGCAGCGATCGGCTGAGGGACAACAGGCTGAGGAGCAACAGGCTCTGGCATCGCAGGCAAAAACTCGTGAGTATCGACTCCGTATACGATAGGCGGCTTTACTATCGGCGTCCCAATTTAGAGAAGGGCGATCGCACAACGTTAAAGTTCCTTACATTTCCACATTTTGCAACCACTACGAGCATGTGCGGCTTTACAGACTTGCGACGACTTGACTTGATTTTGTATCAATCGAGCTCGGTATAGTTTTGGCCACTGCCATACTTCATGCCAATCCACCCCACACACACAAAACATCGCCCCCAGGAATCCCAGAGGCGATGAATCTTAGTCAGTAGATAATCAGATCGGAAATAGCTATCGATTCCGTAACTAGCTGATGACCTCAACTTCGCTCTCGGCAAAGTTGTTGGTGTTGATACCTGCGTAGTTGACTTTCTCGAAGCGAACAATGACGGGATACTTGATGCCAGATTTATCGATGGACGTAACCGTGCCTACGTCCTGGAACCAGTAGGACTCCTTTCGCAGGATACGCACTTTATCTTTACGTGCAACCATAAGTCAATTTCCTTATCCGATATGTAATGGGATGAATGGGTCAACACGACGGCCCAGCAAGCCCGTGCATTTTTTTCACAATAGAGGAATCCTCTAGTTCTGTCCCTGAAGTTTTGTAAATGCTTTCAGGACAACGGTTTCAAAAAGATTTCCTGTCCTAGTAGAACAGTTCGGAACACATTCAAGATCGAAAATTTGCACTCAAAACGACTCCTATAGACGGGAACGGTCCAGCCGAGAGTATTGATTCGCTCGTTCCGGCAGCAGGGTATTGAGTCGTGTGCAAGCTTAAATTTCTATGCGTCGAGGGACGTCCAATAGTGCTAGTGTGGTTAATGACCTGGGTCCGTGCGGCACGGACGCCCAAACCGTGTCAGAGGTGGAAGCCAGCAGCACTACGGGATGCTTCGCGCAGGCGCGATAACCCAGGTCGCCCAATTTTTATGCCAGCAGAATGTTCGACCGCATCGCTTAGCTGCATTTTGCTGAAGAGTCTGAAGTCATCGTGTCATAGTTGCTAAATGCTTGAGCTGTGTTGAAACACAGCTTCCAATCCTGTAATCCCCCCTCTCCCTGCCGGTTATCCCCTCATGGCATCCAGTTGACCGGAGTTAAAGTTGAAGCGTTAACCATTGCTAAGACTGGAGACCGAAGTCATGGCCAGTTTGGGGAAGCTCGTTCAAAAAGCATTTTATCTAGGCATGGGAGTGGCATCGGTCGCAGCCGATCGCGCCGGAACCGAGCTAGGAGAGCTGCGCCAACAAGCCCAAAAACTTGCTGACGAGCTAGTAGAACGGGGTGAAATGACCACCCAAGATGCTCGTGACTTTGTGGACACCTTCGTCAAACAACAAATGAAGCAGGCTGAATCAGCGATCTCCAACGCCACCGTCTCCACCGATCCGTCCGATACCAATCCGGCTAGGCAAACCGACAGCAGCCAAAACCAACCCCGCAAAATTCAAATTGACGAAGCATCTACTCAAATCGTCAACACCACAGCATCCGACTCTTCAAAAACCACCAACACCGCACCCCAACCCAACCTTCCCGCAACATCCAAACAGGAAGCATTACGCCAAGAAATCGACGCCCTAAAAGCCGAACTCGATCGCCTGCGAAATTCCTAAAGGCGTTATCTGACCACCCAAACAGAGTCATCAGTGATGAAGAGGAAATCAGCCCCTCTTCTTTTTTTCATGAAAGGGTAGTGGCCGTTCTATTACTAATGCCCAGTGACCAGTGACCAGCCCCCCACTCACCCTCTCTCCCCCAAGCCCAAATGCTAACCTGAGCAAGCACACACCAGTGAGACCCCATCGCAGTGGACCCCATTCACGTCATCGGAGCAGGACTAGCCGGAACGGAAGCCGCTTGGCAAATTGCTCGGGCTGGGCTGGATGTCCGCCTGTATGAAATGCGCCCGGTTCGCAACACTCCCGCTCACCACACCCCTCACTTTGCTGAATTGGTTTGCAGTAACTCTTTAGGGGCCATAGCCAGCGATCGCGCCCCAGGCTTATTAAAAGAAGAAGCTCGTCGACTGGGCTCGGTCGTCATTGATGTCGCCCAAGAACATCAGGTTCCGGCAGGGGGAGCATTAGCCGTCGATCGCGCCACATTCAGCCAGTCTTTAACCGAGCGCCTAGAACGCCACCCTCGCATTACCGTTATCCGCGAGGAAATGACCGCAATCCCAGACGGCATCACCGTTCTGTGTACGGGCCCACTGACCAGCCCTGCATTGGCCGCACAATTGCACCAGTTCACCGGCATGGACTACCTCAGCTTCTTTGACGCGGCCAGTCCGATCGTGACGGGTGACTCTCTCAACCGGGATCTCGTCTTTCTGGCCTCCCGCTACGACAAAGGAGAAGCGGCCTACCTCAACTGTCCGATGAATCAAGAGGAATACACCCGGTTCTGGCAAGCCCTAACGGAGGCAGAACAAGCCCCACTCAAAGAGTTCGAAACAGAGGAGAAGAAGACGTTCTTTGAAGGCTGCCTGCCCATCGAAGAAATGGCTCGTCGCGGCCCCGACACCATGCGATATGGCCCACTGAAGCCAAAGGGACTGGACGATCCCCGTACCGGTCGCTGGCCCTATGCCGTGGTTCAACTGCGCCAAGAAGATAAGGCTGGCCAGCTATGGAACATGGTGGGCTTCCAAACTAATTTGAAGTGGGGGGAACAACAGCGAGTCTTTCGCCTCATCCCAGGACTAGAATCCGCAGAATTTGTCCGCATGGGAGTGATGCATCGCAACACGTTCGTCAATTCCCCTTTTCTGCTCAATGCCACACTGCAGTTTCGCCAACGACCTAGCTTATTTGGGGCAGGGCAACTGGTTGGAACCGAAGGATACGCTTGTGCAGCGGCTGGTGGCTGGCTGGCTGGCACCAATGCAGCCCGATACGCTCGCGGCCTCACCCCAGTTGCCATGCCTACCGTCACAATGATGGGGGCCCTATTTGAATTCATTAGTAGCGCCGATCCCAAACATTTCCAGCCCATGCCTGCCAACTTTGGCATCTTGCCCCAGTTACCGGGGAAAAAAGTGAAAAACAAACGAGAGCGATATGGCTTATATCGAGACCGCGCCCTACAAGCACTGTCAGATTGGCAGCACCAACACGCGATCGCAGAAGCAGAACTGGCTGCAGTTCCATAACCAATGACAGCATTGCCAACACCGCAAGCAACCTCGATAGCATTCGAGTAACCGCCCAGTCCCTATCACCCTCGCGACAAAGCTAGCTCCGGCGCAATCCACGAGGCCAATTGTTTGTAGGTTTTTCAACGGAACACCAGGCCAAAACAAAAAAAATGGCCCCTCTTGGGGCCAATCTGCAAAGAACGTGTAAACCAACAGCTATATAACTGTTACTCCGTCAGGTAGCAGGCATCAGGCCATACCGGAGAACCAACACCTATTAAGCGACGCGACTAGGAGACTTTCCGCTGCTGCTCTCAAACGCTGCAACTTTGGTACTACTACTCTCTTCAATAGCAAGCGACGAACACAAGATAGTGTCTGTCAAAAATGCACTTGCCATCATGCCGGTATGGATTTCTAAGCAAGCATTGGGCACAGCTTCAAACATCAGTCGCTGACCAGGGAAAACCACCCGCTCAAAATACCAATTTTCAATATTGGCGATCCGAGCAACCTGGATGGAACTTGTTGCATTGACATAGCAGCAGGTCAGTCGCCGGTCTTCAAAATCTAGTGGTAGGGAATCAATCGGTTGCATGACGAGGTTAACCAGGTGTGACGGCTGTTCTAGTAGCTGTTGCCAAGCTAACACTCCTCAGGGATCGCAATAGTATTGTGTTATACGCATCAAATGCCGTTTATCTTTCTTATCAAAAGCCTGTCAAAAAGCCATCAACAAACCCTGACAATAAAACTAGCAATGAGCGCCACAACCAATGCTTAGCAAGCGTTTGACAGGCAGCACAGCTATTTTTCGTAGCGGGATATACCAAATGAAGAAATAGATTTACTGCCACTTTCAGCAGTATCTCCATTAAGGTACCCACCCCAAAAAGAACAGTTACTTAAGCTCTCACTTGGCAACTGCTCGCGGGGATCGGCCCCCTGGAAAATATATCCAATCGAAAAACTGCGTCGGGGATCGCAAGAGACGGCCAGAAGCGCTGTTATCCGCTGAAAATACATTGTTTGGCGTCAGAGAAAATCAAACACATTCCTTCATGCTTTTTTTAGGTTTGAAACAGTACGCCAAACATGTTGTTGGCATCGCCGGTCAGATCGTAAGTCAGTGATACGATCAAATCTCCGGTTTAATTACCATTCATTGGTCGTAGCGTTACTTCCCACACTAATTGGGGGGAGACAAAGGCTCGCAGTTGCTTGCGAGCATCCTCAAGGCGTTTGATAGCATCAGCTCGCTCGGTGAATTGCGACTCGTTCCAAACGGACTGCTGCAGGAAATCCAGTAACCACAGTTGGTGGGGTACGTCGATTTGTTTGGCAATGTCTCGCCCTAAAGACAAGGCAGACTTGGGCGATGTTGGCCACTGCTGCAGGCGATCGATGAGATCGGCGGGGATCGCTTGCCACATCTCGATGGCTTCTAACGCTTTACCGGGGCTTCCCTGGGCCAGAGCTAGAGCAATCGATCGTGGCTCGTCAGAAGTGCGACAAGCGGACAGGATGGAGAGCGTCTGTGCCGTGCTGAGACGATGAAATGGCAGGACTTGGCAACGAGAGACGATTGTAGACAGCAAGAGAGCGGGATCGGTGGCCAGCAGAATGAGGTGGGATTGGCGGGGTTCTTCCAACGTTTTGAGCAGGGCATTGGCCGCTGCTTCAGCCAGCGTTTCTGCGCCCGTGATAACAATGACAGAGCGACGAGCCTCAAGCGGGGTTCGGAAAGCGAACTGCGAGATGTCTCTCACCTGTTCCATGCGCAGTTGGGGTGGAGATTTGAGAGTATGGCCGGCAGCGATCGCCTCGCTGACCGAAATGGTCTTTCCTTGATGTCGATATGTCGGCTCTACCCACAGCAAGTCGGGATGGTTGTCTTGGGTGCGATCGCCATTCGAGATGCGATGACAGGAGGAGCACTGACCGCAGGGAAGTTCGCCACCATCAGGCCGATGGGGGCAGAGGAGTGCACGGGCAAACCAACGGGCGGCGATCGCTCGACCCACTCCATCCGGCCCAGCAAATAAATATGCTGGAACCAACCGTTGCTTGAGCAATCCGGCTTTGAGGTATTGAATGGCTAACTCTTGGCCCACCAAAGGGGGTTGTTGACCGAAGTCGGAAGGCACAGTGTTGGGCTCCGTCACTACGCTGATTCCTCTCGTAAAGTGTCTCCCTTCGCCCCGTTGACTGGCTGGGCTAGTTGGGGACAGCAGGTTGCCACAATTGTCCAGGCATCTGCAAACACCTGCTCTCGATCCTGACAGGCATCTACACGCCGGATGCGTTCGGGACATTGCCGAGCAAGCTGGCAAAACCCATTGTGAAGCCGCTCGTGAAACTCAATCGCTGTTTGTTCTAGGCGATCGGGTGACTGGGCCTCCAATTGTGCTCTTGTGTGAACGCGTTGCAACCCTTCCCGCACCGGAATATCTAGCCACAGTGTGAGCATTGGGCTGAGACCACCGGTGGCAATCTGGTTTAATTGCTCGATAACCGCGAGGTCAAGTTGGCGACCGTACCCTTGATAGGCCACTGTAGAGTCCGCGAACCGATCGCACAACACCACCTGGCCTGCCTGCAATGCCGGAACGATGGTTGAAGCCACATGCTCGGCCCGATCGGCCGCATACAGGAGCAGCTCGGTCTCAATTGCCAGCTCCCCCCCCTGTAGTAACAGCGATCGCAACGCCTGTCCTACCTCAGTGCCACCCGGCTCGCGGGTACACAAGCAAGCATGTCCCAACTGAGTTAACCGATCGGCTAAGCGATCGCGGAGCGTAGTTTTACCTGCCCCTTCTCCACCTTCAAGCGTAATGAAATAACCTGCCATCTCCCCTCCAGCAGTAGCAGATACTAGATTGCCGTTCGGGTGCTACCAGGAGGAGTCTACTGCATATGTAAGAGGTCGCCTGCACGACTGCCGAGGGCTAATCTATAGCAGCACTTGCTCGCTTATAGCTGACTGCCTATTGCAGGGGAGCTGGAGCCTGAATATTCGGTTGCAATTGGAAAGTGTGACCGGGTGCGATCGCATACACATCTGTACGATTGGTCTTGATAATGTTTTGCAAAGCCAGACCATTAGCACCGCTGCGAAGCATACTGGCAAGTTGTTGTTCCAACGCTCGTTCTTTTTCCTGGCGATCGCGACCTTCCAAATTATCCGCCAGTGATGGGAACTGTGCTAACAACTGAACGGATAGAGACCCTGTCACTGGGAGATTAACAAGGGTTAGATTCGATCCGCCCAGTTGCAAGCCAATACTGGTCGACCGGCGATCGATCCCCAATGCTTGCAGGGCATTGGCAGTTTGGTTCGTGGGAATAGTGCAAGTATCGAGTTTCAGAATAGGAACTGTCGTTGCACTGAGGGCAGAATTTGAAGCAACATTCACCAACGTGAAGGAAGGAAGACCGTTGTAGTCCACGCAAAACTCACGCAAGTTAGGAGGCACTTGCTCTGCTCGGATTGGCCGTTCGTCATCAAATCCATTTTTGGCCGTATAAAAGTCTCGCATGGCAAAACCACTGAAGAAGGCCACCAATATGGCAATGATCAGGATCGTAACTCCGCCCAATTTGCGGGAGCGCTGCGGAGATCCTGTAGGACCACCAGAACCACCAAATCCGCCACCAAATCCGCCACCACCTGCTCCAACCCCTGGGCGCTCTCCGTACCCCTGGCCAGCAGATCCACGCCCACTAAAATCGCGATCGCTAAACCGGCTGCGCTCGGGAGGGGTAAACGTTCGGGCTCTAGCGCGAGAATCGCGGGGGGGCTCGGAGCGACGGCCACGTGCGCGCGCAAACTCCGGTCGTCCATCGGGACGGCGTCTTCCTTCGTTCGGAGATACTTCCCGATCTCTGGAACGCTCCCGACTGGGGGAGGGGTTAGTCACCAATGCCTGACTGGCAGCAATATTGCGAGCAGCCGATCGACGGCTGGCACTGGTCGACAGAGGCGTACCAACGGGACGAGCAGTCGTTTCAATTTCACGCTCAAAGTCATCATCATCTCGTTGCGAGGGATCGATCGATGAGTCCGGCACATCAGGCCGATTGGAGGGGCGTGGATTTGCTCGCTCTGAGGGAGTCTCTCGCCGACCTTCATTCCCCCGGCGGTTGATGTCGTTCTCATCCATACTGCGTCCACCCGAGCGGTCAAAGCTTGAGGATTCGGTGCGTTCGAAATCTGATGCCATGCTAAATGCGGGAAATCAAAAGTGACAGCAATCTCAATATCAATCGAGATCTGAATTGCGATAGAAATCGAAATAGCGTGTACTTAGGGTTACCTAACCTCATCGGTTAGAAAACTAGCCACAGACGGCCCCCGTGCCAATTCATTCACGGCCGAGAAGCCAATCACCGTCGCTTCTCAACGAACAGCCACAACCGCACCATCGGTAAGGATTAGCACACTCTTTCAGTACTTAGATTAACCTACCCTGCAGTCTCAGGTGGCAGATGACTCAACTGGGCTAGCCTCAGGCCCCGCAGCCGGTGACCATACGCTAGCGCGATCGACAATCGGGAGTAGGGGACCAGTCAGCTCGCTACCGGCAATCGACAGATCGCTATGGCAAAGAATAATCCGATCGCTGCAGCGGTGTGTCAAGTCGGCCAAGACTCTCTCCAATCCCTCGTTCAACACTTGCTGCGTCCGTTCCGGGCTCCAAACATCCCCCTGCCACTCTTGCAAAAAAAGATAAGGATTTTTGAGCTGGAAGGAGCCAAAACTGCTATACGCGCTGTTCCACAGGCTCGATCCAGCATCCAACCAAAACTGCCATCGGTGAGAGAGTCGGGCCATCCGATATTGATAAATGGTGCCCAGTACAATTCCCGGCTGATTGCGAGCATCCAGATCGGTCACATCTGGTTTGGCTGTTACTGCCCCGGCCGCCAATAGCTCGTAAAAGCTACGCCCAACAGTTTCGGGTGGTTGGCCCAATCGCTGCGCCACGGCTTCGTACCGTTGCGCAGCCTCGATCGCCGCTCGGTAGGTGCTGACCTGTTGACGATTGAGGGTTTGCTCCAACCAAAACTGGCGCAGTGCTGCCTGCAAAAACTCGGGAAGAGGTTTGAGGGGACTCTGTTGCTGGTGTTGCACCCAACGAGCAATAGGCTGATAGGCCGCACTGGCTTTCGCCCCCAGCCGATCGCGGCGAGGATCGGCTCCAACGTTCAATAATTGCGGATGATCGGCCTGCGGCAAAAAGCAACTATCGCTGAGTAACCCTGCCCGTACGGGGTCAATTTGGAGATCGCTTGCCACCACCAACATTTCGGCAATGTGCTCGGGAGATAGCAACTGGCCGCAGTCTGGATACACTAGCGCCACCAACGTCAGGAGTGCCCGCATTAGTGGAGAGGCCTGCAACGGACGCGAATTATCGAGCAATCGGACAGGAATGTCAGCCGCTTCCAGTAGCGTTCGCAAGGTATAGACACCCACCGGATCGAGCCCCGGACCCACAATCGCAATCTCTTCTGCCTTGACCTTCTCGCCTGTGGCATTACCATCACAAACAGCGGCGATCGCCGCATCGGCCACCATGCGTAGCAGCTCCCGTCGCGTCGAGGTTTGCAACAGTTTCAGGTTCGATAACGGCTGGGCTACGTCATCCCAGGCTGCAGCGGGGTCAGCCAACACGGCCAACATCGCTGCGCATTCTTGCTCCAGCCCTCTGCTAGGCCCCAATACTTGCACCGTGCAATATCGACTTAACGATTCCAGCGCCACCGGATCGGCTCCGTAGCCCAACCGCACCGCCCCTTCCGGATTGAAGCTGAAATGGCACGGCACCTGCTCCTCCAGCAACCACTCGAAAAAATTCCCCATCAGCGCCGGATATTCATCCACATCATCGGCGATCGTCCACCGACACCGTTGCAACAACTGCTGTCGATACAACCGGTTGGGCAGTAGATGTTGGCCATACAATTCCGTCATCAAGCTATACGTCAGTAATCCTTGATTGAGGAGAGCAGACCGAAACCGCTCGGCCAAAGCTCCCACAGTGGCAAGCACGTCGGCGCTAATGCTCCCCCCTTCACCACGAGACTGAAGCAGGCGTTCGGCGATCGACTGCACGGGTAAACCTGCGGCAGCAGCAAGCTGCAGGTTATCAATGATGTGCCGCACAATCCGCTCGCGACTCAATCCCTCCACCACGATTTGACCGGCATCTATATCTTTGGCGAACAGTTTGTCCGCCAATTCCTGCTCGTTTTCAGGAGCAATCGTGAGAGGAAACCGTGCTAGCAAACCCAGTCGATCCTGCAAGAGGGGCCAGTACAGCAACACCTCCCGCTGAAAAAAACCGATGGGGGTAAATGCCTGCACAATGGATCGATTTTGCGTGGCCGTCTGTAACTGACCAGCTAAATGGGTACGAAGCTCGCTACTGGCAGAAAATACAAAAATCGTGCGGCTGTCTATGCCGTCATCAACCCAGCGGGCATAGGTCTGAATGAGGCGATCGCTCTTTCCACTGCCTGCCGCTCCAGTCCACCAAACCGATTGTGATTGTTGTACTGGCATCCCTTACCGTGACGAGTCTTGAATTTCGATAGGGCTTAGAGCCGCATCATTGTCCACCAGGTGCACCTTAATCTATATCTATGTCATGCCTAAGAACTCTTCACCACCCACTACTCGGGGCATACAGTATTTGATTTGCCATTTCAGTTAGGACAGAGGTTTCCAATTGCAGTCAGGTCTAGACATAGCTGAAATGGCCGCAGCGGTATGGCCACTGCCATATCTCTAACTCCACGAGATATGCGCAACCTGAGAGGCAAACAAAATGAGACAAACGGCTAAACAGCGTCCCAATAAAATTCTGAAGGATGTCAGAAACTTGGGGAGCTAAGATTCCTGAATCGGTGCAGGTTTCAACGCCGTCATTCGCCGATGAATAGTCCATGAGATCGGAGATTGTCACACCGATCCAGCATCAACTCCGCAAAATCACGGAACCGTCCACATCCATTTCACCGTCATCGCACGAAATTGCGGAAATGCTGCAGAAGAAACCACAAAATTTCACCAAAATCAGAGGTATGGCCATAAACTGGAAAAACTTATTTGCACACATCAACAATATCTCCAGCACGGTATGAGCCCGACCGCAGCGCCCGAACTTATTGGCATCGAACTCCCCGATTGGCTCAGATACTGCTGGGAAAAGACGCCGAGCGAGCCAGTTGTCACTGAATCCCATACATACAGTGCTGACGACATCCGCCTAATTTGTAGTGCATTCTCCTTCGCCTACGAACTCCACGAAGGGCAAAAGCGGAAATCCGGCGAACCCTATATCATCCACCCCATCCAAGTCGCCGGTCTGCTGTGGGATTTAGGTGGAGACGCCGCCATGGTGGCCACCGGCTTCCTGCACGACATCGTCGAAGATACAGATATTACTCTCGAAGAAATCGAAGACCGTTTTGGAGCCGAAGTCCGCACGCTAGTGGACGGCGTCACCAAACTGTCCAAATTCATCTTCTCCAGCCGTACCGAACATCAGGCTGAGAATTTCCGCCGCATGTTTTTGGCCATGGCCAAGGATATTCGCGTCATTGTCATCAAGCTGGCCGATCGCCTGCACAATATGCGCACCCTGGAGCACCTGCCCCCCGAAAAGCAAACGCGCATTGCTGCCGAAACTAAAGACATCTTTGCTCCTCTTGCAAACCGCTTGGGGATTTGGATGTTTAAGTGGGAGCTGGAAGATCTCTCGTTTAAGTACCTGGAAGACAACCAGTACCAGCGCATGAAGCAGTTGGTGACAGTGAAGCGGGCCGAGCGGGAAGCCAGTATCGCGTCGTTTATCGAGCGGCTGCAAATGCAGTTGGAGAGCGACGGGCTGCACAAGTTCGACATGAATGGCCGCCCCAAGCACCTGTTTAGCATCTATAAAAAGATGCAGCGGCAAAACAAAACCTTCGAGGAAATCTTCGATTTAGCGGGGGTCCGCATCATCGTCAATACGGCAGCGGAATGCTATCAAGCCCTAGCCACCGTTCATCGCTGCTTCCGTCCCATCCCTGGCCGCTTCAAAGACTACATCGGCCTGCCCAAACCCAACCGCTACCAGTCACTCCACACAACCGTCATCGGCGTTCAGGGTCGTCCGGTGGAAGTGCAAATTCGCACCTGGGAAATGCACCACATCGCCGAATACGGTATTGCCGCCCACTGGAAGTATAAAGAAGTGGGCTCGGGCGCGCAGGTAACAGAGGGAGAGGAGAAATTTACGTGGTTGCGACAGCTACTGGAATGGCAGAGCGACTTGCAGGACGATCGCGAATATCTCGACTCAATTCGCGAAAATTTATTCGAGAGCGAGGTCTACGTCTTTACCCCTAAAGGGGACTTAATAGCTCTCCCCAGAGGGGCCACCCCAGTAGATTTTGCCTACCGCATTCACACAGAAGTGGGGAACCACTGCGCCGGAGCAAAAGTCAACGATCGGATGGTGCAACTCGATACACCGCTAAGTAATGGCGATATCGTATCCATCTTGACTCAGAAAAATGCGAACCCCAGTCTCGACTGGGTCAACTTTGTTGCAACTGCAGGGGCCCGTAATCGCATTCGCCAGTGGTACAAAAAATCCCGCAAGGACGAAAATGTGACTCGCGGCCGCCATTTGCTAGAGCGTGAACTGGGCAAAAACGGTCTGGATGCATTGCTCAAATCCGATCGCATGCAGAAGATTTCTGAGCGGCTGAACTACTCCAGCACCGAAGATTTATTGGCAGGGTTGGGTTTTGGAGAAACTGGCATTGCGTCGGTGGTGAATAAGCTGCGCGAAACCACCAAAGCCCCTGCACCCACCGTATCTCCCTTACCCACATTCAAAACCTCTCCACCTCCCACCAGTGACAAGGGCAGCCAAGCTCCGATCTACGGAGTCGAGGGCATGCTGCACTACATTGCAGGCTGCTGCCGTCCCCTACCTGGCGATGACATCATCGGCATTGTTACCCGCAAGGGACGCGGCATCGCCATCCACCAACACGACTGCCCCAACGTGATGAAGGTAGCGGAATCAGATAGCGATCGCCTGCTGCCCGTGAGCTGGAACCAGTCCACTCTCTCCGGTCGCAACCGCACCTATCCAGTTAAGCTCCAGCTGGAGGTGGTCGACCGCGTGGGCGTTCTACGCGATATTCTCTCCCGCCTCTCTGACCTACACATCAATGTCAGTAACGCTCAGGTGGAAACGTCCCCCAAGAAGCCAGCGATTATTCACTTACTCATCGACGTCTCCCACAAAAACCAGTTGCAAAGCATTATCAATCAGCTTCGGCAATTGCAAGATGTCCTCGGCCTCAAGAGCGAGCGCCAAACTGCAGCCAGCCCTCCTCCAACATCTCAGAAATAAAGCTGGCCTCTCAGAAATAGAGCTGGGATCACAGAAATAAGCCACCATTGTCGCGTTACCCTCTCGTCCGCTCGATAGACCGAGCAGAATCCCGAGTCCCGTCCTTTCAGGGCAGAATCGCTGCAGTTTCGGGTCGAGGGATGCAACAATAAAGTTTAGTAACGCAGACACAGATGCGGAGGAAGCATGTTGCGACGCGCCATCGCCGGACTTTTGGCTACCGTAATTATTTTTGTGGGGGGCTGCTCCGCGCAAGCTGGGTTGCAAACCTACAGCGATCGGTCGGGGGCATTTTCATTCGCGTATCCTAACGGCATGAACCAAGTGGCAGCTGCACCTAGCGATGCTGGTCGGTCGATTCTATTTCGCGATTTGGTCTATGGTGACGAGCTAGTTGACCTCACTATCGCCGACTACGATAAAGCGGATACTATTGACGGCCTCGGCTCCATTGAAGAGGTGGGCGAGCGTGTTGCCAACAACCTGTTAGCTCCTGAAGGATCTGGTCGAACCGCCACATTGGTGAACGGTGGCAGCATCGATCGCGACGGCCAAATCTATTACCTCTACGAATACGAGATGGATGCGGATGGCAGGCCGCGTCACGACATGGTTTCGGTTACCATTCACCGTCACAAGCTCTATACACTGACCGCATCCACCTCCGAACGACGGTGGGACACGATTAAAGGGGCATTCTACGAGGTAGCCAAGTCTCTACAGGTTAACTAAACTCCGGTGACCCAAGCTCCAGCCTCATCTCTTAACACCGCGTCCCCCAACGCCACGTCTCTCAAGAGTTCATCCTTATCTAACCTGGATGTTCGCTCCTCCAATTCTGCTGAGAGCGTGAGGCAGGAGAACGTAGCCGAGCCTCAAACCTCTGAAGCGAGTAGACCCGGTCAATATTCCCTACGCATGGCGGATATTCCCGCCGGCGATCGCCCCCGCGAGCGACTATTAGCCCGCGGGGCGCGTCATTTGTCTAGCGCGGAGTTGCTGGCACTGCTGCTGAATACAGGCCAAGGGGCGGGGAAACTATCTGCTGTCGGATTGGGGCAGCTCTTACTCACCCATCTCAGTCACCACGGAGCCGATCCTCTAGGACGGCTGCGAGATGTAGAGGCGGCAGAGCTGACCCAAGTGAGCGGCGTAGGCCCCGCAAAGGCCGCGACGATTTTGGCGGCGATCGAGCTGGGGCGGCGGGTGTTTTTAGCCCGTCCGAGCGATCGCACGGTGGTTGATTCTCCGTCAGTGGCGGCATCTGTGTTCAGTGCCGACATGATGTGGGCCGAGCAGGAGCATTTTGGTGTAATTCTGCTGGATATCAAGAACCGCATTATCGGCCAGTGCATTGCAACAAAAGGAACGGCAACTGAAACTCTGTCCCACCCTCGCGAAACGTTTCAGGCCGCAATCCGTCAAGGGGCCAGCCATATTGTGGTGGCCCACAACCATCCATCGGGGATGCTGGATCCCAGCCGCGAAGACATTCACCTGACGCAGCAATTGTTGGAAGCCAGCGAGATTTTGGATATCCCATTACTCGACCACATCATTTTGGGTGGTGGCGACTTCGTTAGCCTGCGAGAAACAACCGGCCTCTGGGACGGTCGGACTTAAGCTGAGCTCCGGAATACCAACACATTGCGAATGCCGGATGTTACTGGGATCGAGACCCCGACAAAACACTCCTGCAGAGAAGGCCAGCAAGTAGCTACAGCCAAACCAAATTGGCCCTAGCGGGAGTACTATTGACCCTGTTTAAAAGGGCGGACGAGGAGGATCGAACTCCCGAATGTCGGTACCACAAACCGATGCCTTAACCACTTGGCTACGCCCGCCATAAATTTGGCCCTTGTAGTTTAGCATCAGGTGTTTGCAAGTGTCACAGGAATTTCGGAATCGAAGTTCGAGACTGTGGATTTACGATTTAAGCCCCTCCTCCCAAGGGATTTAGGCCGGTATCAGCGAGAGATCGATCGCCGGAAACGCCAAACTGCAATCGACGCGACCCAACTGGCAAATGCGATCGCGATAGGTGCAAGCAATCGTATCCGTCGCCGCTGGATAAATCGTGTCCCAGGCAATCCCGTTGTGGCCACGTTCGCTCCCAGAGCTATGAAGATATCCTCCATTTCCCCAATAAATCGCCACGTGATCTACCCGTTGGCCAAACTGAAAAAACAGCAGATCTCCCGGCTGCAATTGCTCGAAATCTTCCGGGAGGGGAGGTTGCTGACCCATTGGCTGACAAAACTCCGCCTGCTGGTAAGAATCTCGCGGCACCCAGATCCCGGCAGAGGTAAAACTCCGCTGCACCAACCCCGAACAATCAAAATTGGGGCCGATATTCCCCCCCCATAAATAGATATTCGTCACCTCTCGGGCCCGCTGCGCCCGCACCATCACTTGGGGCAACAGCAGCTCGATCTCTTCCCGCGCCATCGCCGGTCTTGCCATCGGTGGGCGATCCACCGCTGCGACCATCCCGGGAATAGTGAGCACATTCGCAGCCAAAAACCCTCGATAGCCATCTTCCAAAAGCTCCACATGCGCAGTACCGTCGTCCAACATATCCAGCACGTGAAAAAAGCGTCCCGACCACACCTGATTGGAGAGGCGATCGCAACGGGCCGTTTCAAATAGGTCTAGGCTGGCTACACTTTGAAAAAGTTGGGTCATACCGGTGGGTGAATAGAGGTGCAGCAGCAGTCGCTACCCAGTTTCGTCGATGCAGATCTGCAACAGCAGCTTGAGTCGGCAGTTGACTCCCTGATCCGAGAATGTAGTGCCACCGAAGAGCATCCGGGCGTACATCCCGACACCCTAGCGGTAACGGCGATCGACCTGGGGCAGCAACCTGCTGCATGGGCTCACTATCGCGGCGACGAGCTGATTTACCCCGCCAGTATAATCAAACTGTTTTTTTTGGCAGCATCATATATTTGGGAGGATGCCGGAGAACTCACTCATTCCGAAGAACTAAATCGTGCGCGTCGCAACATGATCGCGGACTCCAGCAACGACGCCACCTCCCTAATCGTTGACCTACTCACCGGCACCACATCGGGCCCGGAGTTGACACCGTCTGCCTTTCAGCTCTGGCAAAATCGCCGCAATACTCTGAATCGTTATTTCCATCGTCTTGGACTATCGGGCAACTTCTGCCAAAAAACTTGGACGGATGGCCCCTACGGTCGAGATCGCCAGTCTTACCAGTGGAATACTGACAACCGTAATGCGCTCACCACCAATGGAACGGCTTGGCTGATGCATGCCATTGTCGCGGGACAGGTGGTCAATCCCGAGTGTTCCCGACAGATGTTGGACATCATGGCTCGGGATCTCGACCCAGCCAGCTACGCAGACGATCCTGAAAACCAAATTCAAGGATTTTTAGGAGAAGCGCTGCCACGATCGGCCCGTCTGTGGTCAAAAGCCGGAGAAACCAGTTTTGCTCGCCACGACTGCGCCCTGATTCAATTGCCCAAGCGATCGCCCTATATCTTGGTAGCCTTCGGAGATGGCCCCGATTACTTCAAAAACGTGCACTGGCTGCCAACTCTGTCGCGATTGTGGATGGAACAGACTCGTCTGCTTGAAAGCAATCCCCAGTAGCCAGAGCATTACTCACAAAACCGTTGCTGGTCAGTGTTTGGCTGGATAGTTCTTAGCTGGATAGTGTTCGGCTGGATAGTTTTTGTTTGGGAGATTTTTGGCTGACAACAGCAGCAGCGACCAACCCATCAGGACTCATGGCTGCCAACCAACGCAATCGACAAGACAAGATTTACAAAGTGCAGCACCAATTTAGCAATCTTATTCAGATACCCGATGCGGAGGCTGCCAGTTTCTGGGTAACCTCTCTGAGATAACCGTGTCTCACGGCTTCGTATCGGTAGGTGACCGCTAAGTTCTTGAGGTGACAACATCATTGACGATCGGCGATTAGCCGATCGCAGCGAGGTTACAATCCGCGAGGATGGTTTGAGTCTGCATAGTACTTGGCAGGTTAGTGTTATCCATAACCGGCTATCTTCAAAGCCTCTCGTGGCCGGAAACGATCGCCTGCTCCTGCCATGAGCGCGGTTAGGTGCGTCGATTGAACGCACGGTGTGTTGTGTTGGTGTGTCCTTTGGCCTGCGAACGTTCAGTTCGCATCGTTTGATTTCACAACCTAGCACTCCCCATGAGCAACACTGCATTTTCGAAAGCGACTATTGGGCGTCGCAATCTTCGCGATACCTGGCGATCTCGAATCGCCGCCATGATGGGAGGAGCACTGCTCGCAACCCTTTCCCTCGGCCATTCCTCTGCCCATGCAGCCCGCTTAGTTACCCTGTCATTAGGAGCCGCAGAGCGATCGATTGAGGTGAGCGATCTGGTCACCTTTGCCACAAGTGACGAAATTCCTCGTGGACTGCAGTGGTACGTCAATCGCTTCGAGCCGGATCAAGTTGAAGAATTTCGATCCCTGCTCAGCACTGAATTTGAAATCGAGCCCCTATCGATATCGCGATTTCTCAACGGGCCGTTGGGCAGTATCTTGCTCGAACGGTTGCTCGTGCTGTTCCGCAACAATAACCCCGACGCCACCCTAAAAGCATTGCGCAGCGCCATTATTCTTGCTGCCTTCGATCGAGACGAGGGGTTTTCAATTATCAACATCATCCAAAAGTGGCCCCTACGGGAGGTGGAACTGAATTTTGATGTGGCTCTCGATGCGATTGAAGATGCCGAACAACTGTTTGTGGAAACCGAGAAGATATCGGCGTATCTGAGGCAAGAGGCCATCATCGAGACAGCCAGTACGGAGCTGCCGAGCGATCTCCCGAATCTCAGAGATGCGGGCACTCTTTCCTGGACGACCGAGTCCATCCAGTTGGTAAATCCCGATCGCATCGGTCGCAATCTGATTTCCGCCGACATCTACATCCCTGAGGGAATAGATGAAGAAGCCCCACTGGCGATCGTTTCCCATGGTTTGGGATCGAGTCGCTCGACGTTTGGGTATCTAGCGGAGCATTTAGCCTCCCACGGCATAGCCGTAGCAGCGATCGAGCATCCCGCCAGCAACAGTGTCAGCGTCGAACAATTCTTTGCTGGCTTTCTCACACCGACAGCCGCCGACATTTTTTTGCAGCGTCCCCGCGATATCACGCTTTTGCTCAACGAACTTGAAGTCATGACAGCCTCTGGAGCCCGGTGGGACGGAAAGATCGACACCTCCAACGTGGGAGTGATCGGTCAATCATTAGGAGGCTATACCGTGTTGGCGATCGGTGGGGCCGAACTGGACATCACCTACTTGAGGCAAGAATGCGAGACCACGATGCAGTCTCTCCCCTTTAATCTGTCAATCGAGCTGCAGTGCCAACTGCTAGACGTCGAGGAACCTCTAGACGATCGCTACTCGCTGCGGGACGATCGTGTTGCTGCTGTGATGGCAATCAATCCAGTTAGTAGTGCAATCTTTGGACCGGAGGGCATGAAACAGTTGCAGATTCCGATCACGATTGTGGCCAGTCGCAATGATTTTTTCGCACCGGCAATCCCCGAACAGGTCTTTCCCTACATTTGGACGGGAACCCCTACGGACAAATATCTGATTTATGTCGAGAACGCCACTCATTTTTCCTTTCTAGGAAACGGTCAGGGGGGAGCACGTTCTGCCCGATTACCAGGCGAAATGCTCGGTCCCGAACCCGAGGGTGCGCAGCCCGTGCTCAAGGCACTGGGGACAGCCTTCATGCAGCAATACTTGACCGAAACCGATACAGTGACCGGAATTTATTCCAACGCATACTTGGGGCGTATCGAGGATCCATCATTTCAGTTCTTTCTGAGTGATTCATTGTCGATGGAAGACATCGATCGCGCGATCGCCGCTCCCCTCTCAGAAGAAGGGGTCGACCCCCTACCTATCCCTTTTTTCTAGCGGGCGAGCGTTCGTGTAGCTGTCAAACCGACACTGCATGTCCAATCCAGCTCGCCTGTCCTCCAACCTTTGAAGACTTTATCCAGCCTCTTTTTCAAGCAGGTCGTCGATAGGCAGGTCGTATAGCAATCCGCTCTGAGGCCTGGCGTGTTGAGACAGCTAGCATCTTTTATTGGCAGGGAAAAATACTCAGAAAACTCTCTATAGCGGATTGCCGATCGCTATAGACGCAAGTTGCTCGCAGATTAGCCATTACGGCACCATCAGCACGGGACATGGGGATAACTGCATAACCCGCGCACTGACGCTGTTAGTGGACTCTTCATCTTCGGCTAATCCCACACCGCGACAGCCCATCACAATTAGATTAACGTTCTCGTCATCTGCCACATCGCAGATGGCAAACGCCACCTTGCCCTCTGTCGTCATTGCCTTGACGGTACTCAATCCTGCTTTGCGCAGAGCATCCTGAGCCTGTTGCAGCAACTGCTGCCGCTGTTGCCGCAATCGCTCCACCTCGTCCACCCCCATTTCGCTGGGGTCGATGACCGACAACACAATCGTCTCGCAGTTGTATTTGAGGGCTAGATCGGCGACCAGCGAGATGGCATGACTGGTTTCGAGCGAGCGGTCAAGGGGGAATAAAATCCTGTCAAACATCGGTCGACCCTAACGGCAGTTGTTCGTGCGATCGTCAAGACGCCGCCAGTCAAAACAGCAGGGCAAGCACTGAAAATCACACCTTTAGATAAACCACAAAGCCGAAAAATTGGCCACGATTTCAAACCATCAGCGCTGAAAAGGGAGTCAAGATTGCGTCATTTTCCAATCCAGGCCTCGATCTGAGCTCGCGACTCCCCTACAACTCGGTACAAACGCCATCATTACCGCTCTGACGGCAATTGCATGGCCGGAGATTGTGTAGAAGGCGAGAATACTGCGTCTTGAGAAAACGGGTTAATACTCATGGGATCGGGGGGGGTGACCAGAGGAATGAAGTCCAAGTTATCCGCATACAATGCCGTCAAATCCAGTTGAATCACCTCAATCAATGCCTCTGCTCGCTCCTGTTCGGTAGCATAGGAAACGAGATTAAACAGGGCGAATGGCAGAAACGATCCCACCCCCGATAGAGAGCCAGCCAATCCCACAGCATCCCCCAACTCCGAAGGCAACCCAGAACCACCATTCCAACTCAGTTCGGCAAGATAGGACATGCTGTCATCATGATTGCTGACGTATTGCAGCAGCTCCAGCTTGAGTTGATTCAATGCCGGGTCGTAAATTGACAAAGAGTCATCCCCCAGGACATCGAACGAGGATGCAGGCAGAGAATTGCTTGCGCCTGCCACATCACGATGGATGGCTAACAGCGTCTCCATCCCCTCGGACAGTTGCTGTCTTTGGATGTCTAGTACGGCACGGTTGTAACGAGAAACAGGTTCGGGATCGGGAATACCACCTAGCAAGGGGCGTGCTTGTTGCTGGCGTCGCGCTTCTATAGCGAAATACTCGTCGGCAGATAGACAAGACTCTTCTGCATCGAGAGCATCATCCCCACAGTCTTCTAGCACAGACCGATCTTGCTGATAGTAGGCGATTGCCCGATTATTCAATACTTCCTCCAACGGCGGCAATTCCGACAATATCTGGAGGGCAGCAGCGTAGTCTTGCTGTTGGTAATGAGCAGCAGCCACCAAATTAAGGCGGGCGGTGGTGTCTTCCACTTGTCGTTTACCAACCTCAATCGCCGATGTATAGTCGCCTGATTGGTAAGCCGCGTACATGCGAGCATGTGTCACGGCATCCGCCAGTCGAGGATCGCTAACATCCGCTGCGGATAGGGGGGCCAGCCAGTTTATGGCTTGTTGGTAATGGTGGAATCGGATGTATTCCTGAGCGATCGCCACGCGGGCTCTGGGGGTGGCCGGTCGGAGGAAGTGAAACCGCACAACATCCATCAGTCGCCGGTCATTCCGATGCAAAGCAGTGGCGCCAACCGCATCGGCAGGGGCCACCTCTACAGGGTCTTGACCGGACACGATCGCTTGAACGAGCAAATCTTCGCGGGTGACTCGGGCACAGCGATCGCTCGGTCGAGAGGCGGCAAATGCCCCCCCGACATCGACACCACATATCTGAAAGCTGGGAGAATCAAACCATTCTGCGCTCTGCTCATCTGATGAGGTCAGAGGCACTGGAGGCAGATTGGGCCGGGGGGGATGTAAATCTTCGGTCTGGATATCGAGAATGCGGATAGCTGCAGAAATGGGCTCCAGCGATGGCATGGAGATGGGCAAGCGGGCAGTGGCGCTAGTGCCGTTGAGTTCCACAACAGTGAAGGGAATTTCGGTGGATTCGAAGCGAGCAGACTCGGTAACGGCATACCCCTGAAGAGTCAGAGTGCCGCGATCGCCAATCCGAACGCCGCTATTTTTCCCTTGCTGCAGCAGCACTAAATTGGCTTGAGACGGGTGCGGCACGACGCCAACAGGGATCTCACGATAGCCCAAAGACTTCGCCAGACCGGGCAATATTGTGCAACTTGCCAGCACAGTCCCGGCAACCAGCAATCCTTTCTCGAACACACCCATACGTCCCGACAGAAACTACAAGCTAGGGGTCTGCAACCTGAAGCAGGTGAAGTACAGTACCGGGAACATGTCTATCAATCACATCCTAGAGGTTCTTCTTGAAGATTGGGTGTGGTAATTGTTGCTTTCTGCAACGGAACATTGTCAGCCTTCAAGGCTTGAGTCCTCGTCATCATCCCGAGTCAAGCGTCGAGCATTGAGAATAATCTCCCAAAACAAAAACCTTCCAGACACAGTTATTGACTTGGCCAATTATTGACTTAGGTATGGTTTTCTGACGCATCAAGCTCAGCGTAGTGGATAGACAACATCCCCCTTGTCAACCTGAGATCGAGGCGGGTTTGATTTCCATAGCTGATACCGAGTGTTATTGAATCTCCAAAGTAATGGTCCTTGTTATTTAAGGCTTACTCTATCGAGCTGACGTTCTAGAAACACTTGATGAACACGACAAGCAACTCATGGTGCGCTGATTACAGAAAGTGGCAATATTTCAGACGATGGCGATGACCCTCTTTGAGTAGATCGCTGATTCACAAGTAAGGATGTCCATCGACTCGCGCCAGTAGAGAACCGCCAACCGCTATCCTGGGAGGGGTTTGTCGATCGCGAGGCTTGATGCTCCACACCGCAATCACCTGTATGAAGCGGGTTCGCCAGGTGTTGAGCATGCCAGTCGACCACACAGCCCGCAACCAGACAGCCTGGGGACAGCGATCGCTCTATATCTGGTTCGTGGCCAGCATCGCATTCGCCGCTATGTCCGCTCTCATGGGCATGCACGAAGCCTTCAGCGAACCGGGAGTGATTCCTGACGATGCTCGCCAGCATCTCTTTTGGCTGCAAAAATTTAGCGATCCAGACCTATTTCAAAACGACTACATCGCGGACTACTACCAATCGATTGCCCCTGCCGGATATACCCTGCTCTACCGCATCGCAGCAGCCGTTGGCCTGCATCCATTGCTGTTTAACAAAATACTGCCAGTGGGCCTGGCAATCCTGACCGCAGCGTGCAGCTTTTGGACGAGTATGGCTCTGTTTCCCATTCCCAGTGCAGCCTTTCTCTCCTCGCTGCTACTCAGCCAATCTCTGGCAGTCAGCGATATGGTATTTTCCGGCACCCCCAAAGCCTTTGTATTCGTGGCATTCCTAGGATTTTCCTGCATGTGGCTGCGGCGATCGCTCTGGGGAACCGTCCTAGCTCTCATTCTCGAAAGCTGGTTTTATCCTCCGACAGTCTTGGTCTCTGCAGGAGTTATGGCACTGACATTCATGGACTGGCGACAGCGGCGCTGGCAACGCGATCGCCGCACCATTGTCGTGGGGCTGGTGGGTATAGCTGTAGCGGTTGGCGTGCTTCTGCCTTATGCCATCGGGACGAGCACGTATGGTCCAACGATCTCGGCAGCGGACGCCAAACTCATGCCCGAGTTTTATTCCGGTGGGCGCACCTCCTTTTTTAGCGATGACTGGTACGACTACTGGTTCAACGGTCGCAGTGGTCTGCGACTCAGCTCCGTCTTCACCCCGATGACACACCTATTTGGGCTCGGGCTGTTGGGCATGGTGTGGTTTCCCAAACGGTTCCCACTCGTACAAGCATTAACGCAACGATCGGGATTTATTGTGCGCTTGTTCTGCACTGCAATGGGACTCTATTTTGCTGCCCATCTCCTATTGTTTAGGCTATATCTCCCCAGTCGATATTCCTCCCATTACCTACGAATCGTCTTCTCTCTGGCCGCCGGGATTGCCATTTGTATCCTGCTCGACGCACTGTTGCATCACGCCATCACCCTCCTAAGCCAACATATGTGTGGCCAGACGACGGCAGCACTCACCGTGACAACCGTGCGAGCGAGCGCCACTCTAGTCCTCGCCCTATCCATCGCCACCATCACTGTGGGCTACCCTGCCACCATTTCCGGGTTTCCCGTCACGTATTTCGCCCAAGCCCACCAACTGGACTTATACGACTTTCTCGAAACCCAGCCCAAATCCAGCCGTATCGCCACCCTCAGCAATGAATCCAGCAATATTCCAGCACTAGCTCGGCGATCGGTGTTTGTGGGCAAAGAGTTTTCCTTGCCTTACCAGGTGGGCTATTACCGGGAAATCAGTCGGCGAGTGCGCGACACGATGGCGGCTCAGTACAGCTCGTCGCCTGACGTAGTGCGGCAATTTATCGAGCAGAACGAGATCGATCTGTGGCTGCTCGATCGACGGTCATTCGTAGCTGCAGACGTAGCAGATAACAGTTGGCTAGCCCAGTTTCAGCCGACTTTTCAGCAGGTGCTGGCCAGTTTCGAACGCGAGGAACACCCCATACTGCAAAGAGTTGAAAGCACTTGCTCCGTGTTTTCAAATACCGCTCATTCGGTACTATCCAGCGATTGCATCCTTCAGGAGTTAGAGACCGTTGCAGCAGAGTAAAGCGAGTGGGTTGATGATGGGAATTCCAGCAATTCAATATCAGTACAGGTCGATCGCACATGAGGGGTGGACGTAGTGTCAGGCATCGAGAAGCTCCGGCAACAGGTATTTTTGCCGGGGAAAACCGTTGATCTACCGCACGTTCGATTCTGGTTGGCAGCCAGCGTATTGTTCGCTGCAGGATTCGCACTCATGGGAGTTTTGCAAGCATTTCACCAGCCGTACACCATCCAAGATGACGCCCGCCAACACGTGTTTTGGATGCAGCGATTTTTGAATCCCGAGCTATTTCCGGACGATCTCATCGCCGACTATTACCAATCCATTGCCCCGCGCGGATACAGCACGATCTATCGTCTGCTCGCCGGATTGGGATTGTCTCCCATTCTGGCTAGCAAGTTGATTCCACCTCTGTTGTTTGTACTCAATGCCGGGTTGATGTACATGTTGGCTCTGGAACTCCTGGCGATCCCGGTAGCCGCATTCAGCAGTTCGCTACTGCTCAGTCAATCATTGGGGATGACAGACGCTGTGTTCTCCGGAACGGCCAAGGCATTTGTTTACATCTGCGCTCTCGGCGTTCTGTATTGTCTGGTGCGAGGCTGGCTGCTTCCACTGTGGATCGCGATCGCCCTGCAAAGTTGGTTCTATCCCCAACTGGTGCTGGTATTTGCAGCCATGCTCTGTCTGGGATTGGTGGAATGGCGTCAACGTAGATGGAACTTGACATCCTCTCGAACGATGTGGCTGACCTGCCTCAGTGGAATAGCCGTGTGTGTCGCGGCCATGCTGCCCTTTCTACTGTCATCCCACCCATTTGGGCCAACGGTAACCTTTGACGAAGCGCGATCGATGCCAGAATTTCTGGCGGGGGGGCGCACGCAGTTTTTCTACGATGACGACCCGGCACGATTTTGGCTGGATGGTCGGGGCGGTATCCGCATCAACAGCGTGCTGACCCCTGCCACCCATGTATTGGGGTTGATCTTTCCTCTACTCCTGTGCTTTCCCCGCCAATTTCCGATAGTTCATCACCTATCGGCCCCACATAACCCAGCACGATCGGGGGCGGGGGCAATTCGGTGGTTACCTCGTCTAGCGATCGCCAGCTTGCTCTGGTTCGCTGCCGCTCACCTCACCCTATTCACCCTTTACCTTCCCAGCCGCTTCACCGAACACCCCCTCAGACTGGTACTGGCAATCTGTGCAGGATTAGCGATCGCCACGCTCGTTGACGCCACCTGGAGAATAGCCAGTCGAGCCACAACTCCCATACGCTCCTGGCCTGCAGGCGCGGTTGCACTACTTCTGTCGGCCTTACTCCTGGGATATCCTCTCCTAGCACCCGGATTTCCCTTCGCTCGCTATACCGTCGGCCGCCACCCCGAATTATATGAATTCTTCCAGGCTCAGCCCGAAGATATCGCGATCGCCAGCTTGGGGGAAGAAGGCAGCTACATCGCCACATTTGCCCACCGATCGGTGTTGCTCGATCGAGAATTCGCCATCCCCTATCACACGGGTTACTACCGGCACATTCGCCAGCGGGCTACCGACTTGATTGCAGCCCAATACAGCCCGGACAGCGCACCGCTGCTAGATGCAATCGCCACCTACAATATCGATTTTTGGATACTTGCTGGCAACGCCTTCGACATTGAAGCTCTCCAGAACAATCGGTGGCTGCAACAATACCAACCTGCCACCTGGAACGCGGAGGCTAACCTCCGAGCAGCTCCGCCTATTCTAAGTACTCTGGTCAACACCTGCACGGTTTTAGAAACACGCGCACACCAGGTTTTAGATGCCAGTTGCATTCAGCGAGAGTTATCCCAATAAACGCTGTCACCATCAACACCTATATTGAGCCAACACCCATAGCATTCGGAAATCCACCATGGAGAACTTCCGAATCACATTTCCTGTGGATCGAAGCTTTCAGCAGTCCTCACACTCCAGCCCCCTAAAACGGATTGCCATATACATGCCGATCGGTCCCAAGAAATCGCGGCAGATCCAACAA
Organism: Synechococcus sp.; assembly: GCA_051439425.1. Lineage (GTDB taxonomy): Bacteria > Cyanobacteriota > Cyanobacteriia > Thermostichales > PCC-7336 > PCC-7336. Next base: position 31,664 of record JBFRWD010000111.1, read on the forward strand.
GCGATTGCATCGTACTGACAGATTTCACCGTTGGTCGCTATACTCTGCTTAACCCAATTTATTGTCTTTCAATATTTCTAACAACAAAGTCAAACATCGAAATCAACAACGTATAATTTCTTCTTTTTGTTTTCTCTAAAAGAGGTCATTTCTTCTTCACCTTCACATCTGAAGCAGCAAGAAGTTCGGCAGTAGTTTCGGCTCATCCCAATACCAACACTATCAAGCAGGTAATGTATGAGTTTCGATAGCAGGCAATCCTCTCTGAAACCGATTGTGGGACTGAGTGTCTTAGTCGTATTACTGGCAGTCGATTTTTTCTTCTTAGCGTTTCACCTATTAAGAGAGGTGAATTTGGTCGCACTGTCTGAGGCTTGGTCAATTGCGCAAGACGCTAGCTATTCCGAGTGGTTTCAATATGTGAAATTGGCATATGTAGCGATCGCATCGGTCTATCTCTACTCCTTATTTCGCAGGTGGTTTTACTGCGCATTTGGAGTCTTATTCGGCTTAATCTTGGCAGGCGATGCCTTATTAATTCACGAAGGCGTGGGTCAATCACTCGCAGCATCTTTCAACATATCTGCGCCTGTAGCTGAAGTATTATTTGTCGGTTTTGCTTGCCTACCACCACTGCTGTTCATCCTCTACGAGTTTGTTAGATTTCGCAGCATTTACGAGCGTAAGTTCGCGTTCGAAATGATTGTGGCATTAGCGGTGTTTGCCCTGTTGGGGGTTGGTCTGGACTTTATCGGAGATCAATTTAGTACAGAAGCCTCCTCCACCCGAGCAATCCTGGATGGTATTGAGGACTTCGGCGAGATGGTCGTGCTCAGCGTCATCGTATGGCTAACATACCGAAACACACAAATGCTGGATTGGTCTAAGCCCAAAACCATTTGGATGGATAAGGCGCAACTGTTGGAGTAAGAACTGGTAGACGGCTAACCGGTGGAGAGGAGCTATCGGTAGTTCGTCATTTGTCCTTAGTCATTTGTCCTTCGTTTCTAGCTTCCAGTAATGGTTAAGGTCCCCGAAAGTGCCCGCGAGCCGGAGAGTGCGGCAGCTAGCGAAATACAGATGGGACGAATGACCAGTGACCAGTGACCAGTGACCAGTGACCAGTGACCAGTGACCAGTGACCAGTGACCAGTGACCAGTAACCGATAATCAATCCCCCAAACACCTATTAAAGCTTTGCCGGAATAATCGCATCCTTAAACTCCGGTACCAACTCCGGACGACTAGCCACCAGCGTTGGATAGTTAGTTGACACGTAATCTTGTCCGGGCTTTAGGGGAAACAGCGTTTTGCCATCTAGGGGGAACCAAGCGGCACCGGCACCGTGAACGATCACCCAGGCCGCTGCAATGTCCCAAATCTTAGGGGTGGCTTCCAAGGCTCCCAACGTACTTCCCAGAGCCACAGACGATAGATTGTAGGCTGCGGCTCCGAGCATGCGCCGTTTGCAAGGTAATTGAGTAACCGCTGCCCAACTGCGAGAACACACGCTGAAAAAATGATGGCGACTAATAGAGTCCATACTGGGGCGAATGGGGCGATCGTTCATATAAGCACAGTTGGCCGGTAGGGAAGCCAGCATGGGTGTCGCCTGGTAATAGCCGTAAAACGATTGCTGTAGCGGCGGGATATTGAGATAGCCAAAGACCGGGGTACCGCGATACATCAACGCCATCGAGGTGCCCCAAACAGGAATCCCTCGCGCAAAATTATTCGTGCCATCAATCGGGTCGATGGCCCAGCACCAATCCGTACCGGGAAAAGTGCGATCGCCTTCTTCCGTCAAGAGTCCGTGGTCGGGGAATTGCTCAGCAATCGCCTGCCGCAACTCGCGATCGGCCCACTCATCCGACTGCGTCACCAAACTGCCGTCTGCCTTCGTACGTGCCTGCACCTGAGCAAAATCTTGCATGAGTTGCTCCCCAATACAAGCCGTTCGATCGCGGGCGAGGTGAAGTACGTTGGTCCAGAATGAGGCGTTCATGCGGGGTGGCTCTGACAATCTAGACTTCACCATACACAGGTCTGGGTATTTGGAATGTTGCTGGATGGCTGTTCTTGAGGCTTAGCTTTCGGTTAGTTTTTTCTCTCTTGTTCCTAGGTTCTAGTGATTGGCTATTAGCCATGAGGTGGGAGGGGAGGGGCAACTAGCAGAGTCGCAGCATCCATATATTTATCTACGACAGCTTGTCTTTTGCATTGCCTTCTGTCAGTCATCACGATAGAGGGTGCTTTTAGTGGCCGTCTGCTCTCGCAAGGATTGACACAGTCCGGCCATTCAGTAACAAGCCCTAACGTGCGTGCTGCATCAATAGGTAATGAGTAGATCGAAGAAGTGGTTTGACATGAAGATTCAACAATGGGTCATCGGCACCGGAATGGCAACGGTACTGCTTGGATCGGCGATTGGACTAACCGCGCAGGGTGAACCGGGAGCCCAGCACTCTCACTCTCACGACGAGATGGCGCACGACGAGATGGCGCACGATGAAGGCCATACCCACAAGCAGCTAGAAGTGTCTGCCGATTTACCAGTTCCTGCTGTAGCGGTGGTTGTACATGAGGATGCAGTGAACGGCTGGAATTTGGAACTGCAGCTCGATAACTTTGAGTTTTCACCAGCAACCATCAACGAGCCCGGGGCACAAAATGAAGGCCACGCTCACCTTTACATCAATGGTGAGAAGGTAACGCGTTTGTACAGCAATTGGTATTACCTAGAAGACCTTGAGGCCGGAGAGAACACAATCCTGGTGACTCTGAACACCAACACTCACGAAGATTTGACTGTGAATGGCGAGGTCATTTCAGCATCTACGATTGTTTCTGTGTTGTAGGTCAGGCACCCATTACGATGACTCTCTGCAGGCATGCTGGGCCGTCCATCGTGCAAGACGGCGACTCCGCTTTGATAGATAGCAATCCGCTGTAAGGTCTGGAATACAAAGACAGTAGCGATGTTCAACCCTGACTGCGCCCGGAACTCATGTCCTAACTGAAACGGCAAACGCTATACGAAAGACACGATCGACAATTCAACGGAGACCGTGTCGCAATCGTTGAGATCGATGACTCAGCTACGTTGTTGCGATAGTTTGAGTTGGAGCCGTTAGACAGGCATACTTCGTTGGAAAACTTGCAGCAGAATTTATTGATTTTTCCAGTAGGTAGGATGCCGGTTCGGTTGAAGGAGCGATCGCTGATTGCCGTTTAAAGCCCAACTGACCTACAAAATTTGTCCCTGCACGCCACCGCCCCACCAAAACCGTGAGGTAGCCTGGATGCAATTCTGTGGCGGTAATGGGTGATGTATGAGCGATCCGAGTGTGGCCAATCTCAATCTAGCGGACTCTAATTCAACCCGTGCTAAGCCTGGCAGCCAGTCGCCGCTGCCCCAACCCATCCTGAGCGTGCGCGACTTACATGTCGAATTCCACTCCGACGATCGCACCACCATCGCCGTCCACAGCTTAGACTTCGATCTTTACCCCGGCAAAACCCTCGGCATTGTCGGAGAATCCGGCTCGGGCAAAACCGTCACCTCTTTAGCCGTCCTGGGCTTGCTGCCCGAAACCACCACCATCAGCGGGCAATCCCTCCTTCGCACGTCGACCGCGTCCGACGACACGGTCGACTTATTGCAGCTATCCTCCCGCCAAATGCGCACCCATCGGGGCGATCGCATTGCCATGGTCTTTCAAGAACCCAGCAGCGCCCTCAACCCCGTCTACACCTGCGGCTTCCAGGTCATGGAGACCATTCTGGCGAACGAACATGTAAGTCGAGCGGAAGCCCGCCAACGCACCCTAGATCTATTTCGAGAAGTACAGCTCCCCGACCCCGAACGGATGCTCGATCGCTACCCTCACCAGCTATCCGGTGGTCAAATGCAGCGAGTCACCATCGCGATCGCCCTGTCCTGCAATCCCCAAATCCTGATTGCCGACGAACCCACCACAGCCCTGGATGTCACCGTGCAGGCAGAAATCTTGCGCCTGATGAAAGCTCTGCAGCAGCGACGCAACATGGCCATTTTATTTATCACACACGACCTCGGGGTGATTGCCGAAATAGCCGATCGCGTAGTGGTGATGTATCGCGGACAGCGGGTGGAAATGGGCACGGTATCCGATATTTTCCAGCGGCCCCAAAGCCCATATACCAAAGGTTTGCTCACCTGTCGCCCCCCTCTCAACCGTCGTATGAAGGTGCTGCCCACCACCGACGATTTCATGCAGGTGTCGAAAAACGATGACGGTACTTTGGATATCCAAGAGAAGCGCGCGGAATCGGTGCGGCAGGCATTGTTGGATGCCGAAATGACTGCCGCAGAAACGGAAGCCCGCCTCGTGCAACTGCAAGGCAAGCGCCCGTTGGTCCAGGTACAACATCTGAAAACTTACTTCCCGATACGCAAGGGGGTGTTCGGTCGCCAGACTGGGGTGGTGAAAGCGGTTGACGATATCACCTTCGATCTCTTCCCTGGGGAAACCCTAGGATTGGTAGGAGAGTCTGGATGCGGGAAATCGACGCTAGGTCGTTCGATCTTGCAACTGATTCGCCCCACCTCTGGCACGGTGCTATACGACGGCGATGACTTAGTGCGGTTACCACACCGCAAACTGCGATCGCTGCGCAAAGACCTGCAAATTATCTTCCAAGACCCCTTCAGCTCCCTCGATCCGCGCCTATCTGTCGGAGCATCGGTCATGGAGCCCATGGACTTACACGGAATTGGTGACAACCGTCGGGATCGGCGTGCACGTGCTGCAGAACTCTTGGAAAAAGTAGGGCTAGACGGGGACATGCTCAACCGCATGCCCCACGAATTTTCCGGCGGACAACGACAGCGGGTATGCATTGCACGGGCACTGGCCTCTGCCCCCAAACTGATTATTTGCGACGAGTCCGTCTCGGCCTTGGATGTGTCGGTGCAAGCACAAGTGCTCAATCTGCTGAAGGATTTGCAAGCGGAGTTTGATCTGACTTACCTGTTTATCTCGCACGATCTGAGTGTGGTGAAATTTATCAGCGATCGCATCATGGTAATGAATCGTGGCCACATCGAGGAAATCGCTCCAGCAGATGAGCTGTACTCAAATCCAACCCGAGAGTATACGCGTACCTTAATTTCGGCAATTCCTGGTGCCGAAGCTGCATAACACCATTGGAGTATGGGTGATTGGGCAACGCCCCGCATCCAGTATTACAGCCACTGGCGATTCCAGCAGTCCACCCCGTGACGGGATCGACACCACACATCAACAGACCAGAAATTTAGCTGGACTTTTGTTGTTCATCTTGAATAACCAGCACGATAGGTTCTGCGTGAACTTAATTGTTGTGTGAGAATTTTTATTTTTGTCTTTATTTTCAAGTTTTAAGTATAAAATTTTTCTTTATTTTGATTGCTCCCTAATTTTTTGCTCCCCAATATGGGGTAGAGAGCGAAGTCAAATCTTGTGCGTTTATGGGAGCGCAACGATACGGAGTTATGACAGTCTTCCATAGAGTTAATCCTATGATTTGAAATGCATATACCCCGGCATGCTGCAACCGATAGCGACCGAACGGCGGCTGTTCTAGCCCTCTCTCATGCTGCTCGACAAGCGTTTTACTCATATCAGACACTCAACAAAAGTGCTGTTAGTCACAACTTTTCGGATTGAAACAGCACTACATTTACTGATACAAGATTTAATCAATGTTTAATGAGTAAGTAGGTCGTCCAAATGATTGTTGCAAGGGCCTGAGGCCCTGTAAGGGCTGTCAGATGTCTATCTTGCGTTTAATTTGGTCAGGCTACTTAGTAGTACAGGTTCTCATACTGTGCTTCGCGTATTGATCTTTAAGGATCCTCAGGGATTGCAGCTGCTGATTATCTTTGGCGAGATAGCTTTTTGGGTTGGTTTTGCGCCACAAGAGCTATCCATTTAACTCCTTGAGGAGCCATCCGAGTCTGATTACTTACATTCCAGTGGCATCGCGTCATCCTGCAAGTCTCTGTAACCATCTTGAGTCTTCCCACAGAGTGAACTAGCGTTCCACACATTCATGCAGAGGAGCATTCCTGTTCATGGCGAACTTCAAACTTGAAGCTGAAGATGCGATCGGCGTTACCGGTTATCGAGTAGAGCAGAGTAATGTTGCTTCGGGCGATCGCCTACTGGGGTTAACCGGTAATGGGAGCCGAGAAATTGGCTCTGCGACCTTTGCCTTTGGAGGGAATGCTGGCGTCTACAACATTATTGTGGGCGCGTTCGATGAAAGCGACGGAAACGCTCGATTTGAGCTGGCTCGCGATGGCAATGTCTTAGGCAAGGTTGTCCTCAATCAAAACCCTGGAGGAACCGGGATTAGTGCCGATACCAAAGTAAGGCGGAAGATCGCTAGCGAGGTGACTATTGCTCGGGGCGATCGCTTTACTCTGTCTGGGTTTGAGAATGGCAAAGAGCATGCCCGCCTTGATTTCCTGCGATTTGTACGAGTTGCATCTCCACAAGCACCGGTCAAATCTCAATCTCGGGTAAAAGCTAACTCCCGTAGAGCTCCTCGATTCGAGACACCGAAAGTTATCAAGGTGCGCGAGAATCGCAGATTTGCGATCGATATCAATGCTCGGGCATCCAACAACGATACTGAGGAAAATGGTCGCTTGAGGTACAGCATTAGCGGCGGCCCCGATAGAAACCTCTTTACGCTCAACTCTAGAACTGGCGTATTGCAGTTCAAAGCTGCACCCAACTTCGAACAACCTAGAGATCGAAACCGCAATAACCTCTACGCCCTGAAAGTACGAGCAAGAGACTCTGCAGGCCGCCGTCGCGAGCGAAATTTAACCTTCCGCGTGACTAACGAGCTGGAGCGCCCTCAAAGATCTAGTGGTAGCGGACTTTTGTTCCAGGCAAATCAGGGACAGGTAATCGTCGACGCTACATCAGTTCAGCCGAGAGGGGACTGGACGAGAACTACGGTGCAAAACCGGCGCGCATTGCTATACAGAGGGCCAAACTCGTTTGGCAGAGCTCTCCCCAATCAACAAATGGAGTTTCGGTTTAGAACCGATGTCGGAGGGCAGTATTTCATCTCGTTGTATGGTGCCCGAGATAACAGCTTGGTCGTGCCCTTTGAAAACGATCGGGGCAACGACCTATTTGTTGGGATTGTGAATGCTGAAACAGGTGCAGTCGTTCAGCGCCCCACAAAACTTCCAACCTTTTTGAGAGATAGTAATTTATCGCTCACATGGGGCAGTACTTTTAGTGTTTCCAAAGAACTTAGCCCTGCGACGGTCGATCTCAGCCCCAATACTGAATATCGCTTCTTAATCACGGGTCGTTCAGCTGGCTACTTATTCAGCCGGGTTACCCTCAGTACCCGCAGGGCTTTGCGCAACGCCAATGCTCCTGAATCTCCAACGAGATCGGCCGGGTCGACCAGTGTAGCCGAGCCGATTATCTTTGAAGCAGAAGATGCCAAGTTTACGGGCTACCGGTTGGAGCGCACTAGCTTTGCTTCGGGTCGCCGGCTTCTGGGCTTGCGAGGCAATGGGCGAGGGGAGAAAGGTCGAGCCTCTTTCCGGTTCAATGAAGCTCCTGGCCGGTACGATCTACTGCTCGGAACCTTCGATCAAAATGATGGCATATCCAAGTTTATTATCAGCCTCAGAGATGGTGATACCGGCAGACGGCGACGGCTATCTCGTATAAAGCTCGATGCCAATTTGGGTAGCGCTAAGCTCAGGGACAAAACGGCTGTTATTGAAACGGTGGCAAGAGGGATTTCTTTGGACAGAGGGGACAACATATCAATTCAAGGATTTGAAGATAACGGCGAAGCCGCTCAGCTTGACTTCCTGAAGCTAGTTCCCTCAAGCATTTAATTGCGATTGATTGCAGATTGAGTGACTGGCAGCACCAGTGCAGCCGTTGCAACGTCTCATTGAGGTCTGTCACTGCAGCTCGCGACCTTCGATCCCCGCCCCTGATGTCCTCAACAATCCCCTCTATGCCAGTTCGCCAGGGGGCCGCTCCAACCTGCTGTCTCCAGATTTCTGCAGCCTGGATTCTGTCATTCGCCCTGATGTAAAGTTCTTTAGCAATTTGAGATCCCGGCGGCATCACCGTTTGGCAGTTAAGGTATATTGCTGTTGCTTTAATAAAATGCCGAGGTTCGCTATGCCCTTAACCGAAGGTCAGATTTTCTTCATCCTCTTACACGCACTCGTTCCCGCCACCTTTGCCATGCTCTTGGGAGCGTCTTTGGCAGAAGGGTAGGCTTGAGCCCGACTACATAAACACTCCGAGCCGCTGGCACTGCAGTTCTTTAGAACTCAAGCCAGTGGCTTTTGCTTTGGTCACGCAAGTCACACAACTCATATATGTGTATGGCAATCCGCTGTCAGGTCCGGAGTAAGAGGACAGCTCAAGCCCCGTAGCCTACCGGGAAAAATGGCGAGAGTCTTCTCCATAGCTGATTGCAGAAAGCGATATTTGCCCGTGCAAGTCAGCCACTATCTATGTCGATGGACTGTTATATAGATGGGCTGTTATATAAATAGACGAAACCCGCAACCAGGCGGTGAGGTGCCTCGATCGCAGAAAGAAAACCAGAATGCAGCAACACTTTGCCGCAAACCTCAGTCCCACCTATTGCCTTTCCTCTGGGTCTCCGAAGGAGGCGTTACCCTTCGGTATCGGTGACTTCAATCTTTGTAGGGGTGGCATCCTCGTCCTTGCTATCGGAATTCATCTCATCTTTAAAGCCACGGATCGCTTTCCCCATAGAGCTGCCAAGCTCAGGAAGTTTTTTGGGGCCGAATACGACGACTGCGATCACCCCAATCACGGCAAGCTCGGGAATGCCCATGCCGAAAATGCTCATGCTGCTCTCCTACAGTCTGACAGAATGCGCGGTTTGCCGATTCACGGCACGATGTCCAACAGCCTATCACGCGAAGAATTTGGCCGACAGAAGCTTTGCCCACCGATCGCGAATATCCATGCTCGAAACTGGCTGACTTCAAAACTGGCTCGCTTCAAAACTGGCTGAATGCAAAGCGAACCCGATGCACCGCTTAGGTGGGGCATTGGGCCGAGCCGCGACAGTATCGCATACCTGGCAATTGTTCTACCGTTCCTCCCAGTTCCATCATCAACAGGGTGCTCGATAGAGTGCTGGCGTCTAAACCGGTCTCAACGGCCAATACATCGAACGGTAGCGATTCTTCCAGTGCATTCCAAATCTCTAGCTCTATGCCGCTGAGGTTGGGAGGTGACTCGTTGGAGGCCGCGGTTGCCCGGTCTGAACGATGACAACTCAACGGAGACCCCAGAGAGTCTAACAGCTCAGTGACCCCCAAGATTTGGATTGCCCCGCGATCGATTAACTCCAAACAGCCTCTAGCCTGAGGGGTGTCTAAGGCCCCCGGTAAGGCGTAAACATCGCGGTTGTAGTCATTGGCTAGGCGTGCAGTAATCAGGGCTCCAGAGCGACTGGGGGCTTCCATAATTAAGGTGGCTTGAGCTAGGGCTGCCACAATGCGGTTGCGGCGAGGGAAATTGGCTCGCGCAGGCCCCGTGCCACAAGGATATTCGCTAACAAGCATGCCAATCTCTTGAATCTGTGCAGCTAAATGATGGTGCTTGCCGGGATACACCACATCAACCCCAGTGCCCAAGACGGCGAGGGTTGGCTGACCCGCATCAATCGCGGCCTGATGCGCTACGGCATCGACCCCCAACGCCATACCCGAGACGATGGCAAAACCAGCGCTTACTAGGCCCGTGGCGACCGCCTCTGTCCAGCGAAGGCCGTACTTGCTGGGCGATCTCGTGCCCACAATGGCAATAGCCGGAGACCAGGTTCTACGCTGACCTTTGATATAGAGCATGGGAGGGGGATCGGGAATCTCCCACAACATGGGTGGATAGCCATTGTCTGCTGGAGTGATGACATTGACCCCGTCAGGAACATCAGCGATCAGGCGATTGCTGACAGCCACGACATCCAACGCGTCCCGCTCGCGGGCGATTGCATCTGCCAGGGTAAGTCCAATTCGCTCGACCTGAAGAAAGTCCCCTGCGGTAGCTTCCCAGGCGGCCTGTAGCGAGCCGAAATGCAGAAATAGCTGCTTGAGGCGGTTAGGACCTATACCTTCGATTTGAGGCCAAGCCAGCCAATAGGGACGCTCATCGGGTGAGGGGCGAGGACTGACGCTGATGGGGAACGAGGGAGAGGGGGAGTTAGGGGTAAGCAAGAGCAGGCACAAAGCATTCCGAGCTGCTAAATGGACGGTGACGGACAGAACCATCCATTCAGGCCATGCTTAAGATGCCAAATCTCGCCCCACATCACATCCGCACATCTGTCGAGTTCTCGACCCCAGCCTCTCCAAGGCCGCATTCTACTGAAATCACTCACCGGAAAAGCGTCCTTACTTCTGGCTGCTCCATTGCTCTCCGAACAGGAGACCAAAACACCTCCAGGTCATATCTCCTCCCCAGCCCCCTTTTTCGACACTGGTAAATATCGAGGATTTTGTCTTAAGAAAAGCTAGTAATTTGTCGAATCGAGCGCCCAGGCACAGTGCAGACAAATAATCGTACCGGGGTGGGAAAAGACCTCACAATTCCTATCGTTTTGTTACGGTCTGAGGGGAGAAAATGGCCAGGCGAGCTATTTCCGTAAAGGATTTCAGCAGTTCCTCCCTCTGAATTGACGGAACTGTATCTGTGGTGTTTTAGTAGAGTCATCTCCACCGAAGACCACTATCCGTGCAAGGTCTCCCTATGGTTTCACAACTCGAAGTTGCCCCTAGTCCCAGCAGTTCAGTGAGTTACTTAGTGAAGGGGGCTGTCCACCTATACATCAATCCCCATCGCAGCTTTTTTAGCGCCGTGATTGCTCAAGCAATGCGGGTTGCTGGGCAGGGGACTTCAGTGTTGGTTGTACAGCTTTTAAAGGGGGGGATCGATCAGGGGGCAGACAACGGTATAGCACTAGGCAGTCATCTAAGATGGGTAAGATGCGGCATCGAGCGCTGTATCGACACACCACATCTGGAGCCGGCAGAGAAACAGGCGCTGAACGATCTATGGCAGTTTACAAAGGATGCGATCGCGTCCGGCGAGTACGGTTTGGTTGTGCTGGACGAGTTGGGATTGGCTCTTAAGCTCGGGTTGATTTCCGAGGCTGAGGCCGTTGCAGTTTTGAGCCATCGCCCCCAATCAATGGATGTGTTCATCACTGGCCCAGAAATGCCGGAATCCCTTTTGGATATGGCTGAACAAATTACTCACTTGAGAAGTGTTGCTTAAGGCATATTGAAGGAAAAATTAAATTCAAATAGTAATTTCTTCGATATTTGTATTTTGAATCGATGAATTTGTTATATATTTTCTGTGTAAACATTTCCTGGATTTAGGTGATGTAATATAGCTTTCTGCAATCAGCTATGAAGAATACTCCAAGCATTTTTCCCGGTAGGTCAAGGGTTTGAGCAGTTCTCGAGCTCCAGACCTGACAGCGGATTGCTGTAAATGCTTCAATCACTCGCTACTTAGAACGACGACAGTCGCGAGGCCGCATTCCGAAACAGTCAGCCAAACCAGCAATGAGCGCTCTAAAACTCTGCAGCATCTAGCATCTTGGTTGGCTGAAGTTTGAGTTCTTGCAAGAAATCCCGTAGCTCTGCCTCATCCAACTGCTGTCGAGACTGCTTGCTGAAGCGTTCCTTGAGAAACCGCCGTCCTTCTTTCGGTCCCCAGCCAATTCGTGTCAGCTCCACATCAGTTTGCGCAATCAGTTCCGACAGATCTTCAATTTCGGGCTCCAATTCGGGTTCGGGTTCGGGTTGTGACTTAGCTTTAGACGGGGTCGGTTTAGCCGCTTTGCGAAGTTTGGAGGGGGCGGGCTCGGGGACAGAAGGTGGTGCATCCCAGTCATCGACCGAGCTAAAACCATTGGCATCAATAGCACTGCTGGATGAACTCGGGCTGGTGCTGCCGGAGCGCGGAGCTGCCATCTCGAACGAGCTGGAAATCGAGTGGCCGTTGGTGGTGTCGAGAGAAACGGAATCCAGCGAGCTAGAACCCAATGCTGCGCTCCCACCGAGGAGCGAAGATGTACTGCTAATTCCGGAAATACGTAAAGCCCTTTGAATCGCAGCATCTTCCGCTTCTTCCACCGTGGTCGATCCAGCCATGCCAGACCCGAGCACAATGCCACCCACCGAGATTTGTGCTTTGACGACGTATATGCCTTCTTCCACCCGCAACAAATCGGTGACAACGCTGCCGAGGGGATGGCGATCGCGGAAGGTTGACAGCATAAACAAATGGGAATCCGTGCCAGATGCCTCCATTGTGTCCTTCTAATTTTGGTGTAGCAACAACAACGACGAGCCAAACCGGCCAACCGTTGATACTGAGTATTGAAATCAAGCCCTACGAAACGCTCCGTGAGGCTGAAATGCGCATGTATGAACAGGCACAATTCTGGAGTTGAGGTTCGAGCCCAGAACAGGCCAGCGCCTGCAAATTGGCTGAAATACGGGTAATCAAGTTCGATACTTGTTCAACCCGCAAACCAGTGCATGTAATGAGTAGCCTGCTAACTGGGTCGCCAGAAACAGATCGATGGGCTGTTGAGAGCCAGTTAGTTGCGAGATTCCAACGGGGCAGCCATTGGATTAACAACGCGCCGAATAGGGAAGTTGGCAATCAGAGCAGTGGAACCATCTTCGGAGGCCAGATCGAATTCAAAGCCATCTCGCTCGATTTCTACATACTTTGACAGAACACCGACAATCTCTTCACACATCGCCTCTAGAGTGGCGGGACTCAGTTGAGCGCGGTCGTAAGCAAGAACAAACTTCAGCCGATCCCTAGCGTTTTCACGGCTGGTGGTTTTGCTGTTGGAAGATAGCAATTGCTCTAAAAATTGAAGCAAACTCATGGTGGTGGACTCGCGGCGAAGGGGGGCTTAGTTGCTGAGGGTGCTGATAAAGCGCTTGAACCGCGCCATGAAGTTGTCGTTATAGGTCAGATCCACAAACGGAACTTTGTTACCCTCCAGCCGTTGCGCCACATTCGTGAACGCCACGCCGGCATAGGTCGGTTCGAGAGAAGTCACCATTGGCTCGCCATTGTTGGTGGAGACAATGACATCTTCGTCTTCGGGGATCGTGCCGATTAACGGAATCGATAAAATCTCCTTGACATCATCCACCGACATCATGGTGTTTGAATGCACCATCTCGGGACGAATGCGGTTGAGAACTAAATGAGTCTGATAAATTTGTCCGGCTTCTAGCAGACCAATGACGCGATCGGCATCCCGCACCGCAGAGATATCGGGAGTTGTCACGATGATGGCTTCATTCGCCTTGACGATCGCATTTTGGAACCCCTGCTCGATACCGGCCGGACAGTCAATCAAGATGTAGTCGAAATGGCGGGCGAGGCGGTCGATCAGCTCCCCCATTTGTTCGGCGGAAACCGCAGTCTTGTCTCGCGACTGTGAGGCCGGCATCAACATCAGTTTGGGGTTGCGGCGATCTTTAATCAGCGCTTGTTCCAAACGGCAATCACCGTTGATAACATCGATCGCCGTATATACGACGCGATTTTCCAACCCCAGCAACAGGTCGAGATTGCGCAATCCAAAATCAGCATCTACGAGGGCCACTCGTTTGCCGAACTTTGCCAGCGCGGCTCCGATGTTGGCTGTAGTTGTGGTTTTGCCTACACCACCTTTGCCCGAGGTCACCACAATTATTCGGGTCATACAGCTCTCCGCAAGTACTCCGAGACTCCTGTTATGCGAATGGCATCCCCTTCCAGGTAGGCCACTTCCGGGGTGGGAAACTGCAAGTTTCCGTCCGGCGCCCGCGCCACGCGATCGCACAGTCGCAGTTGAGTTGGCACGAGATGTAACGACATGATCGTCGCTTTGGTATTGCCCGATGATCCAGCATGAGCGACTCCCCTCAATCGTCCCCACACCAGGATGTTGCCACCCGCCTGGATCTCCCCACCGGGATTGACGTCCCCAATCACAACGACCGAGCCATCGTGTTGAATAGCCGTACCGGAGCGAACCGTGCTGTTGAGATAAAGAGTATTGGCGTAATTACCATCCGAGGGATAAGCCGCCAAAGGAGGGGTCTGGTCTACCGAGCATCCCAGGCTGACAGCAGCGATCGCCGTCGAACGACGGCTAGTTTGCACGCGGTCGAGACCGAGATTGTGAGTGGCAGCCAGGGAAGCGATCGCTTCTAGCTGCCGACCGTCTAACTCCCAGTCACCGGCCCACAACACGAGCTTGGACTGCCCTAAAGCAAGCTGAGGACTGGAGTGCAGGCGCAGAGATAATTGCGGCCACAATTCCTGCCAGCACATCGCCTGGGGGGGGAGATGCAAGTGCACCCCTGCGGCACTGCCACGAAGGTAAACCTGCTGGGGGGGATAGGACATAGAAGTTGCTATGTAAACCCAGTTAGACGGGACATGTAGTCAGTAGCATCGCCTCAGTTACGACCTTGTCCCCGCCAATAATAGTTATGCTTAATAAATCGTTCACAAAACTTCACCGATGGCTCGCGATCTCCGTCAATTTCTGCGTTTGCTGGACCAACGAGGACAGTTACATCGCGTTACAGCGCAGGTAGATTCAGACCTAGAAATTGCCGAAATTAGCAATCGCATGCTGGCATCCGGCGGCCCGGCGTTGCTGTTTGAAAACGTCAAGGGTTCCCCCTATCCGGTGGCGGTGAATTTGATGGGCACGCTGGAGCGGGTGTGCTGGTGCATGAACATGGAGCAGCCGGAAGAGCTAGAAGATTTGGGGAAGAAGCTGGGCATGTTGCAGCAGCCCAAGCCACCGAAAAAGATTTCCCAGGCAGTGGATTTCGGCAAAGTGCTGTTTGATGTAGTGCGAGCGAAGCCGGGACGGGCGTTTATGCCCCCGTGTCAGGAAGAAGCGATCGGGGAAGACAAGCTGAACTTGAACACCATCCCGATGATTCGTCCCTATCCGGGGGATGCGGGCAAAATCATCACGCTGGGATTGGTGATTACCAAAGACTGCGAAACCGGAATTCCCAACGTGGGGGTGTATCGCCTGCAGTTGCAGTCGGATAAGACCATGACCGTTCACTGGTTGTCGGTGCGTGGTGGAGCACGACATTTGCGCAAAGCGGCGGAGCGAGGTCAAAAACTAGAGATTGCGATCGCTCTTGGTATCGATCCCCTACTAATCATGGCGGCAGCCACGCCGATCCCCGTTGACTTATCCGAGTGGCTGTTTGCCGGACTCTATGGTGGTTCTGGCGTACGGCTGACCAAGTGCAAAACGTTGGATTTAGAAGTACCCGCAGACGCCGAATTCATTTTGGAAGGCACGATTACTCCGGGGGAAGTGCTACCGGACGGGCCATTTGGAGATCACATGGGGTATTACGGCGGAGTCGAGGACTCGCCGCTGGTGCGCTTCCACTGCATGACCCACCGCCGGGAGCCGGTTTATCTGACGACGTTTAGCGGACGCCCGCCGAAGGAAGAGGCAATTATCGCGATCGCCCTCAATCGCATCTACACGCCAATTCTGCGCCAGCAAGTCTCCGAAATTGTTGACTTCTTCTTGCCGATGGAGGCCCTCAGTTACAAGGCGGCAGTGATTTCCATCGATAAAGCCTATCCCGGTCAGGCACGACGGGCGGCGCTGGCATTTTGGAGTGCCCTGCCACAGTTCACTTACACCAAGTTTGTAATTGTGGTGGATAAGGAGATCAACATCCGCGATCCCCGTCAAGTAGTGTGGGCGATTACGTCGAAGGTCGATCCGGTGCGGGACGTCTTTATCCTGCCGGAGACCCCATTTGACACGCTGGATTTTGCCAGCGAAAAGTTAGGGCTGGGTGGCCGCATGGGGATTGATGCCACAACGAAAGTGCCGCCCGAAACCGATCACGAATGGGGAGAAGCGTTAGAGTCAGACGCCGAGGTGGCAGCAACAGTCGATCGCCGCTGGGCAGAGTATGGCTTTGCCGAGCTGAATCTTGATGAGGTCGATGCCAGCTTGTTTGGATACGACATTCGGTAAGCGATCGTCTATCCAGTCTCTATTCGTAGTGGTCAGAACATCTAAATCAAGCGGCTGACTTTTCGCTCCAAAAGTTGAATCAGTTCGGGAGCCATAAATGCGTAGATGTCGGGGATATCGAGAGAGATTACCCGCTTATCCTTGAGCCAGCGGGAGAAGTTGCGGCGCAATCGCACTTTGTGGTCGTTTTCCATGACAAAGATAATGTCAGCCCATTGCAGCTCGTCAGGACTCACCGGGGTAGGAGAATCTTTGTTGAGACCGGCAGAGAGCACGTCTAAACCGGGGTAGTCCGCAAACACAGCCTCTGCAGTTGGGCTGCGTAGTTGATTCTTGGAGCAGATAAACAGCAACCGTTTCACAAGTTCTGCCCTCGATAATCCACTAGTCGATACTCCCTCTCTTACGGAATACCTCGCCCCAAAGCACTGACTGCCAGCATTTCCCGCTAGGTCTACGTTGTCCATGCCAGCATCTACACTTGCCGAGCAGTTTCTCAATGCCGATCGCGATCGCCGGCGCCAAATTCTCGATCGCATCGGTCTGTCCAGATACGGCGACATTCTCCTGCCCATGCGACTATCTGCAGTCAATATCATGTGCGTGGAGCGATTTTTAAGTGCCCCCGAACGAGTGAAATTTCCTCAGTTGCAAGAAGCCGATTTATCGCGGCTGGTGTTGGAAGATGTCAATTTGATTCGAGCAGATTTGACCGGAACAAACCTGCGCGAGTCTAGCTTGCAGAATGGCAACCTGCTCTTTGCCAAAGCGATCGGTGCTGACTTCAGAGGAGCCAATCTACGAGGGGCAACATTAAGCCGAACGGTGTGGACCAATGCCCTCGTCAAAGGCTGCTGCTTTGGGAATGGCAACGGCTTGAGCCAGTCACAGCGAGAGGAGCTGCAACGGCGGGGAGCACAATTTGAGTGAGGCAATTGCGATTCTCCATAGATGTTGCTGGATTTGCCGCGCAAACCAGAACGAAACGCTATGGTGTCGGAGAAAGCATGCATACGTCTTGGAATCGATCGGCACTCTCGGCAATCTTGACCCACGATCTCGCCGACTTGCAGGCGATCGGCCACGCAGCTAACCCACCATTCCTGACTGATACTGACTGAGAAAGTCGATCTGGGACTGTCTCGCAATCTCAGCTTGCCAACCTCACCGACAGGTCACCACCACGCCTGCTCGCAAACATAGCTGTTTGTTTGTTACTGTTGCTGGCTACCGTTCGTTCCCCCTTCCGCCCCCGATTCCCACACCCCCTAACAGGACTCAATGGCATCAGACCTCACTCTCATTGTTGAAATGGCTACCGTGATTGGTGCCGCAACTGCTGGTGGCTACGTCGCCAGCCGCCTCAAGCAGCCAGTGTTGCTGGGCTACTTGTTGGGAGGCATGCTGGTTGGTCCCAAAGTTCTGAGGCTTGTCACCCTTGAAGGGGATATCAGCGTTCTGGCTGAAATCGGGGTCGAGCTACTTCTGTTTGCCCTGGGGGTGGAATTTTCCCTCAAAGATCTGCTGCGCATGCGCAGGATAGCGATCGGTGGTGGCACCTTGCAAATTGTGCTGACCCTGCTGCTGGGAGGCGGCCTGGCCTATGCCACCGGCTGGGCATCCACGATTCCAAAGGCCGTGTTTTTGGGAGCAGTACTGTCCCTATCGTCTACTGCCGTTGTTCTCAAAAGCCTATTAGAGCGAAACGAAGTCAATTCCGCCCACGGGCAAATTATGCTGGCCATTCTGATCGTGCAAGATCTGGGGCTCGGCATTTTACTGGCCGTCTTACCCGTGTTGACTCGACCACCAGAGGAGATCGGCACTGCCCTGCTGATTGCACTGCTTAAAGTCACCGCTTTTCTAATTTGCGCCATCATGGCTGGCAAGTGGGTGATCCCACGCTTGGTGCGCACCATTGCTCGGCAGGGTTCCCAAGAACTGTTCCTGTTAGGCATCTTGGGGCTGTGTCTGGGGATTGCGCTGATTACGTCGGCTATCGGCTTGGGCATCGAAATGGGAGCCTTTGTGGCCGGGGTGATGGTGTCGAATGTGGAGTATGCCGATCACGCTCTCGATCGCGTCTTGCCCATGCGGGACGTGTTCGCTACCCTCTTCTTTGCGTCTATTGGCCTGTTGATTGATCCCTTATTCCTGCTGGAAAACATTTGGGTGCTGGCAGGCTTAGTGGCGATCGCGATGGTGGGGAAAGCCCTGATTGTCACATCTATTGTTCGAGTGTTTGGCTACCCCCTCAGGACTGCGCTGACGGTGGGGATGGGACTGAATCAGATTGGAGAATTTTCGTTTGTGCTGGCTGGGGTGGCCCAAACCAGCGGTGTGTTTACCGAGCGTCTCTACGGCTTAGTGGTTGGCACAACGGCTGTGACCCTGCTTCTGACACCATTTGTGCTTCGGCTCACCCCCAGGTTGCTGCTGTGGATGGAGCGATCGCCCAGCCTAAATCCGTTCTTGCAAGCGAAGTCCCCCACATTGGTGGGGTTCGAAGAAAACGAGCTAACCGACCACGTGATTGTGGCGGGATTTGGGCGTGTGGGTCAGACTCTGGTGCGCATGTTGGATTTTCAGCAGCACCCAATTTTAGTCATCGATAACGACGAGGGAGTGCTGCAAACCCTGCGAGATCGCAAGATCCCTTACCTGTTGGGGGATGTCTCCAGCATGTTGGTGTTAGAAAAAGCCAACTTGTCGAAAGCTCGCACCATGGCCATCACCCTGCCTGACCCAATGGCCACCCGCCTCACCCTCAACCGCGCCCTCAGCCTAGCCCCCGAGCTTGACATCACGGCCCGCGCCCACGTCAACACTGAAATCGACACCCTTTACCAATTGGGGGCGCAGGAAGTTGTACAGCCGGAATTTGAAGCAGCACTGGAGATGGGAGCCCATACTCTTCTGAAGTTGGGGGACTCCGCCTACATGGTCCAGCAGCTCGTCAATCGCTATCGCAACCGACGGTACCGAGACATTGTGCCCAAACGGGAGGAATACTGGGGGTCTCGCCAGCTCGAACTGGCAGTTGAAGGGCTGGATCATCGCTGGTACGAACTGGACGATCGCAATTCGCTGGTCGGGAAAACCATCGTGGAATCAAATCTGCGCAAGCTGACAGGGGCAACAATTATCGCGATCGAGCGCAAGAATCGACTGCGACGCTATCCCCTCGGCAGCACGACATTTAAGGCTGGCGATCGCTTACTCGTGGTAGGTAACCCGGAGGAGCAGGATGCCTTCAATCAACTATTTCACGGGATTACAGCTTAGATTTTCACGAGGTCAACACTTACACAACGGCAACACTTACATACAGCTAACACTTACATAACGGCAACGACAGTGAGGGCGATGCACTCAGTGAGCGAGTCCAGTCGTCCAAAACGAAGCAGACATGAAGAAAACATAATGATTCCAAGTGGAGAATGCACTCGGCGCAAGCATAGTTTCTGTCAGACAGATTTAAGCGAAGCAGAGGCGTGGGAATGAAACGTAAACTAATCACCACGATTTCTGTAGCAGCACTACTTGGGACTTGTGTCAGTGCTACTGCAGAAGTGACACAAGAGCAGCTCGACGCAATCACCACGCCGGACACAGTTGAGACATCGATCGGGACGCTGCGCTTCATCGACGGCGCACCTCTGCCGGAAACTTCGGAGACGATCTACGACTACCTCGACACAATGCGGGGTGTGGATGCATTCCTGAAGGGCATTCCCGCGGCCTCCATCTACATGCTGATCGAGGGTGTAAAGCCACTTGGCGCCGTAGAGGCGCATCAGGTCGGTATCTTTGATGAGTTGATGGACTCCAACTCGCTGTTCCTGACAGGCAACAGCTCAACCATGTATGTCACACCAAACCTCGAGCTAGACCGCGACGGTCCCACCGTTCTGGAGATCCCGCCGGGCATGCTCGGAGCCTTCAACGACGCCTATTTCCGCTACATCGAAGATGTTGGCCCCGCCGGGCCCGACGGCGGCGAAGGCGGGCGATATTTAGTTCTTCCTCCGGGCTACGAGGGCGAGGTGCCGAACGAGGGCTATTTCGTGGTCCAGTCCCCAAGCTATACCGTCTGGACCTTGCTTCGGGCCTCGGTTGCCGATGGAATCGACGTCGCCCGTGACAACATCGTCGAGAACATGCGGGTCTACCCGCTCAGCCAAGCGGACAATCCGCCGGAGATGGAGTTCATCAGCCTCTCGGGCGAGTCTTTCAACACCGTCCACGCCAACAACTTCCAGTTTTACGAAGAGCTTAATGCGGTTGTGCAACGGGAGCCAATCGACCTTTTCCCCGAAGAGACACGCGGTCTCTGGGCGTCGATCGGGCTCGCCAAAGGCCAGCCATTCGAGCCGGATGAGCGGATGCGCGCCATCCTTGAGGATGCCGTCTCCATCGGGAATGCGGCGGCCCGGTCTATTGTTTGGCATCCACGCACCAACTGGAATATGAGGGGCCTTCAGACGTTTGAAGGTTTGAACTGGAACACGGCCTTCCTCAACACCAACGTTTTCTTTGATGGTGAAGATGGACAGACCGTGAACACCGATGCGCGGGTGACGTTCCACTACCCGTACACGGTTGTGACGCCCGCCATGGCTCAGCCGCGCGCAGGAACAGGTTCAGACTATCGGATCGCGTTCCTCGATTCAGAAGACGAGCCGTTTGACGGCTCAAGAGTCTATCGGGTGACCCTGCCGCCCGATCCGCCGGCCGAAGATTTCTGGGCCTTTACGCTCTATGACTCCCAGACTCGGTCTATGTTGCAGACCGAGCAGCCACTTCCAACGGTTGACAGCATCCAGAACGATCCCGTCCTCAACGATGACGGCTCTATCGACGTCTACTTCGCGCCCGAGGCTCCGGAGGGCTTCGAAGAAAACTGGGTGCAAACAGTTCCTGAAAAGAGCTTCTTTGTCATCCTTCGGATGTACGGCCCCCGCCAGGAGTGGCTGGACGGAGAATATATCCCGGGCGAAGTCACGCTAGTGGAATAAGCGATCGCGGGGCCTGCTCAAATGCGGGCTCCCCTTGCCACATGGTTGATAGTGCTTTTGCTGGACTTGAATAGAGAGTTCTCGGCAGCTCGCAGCGATCGCTAGTCAATCCTGTCGAAAAGCAGACAAAGAAGTGATGCTTGCAGCAATGAAGAAAACATAATGATTTCAAGTGGAGAGTACACTCGGCGCAACCATAGTCCCTGTCAGAGAGATTGAAGAGAGGCAGAGGCATGGGAATGCAAAGCAAGCTCATAAGTACGATTTCCGTAGCCGCACTACTTGGAACTTGTGCCAGTGCTACTGCAGAAGTGACACAAGAGCAGCTCGACGCAATCACCACGCCGGACACAGTCGAGACGTCGATTGGCACGCTGCGCTTCATCGACGGCGCACCTCTGCCGGAAACCTCAGAGACAATCTACGACTACCTCGACACCATGCGGGGGGTGGACACCTTCCTGAAGGGCATCCCTGCGGCATCCATCTACGCAATCATCGAAGGCACCTACAGTCTGGGCGCGGAAGAGGCGCACCAGGTCGTGATCTTCGACGATCTAGCAACCCCAGCACAGCTTGGTCTTACCTACAACTCAACCACGATGTATATCTTCCCGACGCTCGATCTGGAGCGGGACGGGCCGACCGTGGTGGAAGTCCCGGCCGGAGCACTCGGAGCACTCAACGATGCATATTTTCGCTACGTGACGGATGTCGGTCCTGCCGGCCCTGATGGGGGTGAGGGAGGTCGATATCTCATCCTTCCTCCCGGCTATGAAGGAGACATTCCTGAAGGTTATCTCGTCGTTGATAATGCCCAAACATACCGACACTGGCTCTTGATACGCTACTCGGTAGCCGACGGCGTTGAAGAAGCCTCTGAGTACATCAGAGCTAACCTCAAGATCTATCCTTTGTCTGAAGCCGACAACCCGCCCGAGATGGAGTTCATCAATGGTTCGGCGGAAGAGTGGAACAGCGTCCATGCCAATAACTTCCTGTTCTACGAAGAACTGAATGCCGTGGTTCAGCAAGAACCGATCGACTTCCTCGATCCCGAGACACGCGGTCTCTTCGCCTCCATCGGGATCGCCAAAGGCCAGCCATTTGAGCCAGATGAACGAATGCGCGCCATCCTTGAGGACGCTGTCGCCATCGGAAATGCGGCGGCCCGCTCGATCGTCTGGCACCCACGCACCAACTGGAATATGGCTGGCCTTCAGACCTTTGAAGGACTGAACTGGAACACGGGCTTCCTTAACGCCAACGTGTTCTTTAACGGTGAAGATGGGCAAACCATGAACACGGACGCCCGGGTGACGTTCCACTACCCCTACACCGTGGTCACTCCTGCTATGGCACAGCCACAAGCTGGAACCGGATCTGATTACCGGATCGCGTATCTCGATGCGGACGACGAACCCTTTGATGGGTCTCAGGTCTATCGGGTGACGCTGCCACCGAACCCACCAGCGGATGATTTTTGGGCCTTCACACTTTATGACGCACAGACCCGGTCCCATGTTGCAAACCGACCAGCCGTTGCCGTCGATCGATAGCCTCCAGAACGATCCCGTCATCAACGATGACGGATCCATCGACATCTACTTCGCACCCGAGGCACCTGAAGGTTGGGAAGACAACTGGGTGCAAACCATTCCGGGCAAGAGTTGGTTCGTGGTCCTGCGGATGTATGGCCCCCGCCAGGAATGGCTGGACGGCGAATACATCCCCGGCGAAGTCACGCTAATGGAATAAACGAACGCGGGACCTGCTGCTCAACTGTGGGCTCCCTGCCACCTTCAGTCCAGGTCCTGCCCATCGTGCGGGACACGCCAAGACCCAACCACAGAAGCTACGCTCATGAAAAAGATACTTCCCATTGCTCTCACAGCTGCATTGATGTCCACCAGCAGCGCGCTGGCCGAGCCGATCGCTGTCACTGAGGATAACTTCGCCCAAGCCTATACCAATCTGCGGTTTGCTCGAATCATCGAATTGGCTGGCGGGGTGAACACCTTTCGGATCATGCCGGTCCCATCCAGCGATCCCGCCGAACAATTTGTCGTCCGGATGAACCGGGATACCCTCTATTCGACCTCCGTGTTCGATGTCTCGGACGGCGATGTTTACATCACGATCCCCGAGACGGACGAGTATGTAACGATCCAGATTGTGGACGAAAACCATGAGACCCAGCCGATGATCTATGGGCCGGGACGCCACAACATCACCGCGAAGACGGACTTCGCCTTCGTCATCATTCGCACGCTCGATCCTGAGCTGCGAGAAAACGTCGTCGTCGAGGCGGGTGAGCCGGACGAGTTCGTCGTTCAGGACTGGGACATGGAATCCTTTGCCGACATGGAAGCCGTCGGTAACGCGGATTTCAGCGACGGCTACATTCAAGCCAGAGCCTTTGGAAATACTGAAAGTGGCCAGACCCCGTACATGAATTTTGTCGGCGCGGCCGGTGGCTGGGGCGGTGCGATGATCACGGACAACATCTACCAGACCAGCCAGTACTTTGATGCCGATGGCTGCTATGAGGTAACCTTCGTCGATCCTGAGGCCGAGTTTTTCTGGTCGGCCACGGTCTATAACGGCGACGGCTATCTCTTCAACGAGATCGGCAATATCTCCAGCGAGATGGACCCCGAGCAGAATGCAGACGGTACGTACACGCTGCGGTTTGGCTGCGACGGTCAGCCAAACAACATCCCCACTATGGAAGGCAACACGACGGGACGATTCAACGTGCTAATGCGCCACTACGGCCCGAGCGAGATGGTCTTCCAGGGGCTCGACGGCTACAACATCACCACAATGATCGATCGGGTGGAGTGACTCGGGTAGAACCATTAAAGGCCCACGGATTACCGAAACTTGAGGGCGTACTCGCCCTAAATGACATGATCTGTCACCAGCAGAGGATGGTGCAAGTGGGCATAGCCCTCTTCATCAACATGTAACTCCCAAAGGTAAGGACGAAAGATGAAGACGGTGCATATCCTGACGTATGTAATGGCCGCGGTGTTCATCCTTGGGGAGACATTACGACGCGGTGTCGACTATTTCTCGATCAATTCCACAACGATGATTGAAGACTATCTCTGTGGTCTCTTGCTGTTGTCGGCAGCGATCGCCTTTCACCGCGGGGGCTTCTTTGCGGCGGCTCTCATGTCGTCGGCCTGGGCATACGGTACCGGCGGCATGTTCGTTCCGTTCGCAGCCCATCTGGAAGCGTGGATTCGCGGCGAGACATTCCGGCCCGATCATCCACATGATGATCTAAACTCCGTCATTCTCAAGGGTGTAATCTGGGCAGTTTGCCTAGTGTGCTTCGCGATCTCGCTCCGGAACGTGACCAAACCGTCCGCTCTAAGGTCTGGAGCCTCTAAATAGCTCAACGTCTTAATTGACAAGATGAGACGAATAGAACCCTTTTTGTAACAGATTGGCGATCGCTACAGTCATTAAGACGACCCCGGTTTGACAGTTGAGTCAGCCAATCTAATCTAGCGATGCTTGGCGATTGAGCTCATCATTCATTAATCGCATTAATCGCTGCGTCCGCTTCAGTTCCCTCAATTGCTCGGCTTGCCGATCGATGGTTGCCTGCATCTGTTCCAGAATGCGATACATCTCGGCAGGATTCAGCAATCTGAGAATATCCGTTTGATGGACCAAACCAGCAATTTCACCCGTCGGTTGCACCACCACCAACCGGCGAATGTGTTTGTGACGCATGATTTCGAGAACAGACCATAACCAGTCACCTGATTGCACGGTGAACAGTGGCTGACTCATCACCGTTCCTGCTGGTGTCTTGGCGACATCCAGCCCCAAAGTATGAAATTGTGCAATATCTCGCTCGGTGATGATGCCCAACGGATGGTGCGTGGCCGGGTCCGTAATGATGATGCAACTAACCGATAAGTCCGTCATCCGTTGGGCTATCTGCAGTACAGATTCATCCGCTTGCCCCTCGACGATTGTGGAGATGAGGGCATCTTTCGTCCGAATATTGCGGAGAAAATGCTCGGGGGTCATTGAGTCGCTGATGCTCTGAGGAGTCAGTACTCCCAACAATTTTTCCGCGCGATCGACAACAGGAATATGCCGAACTCCATGCTCTCTAAACAGTTTTGAGACTTGAAAAATATCGCCAATTTCACTATCCCGAATCACAATCGTGTTGCGGGTCATTACATCGGCGAGTGTTAGATCGTGCAAATCCTGTTGAGACGAGATCAATTGCACAATATCTCGCTCGGTAAAGATGCCTTTCAGGCCTTCTTTATCAAGCACAAGCACAAAGCTCATCCTGTTCCCCACCATCTGAGCTACAGCAGCAGCAACAGTCTGAGATGGAGGTAGAGTCAGGAGCGGAACTTGCAGAAGTTTGGCCGTATTCTCCAGCACGAGCCGGTACGAAGGGTTAGGGCATCGAGTAACTTGACTCTATGGTAGCCAGATCTCCATCCATCATGCTCT
Source organism: Synechococcus sp. (assembly GCA_051439425.1). Lineage (GTDB taxonomy): Bacteria > Cyanobacteriota > Cyanobacteriia > Thermostichales > PCC-7336 > PCC-7336. The sequence goes on from JBFRWD010000111.1 coordinate 57,304, forward strand.
AACCAAAGCTGTCATACGTTAGCAATCACCAAGCCAATACCACCCGCGATCTCATTTTTGTCAAGATACCGAGCATACCAGTAGCGAAGCCCCTCGCTAACCCCAACTGCAGCGAAATAGACCGGGTTGGTCCTTGGTCCTTAGTTCCGATCGTTGACCAATGACTAATGACCAATGACCAATGACTAGTCCCCTAAAACCCACCCCCGCCCCCCGCGCCCCGCGGATCGGCAGCCCCCTGTAACCCCCCATCCCGCCTCACCACCATCGCCCCCGCAATTCCCCACCCCACACAGTCATC
>JBFRWD010000112.1:0-6360 GCA_051439425.1 Synechococcus sp.
CCCAGCGACGTCTTTGGTGAAGATAGCGAGTCTTTTGTCACCCTTCCCCTGCGCCCCGATGGAGGGTTTTACAAGGCGACTTCGAACGGAGAAATCGCCACTTTCCGGTCGAAGCACTCTACCTTAGGGGATTTGTACGAAGGGACTGCTGAAGAAAAACAGGGGGCCATCCTCATCGATGCCCACTATGCGGCCAATGCGGCAGGAGCCACCACCCCCGCCCGTCCCGAAGATACCGATATTGCACCCGACGGTAGCCTGTACGTCGCCTTTACCTCAGGCTCACCGGGCGGGGATGGCGGCCCCGCCAAAGACATTTTTAGCGTCAATGGCGAGCCCAGTGAATATGGCTGGATTTTCAAGATTGTTGAGGCGGACAACAGCCCTGGAGCCATGGCCTTCACGTGGGAGAAAATTGCTGTGGGGGGAGAACCGGCAGAGGGTGGTTTGGGCTTTGCAAACCCTGACAATCTGGAGTTTGACAGCGACGGCGGCCTGTGGATGGTGACGGATATGTCCACCAGTCGGCATAACAAGCCCGTTCCCGCTGGTCGGGTTGATGAAGAAGGGAGTGCCATCAGCCAATCCAGTCTGCGCGGGCTGTATGGCAACAACTCCGTTTGGTATATTCCCACTTCTGGTGAATTTGCCGGACAGGCCTACCTATTTGCCTTCGGTCCGATGGAATCAGAGATGACCGGCCCCTTTATTACCACCGATAACAGCACGCTGTTCCTAGCAGCACAACACCCGGGGGAGGCAAACGGTATTCGCAAAGATATGGCGGCTGAAACCCGCGAGTACGAAATGCTGACCACCAGCGGCACACCATTCACCCAAAAACGGGAGGTTCCTTTGGGCTCCAACTGGCCGGCAAATACTGCCAATGCTGCACAACGCCCAGCGATCGTGGCTATTCATCGTACGAACAATCAACCCTTGGTGTAGCGTAGACCTCTTGCAAACTTATTAGGTGGTAGAGTGGGGGGCTTCAGCAGAAGAGTTAAACTGCAGCCAACTCGAAGTTATAGAGAGCGGCAATCAAATTACAACGCAATCCAAAGCGGCGCCTGCGATTGCGATAGCGCTCTCGCAAGATCTTAAAAATCTTGAGACGTCGATTGACGTGTTCAATGCAAATGCGCTCGCGGGCCAACTCTCGGTTGTATTGCAGCCGAGGACCGAGTCAGGACATTATTGGAGTTGTCGAGACGATTCCTGAACTGTGAATTATGCCGTCCCCTTATAGCGATGACCTACGTCAAAAAGCTGTGGAATCTCTCGAGCGAGGCGAGCGAAAAAGCCACATCTGTCGCACCCTTAACATCAGTCGCAATACCTTCGATACTTGGCTCAAGCGCCGTGAGGAAACCGGCAACTGCTCTGCCATCCGTGACTATCACCGGGGACCTCAGCCAAAGATTTCGGATTTAGAGGCATTCCGGAAATTTGCTCAAACCAATGGCCATCTGACTCAGAAGGCAATGGCCGAGCTGTGGCCGGAGCCAGTCAGTGACCATACCATCGGCAAAGCACTTAAACGGATTGGATTTACGCGAAAAAAAAGACCTACGGCTATCGAGAGCGAGATGAGGCCCAACGGCAAGCCTTCCTAGCAGCCTTTCAAGAGTATGCCGACCAGGACGTTGTGTATGTCGATCAAGCGGGTGTTGATGACACCCTCGACTATGAATATGGCTGGTGTGCCGAATCAGAGCGGTTTTATGCCCTGAAGCTGGGCCATCGCACCCAGCGCATCAGCATGATAGCCGGGTGGTGTAACCGGGATATTCTCGCTCCTTTGACCTTTGAAGGGTATTGCAATACGACTCTGATGACAGCCTGGGTTCAACAGGTCTTAGTCCCTGAATTGAAGCCAGGACAAGTAGTGGTGATGGATAATGCCAGTTTTCATAAATCAGCGACCATTCAGGAGCTGATTGAGCAGGCAGGATGTAAGTTGCTGTTTCTGCCGCCCTATTCCCCAGACCTCAACAAGATTGAGAAATTCTGGGCACGTCTGAAACACTATCTCCGCAAAACGCTACACCACTTTGAAACCCTTTGGGAAGCTGTAGACAATGCCTTCAGAAAATTGTCCTGACTACCTGTTCGGCTGCTATACAAAAGGAGGCGGGAAGACATCTTCCACCTCCAATTAATTTTATGGAAAGGGTAATTTTGAAACCTTATTTCAGTTCTTGGCCATCAAACTCGCGTCCTAAGAATCGACGCTTTGTGCCATCATTTTTCATTTCAACTTTTGTGTTGGCAACAGTGTAGCTATTGCCTAAGAAGTGGCCGTCGCGATCGCTTTCGCTGCGTTCTAGCTCCAAATCAGACTTCTGGTATTGTCTGCCCAAGAAGACAGGATGCCCTTCTGTATAAGTATCTTCGCTGCTTGAAGGAACCTTTGCGATCCCTTCCACAAATTCCAAACGTTGGCTGACTTCGGCCAGTTGCTGTTGAAGGTTACGAATAGTTTCGGTGAGTTGAGCGATCGCGATCTGCTGAGTTTGGGAGGGATGCATCATGAACTCCTGCTGGAAATTTACAATTTCTACTGATAAAGTTTGAAAAGCGAATTCACCATGGTTTCTTATCGCAGCATTTTTTGCACAGCAGCACTGTCTTGAATACCTTTAGGAAAAGCGCGATATAGGTGATGACCATGGACAAAGATTAGTAAGCTTTTCTGCCTAAGAACAGAGGATTGAAGGATGGCGTAGAGATTTGATGAACGGCACGCTGGACTGGAAAAGAGCTGCCATGAAAGTTAGCTATTAGGTCGGTGGATTCGGTGGTTACGGCTTGGGAAAATGTCTGGAATTGAGTACCGCGATATCTGAGTTTCATTGAAAAAGTACTCCTGAAGAGTCAACGCTGTGGGAAGCAGTTCGTTTGCTTGCTTACTAGATTCCTTGAAATGAATTGCATCCACAACGAAAGATCGCCAATTTAAACCCCAACTTATCCACAACTTAAACTATGCAGAAATAGGCTGCGGTATGGAGCAGTTGTTGGGTCGGTTCTTAGTGATTGACTGCAGATCAAAGATATTTATTTTCCAGCTCTCATTAACTAAACGTATTAAATATGACCATAGACGTCTGTTCGTTCAAGCTCGGTAGGCTGCTCTTCGGCTTTCCTTTGCTACGAGCGATTGTTTTTAACTTGGGGGGGAAATTTAGACGCTGACTTATTCGAGCAATTCCTAGCGGCCAACAGTCAGGCTCGGATAGATTTGCCCCGTGTTCCTTGCTCAATTTGCGACGCTATCGGTGCTTAAAAGCAACACTGTATATGCAGCCTTTACACTTGAACTGATGGCATAGTGGAGCGAACTTTCGATGCAGTTGATGTTTGTGCGACATGGAATTGCCGTGGAGCGCGCAGCAGGATTGCCGGATATCGACCGTCCTCTCACCCCCAAAGGTCAGGAGCGCACGAAACAGATTGCTGAATGGTTACAAGCTCGCGGTGTTTGTTGGGATGTTGTGCTGTCCAGTCCGCTTGTCAGGGCGCAGCAAACGGCCGAGATTCTTCGGCAGACAGGTTTGGCACCTGTGGTGGACACATTTGGGGCACTGGCTCCCGGGGGAGATTTTAACGAGTTAGAAACCTGGTGGCGATCGCAAAAGCAGGGTATTAACGCGATCGCGGTGGTAGGGCATCAGCCCGATTTAGGGGCCTGGGTTGAGCTAGCTGTGTGGGGGCAGGCGAGCGGCTGCATTCAAATGAAGAAGGCTGGGGTAGCGATTGTTGAGTTTCCGGCAGGACGGTTGCGGTTGGGAGCCGGGTTGTTGCAGGAGCTATTGACTCCGAAGTCGATGGTGGGATCTAGAAAATAGGTCTTGTGGATGGGCTGAAGCGCCCCTCACTCTGCTTTCTTATCGAGCTAAAGGGTGGCGCCAACACCTCAGTGACAGTATAAAGGGGCGATGGCGATCGCCAGAGATGAATGAATTGGACTTGGCAAGTCTTAGAACCGATCTGCAAACTGTTGAGGCTATTTGATGGACATCTTTCAACACCTTCTAGAGAAACACGATATCCGAACCCGTGGCGAGTTTGTGGACGCCGCCCAACTTGCCGCAGCGCTCGGAGGCAATGCGCAGACTTTCTGGGATGAAATTTCTGCAGACTCAGGTTTTATAGACGCTTTCCAAGAGCAATATCCGAATAGCGACATGTCCATCAAGGATGCTAATTGTCTATGGCTGCATCCAGTTCTAGCGTCGATTGCTACCCATCAATGGAACCCTCAGCATGCTATCTCAATTTCTCGCAGATTGCGCATGGAGATGGTGCTAGAGGAGCAGTACTTGGAGAACTGATGGCCCGCTCCCCAAGAACTCAGTGAATGCGCTTTATAGCGACCGTCAATCCTGAAAAAGAGTCAGATTGGGAAACGCTAGCCATACAACAATGCAGATGTTCTCCCTTCCTAAATCAATTTCCACCCAGTATTTAGGTATGCAACAGCAAGCTTCGAAGTTGAAAGCTGCCATAACTCAGACTGAGACTCAAGTCGCGATCGCTGTGCACACTGATCTCCAAACTCAATTTCAAGCTATGCTGGCGACTCTATCGTTGCAACATCGACAACAGCTACAGCACTACAACACGGAAATTTTCAAGGAAATTCAAATTTTAGGATCGGGCCTGATGCGCCTGAACGTCTTGAAAACTGGGGAAAAACAGCGACAGTTGCAGGTGAGCTTGGGGGAACGGTGCGATCGCCTACAACGTTTCTTCATGACCTTGCTGGACTGCGATTCTCCTTCGTAAACCCTCAAAATCTTGCCTCAGCCTACAATCTACCCATCACCTGCAGCTACTATGAATTTCGTAGAGGAATTAGTAGAACTGCATGCGCCCCCCCTATTCTCCTGGCAAAAATATTCAAGCACCCCAATTCAATCTCTTTCCCTGGCTCATTATTCTTTTATTTGCTTTGCTGGTTATTCCCCGCTGTCTGCTGATCGTTCAGCCAGGATACGAAGCCGTTATCTTTAATCGCCTGTTGGGGACGGAACTTACCCCCCGCAGGGAAGGCATCCACCTGTTGGTCCCAGCACTTGAGTTTCCCGTGCTGTACGATGTCCGCACGCAAACCTACAACATGACCTCGCAAAATGAAGAACGTAGCCAAAGGATTGCCGACTCACTCACCGCTTTAACCGCAGATGGCCAACGGGTGGATCTCGATATCTCTGTTCGTTTTCGGTTACAGCCCGATAGCGTTGCCCTCGTCCATCAAAATGTGGGCCCCAACTATTTAGGCAAAATTATCCGTCCTGCGTCCCAGGCGGTGGTAAGAAACGTCATTGCGCGGTACTCGGCTATTGGCGTCTATTCGGAACAGCGGGCCGAAATCCAAGATCGAATTCAGGCAGAGCTGGAAGAGGTGATGAAGAAAGAGGGGCTGGTTTTGCAGAGCCTTTTACTGCGTAACGTGGAGTTTTCTCGCGAGTTTCAATCGGCGATTGAAGCTAAACAGATTGCCGAACAGGAGAAACAGCGGGAGGGTTATCGCGTCGAGCAGGCTAAGTTGAGTGCCCAACGAGTGGTCGTTGAGGCAGAAGGAGAGGCAGAGGCAATTGAGCTGAAGGGCCAAGCCATTAAGGAAAACCCCGATGTGATTCAGCTAGAGTACGTCCGCAATTTACCCGACAATGTCAAGACGGTTGTAAGCAACCAAAGCGCAATTTTGAACTTTGGTGATTTTCTACAGCAGGGAAATTAAAAACAGTCTCAGGTTTTCTCCTACATCAGTTTTTGTTAGGTTGTTCCAGACTCAGAATTAGTCCTATTTATACAGCTGAATCAAGTTTGAAAACGGGGATGGATTGAATTAGTCTTAGCTAGTCGATAGTTGGCTCTTCAACCGCTGGTAGCAAACAGGCTCCTGCATAAAAAAAGCCTGCTGTTTAGCAGGGCAAGATGAGACTGTAATAGTGAAATGGAGAGCTAGCCCTCTTGAGAAATAGGACGATTAAGGCATGCGAGAAATATAGTCATGCTCTACTAGATAGGTCATGACTTTCTTCACAGACTCCTCAATCGACTCCTCGTGGGTTTTGAGAACGATTTCAGGGTTAACGGGAGGTTCGTAGGGATCTGAGACACCGGTGAAGTTAGCGATCTCGCCTCTATATGCTTTTTCGTATAGACCTTTCACATCTCGTTGAGCACAAACTTCAACGGGACAATCCACAAAAACTTCAATGAAGTTAACGGTTTGCTCGCGGATAGATTCGCGGGTAGCACGATAAGGGGAAATTGCAGCAGTCAGAGAGATCACGCCGTTACGGGACAGCATTCCACCCACAAAACCAATTCGACGAATGTTTGTGT
>JBFRWD010000113.1:0-23663 GCA_051439425.1 Synechococcus sp.
AGTGGCTATCTCAACTGCCTGGTATTCAGCCAGAGTGGAATAAACAGCTTTTTTCTGAGATGCTGACTGCTTCAATTTACCCCATAGTGCATCCCCATCAATGTCAATGACAAGTTAGGCGAGGCACTGCTATGGTTTCTCCTACTGCTAATCTGCCTACTATCCGCCACCAATTGTCTGATTTGATTAGTCAGCTCTTTTGGAGCTTTAGTTACAAGTATAGTACTCGGTGTGAAAACAAATTTCTTCAATTGTTTACAATAGTACGTAAGTATTATAATTTCCTTGAAACCATGAAATATGCGATTGTTAAGGCAACTAAGTACTATAAGAAGAATACCGTCAACGAATGGACTACTAACCTTAATCAAGCCCTGATTCTCAAAAATCTTAACTATGCTCAGGCACTCACTGATAAGTTCGGTGGGGAAATACTTCCCGTTGAGGAATAAAATGCCGAGCTGGTTGGTCTATGCAATGAACTACTAGACTTAATGGTTAAGGTGTTTTAATTTCTTAGCTACAAATATATTACCAGACAAGAATTACTTGACAGACCCAAGAAAACTAGTCTGGGTTTAGGGGCAATACCCCTGAATGAAAATTTCAGGCTGCCTCTGGGGGGATGATCTGTAGGTCTTTTTTAACATCTCTAGAGCTGGAGCGATGCTGACTGGTTTTACGTTTGAATTTAGACATTTTCACCTTGACCACTCGTTCATTCACTCGCGCTCTTCGGGGGCGATCAGGCGGAGCCTGGCACTGCGTGATCGAGCTCGGCTTGAGCAATTAAGCTCACTAAGTATTGATGCTGGTGTGCCAATTCTTGACAGGGCAAGGGTTGACTCATGTGCGGGACTGCATCAATCACCAGTTGTAAACAATCAAGAAAGCCGAGTAATTGAGGGTCTTTTTGAACTGGTGTGGCTGCTTGTAGCATCAGTTCTCGCAGCAGATTGTAGACAATCATCATGGCATAGAGTTCTTGTTCGACTAACTCTGGCAGTTTGCTGCGAAATAAGGTGGGCATCTGTCCTCGGAGGGTGGCACATTGGTGGGTTTTGATTTCATCCAGGCACAGTTCTATGTCCCACCGTTTATGGTACTGCATCACCAACTCTGGGGCGCTGATGGTAGAGTCGAGAAGGTTGGGGACCAGACGTGCAGGACGAAAGCCTGGAATTTGATAGGTAATCACTCGCAGTGTGATTGTTTTGCTCTGCCATTTTTTCCGCTTCTCTGTGGAGTGCAAGGAGTCCAGAATTTTTCCCTGCTTGTGGCAGAGATAACTGTCGTCTGGCAATCGTTGGGCCACGGGCAAGACAGGATTACTACTGACTTTGAGGAGAAAGGCACAGTCTTGTTGCTCAATGGCCCACATCATCGGGAATGAATAGAGGCCTGCATCGACCATAAATAGCAAGTTCTTGGCTTTCAGCCGTTGGAGGATGCTCATCATCAAGGTGCGTTTTCCAGTACCTTTTCCTTTACTCGGACCATAAGCCACATCAAGCAGTAAACGGGGACCAATGGCTAACAAACTCACCCAGCGCATTTGGGGATAGGCACTCGCTTCCCGTCTGGACTTGGTCTTGCTAAATCGCTCCTGATTGGCCACGGTATCCGGCATAGTGCCTGTACTCCCATCGAAGGCGACACTCACCCATCCATGAAAATCAGCCCCCAGGGGGTTGAATGTGTCCACCACTCGTTCAAACAGTAGTTTAAATACCGCGGAACCCACGCGCTTTCGGGCATGAGTAATCGTACCCTCCGCCACCACTGCTTTGGGCAAGAGGCAGGACAACCAGCGCCACCCTGAAATCATCCAATTAAGGACCGCACTACAGCTCAAATCCCTTCGGATAGTCAAGGCCAGAACCAACCACACGACCAACCCCGACACTAATTTGGTTCCCTGGCGCTCTTGGTCTTGTTTGACCTGGGCTAACACCTCTGTGAGCAAAGGTCCTAGTCGTAGAGCGAACGGATTGAAACTATATTCTGAACTAAAGTCGGCTAAGTTGCTTGGTTGGATAGCTGATTTGACCATTGAAACCTTGCTGTGGATGTGTGAATATAGGGACGTAGAATATCCTCTCACATTACAGCAGGGCACCTCTGACCCACTGGCACTTGTAAATTTCATTCAGGGGTATTGGCTTTAAGAGGGTATCAAACTATATTAGATAAGTGCTCGTCGCCTACTTTAAAGCCAGGAACGCAAATGACTCCCAAACGATTCTTGGGCGAGGTACTTATAATTCGGTGGTGTATACCACGTTCAATGACGACAAGCTCATTAGACTCGAATTTTTCGGTCCAAGACCTATTCTCTTTAGGATCGTGAAATCGGATCTCAAATGAGCCATCTAGAATAATGTAAATCTCGTCGAAGGTTTTATGGTAGTGACCTGTTGTGGGCTTCATATCAAGCCCAAACGCGAAATCAAGGCCTTTGTAATCATCACCTTGCAAAACCTCCCTGATTTTCCCACAGGTCGGAGTTTGTTTAACAACATGATCGCTCATCTTTCTAATAAGCATTGAAATTCTCCATTGCGATGTAATGATTAGATTATCGGTCTAAGATACAGGGTTGTTTTTTTTTGTCCCGCTAAATTGATAGTGCGGGTAAAGAGAGAATAGGCTCTGTGATGAGGTGGAGGCGGCTTTAAAAAGAGTTCCTTGAACAGGCGAACATAGTTTTTCTCATCTTCTTGCTGCGTTTGTAGCCATGCTAGGATTCGTTTATGCATGACTTTAATGGCTACAAGATGAACTGGAAACGCGACGCTTGTTGTTAATTCTAATATTTCTCCAGTCAAGGGGTGTAGGCGAAAGGAAAGCCCGGATCGTCGCTTTTGGGCAAGAGACTCAGATATTATGCCAGGAATGGCTGGAGCTATCTTAGTCGTAGTTTCTGAGAAGCCCAACTCAGTAGAGATTTCAGCTATCAGTGAGGGTCTCCAGCCGAAAAACTCGTAATAGACTTTAGTGCTCCACTTCCCATCACCGCGCAGTCCGAATCCAATTTCTTGAGGAAAGCCAAGGGTTTGAAGTCTGTCGCATACCCATTGCAGTTTCTCCGTATAGGGGATACCCGCTGCAGCGAGTTTTGATTGCAGTCCAGTGTGCGAAGCCCCCTGCTCGCTAAGTAAATTATTGATATATACTTTGAGAACAGGCCAATCTCCAGCCGTCTGCGAGATACCCGCCCAAAGGCAAAATCGTGTTCCCGGGGGCAACTGCATTGCACAGGCCTGAATCTCGTTCCAAATTGGAGTGAGTTGCTGCCAGAGATCTCCACAACCCAGGTTAACAGCTGTATGTTTCAGGGCATCTAACCCTGTTTGAATCCTTTTAGCTGCCGATAAAACGGGGTTACCAATTTCGCATGTGTATCTCAGCGAAAGGGCTGAGTCGGTTTCTGTTGTCACAGAAAATTCTAGCGGTTGACCCATTGATAAAGAGGACAACTGTCCTGATGGCCAAACATTGGGCTGGGCCAAACTATCCTGAGTCAACCGTTGAAAGTGCTGTACTGCTTCTGCACTCTGCTGCTGGGTAAAGCCTGCCAAAGTACTGACACGGTACACTAACTGATCGCAGTTTTGCCCATAGGTAGAGCGCCGCTTCGTCGTATGGACGTTGTTTTTGAAGAATCTGCACCGCTTTGTTTCCACTGGCAGCAAACATTGCGAAGCAACAGAGGCTAGCACCGTTACCGTTGTAAAAATCCGCCGTGCATCGCAGGTCAGCTTGGGATGTACTTGCATGAGCCCTTCATGGGAAGGTGGCACGCGCAGAATTGGTATAGACTCCCAGCTACCGTCAGGATACTGTTGTGCTAATAAGCGCGACATAATATCCTTAGATGGAGTTTCAAGCAAGCTGCAGGCTTTGAGAAAGGGCGAGTCTCCCTGGAGAAAAGGCCAATCATAGTTCAAAGTTGGCTTACCAAGACGCCGCCATAGCCGCCACGCTAACCAGGTTGGAAAATGCGAATGCGCCCACCAGTAACCAGCAAACGTTCCCGCTCTTGTCTGGGTGGGGACAATGACGGTTTGCCAATAGGTGAGGGTGTCTGCCAAAGACCAAGCTAGCGAGTCTAATAGGGCTGCTGAGACGATCAGTGAGACATCGACACAGGGCTGCGCCCATTTATGCTTGTCTGGGTGAGAGCGATAGGTGCAAAACAGACCATTGGGAGTCTGGTGGGTGAGGAGAAAATCTAAAGCTCCAGAGGGAATCGGTCGATTTAGGCGTGCCAGCAACACCACTACCCATGCTGTGCTATCCGCATCAGGTACTGTCGTCATGTTATAGCCCCAACCCCCTTGGCAGCGGATATTGCTTAACAGCCAGTCAGCGGCTTTGTTGACACAAGCTCGGGCTAGCCGAGCCGTCTGAGGAGTCAGGTTGGCTGCCGTTTCTAAAAGCAATTCTGCAGTATAAGCGGTTACCCAAGCATCAGAAGTTCCTGCCTTCAACCAAAAATCGGTCCAATAGCCTGATGGATGTTGAGTTCGAGCGAGATACTCAACACCGCTATCCATCTTCGCGATTGGGGAAAATAAACAAACTGTTTCCCTGAGATGATTTTGCTTCACTCCATGCTCCCTGTCTATCAAAATATATGTTTTGTACGCGGTAGGTAAAGCTGGGTAGATTCGCAGCATCTTGACCTAGAATTTCCTTGAGCGATCGCTGCATGGTCACTTCTCCCTCCGAGTTATCTTTTCCCAGAACTAGCTGCTGTGGAGTATAGCCCTCGCGACTAATCTCCACCACGACCCGATAAAGTTCTGAAAAAGCATCGGGTATTGTAGCCGCTTTAAATAGCGGACACTCGACCTTTATTTTCCATGAAAGCGACCCCGAGGGGGAGATTTCATGAATGCGATCTAGCACATCGGTAGGATTGCTGGTGAGTTGGGGATCGAGCAAGGTCAGATGCACAGCATTCCATACATCATCAAGCACATCAATCGGCTCAAATTCCACCACTTTTTTTGCGGCTGGTTCTAGCACAATCGGAACAGCTGTTTTATTAATCGCCTGAAAAATTGCCAGAGGCACTACCGAATTGCTATCTACCTGCAACAGCCGAGGCACACAGGCGCCGATCTGCACAGCAGAATTAGCTGGGTTAAAAAGTTCTACCTGGCAAGGCGATAAGGTCTCTTCAACCATCCGCGTTTCCAGCTCAATGCCTGCCAGCTCGCTGAGAACCAGTCGCATGGGAATGCGCTTGACTAATCCATTAGATTCGTCTTGCCCAGAGGGTATGGTGACCTCAATCTCTCCGGTCATCCCAATTGGCGATGTCAGGAGTTCTGCTAAATAGCGATAGTATTCTAGCGAGAGGTCGAGCGTCATTTCAATGCCGCTCTCCAGGGAAACAGAGATCTCATCCCCAGCAATCAGCGAAATCTCTTCTGGGAAAGCAGTTTTCAGCCTCAAGATTGCTTTCTCGTAACCTCCCACAACCACACTTGGATGTGCTAAACTACCAGCACTTTCACGGTAAAGAAAATCTCGCAGAGCACTTAGCTTAGCAGGATCGTGATAGGGAAGCACCTGCAATGTGACCCGCACGCGTACATTATCTTCGCTATCTCGATACAGTTGCGGAATAACATGGGGTGTGCCTAATTCAGGATTAAAGGCCAACCTCAATTCATCCGGGAGACGGTAGACGGTGTTCGCAAATTCTGCCTGGCGGATAAAGCCAAATTCCGTATCAGTCCAGTCTGTCCGCAGGCTATCCTCATCAGCACGAATAACAGCGTAGATAGGAAGGTTGGGCTTTAAGCTGGCTTGAAAGGCAAAATCTATTGTTCGTTTGATCGTCGCCTTTTTGTAATTTTGTTCTGCCTCTCGGTTTTGCTGCTCCCTTTCCAAAGTCTCGACCCTCTCAAGGAGTTCGCTAGAGATATTAGGAATGACTGGCTGCCTTAATCTGGCAACGGTAGCAGGTCGAACCGTCAGATTATTATTTAATCTGAGCACGCTGTTATTAGGCTGTGCCAAAGCAGGATTTACCGATAGTCTTCGGATTGAGCTATTGTGCAAATTTAGCATTGGTCTGAGGGGCAATGGCTGTGCCTGTGGCCTCGCTGGGGGGGCACGGTGGCGACGGGGTTCCTGTGGCTGCTCGTCTGGCTGCGCTTCTAGCCAATAGCCATAGCTCAGCAATAGCTCTAACTTTGCCTGTTGCTGCATCGCCTGATAAAGCGGCTCAATCTCATTAGCGGGAATTTCCATGCCAGCCCGAATGACGATCCGAGATTCCTGTCCGTCGGCCGCTTCATCGAAAAAAATCGTCGGTTGGGGAAAAGACTTGCGGTTGCCATTCCAGGTCACCGTTAAGGCATCAACATGAACCGAAAAAGGCTGGGCATTACTGAATGTTGAGGGAACTTCTTCAAGCTCGAGATGCAGGCGGAAATTGCCATCAGCATCTTTTAAAAAGCGCACATCAGGACCAGGGATCTGCCCTCCCCGCTTAGCGATGCGAAAATCGGGACGATAGTAATGCTTGCCATCGTTTGCCTGATAGGTTTTTCGATCCTGCAGGGGGGCTTGGTTAGCTTTGAACCGAGGCGCATTCTGATCGACCGCTAGCAAAATTGCATGCTGAATCCTATGCAGGGGAATGGTAGTTAGGGACCTTGCCTGCATCAGTTGCGGAGAAAGCTGAGCTTGATTAGCAGTAAGGGCTTCCACTCTTAGGGTTGTATTTTGAGGCATGGTATTTCTTCCTTTGATATACGTGAATATTTAAGCCGATTAGCGAGCAGGCGCTTCCAGCACTAAAACGGGATCGTCCGTTTCCTGCCATGTCCCTTCAAAGTTATCGCCACTATCTGCGCCAACGTAGCGCAGCTTATAGCGGAAGGTGGTCTTTTCAGAATCGCGTAAGAGCACTTTCCACAAGACGAAATCATTATTATCGGCTGAAAACCTTAAAATCTTGTCCTGTTTGAGATTATTGTCGGAATCTTCATACTCCAGGTAAACAAAGATCCGCCGATATTTGCTCCAATTCACCAGACCAGCATCAACCTGCACTTCTAGAACCTCGACACCGCCAGTACCTACTGGGATGGTATCGCCTAGTGTCCCTTCTATATCCGTTTTCTTCTCGCTAGACCCGTTTTTATAGACGATGATCTTGTTGTATGTAAACCGAGTAAGGTTAGGATCTCGCAGACTGAAAGTCCAACTGCTGGTTTCCCCATTTGATATAAGTTCGGTGTGATGGCTTACCTCAAAATCATTCCGCTCATCCCGATAGACAGCATCGACAATAACCTTATCAATCACGCTAAAGTCAGCTTGGGCTAGGAATCGGGTAGACTTACTTTGCTCAAAGGGATTGGAAATTGTCAGCGTCTCAGCATTGTCGCGCTGTTCGCGGGTCTCCATTTGTTGTCCATCCTTGAGCACATAAACCAGGTCATAGATATGGTCGCGGGGTGGACCGGCATGGCCAGTGTAGGTGAAAAAGACTGCTAGGGGATTGTCTAGGGTTAGCTCAAAAGATTGATTGGCACTACTCGCGTTAGAGCCAGGGTAGCGAATATTGACCCGCACGGCTTTGACAATTTCAGGCATACTCCCTAGCGCAATGGTTACCTTCTTAAACCCCAGTCGCTGATAGGAAATCACCAGCTGTCGTTCTCGGACCTCGATAGTGCCAGAATTAGGGACGCGAATAGTTTCACCGGTGTCTTTATAAACGAGTTCGCTCCAGTATTGATAGGTATCTTTTGGTGAACCGTCGGCATTTTTGGCCATGATTTGCCGGAAACGATGCACATCGTTTGCGCTCTTAAACAAATATTCTTTTGCCTTTTTGACCCGCACATTTCTCATTTCATCTTGCTGGTCGTAGTCGATAAAGACCTTAAGGGCGTAAACGGGATCGTCCTTAAAATTGACGTTGGCATTAACCGTAACATCCAGTTCTTGGAAAAATTGCTGACTAGCGTCTACATATATGGTCGCTTTTTTGATTTGTTCTGGTGTCAGAATCTCATTGAGTTTGGCATTCGGATTAATGCGCTTTTGGATGATGTCCCGTTTGTTGAAATGAACATCAATCTCACCTTCCACATCCTTTTCAATTTCTTTAAGCCACTTGTTACTGCTTTGTTCCTCGGTAGCAGGAGTAAATGCGGTTTGAAAAAAACTGGGTAAGATGTTGGTTTGCAACATGCTAAATGCCATTTTCTCCAATTCATTTGTTAGATTAGAATTTGGATCGTTATCACGAAAATCGCCACTATCAATATCAACAGTGAGACTGTGAAAAATCTCGCGAAACTCTTTAAGAGAGCCAATTTCTGGCCAGGTTCGCTTGTAGACCAACCTGCCATTTCTCTTCCTTGTTTCGATGACGGTGGTGTGCTGCTTAAGCTCCTCGTAAAAATCTCCGCGGTTGCCGTGAATATGAATCGAAACATTAGGAATTCTTGCCAAGTAAATCAGGTTGTAGTTGATAATAGCGGGAATAACTCCTTGCTCAACGCTTTGACGAAAAATCTCTGACGCCTCCTGGTTGAGTTGCTGACTGAAACTAGCAAGGTTCGCACCCATTAGAGAGGGCTGCTTCGAACCGGCACTAAAGCGCACAAGATCTTCATTGAAGGTGATGAACTCGACTGAACCGCCAATGAAGGCAGGTGGATAGCTCAGCTTGGGCTGGAAACCCACTAGGTTCTTTAGATACTGTCGAATCTGCTGTTCGTCTTGCGTTGAAACGGCTGCTTGGGTGGTTAACGAGAGATAGGCACGCTGAACTTCGCTATCTGCTGGCCCCAGATTGCCTACATCTCGAGCGTAGAGAATAAAGGTAAATAGGGGATCTCCATTGTCATCGACGGCAATAGTTGGACGATCTGTCACCATGTAGAATTGGGCATCATCATCATCATCCCGGTGAATCATGACGTGATTGATATCGGGAACTTTAATCGTTTTGTAGAGACTTAACATGATAGGCTCCTATAAGTTGAAACTAAATTGAATTTGTCTGTTTCCAGCGTGTAGAGGGCGTTAAAACAATCTATAGCTGGGTCTAGGAGGGGTGAGTAAGCGGTATTTGCGTTAGCGTTTGTCTAACTTGATTTCTACACGCTTACCGTTAACAGGATTTATCTGGCAGGTTAACTGCCGAGATATGTTTCGAGCTGTGGTTTGACGCATGGTGGAACTTTGACAAGTCTTTTGACCCGGCTGATTTGCGGTAGAGGTGGTTTTGGTTTCAGCAACATCCCAGCCGACAAACTGCACGCTGTAGCACAAGGATAACCATTCCTTGTCAGATTGCCAAAGTTTGCTGAGGGTCTGGGCCTGTTCCGCGGTGAGACTTGCGCTCAATACACATCGGTTGTCCCCCATGAGGGTCGGTTGTCCTGTCAAAGTGAGTATATCGTCAATCTCCACCGTGACGGTTCCGCTTCTCCAGTCAGGGGAACTGAAGTGGGGTGGATTGCCCTCTTTTGCGGTTAGAGCAGCGGTCACTGCCAGCTGTTCAGCTGGTGATAATCCGAGGGAGGTCGTCAGGTTCAGCTGACCGCCTGTGGTGATGCCCCGCTTCTGATAGGTCATCAGCGTCATGTCGACAGCCCCCTCGATCAGAGAGAGGTGGGGCTGAGCGAAGGTGTAGTAGCGAGCTGAATCTTCTATATCTGGGTAGATCCACAGGTGTGGATAGTCAACCAGGGTAATCGGACGTGTGAGATCAATCATCTTAGGAACTTAGTAGAAATACGTTGGACAATTGGATGGCTTATAGTGCCTGTGAAAGCAGAATTCAAATTTAAAGCTGTTCAATTTATTTTTTCTAGACTTCTTAGCTTCCACTCCCACTGCCGCCGGCAGCTGACAGCAGCAGTCGAATCAGGGCAATACCACCCCAGGCCTGACGGGAATCGGGATCGGCTATTTCGTCATACAGAATCTGTTCTTGAGAGCTGCGGCTAGCGGCAGGTAGCGGCAGACGCACCCGTTTTACTTTGCCAAGCGAACTGCCTACAGCAATGTTGAACCAGGCGTCTATGGCGGTTTGCAGATTAGCCGGTGAGGAGCCCAAATGGGTTCCCCAGAGGTTGCGGCGATAGCCGATCGTCTCGGCATGGTTGTTTTCATCCATAAACGCCACTGAATGCTCTAGATCGGTGTAGAGGCTGCGGCGCATCATGTTGGCAGAGCCTACCATGGCCCAAAAATCGTCAATCAGCGTAGTTTTAGGATGTATGACGACAGGATCGGTGCGGCGGAAAATGCCAACGCGATCGCGTTGGGCAACACTCAACCCCCGCAACAGATGGTCGTTAATCGCGATTTGGAAATCGGTTGAAGAGCCGCCGGGGGCAGTGGGGTCGGGCCCTCCGATCGTTAAGATGACTTTTAAGCCTGACTGGGCTTTGATCTGAGCATTCATCACATCGAAGAGTTCCTCGCCAGTGAAGGCTTGATCTTCCATATAGATGTAGGTTTGGGCTCCTTGGAGGGCTCGTATCCAGGCATTGCGCACATCAAACCGTCCTCTTGGAGCATAACTCAGGCTGTCGTTGGTGGGCAATGACATCGCGGAGTGCGGGATTGAAAAATTCATCCTCGGCACGGTTGTCAGGCTTTGAACGTGGGATTGTCCGGCATTGGGTAGGGTCAAGCTGCGGTTGGCCAGCGTCGGCATGGATGAGGAATGACTGTTGGCTGTGATGGGGGTTTTGCGGTTGATGCGTCTGGCGACTCTGTCAATCCGAAACCCTCGAATCGTCAGTCGCACTGGGGAGCGTCCTTTGATTTCATTCCATTGCTCCCGAAAAGCGGCAAACATCGATTGGACTACAGGCCCCTCCACCTTGGCGGCGACATCGTGCCACTGATCTTCGTGGCGGAAGGTCTGCAAATCGATGCCGCCGGTAAATCCCACTGTTTTCGTGCGATCGCCCACCAGGGCAAATTTCATATGAACGGCCCCTGCCGGGTGGGCCAAAATGTTCAATACTGCTTGATTGGCCAGGTTAGATTCGGCGCGCAGCGCTTTGATGAACTCAACACTTTCATTGTTAAGGGCCAGCATCGAGCCGACATTGGGGTCGCCACTATTTTGAACGCGGCTATCCTGCAAAATTTCTGGGGCCATGACCCATGTCATGACGCGCACATCTACCCCCGCTCTGGCTTTAGCTTTAAGCAGATCACTCAATTTGTTGGTGGTTTTATTCAATGAAAAGGGAATGTCTAACCACCACCCCATTAGGTAGATAAACTGACCACTGGTGTCTCCGCTGCCGAGGCGATCGATCTCTGCTTTCAGGGCAGGAAAGTATTGCCTGCCGTGGATGAGGGGGGTTACTTTGTTGTTGGTTGAAATCGGAATTGATGGAGGGTTGCTACCGAGACTGGTGGAACTTCCAACATCCATATAGCGAGCCTTGAGTTCTTGAAAAGTTGGCATGAGTATCTCCTGATGGATTGCGCAGGTTTAGGGTGACCGCAGGGAGACTAACCCAGGGGTCGAATGAGGAGTGGTGAGCGATTGGTGGTCTGGAATTCAGATTCGACATTAGTGCCGTCGTCAAAGAAAAAGTTTGTGCGCCACTGAAAACTGTCAGCGTTCTCATCAGGGAGACGCAGCTTCCATTCTTGGATCTGGCTGTCTGGTGAGCTGTCGATGACCAGGGTTTCTGTTTGGGTAAATTCCTCACCCCCTGCCGGATCTTCGTAGCGTAAGTCCACCAGGACTAAGCTGACACCGATCGCACTCGGGTCGGGTCCCAGCCACCGCACTGAAATTGTTTTCACCCTATCTGCAGGAACCCCTACCAGCAGATGGGGTGAGACTGCTTCTTGCCAAGGTTCGACATCGACACCGCCATCTTTGTAAATACAGCGCTCCTGGTAACGCAAGACGGGGGTTGTTCCTTCGGGTAAGCGAACAGTCAGCACCTGTCGCCCCGCCCCGCCCGGTTGCTTCAATTCGTAGGTTTGGTTAAGCAAGGTATCTGAATTGCTAGTCACCTGAATATCCACGAGGACTGACTCCAGCTCGGCGAGCGGGTCTTGCATGATGATGTCACCGCTGAGGCGGTCACTGACAGGTAGTTCCACAATCAGAGAGGCATCGGCATCTCCGCTGTCGGTATCTGGCCACTGTTTCGCGCCCAAAAACTCTGAAGAGCCATCGTCATAAAAGACGGTTGTTGCGATCTCGAACTGTTCTGTGGCATCCGCAAGGCGAATGACTGCGTTTGCAATGGGCGCATCAGAAGACAAGACAAACAGCTCGGCATCGTCCACACCGCTAGCCTCGTTGGCATAGCGCACCTGAACGTGAACTTCTGTAATTTCTTCTGCAATATTGGGAGGCAAGCGCAATTCAATCGGCAAAGTTCGCCCTAATTCACGCGGATGGATCGCCAAACTACGAGCATCGGTTTCGATCCAGTCGCTGGTCATGCGTAACTTATCAATTCCGATGCCAAAGTCGCTGAGATAATCAACGATCAGCTTGTACTCATAGGTCTGCGTTCCGTTCTCATCCGCAAAAAATGTGAAGGTTTTTTTCTGCTCCCCATCCCGTAAAATTACCTCAGCTGTATCCTTGGGAAAGCTGCCATCCGATCGGATGCCATAGCGCAGCTGCACCGTCATTTGACGAACCCCCTCTGTCGTAAAATTCACATCACCTGCACTCACATTGATATTGATGCGCTGGAAGAAGGGGTGATTCAGGTCGATCAAATTGACGTGCCGATTGAGTTCGCGGCTATCGGCCATAAACTGAATAAAATTTTGCGGCGCGATCGTTTTCTTCTGGGCAGACACCTGCGACAGATTGTAAGTTACCGTTCGCTGCTCGCGCTGAGAAATCTGTTTGAGGGCAAAGGCAGCCTGCGGTTGACCCAATTGGTTCCACACATCGGCAGCTGTGCGGCCAGGTTGATTGCCCCCGCTGGTCCCCTGAGTGCCCCCTGTCGTCCCCGAGGATTCTCCTCCAGACGTAGGTTGGGTCGACCCCCCAGCAGTGCCGCCCCCCGTCTCCCCGGGCCTGCCGCCAGATGGGGTAGCTTCGCCTCTGCTTGCTGCTGCGTCGCTTGCTGCCCGCATGCCTGGGGTACTGGCCATGCTAGCAGCGATCGCCGCCCCTGGCCCATCGCGCATCGCATTGCTGATTTGCGTGCTAACGGTGGTCGCAGATGTAGGGTCAGCAGCGGTGATTGTGTCCCCTTGCACCTTGGGCTGACCGGGGGTCAGTGACGGTTGGAAGAGTGCCCCAGTCGCCAAATCTTTGACTAGTT
Organism: Synechococcus sp.; assembly: GCA_051439425.1. Classification (GTDB taxonomy): domain Bacteria; phylum Cyanobacteriota; class Cyanobacteriia; order Thermostichales; family PCC-7336; genus PCC-7336. Next base: position 13,323 of record JBFRWD010000113.1, read on the forward strand.
TATCGATGCGCTGCTGACGAGAGGCGATCGCTTCTGGGGTAGAGAGTTCTAACGTACGGGCAACCTCGTGAATTTTAATCGCTTCTTGCCGTTGCAGTTCTTCAATAATGTTGTCGATATCGGCTTTGAAGAAAAGCGTGCCCAGGGTAAAACGCTGACGGGCATAGTCATAACTCTGCTTGAAGTCAATGGTAATTTTTAGATCGTAGGCGGGCAGCAGTCCAACGTACTCCAGCTCGTAGACCACCCCCACCGGCCGCGCATCCACATCACCGCCGAGCACTCCCAAGAAGAAAGCAGCCCCCTCCTCACTGAGCGAAAATGAAAAGATAGTCCGATTATCTCCGGTGAGAGAAGGTTGGCCAGCCCCCAGGATCTTTTGAATAAACCGAGGACCACTGGCTGCCAGAGGGGCGCTCTCATCAGCGGAAGCCGTCCCTTCTGTGCCAGTGCTGCTCTCTCCTAACGCAATTACCCGAGCTGTTCCCTTAGTGTACGGAATCGGGGCCAGGGTAATCTCTTCCTCAAAGCGACGATTCAGTTCACTTTCGACCCGACCCCGTAACGGTCCCAAGTCAGACGCGACCGCCATATTGAGGAAACCACCGGTAATCGCATCGGCTGATTCTCCTCCTTTGTTATAGGTAAACAGGTCGAAAAGAGGACGGTTATTTTCTACGGCAATCTGAGGATTGGGTGCCTCGTAGAAAAACTGTTTTTCATTATCGAGATCTTGGTAGAGGGTAACGCCGAAAATCTCCATTTTTGATTCAAGGTCTAACATTGTTGTCTCCCGAGCATAGAAAAAGTTGAAATGAGCTATCGTGCTGTTCGGCACGATAACATCGCTCACAAATTGCGAAGTGAAATAATTAATTGCGTCATCTCGCTTTCTAACCAGTCAGAAAGCGAGATGCTTCCATCCTGTTTAAATGTCTGAGAACGCCAGCGGTAGCGCAGCGTGCTGCCTGGGGGAATGGTGAACAGCACTGGCTGAACCATCGCTTCACCAGGGGCAAAGAAGATTTCATGCCGGGCATCAGCCTCAAGCTGCTCTAGCGTCACTAGCAGCGCATCAATGCCGGCATCTTTCAACGTTCCACCAATTAAACGAACGGTAACCGTGACCGCACGGCTATTCTTTTCACCAACTACGACAGAACCATCTGTTGTTTCCAGCCACTCACCTTCGTGGGTAAAACCAGGCTCAAAGGTGGTCTCCCGATAGCGAATCATCTGCTTGTTGGGATCGAAAATTGGCCAGCGCAGCTCGGTGCTGGCAAAAGAAGGCAAGAGCTTGACTAGAAACTCCCTTTGATAGCTGCGATCTTCATCTGTATACTGCACTTCCAGGTCAATTTCTGTGATGCTTTCGGCAATCACATTGGGGCGAATAAAGAGCGATCGCTCTTGACTAAACGGTGCATCGATTCGCACAAGGGGATCGCTTCGCTTGGAAGGAGCATCCTCCCAGACTGTGCCATCTGAAAATACGTAGGTCACCTGCACCTGATAGGCTGGCTCGATCGGCTCCGCTGTCCGTACCCGCCATTGCAAAGGCTGTTGTAAAGAAGAAGGCAGCTCGATGCGGAATTGCTCGCTCGCAGCGAACTCGGCATCGGGGGCATCGTAGCTCAAGCGAACATCGATTTGCTTCACCGACTCGTGAATCCGACCGGGCTCGACCTCTACCTTCAACATGCCAAAATCTCGATTGGGGTTGATGGTCAGAGACTGCCCGACCCGAGTTTCAGGGGGTAGCGCGTACTCAAAGCTATCGGTGTCAATGCCATTGTTGGGCAGAAATTCGTAGACCAACTGCACGGTGTAAGCCAGCGAATCGCGCCCGTTACGCTGGGCACCAAAGATTTTATCCCCGGTAGAGTCCGGTCTAAATAGCAGGGTTTGTTGCTTGTCCCCATATTCAAAGTTTGCTGCCACTTGTCGAATTCCCATTGAGGTAAATTCCTCTTTTAGGGGCCCGGTAGTGAGAACTTCAACCGTTTGGAAAAACTGATTGTCCAGAGGCACGCGATGAATGCGCTCTCGCAGCATTTGCTGGCTCACCAACAGCGGCAAAAACGCCTGGGGCGCATGGGTCCGCTTTTGGGGCAATCGTTCGTTGAAGCTGTAGGTTACAAATTTATCTTCGTAGCGTAGATTTGCTTTCAGAGTCAGGGAAATTTGCCCCCCACCAGTACTGCTGGCCGCCACGCCAGAGGATGCCGCACCGGTCAGGGCCGCCGCGGCAGTAGATGCCTGCCGAAGCGAATTAAGGGGGGTCGACGGCTTGAACATTTCCTGAACAATGCGCTCTTTAAACAGCTCGAGGGCAAGTTGCTTGCTTTTTTGCGCCGCTTCTCCCGTCATTTGGCTGGTTATTTGGATATCGATCGCGCTTTGTTCGCTTAAAAAGTCAATCCCAGCATTAATATCAGCTTTAAACCAAGCATATTGCCCCCCCAATCCGCCGCCAAAATGCTTGTGAATCCGGCTGAGATTGGCATGGATAGTCACATCTACCGCTGGACTCAATCCGTAAAATTCGAGGGCGTAGACAACCCCAACGGGAGCAGCCCCTTGACTGTAAAGCCCTTCCAAAAAGGCAGCCCCCTCCTGACTGAGTTTTAATGAAAAGATAGACCGTAAATTACTCAGCAACGATGGTTTTCCGGCACCTAGAATTCTCTCGACAAATTTTGGCCGATTGTCCAAGCGCCTATCGGATGCGGCAGCCCCAGCCTCTCCCTCTAGATTCTGCATTTCATCTAAAGCGATCACGCTGACCGTCCCGTCTGTGTAGTGCACGGGAGCGAGGACAATGTCCGTTTCCAAGATGCCCACTCGATCGGCAAGTCGCGATCGCACCGTGCGTAACGTAGCAGGAGGAATCACGCATTCCACCCCCATATTCATAAACCCCGCCCCCAACTCATAAGGGATTTTCGTCCCCGACAGCACCGAATGTTCTAAAGCCACGGTATACATGTAAAGGTCAAACATCGGGCGGTTATTGACAATTGCCAGATGAGGATTAGGCGCAACATAATAAAATTGATTGGGAATTGCGTGATCGGCATATAGTAAAGTGCCGTCGATTTCGAGTGTTGGTTGTTCAAATGTGAGCATTGTTTAGCTCTCCCTAAGCGATCAATTCTTGTCGTTGAAGATGAACGATCAGATTGCTAGCGATTGAAGTCTGCCAGGGCAATCGATTGACAAACCCATTCTGATCGACAAACATCACTTGTATGTGAAGTTCCTTAATGGGGGGATCGCCCAATCCAAACTCCCATTTCTGCGGCGACAGCTCCCCTTCCCAAACCATCTGGCGTTCGGCACGGACAGTTCCATCTAATGACCGTTGCTCCAAATGGACTCGCACCGCTTGGAGGCGATTTTCCTCCAGCGTTCCGCCAATTGGGCGTACCGTGACAAGGCGTTTTTCAAGCAGATCGGTATCAACCACTAGGCGAGTATCTTCTGTGGTGCGCCATTCGCCTTCCAGCAATCCTTGGTTGCCAAACACGGTCAAGCGATAGGAAATTTCCTGAGAACCGCCATCTGCGATATCGTATTTCTTCTGAATAAACGGCTGGCTGTTCACTAGATCGATCTGTTCGTCAAAGGTAATGCCATTGGCTTCATCCTCGTAGCGTAGCTCTAATAAAGCGACATGCAACCCTTCGAGTGATAAATTAACCAGAATTTGCAGGACTCGTTTATCTGGGGCAGGATTTGGCAGAGAGAGAATCTCCTCCGTACTCTCGCGGGTTAGCAGCGCAATATCCGGTGCATCTACATCCTCCGGGCGCAGATAGGTAACAGTGTACTTGTAAGCTGGTCGGGTTGTCTCAAAATGACGAAAATGCCAGGTCTGTGGGTTCGTATCCCGAAAAGTGAGTCGCTTTGTCCAATCTTCATAGCCAAGATCCACAACGACCGCTGCAAACTTTCGGAACTGAAACGTAGGCGGAAGGAAAACCTGGATAGACTCAACTTTATAAGCTAAGCGAGTTTCGACAATCAACTGGGGGGTTCGACTGGTTTTCCAAGCGGTCTGCACCGCCTCGTGGGCACCAAATGAATGTGCCGGATCGAAGTGAACAATGGTTCGATACTCGTAGGGCAGATCGAACGGGTTTTCCGCACCCAAAAGATTCACGATATAAGTCTGCCGCTCGGTTGCCGAGCGAAAGGTAAAGGTACGAGCCGCCTGTTGATTGGGCTGGCGGAGTTCTGTCTCCACCCGTGCAACTCCGTCGCTGGAAAAGCGATCTTCGACTCCAATTTCTACCTCGAGTCGGGGAAACCCATTGAGATTAATCTTTTTGACCAAGGACTGGCGTACTAATGTCCAGTTGGGGTTCGGGCGACCCTGCTCGTCTACCTGAAACTGGCGAAATAGTCCTCCGAGCGTACCTTGGGGAACCACTTCACGCCGCTCTGCCACGGCTTCATCCATGCGAATCTCAAAGTGGCGGATTTGCTCCTGGGTAAGCGACCGCAATCGATAACTCACCCCCGGTACAATAGTTCGAACCAAACTGAACAGAACATTGTCAACAGCGTCAGTCACGGTCTCCGCTGCATCTGGCTCAGTTGCAAACAGCGGCTCAAACATCCGTTCGATAACCCAGTCAAGCAGCTGCTTTCGAGCTGCCTCTGCCGCTGCGCGGTCAGCCTCACTACTGCCAAACACCGTCGTGTCGATGGCAATATCTTGGGTTTCGAGAGCCTTCTCAATCGCTACTTCCACATCAGCCGCAACATAGTAAGCATTGGCCTTGAGTCGATGGGTAAGTTCGCTGTAAACCTTCTGCCAATCCGCCTCGATAGTAATGTTGTAACTAGGACGCAAACCGCTCAATTGCATACGATATATCAAAACCAGCGGTAGCTCAGGGGTCTCTAAGAGCTTTTCAACCAGCTCTGCTCCAGCGGCATCTAGCAACAGTTGAAATGACACCCGATTTTTAATATCGAGAGCGGGCTTACCGCTGCCCAAGATTTGCAGTTCAAATGGGGCATCCTCAGATCTCTCGATACTACTGCTGCCCAGGGCAACTAGCTCAACCGTCCCCTCATCAAACAGGACTGGCTTAAGCTCAAAATCATCGTCTAGTCGAGCTTGGAGTGCCTCAAATTCAGTTACGAGTTCAGCAGAAAAAGTGAGCAATCCTCCCTCGATCTTTTCATTCCCCGCCCCGCCCCCCAGATATTGCACCAGGGAAAAATCCACTGGCCCATTGTCTTTCAGCCGCAGCTGGGGCGTGGAGGGCAAAACATAGCGAACTTGCTCGGCCTCGCTATCTGGCAACAGCGTGTACCCGCCAACTATTTGGTAAGGAGGAGTGAAAGACAACATATGCTTACGCCCTCGAATTTAGATAAGGTTTAACCAACAAGTCTCAATCAACTCGGTTCAGCCAGACCAAACTACTGATCTTGTGCTGACTCCTGAGTTTTTTTAGACAGGCTCAGCCGTATTACTTGGCGGCAGAAATAGAAAATCTCGATCGGATTGAATAATACCGCTCTGATCGATCAATTGCTTTCGGGTGCCATCTGCCATAAAGTAATCGACCGCGTAGATATAATCGCTGACACGGGCATCCTGTCGCGCGATGCTCCAGGTTTGAGAAGAACTATCTCGGAACAGGAAACGAGCAGTATCGACAACATCATTGTCTTCGTCAACATAGGTGAGGCTCACAATAGCGCGGCGTACGATGCCCCCAATGTCGACATCCGAGGGATCGACTTCAATTTTGACAACGCCGTCTGGCGCATTTCCCACGACGATTGTTTCCCCACTGGCCTCTTGCCAATCGTCTTGACGAAACGCACTGTTTTTGAACAACAGGGTTTGTCGGTAGCGGTAGCTGCGGTGATTCTCGTCGCGAAGGGGGACTTGCCACGCTAAAAGCTGCGCAGTATCCTTCTGGAAGTTGAAGCTAGTGATCCGACGGTAGTCATTGTCAATATCTTCGTAATCGAGATCGACAACCATCTGCTGCACTTCGTTCCAGTCTACAGAAGCGATGACATTGACCGATAAATTCCGGTCAAAGGCTGTGGGAATCGTCACTGTTTTAGCCTGGGAAGAGACCCAGCTTGTGGTGGAGCGCTGGGCGGCTCCTGGACCATCATCGAGGATATAAGTCCAGCGGTAGCGATAGGGCTTATCCCAAAGCGCGAAAATGTTGCGACGATAGTTAACCGAAGAATCCTGCGCGTTTAACAGCACTGATTCGATAGTTAACGGAACCTGGTTGCGAGGATCGCTATATTCAATTTCAACTTCAATCCCCTTTAATTCGTTGCCAAAAACTTGTGGCTGAGCTGAAAAGGTGACTTCAATAATACCAGGATTGGGCACCTCCAGGGTCAGATCGCGCAACTGGGTCGAGTATTGAGCAATCTTCCGCTTACTAACTGGCCCTGCTTTATAGTTGACTTCAATTTCGACCTGATAGGTATCTTTACCAACGGCAGCTAAACGTGTCATAAACGCTTTGTCCTGGCGTTTGTAATTATCCGCTGTAAAAATAACGCTCTCGTATGCTGAAATGCGCGTTCCGTCAGGTTTGACTTCGTCATAGCTCAAGTGACCAACAACGCTATGGACGATATCTTTGTACTTACTGAAATCCAGGGTGGTGTCAACACTAACCTCAAGGGTATTGTAGTACCAAGGCGCATTTTGTAAATCGATATCCAAAATGACATCGTCAATGGGCATCCCAAGAAAAGAAGGATTTATCTGGGCATTGGGATTGTATTCGCGATAGATCACATCCCGATAGGACACATTCAGGTTGAAATTTTGACTGATATCGGTCGAAAGAAATTCCATCCATTGGCTGCGCCGATCCTCTTCTGTTTCTACGGTTCCACCTTTGAGGAAATGTTTTTGAATAAATTCATCCATCGACCGAAAGGCAAATGCCCGCAGCGACTCCATATCCTCTTGCTTAAGATCGACATTTTCCTTCAATATTTCAAGTTTAACTAATCCCTGAGATTCCATGATTTCAGAAATGGAAGTTCGTTGACGTTCCTCACGGCTATCATCCCCCCAGACACTCTCATCAGTAATGGTTTGTTCCGTATACTCCATGACAGCTTCTTTCACTTCCTGGGAGTTGACTTCACCAATGATCGTTATGGCAGGCAGGCGAACAGGAAAACGTAGCTTGTACTGGATCGCGCCGATGCTCCCACCCTGTTTTAAGGTTTCATAGAAAAGCGTGGCTGCATCTGCTTTAAGTTCGATAGCGATCGATGCTCTGTTATCAGAAAACAGCGAAGGCCTACCGAGTTGAATTGCCTTAATAAACTTATTGTCCTGCATAATAATTAATTCCACCGTGCCATCGGTAAAATCAACTGTTGCCAGTTTTGGTTCTGAAACCTGGGTAGATAAAGGATTCTCTTGACGCAGAAGCTGGCGCAAGCGCGGCATGATTTTTTCGCTTATTGTTTGCTGCGGCACCTCAAAATTTGTCGTAAAGACAAGATATCCTCCACCGGGCTCTTGCCCACCACGTTCTAAGGGAAACTGGTATCTGAGAAAGGTAAATTGAGGTTTGCCATTTTCGTCTTGGGCAATACGAATGTCTTTAATCAGATAGTAAAACTTTGATTTGTCTGCATCATCTCGAAAAATGGTAATACCATCAATCTCATCAAATACTGGAATACTAAGCATGATCTATTCTCAACTAAAACTAGGAGATATCTAAGTCATAGGAATTTAAAATAACTTGAATCATGTAGTCAGGATTTATACTTTTTATCTTGATTTAACTAAAATAAACAAAGATTATGAGGAACTTGTGTAGTAGGCAGTCAACTTTGTTTTGAGGAATAAAAAAGAAGTTAATGTAAAGGAAAAGAACTTTAGTTTCCGCTAAGTCTGAAATAAGAAAATGAGTCCAGACTCTGAGCTGAAGCAAAAACACCTGTTATTTAATTGACCCAAGCAGCGCATTGTTAATAAGCGATCAATGTTAGTCCGTTGATGCAGCCTTCCCGCTCATCTCACGGCACAGTTGTTGTTGAACTATACCTTTAGCTTATATTTATTTAGTTATTACTAGAGCACTGGTACAATCTCAAAATAGGTGGCGAAAGTCACAAAACTCCAAGTTTCTTCATGCACGTCTTAATCTCTCGCTCGAGAGTATGTCTCTTAATGAGGTAGAATCAAAGATTAGCAGTGGGGAAGAGATAGGAATTCGCTCTAAATAGTGAGAATTTAGGCGCAGCAGATGGTGCCTATGAATAGAGAAGCACTTCGATTGAGGACAATTTCTTTCAGTTGAATAACCCTAATGTCAACCTCAAACGCCAAAGCCGTCATCGCTCTCAGCAGGAGATACTCTCATTGATCTTCACCGATCAAAGCTTCCAGTTCGACCAACAAAGATTTCAACTTTTCCTGTTTGTCTGGATTCGACCAGACCTTAAACTTTTTGACTCGTTTGTAGGTAGTTTCCAAGAGCTTTTGCAGTTCCATTCCCGCCGAGGGAGGCTGTAAAGCTTTTACCTGTTCTCGAATTTGATTGACTGATAAATTATACTCAATGGCTGCTGAGAGAAGCTCCTTACGGTCAGATTCTGACTCTACCTTAGCTATCTCTCTAGCTTTGGTATATTCGATTGACCCAGACCGCAAAGCATCCAAAATATCACCGGGAAGGTTAAGTAACGGTAACCTATGAGTGCGGAAAGACTCAGGGGACATCTTGCCTACCTTCGCAAACACCTCTGCCAGTATTTGTTTCTCTTCTGGGCGGACATCGTTGTCCGCCACCCTGCGTCGTTGAGTTTTAGACAATTTATTGAGTAAGGACACAACCCCTGCTCTATCGGTTGACAATTTCAGGGCCAATAAATCTAAAATCCCTTCCGTCTCCTCTACTGGGTTCAAATCCTCTCTTTGTAAATTCTCTGTCAGGGCATACTGTATTGCCTGAGTTTCAGACATCTCTCGGATGGTTGCAGGAACTTCCCTTAAGGAACATTCTTTAGCCGCCCGATATCTTCTCTCTCCTGCAACCAACTCATACTTATCACCCACTGGTCTTACTAACAAAGGCTGGAGAATACCTTCACTGCCTACCGACTCTACCAGAGATTGCATCGCTTTGGGGTCAAAAAAGTGCCGAGGTTGAGTAGCAGGTATGACAATCTGGGATAAAGGCACTAATTTAGAAGCTAAGGCAGAAGCCTCTTCTTCCATTTCCGGAGACACAGTAGTGCTAGCTGTTTTTTCCTGTTGAGCAACTTTTTTTGGCTTAGACTTGCTTGAACTGGTGGACACTCGTCTGGTTGTTTGTCTAGGACTCATGTTTAAACCCCCTAAAATAGTCTGAAACCATTAATTTGTATTTGCTAAGGGTGAAAAATTTTCCCAAAGCCGATCGAGCAACAAGTCTGTTTATCTGCATCACTCGGTTCTTCCCCAACAGCGCGATCAAAGCAGATATCACCGCTTGTTGTTCATTACGTAAAGTATAACGTCGGAAATCCTTTTAATGGTGTGGCTGAATTAAGAATTTTACCTACGGCGGCTTAAGAATTCGTCAATCTAATCGAAGTGCGATCGCTCTTGGTTTTAAATCGGGTGCTCGTACTTCTTTCAAGTTAAGCAGCAGCAACGATATACAAGGTTGGAGAATAGGAATTAGAATAAGTAGAATTTATCAAATTTTCGCAACAATGAGGGATCAATTCTCAGCTATACAAGACATTCAGCAGCAATTCCCTATGCTCAGATCTTGCACCAAGAAAAGTTGATAGGAGAATGGATAGCTGAAGTGGTTGTTTAGACGAGATTGCAGCCAGTTCTCTATTGAGAATAGAGAACTAATCTCAAAAATTAATAAAAACTCCGAAGCAAGACTAATTTATTCAACCCGATGACCAACTTTTTTTCCATTACTAGACAAATCTGACTAACTGTCGTTTAGTTCATCTATGGCAAAGCGTCAATTCATCAATTTGGGCTCGTTTAACTACGGCTAAAACTCCATCTATATGTGCTTGACTTCCCGTTTTTCTAAGTGTTGAAAACGGGACTACTCATGCTCTTGATTAGTTTTGCTAACAATGGCAGTCTGAGCTTTGAGTTGATAATAAGAGAACTAAGTTCATGAATCAGATTTTACCCCAAGCGGAAGAATTACTCTCAACCTTGAAACAACAGAACTCTTGCAAAAATATTTTGTGGTATGATTAGGAGTTATTTTGATTTCGCTTTTTGCCAATTAAAATAGTGAGAATTGAGCAATTTTTTCGATCGAGTATTATCGGGCGATCGCCCTCATTAAA
>JBFRWD010000114.1:0-13588 GCA_051439425.1 Synechococcus sp.
CACTTGCAAGACCACTTTGGCCTTAAATTCAGCCGTGTATTGTCGTCGATTTCCGCTCATAGCTGCCCCTTTCGTGGAACAAGGATACTGCTCTTCGCCTTGTGTCCGAATTTGGGGGGTCACTTCAGGCCATTGTTCTGCCCACGACCAAAGCATGCTGAATAACTTATTGACGGCATTACGTCGCAATCAGGTTCAATATGCATATCCACAGAAAATAGGGCCTTTAAAGTAGTGCCAGTGTTCGAGTAATACAGCCTCGGATGCGTGAAGGTTTATATTCCCAAGCAAGTAAACATCGGTTGGACGTTCGCACGAATTATGAAACGAGCTGAGGTATGGTCAAGTCGATAATGTTTGCAGAACGCGACCCATGACATCCTCTCCTGTTACTACTCCTCTCAGTTGGTCTGAACTTGAAGCCAAGACCAGCGGCTTCTCTGTTGACGTAACCAATGGACCCACGAATTCGCAGGCTCGTTTGAGGTTGTTTGGTCAAGGCGAGTCAGATGTGCGAGTGACGCTGTATCGCGATAATCATGCGTGGTGTCCTTACTGTCAGAAGGTTTGGTTGTGGCTAGAGGAAAAGCAGGTTCCTTACCGCATCGAGAAAGTGACGATGTTCTGCTACGGCCAAAAGGAACGCTGGTACAAGCAGATCGTGCCTTCTGGAATGCTGCCTGCATTGAAACTCGATCGCCGAGTGATTACTGAAAGCGACGATATCTTGCTGGCTTTGGAGCAAGCATTTGGCCCGTTGGGTAAAGGAATGAAGGACTCTGCGGTCTTGCCGTTGCGGAAATTGGAGCGATTGCTGTTTCGGGCCTGGTGCATGTGGCTGTGTTATCCTAGCCGCTCGTCTCAAGACGAGCGGCGCAGCAGGGAGCAGTTTGTCGAAGTGGCTCGAAGAGTGGAGCAAGCGTTGAGTCAGACTCCGGGGCCGTTTTTCCTTGAGGACTTCTCCACTGCAGATATCGTGTTTGTACCGTATGTGGAGCGCATGCACGCTAGTCTTTATTACTACAAGGGGTATTCTATGCGGGACGAGCATCCTCGACTAGCGGAGTGGTTTGACGGATTGGAGCAGCTAGCAACTTATCGAGGAACCCAAAGCGATTTTCACACTCACGTTCATGACTTACCGCCACAAATGGGTGGATGTTATAGCAATGATGAGCCCGCTGCTTTGAACAATCAGAAACGTGTGGATGCTGGCCCTTGGACCGGACTGCCGGATGTAATGTATGTCGAACCCGCAACTGCCCCAATTGAAGCTTTACATCGCGTCCTCAAGCATCGGAGCAATATTATCAGGGTTAATCCAGCGAACGATCGTGTATTTGACGAAGCATTGCGCTGTGCACTGACGTTTATGATGACCGGCAATGTTTGTGTGCCCCCTCCCGAGAGCGATCGCGCTTTGCGATACCTTCGCGATCGGATCAACGTCCCTCGCGATATGTCTATTTACGCAGCCAAACGACTGCGGGAATCGCTCGAGGCAACAGCCGCATTAGTAGGAGATGGTCAGGGACTACCTATTCCAATTCAACATCGTCGAGATCAAAATCCTGCCGAGTTTGCTGGCTAGCGATGACTTCGTACTGAGATGAGAGATGTTGTATCGAGACTACTCAATATCGGCGAGCGGGACGGGCTCAGTAGGTGGTGAGTCAAAGAACTCATCAGCATCACTGGCTGAGGTTGTGCTGCTGGTAGGGACGGGGTCAGGTGATTCCTGGAGTGGTGTTTGAGCAACCAATAAGTCTTCTACTGGGACTCCTCCAAGCACATGCTCTTGAAGAATCCGTTCGATCGCCGCTGGAGTGACAGCTCGATACCAATATCCTCCGGGATACATCAACAGAATTGGACCAGGTATCTGGTAGTCACATCCTCGCAAGCAATTTGCCTTGCTGCGATGAACCTGCTCGGTGCCGCTATCTAGCCCTAATTCCTTTATGCGTTTCTTCAAATAGAGCCATGTCTCCAAACCTGCAGGCTTTTTGCAGCATTTGGGTTTAGTCTGATCGGCACACAATAAAATATGCCATTTGAACTGAGGCAATTGAACCGCTGCTCGGTACGAGTCATCTGCGACATGTTGAGTCTCGGCCATGATGGGAGTAGAAGAAACGCTTGTGCAGTTCGTATGCATTATATTGCGACCGCAGGAGATTGCTTGGTGAGGTTACTGACAGCTCAAAGTTAATGAAAGGCGATCGTCGACTCCACTAACGAAGTTTCCTAGAGTTTTTTTTCGTAAAATCCTCATCGTCTGCTTAGTATTTTGAAATATTGAGGTCAATGCATGACTACTCGAACAATTGAATCCTGACATTCTGTTGCCCCTTTAGAAATAGAGATAAAAACGCCCCAGCCTACAAGCAGGCTGAGGCATTCGGGGTTGAACAACAGATTTACTGTTCGAGAAGCGACAGCTTTAAATATTCAGATAAAGATATCAGATGCTTGTAGGCGAACCCTAGCAGAACGATAAATGCGCTGACTGTATACCCGACCAGCATCAATACCCAAGCCAAGGGAGCTAAGAGCGCAGTCAAAATCAATGGACCAACACTACGGTTCCAGTAGGACGGCCTGGTATTGGATAGTTCTCTATTACTTAAAATGCAAAGGGTTAAATCTTCACCGAACGGTTTTACACAGTCTCTTTGAGTCATATCTGTTTCGTTCCGAGGGGGAATGAGCTATAACCTGATGCCTAAAGGCGTTTGTATTGCCTTACAGCACGCTAAACAATCAATTGATGAATGCTTAAGTTGTTTCTATTGTGCTCGAACTTTTTGGGAGCGATACGCTCCTTATGACAGACAGCATTGCGGAAATCGGTGGCACGACTCCTTTTTCGATCTATTTTTTTTCATTGCTTTCATGATATTTATTCTTGAAGAAGCAACCCCAAAAAACAACTACCGACAACTGTATTCACCCTGTATAAAAATCACCCTGCATTCGTGCAGGGTGATTGATGTTAAGGAAGAGATGTAAAGAAAAAGTAACTGGCGGCTCTGCTTAGAAACCGTGCTCTGAATCTAGTGCGACTGCGCAGCCTTGGACGTGATGGCAGCTATACATTGAAACTTGAAGGGTGAAATAGCCCTCATATGGGGCTGTAACGATCGGAAAATCGTCAGAGAGAGAATCTTGAGAAACTAGAGTGCGGCCATCGTATAAGAAAAGGTCCATGTCGGAACAGTCGATATCGCAAGCACCGTAGATAGCCTCACCAGCCAAGAAGTAGCCAGAAACAGTTGCTGTTTGATTGTCATACAGCAACAGCTCGCGGCTTTGGGCTTTCGCCTCTTCTGCTTGTAATCCTAAGAGGGCAGAGCCAGCGATCAGGGCGGAAATAGCAACGGTACGGAAGTGCTTGAACATGGGAAATCCTTTTCATTTCGCTCGATGAAATTAGTTTCCCGGTATTGTCTTAATTACTCTGCGATCGCCATCTCCTATCAGATGCGATCCAAATCACTTACAAAACTTTTAGGAATGAATTAGCTGCCCAATAAAATAGGTTAAGCCTAGCTGTACTCCTAGCCAGGCGGGCATGAGATATCTTGTCTGAGTCAGAAAGCAAGAAAATCTTTTTGCTTCAACCTCTCTATTGACATCTTTCTTGCTTTCACCGTATGCCAGTTACCCCTGCAACTTTGTATCTTGTCGCGACCCCGATCGGAAATTTAGAGGATATTTCTCGGAGATCGCTGCGCATTTTGGACGAGGTGGATTGTATTGCGGCGGAAGATACTCGCCATTCTGGTCAGCTACTAAAGCATTTTGATATTTCCACCCCCCAGATGAGCTACCACACCCACAATATTGCTCGCCGTACCCCCGAGCTAGTGGAAAGACTGGCCAACGGGGAGACAATCGCTCTGATAACCGATGCTGGCATGCCTGGGATTTCCGATCCGGGGGTGGAGTTGGTTCAGGCTTGTGCAGCCGCCAATATTGCGGTTGTTCCCATCCCTGGCCCGACCGCAATTATTTGTGCGTTAGTTGCCTCTGGATTGCCAACTCAGCGGTTTGTATTCGAGGGCTTTTTGCCGACAGTCAAAAAAGAGCGGCGAGAGGTACTGCAACTGATCTCCAAAGAAGCTCGCACAGTTGTCTTTTACGAGGCCCCCCATCGACTGGTTCGCACCTTGAATGAACTACTCGAACATGTGGAGGAGACCCGAGAAATTGTGCTGGCCCGGGAGTTAACGAAGCGCTACGAAGAATTTTGGCGGGGAACTGTTGCTGGGGCTCTTGAAGAATTTCAGGTGCGATCGCCCAAGGGGGAATTCACCATTGTGTTGGCCGGATTAGACTCCAGAGAAGAAGTAGTTAGCGATGAGGCTTTACTAACACAGTTACGTCGGCTAATGGGGGACGGTTTATCGCGTTCTCGGGCAGCAAAGCAATTGGCAAAAGAAACAGGAGGCGATCGTAAGCGAATCTATCAGTTGTCTTTAAAGGCAGACGACGACACTGCTGTCGCGTCCGATCCCACCCCATCGGGTGAGAGCAATCCTGTCTGAGTAGAGCTTCCAAATTCGTTCAATGAAGAAGAGTAGCGACGCGGTTAGTAACGCTACCAAGTAAAGATAGTATGAATAAGCATTTTGGCTCGTCCAGATTCATAACAAGCTTTCATATCAAGATTCAGTCATGCAAGATCTCACCTACCGCCCACGCCGCCTGCGTCGGACTGCTGCCATTCGCGACATGGTGCAGGAAACCGAGCTGACCGTAAAGGACTTGATTTATCCCCTTTTTGTTATGGAAGGGGAAAATACTCGCGAGGAAGTCGGCTCCATGCCCGGTTCCTATCGCTACACCCTCGACTTGCTACTGAAGGAAGTCCAGGAAGTATATGACTTGGGAATCCGGGCGATCGCGCTGTTCCCTGCCGTTCCCGAAGAGAAGAAAGATTCTCACGGTACTGAAAGTTTCAACCCTGATGGATTGATTCCCCAAGCGTTGCGAGCAATTAAGGCGAGCACTCCCGACGTCCTGCTAATCACGGACGTAGCTCTCGACCCTTACAACTGTGACGGTCACGACGGTATCGTTCAGGATGGTGAAATTCTGAATGACGAGACAGTAGAGGTCTTGGTTAAGCAAGCTTTGTGCCAGGCCGAAGCCGGTACAGATATCGTTGCTCCCTCCGATATGATGGATGGCCGGGTTGGGGCACTACGGGAAGCATTGGATGCGAAAGGCTTCCATCACGTGTCGATTTTGGCCTATTCCGCGAAGTATGCCTCCGCATACTACGGCCCCTTCCGCGATGCGCTGGGCTCTGCTCCCAAAGCAGGAGATAAAAAGACTTATCAAATGGACCCCGCTAACGCCCGCGAAGCTATTCGCGAAGTGGAGCTGGATGAAATGGAAGGGGCCGATATGGTAATGGTCAAGCCTGCTCTGGCATATCTGGACATCATCTACCGCATCAAGGAATCGACGACCCTGCCGGTTGCGGCCTACAACGTTAGTGGTGAGTACGCCATGATTCGTGCCGCAGAACAAATGGGTTGGATTGATGGCAAGAAAGTGATGCTAGAAACCCTGCTCAGCATGAAGCGATCCGGTGCAGATTTGATTCTGACTTACTTTGCCAAAGAAGTCGCTTTGATTCTGAAATAGTTCTGCTTCAGTGTTCGGATAGATGTAAGCGTTCTCTCATTCGTCGAGAGGGCGTTTTTTTGGGGGGATTTAGTCCAAATATGCGTCGACACCTGTTGCCCAACCAATTGACATTCCCCAGTGGACATCGAGCTGTGTATCGGGATTGGGGAGAAGGTAATCCTGTGGTGTTTTTGCATGGGCTGATGGGCAGTCATCGGCATTGGTTGGGGCTGATGCAGGGATTGAAGCGGCAATATCGTTGCGTGGCGATCGACTTGCTAGGGTTTGGGGACTCTAGCGAGTCTGAACAGGAGTGTGGAGTTAGCGAACAGGTTGCGTTTGTGAGGGAGGTTGTACAGGCGCTAGACCTTGATCGCTACGTGCTAGTTGGCCACTCTTTGGGGGGCTGGATTGCAGCTGAGTACTCCCTGTTGTATCAAGACGAAATGGCGGGGTTGATATTGGCTGCTCCAGCGGGAATCCGCGATCGCTCCTTCAATCGCCACTATCTATTGCGCTGGCCCCTAACGTGGAATACGAACTGGATTGATTGGGGGCTAGGTATCGCCTCGCGCATTTACGGCTACTTTGGGCAACAAGATCGCCTCTCCCCTCTACTGCTCGAACGTAAGGAATTCTTGGTACACCCCACTGCCCGATGGTTTGTGCGAGCCCGTGCGTTTGGTCATGTCCGCGATCGCCCAATCGAACCCAGTCTAGGTCGAATACATACTCCTGCCTTAGTCATAGCTGCCGAAAGCGATCGCCTCATCCCAAGATGGTGTTGCGAACAATATGCCAACAAAATGCAACAGGCCGAGCTGCAGATACTGTCCCAAGCATCCCACCGATTACCCATCGAGCATTGGAGAGAAATGCTGCCGATCGTCGAAAAGTTTCTGGTTGCCTTGCAAGACTCACAGCAAGCCGAGTCCGTAAACAACAACGCCTAATAGTGCAGTGACTGCGCACAGTACTGCTACAACCGTCGTTTCCTGCCAACCCCCCAGCTCAAGATGATGATGGAGAGGAGACATGCGCAATAATCTCCGCCCTTCGCCGAATTTCCGTTTGGTGTATTTGAAATAGCCCACCTGCAACATTACAGATAATGCTTCTGCAATGAAGACGGCCCCCGCGATCGCCAACGCCCATAAGCAGTTACCGAGTAACGAGATCGTTGCTAGTGCCCCTCCCAAAGCCAGCGAGCCCGTGTCTCCCATAAACACTTTGGCGGGGTTGCGATTGTGTGCCAAGAATCCGACGCAGCTTCCCGATAAGGCGACTGCCATCATGGCTAAATCAGGCTGGGGGACGACCACAGCTAACGCCACTAATGCGATTGCGACCGTACTGGTGGCCAAACCATCCAAACCATCCGTCAAGTTCACGGCATTATTTGCCCCCAGCAAGACGAATAACGCTAGCGGCCAAAATAGTAGTCCTAGAGACAGGCTCCCCATTAATGGAAAAACTAGGGTCGTGCCGAGAAAGCCCAAGCGTGAAAATGCTATACAAGCAATCAGAGCTACGAACACTTGAAGGCCAAGTTTGACCTTTGGAGCAATACCTTTATTGGATTGTTGACGGATAACAGTCCAGTCATCCAGAAGTCCAATTGCGCCAAAACCCAGCACTGTTGCTGCAACGGCGATCGCCAAGGGAGTTGCTCTCGTCAATACCAATCCGAGGGTCAAACCAACGGGGATGAAGTAAAGTCCTCCCATCGTTGGAGTGCCGCCCTTTTTCAAGTGGGCTTGAGGTCCCTCTGTACGAATAATTTGACCTGTTTTGAGACGGAGTAACAACGGTACGGCAACTATTCCTATTAAAGAGACGAGCGCGGCCGAACATATGAAAGGAAGAAGCATTGCAGGTTGCCATAACCATAGCGATATGACTAGGCCTGCAATCGCGGCGATCGCCACCCCCGTTCCGCTCCACCGCACAGGAAACCCCACGTATTCAACTTGTTGTCTGGACACTACCACCACTCCCAATAAGCCAGCGCCTCTGAGGGAAACACAGTTTCGCCATCAATCCTCTGTTGAACTGACATGGTGTGCCATGCCCACAACACTAAGAACGTTATGCCGCTGTAGCCTTTGATTTCACCATCAGCCTACAGGGTTGCCTATCAAAAAGCTCTGCTGCTTTCCCTACGCTCGGGTCTTGGTTGCCACTCACTTAGCAGCGATCGTCCCTGGAGGATTTTTCGATCCAGCTATTTTCTGCCCAAACGTCTGTTAAGATACTTAAGCTGAAAGCAGTCTAGGCTGTACCCGCACTGACTTCACTCGCTTCGGTTCGGGTTAATAACGCCTCTGGAGAGGTGGCCGAGTGGTCGAAGGCGCAGCACTGGAAATGCTGTGTAGCGTAACCCGCTACCGTGGGTTCGAATCCCACCCTCTCCGTTTTGTCTAATCATTTGCAGCCCGAGTCCTTCTCTTTAGGACTCGGGCCTTTTGTATGGATGCGATCGACATCCCCTCATCATCGCCATCGGCGGATCTTTCTGTCCAGGTAGGACGCCGATAGTGTTCACCTCGCGTGGTTCCTGTAAAGAGTCAGGGGGTATTTCTAGATATTCAATACCTTTCAACTACATAAAATGACTTGGATATCAAAAAGTATATCTCTATAAGCATATTCTAGTTTCCCATATCTGTTCATTTATGAATGACATACTATATGTTTTCCGTAAAGCATGCACCATATACACTTCAGAAATTTTTTATGTCTTGTAATCGTAAATTGGCTAGTTCAATATTGGATGAGATCGTAGAAATCCATATTTGATGCACCCTTCTATAACTTAATCGTGTAACTTTATTTGTTACAGGGTGTTGAGCTGTGAACAGAGCTTCGGCATGGTCGTGTCTGTAAAAGCGTAGATATTTTTTAAGGCAAAGAGTGACATCATCCGAAAAGTGATGGAGACTGATTTCCCCATCTTTTGTAGAGGCCGTAAATTGGCATGTCTCTAGGTCAATATCTGTGAGATTTAATGCTAGTAGTTGACGGATACTGGCCTTGGTGTTGTTGGATAACCTAACGAGCAATTGAAGGCGGCAATCATTGCCAACCGCCTCGTACAGCAGCTCGAATTGACGAGGAGTGATGGTTTGCTGGCGATCGCGGTTTTTGCGGTTATCCGATGAATAGCTCTTAGGGCGGCGGCTATTTCCAATCGGGTTTGTCTTGGCATATCCTTGCTCGATCGCGTAGTTGAACAACGATTGCAGAATGACCTTGTGTCGATTGAGCGTATTGCTGGAAAGATGAGATTGTCTTTTTAGATAGCTGTAGACTAACTTAGAATCGAGCAAATTAATATGTATGCGGCCATACTTCTCCAAAAATGGAAGTAGAGCTATTTCATATGATATTGCTGTAGCTTTCGCTAAGTTCGGTCGATCTAAAAACTGCGTAGCTACTGTGGCAAGAGGGAGAGTCACAATGTATAATGAAAATCGGAAAGTATATTTTCTAGTTAAACTATACTTTCTGATGACACGTCTGGACACAGCCTTTCATGCAGTCTATAGATTCTGATAAACTTCCTCAGTCAGGAGAATCTCTAGCAGAGTATTTGCGACGCTTGCGAATGGAGCTAGGACTAACGCAAAAAGAAGTGGCGACGAAGGCCGGAATCCATCTGCAAAGCCTAGGAAAGCTAGAGCGCGGAATATCCGCCAGGTTGAATAGCAAGTCCAAGAATGGTCTGGCAGTGGCGCTGCAAGTGCCTAGCGAGTATTTCGATGCATTGGTGAAAGGTAAGGATATTGTCGATATTGCCGCTGGTTTGAAGTTTTGCCCCGTATGTTGGCAACCCGGTACCTTACCGGATTCATTGTGGATGCACGAGAGGGCGAAATTCTGCTTTGCTTGCGGTACTCAGCTACGAAATCGGTGTGCAAACTGTAACGAACCGATTTCATCACTCAAGCATCGATTCTGCCCCTACTGCGGTACGTCTTATAAGAAAGGGTAGAACTAAGCTCAAGTTATATCCTGAATGTTTATAGCTTTCTACAATCCGCGATGGAGGATACTCTAGCAATTTTCCTTAGAAGATCGAGGGTTTGAGTTATCTTCGCACTCCAGATCTTATAGCGGGTTGCTATAGTCACTTAATCTGAAGTTGATGCTCAAAAACTGAGCGATAATATGTAATAGCCTAGGCTAATATTGGCTGCCAACATACACATCTTTAGTGTTACCAAATGCCTCTTGGCTATCATCGATCTACAGCAATACTGCTTGCAAACTATGTACGGTTTCAGTATGTGGAATGTACAAAATGATTGAATGCATACTGTTGTTGTAGAGAGCTAGCAAAACTCACCGCAGCAGTTCGTCGATCGCCAGTTGGTTCGCGATAGCTAAAGCGGAGGGCAGGACGTCGTTCCCCCCCAAGATGCAGGTAACCTGCTTCTAAACTGTGAATACTCTTGGAGGCGATCGCGGATGTCCACCATCCGGCTCTGCGATTAGCAACTGCTAATCCTCCTCGACTAGACGCGTCTACATTTGCCATTAGCACCAATTCACCATTCTCGGAACTGCCAATTGTCCCTGGCATATCAACAAACATCTGTCGAACGATGGGCTTGGGAGAGCGATTTCCATCTTGAGCTGCAGTGGAAGATAAAGCTAAGCAAGCACTGACGTGTAAATCAACTTGCTTCCCTTCAGTAAGCGATACTCCTTTGCTGCGCATTACTTGGTGCGAAGGTTCAAAAATAATGCCCTGCTTGGCTAGGGCAACTGCAAAGATACCTAGTAAGCCTCCAATTCCTCCCATAGCAACCCCGTGTCTCCAGGCTGGGTTGAAGCGGCTTCCTTCAACCAAACTCCACGCCGTTTCGAGATACACGTTTTGGCCTAAATCAGCGCGACTGGCGTCAACCTGTCGTTCTGGCTTGAGGGGTTGCAGCCTTCCAGTAACTGCAGATGGAGATGGGCCAAGCGGATCGCTGGTTGCACGACCTGCGCGAACTAGGATTGCTCGCCGAGTGTCTTCTTCTATCAAAGGAATGTATGCTGCACCTCCTAGTCTTAGCTCCGATTCGGGAAACAAATGCCCTTGAACGGTAACGTAATCTAATGCCTCAGCTCCTAAGGTGGACCCTTTGATATCTTGAATAGAAATCTGCCTGGGTTGAGAGTGCGCGATTGCACTGGCGATAAACTCAGCACCCTGCCAAACAACACAAAGCCCCATTCCTGCCATAACGAGCCAGCTCAGAGGAACTCCCTTTAAGTGAATGTGACTGGTGGTTAGATTGATGCGGGCAGCAATGCCCAACGGTCGGTACACCCAAGAAGACATAGGCGAGTTGGAATAACTAGTATTTGGCTAGACTGACCATGGGATATTTTATTAGGGGGAAGTGTAATCTGGCAGGCTGGAGGAAGAGCGATCGTCCATGGTTAAGTGCTGTCAGCGTTTCGGACAAACTCAAAGCAATTTTAATCTTATTATCAAGAGAATACTCCAGATAATGATTAAGAGATAGTGACTAATTCATTTAGTGATTCAACCCATGATTCGAGCATCGATTTGATGTCTGGGCAATGTTCAAGTATGGGATTTGTAGCGGGAATTGATGGATGTCGAGCAGGATGGATTGCGATCGCTTACAGCAATGCTGGCTTCTCTCACAAACTTCTGGAAACAAAGCAGGAACTACTCGAATTCTTGCAAGCAGCCAAGTTAGCCTTGATCGATATTCCGATTGGTCTTTCTGATTGCGAGGCCAGCCGCCATTGCGATCGTTTACTCAGAGATGCCCTCCGTCCTCACTTCAGCTCAAGTGTATTCAATCCGCCAGTAAGACAAGCCATTTATGCCAGAAGCTATGAGGAGGCCTGCCTGAAGAATGCTGCTGCAACCGGGAAGAAACTATCAAAGCAATCGTGGAATATTTCGGAAAAAATCCGAATCATTGATGAGCTACTGCTTGCTCATCCTGCCTTGAGAGGTACCGTTCATGAAAGCCATCCGGAATATCTCTTCTTCAATTTAAATCGCCATCACTTAGTGCATAAGAAGAAAACTGTTGCTGGGAGGGTTGAGCGACTCACAATATTGGCTAATTTTTTTCCGGCGATTGAGGATATGTTCGGCGAGGTGCGCTCGCACTACCTGAAAAAACAAATGGCAGATGACGACATCGTTGATGCTCTTGGCTTGGCGATTGGAGCACAGATGGTTGGCGATCGCGAGCTTTGTAGCCTGCCTCAACCAATCGAGCGAGATAAACAAGGTATCCCGATGGCCATCCACTATGTGGCTATGCCTTAGTTCGAGCAGCAGATAGTCCAGATAATTATTCAAGGCATCTCATTCTTTCTGAAGTCATATATGAGTATTCCCGGCAGAATATTTGAGGTTCCCGCGATTCGACAACGTTGTGCAAGTGGACGGTTTCCTGATTCGAGTGACGGATAGTCCAGATAATTGCTATTGTCCTTGGGAGCAGGAAGGAAACGCCGACCGGAACAAGCCACCTACTACCAAGATTAAACACTGCCAATGAACTATCCCATATAAAGCGGCTTTCCCTCCACCACATCTACTGCCATCCAAATGCATTTCCCTGACCTCCACCACCACTCAAATAGTCCAGATAAGTAATAGTTATCTGGACTATAGATATACTCGCGGGCTGTATCCCATGCCTGGCAATGATTCTGAGGAATGGCATATTAGAGCCATAATTCCGCTAAAGCCAATTTCTGGCCTTGTTGGTCATCAATCGGAGAAGCAAATGGCTTTTCTGCCGCTCATCAATGAAGGAGCGGGGGAGGGCAGCTCCGTTCGTCTCGTATCAAGTAGCCTGGGAGGAGAATCTACAATAGCCAGACATCGGGACACTAGACTAGTCCTCAATATTCCTCACTCAAGTAGCCTAATAGTCCAGATAATTATTCTTCCGATTACTCTCCAGCAAGGACAAGAAGACAAGACTGCTAAAAAATTAATGCCATTCGGATAAATTGCTGTGTATTATTAAACTTCAGCCTCACTTAGGTATATAGATACTCTTTAAGCTTAGCGGGAGTCCTCACCATGTTTTCTTTGCTCTCAGTCTTGATTTCGCGCGATCGAAACGACTGGTGTAAGAGGGTTAGCGACCCCATGAGAGAAATTGAAGACTTTTATAAATCACGAGCCGAGATTTCCCTCAAGCAGCGCCGAAAGACAGCATACGAGCGCTTGCGGAGATTAGAAGATATTAGTCCTTACGCCGCAAAGACGATTCTAATGCAATGGGATGCAGCGATGGCGGCGTCCGTAAAGTCTGCTTCCGCGAGGAGGAGTAGAAGCTCTAATGTCCGTACAAGCAAAGAGGTAGTTTTAACCGGCTCCCGGTCACAAGTGTCCAAAGAGTTAGCTCAGAAACACGCTGCCACTCGCGACCTACGTATTGGAGAATTACTGCAGAAAGCTGGACTTGTAACCCCTACTCAGATTGAAATTGCGTTGATGGAGCAGGAAACCTGCACGCAACAACTTTTGGGAGACATCATCGCAGAACGTGGTTGGATAAAATCTGAAACCGTTGACTTCTTTATTCGTCGATTCCCCAATATCCACCGCGAGTCCTTTCGGTTTCCGCTGGGACGCTACCTTAAGGATGCTTCTCTCCTCGATACCGCCCAGATTGGTTGCATCCTGCAGGCTCAAAGTCGATCACTCAGGCCAGTCATGTTCGGGACGCTGGCAGTCTCTCAAGGCTATGTAAAACAGGAGACCATCGATATCCTGCTTCAGCAACTGACAACTCGGTAATTTTTGAATAATTATCTGGACTATGTGCGATGCGAAGAACCGAAACCATCAGTTTGATGGGGGATGGTTCACCTCTCCGAGCTAACTGCTGATCCAGTGTTAGCACTAACGCTCGGGAGGTAACTGAATCAGCTTGTTGGTGCGACT
>JBFRWD010000115.1:0-50340 GCA_051439425.1 Synechococcus sp.
GAATAGC
Source organism: Synechococcus sp. (assembly GCA_051439425.1). Lineage (GTDB taxonomy): Bacteria > Cyanobacteriota > Cyanobacteriia > Thermostichales > PCC-7336 > PCC-7336. Next base: position 8 of record JBFRWD010000115.1, read on the forward strand.
GTTACATTGGCAATCAGCTTATTCAACTCCCCATGAATGGTAAGAGGTATGCCGGTGAAGTCTGCTAGAGCTTGGCCATCCGCTCTGGGCACTTGCGGGCTGACAATGACACCATCGGCAAAAAACGCTTTGGCAACTGTTGCACCTGCCGCAATATACGCCGAATGCCCGCCAGGATAGGAGGGACGGGTGGGAGAACCTTCGCTTCGGGAAAGGCGATCGGTGGCAACCACGTATCATCTTCGTCTCCTCGACACAAGCGTCGATTGAGATCTTGGTTGTGCTTGCAGATGCGATCCAGCACGCAGGTTTGCGTCCACACCTCAGCGCCGGCACCAAACATTTTGTTGAAGGTGTCGTCAAACGGATGGGAATCTTTCCCCAATTTGAAGGCTTTACGGCAGCGGGTTCAGGGCGCGATAGACGACTTGAGCGATACTGTTGTTCGCTCCATTACTGGATGGGATTTTATCGTTGACCCTGTTTAAAGTGCACATTTATAGAGACTTGGTATAACAAATCATTTTGTTGGAACAGAACCGCTTTGGCAGCATTGACATTTCATTGAAGCTACAAGATCCACTATTACAGTGCACAAGACCTCATATCAATTTCTGTCCAATGTCAAACGCTATAAGTTCTATTTCCGAGTTGATGAAAAAACTTTGTTATTATGCTCTGAGGCAAATTCTTCGGCAATATCAGAGCTCATGGGTTTTGATATGTAGTACCCTTGGACTTTATCGCAATTCATCTTTTTCAAACAGTGTATCTGTTCTTGAATCTCAACGCCTTCAGCAACCACCTCTATTTCCAGGACTTTAGCAAGCGCAACCATTGATTCAACAATCTTAAGTCCGTTTCTTGTATTGATTTCAGCAGTGAATGAGCGATCGATCTTTAGAACGTTTACTGGAAGCTGATGTAAATATCCAAAGGATGAATAGCCTGTCCCAAAGTCATCAAGATAGATATCAATCCCTAGGGCATTAATTTCTTCTAGCTTCTCCTTAGCTTGTTCAAAGTCCTCTATTAGCATGCTTTCAGTGATTTCAAGCTTGAGATTCTTTGGAGAAACCCTTGTCTCATTTATAATTCCAAGGAGCTCTTCGACAAAGAGTGGATGTACGATTTGTTTCCCCGACACGTTAACACTAACGCCTATTGACTTTAAAAAAATATTTCTATCATTCCACTGCTTCAACTGATAGCAAGCCTGACGAAGAATCCATATCCCTATATCTTTTATTAGCCCAGACTCCTCACAAACTGGTATAAACTCTGAAGGAGAAACCCACCCTAATTTAGGGTTATCCCAGCGCAATAAAGATTCGAAGCTGACTATATAGTCTGTTTCCAGGGATACTATGGGTTGATAATAAAGTTCAAACTCCTCTCTTTCAATTGCATTTCTCAACTCTTGTTCCAATTGAATTTTTCGTTGGGCTAGAGCTCCAATCTGATTGTCGAAGAAAATATATTGATGCAGTTGGGACTCCTTAGCTTGATACATCGCGAAGTCTGCATCTCGCATTAACTCCTCAGGAGACAAATGTTCTTGAGTACTAATAACAACTCCAATGCTAAGGGAAATAGAAATCTTCTTTTCTCGGATTTGTATAGGCTCTTGTAGAGATCGGATCAGTCGCCTAATAATATGTGTTAAGACGACTCTATCTTGAATTCCTTTTACAAGAACTGTAAATTCATCTCCTCCCAAACGCGCAACAATATCTTCATCTCTGAAGTTCTTCTTTATCCTTTTGCTAATAACAATTAGAAGACTATCGCCAAAATCATGTCCTAAGGTGTCATTAATATATTTGAATCTGTTGAGATCTAAAAATATTAAGGCAAATCCTTTGGCGCTAGAATGTTTAAATCTCGAAAACTCAGTTCCAAGCCCTTCTAGAAAATATCTCCTGTTTCCTAGTAATGTCAAGGGGTCTTGATAGGCATATAGCTGCAATTGTTGTTCAATAATCTTCTGGCTGGTTATGTCTCGAACAACGATCATCAGTGTTATTTTATTATTGTTCTCAATTAAACTGATTGAGAAGTCAGAATGAAATTCATGTCCATCACTCCTTTTTATCTTAGAAGCGCTCCATCTGCCGAGCATAGACTCATCTAAACTATCATTGACTCTGGAAATGGTCTTAATGAATTCACTCTTCCAGGGTTCTGGTAAGACGGTTTGGGCAAAGTCTTTGCCAATTATGTCTTTTTCCTCAATACCAACCAGCCTTAAAGCTGCTTTGTTGATGTCCCGTATGGTTCCATCTATGTTTAACAGGAATATTGATTCTTTTATTGCATGGAAAATAGACCCATCTGAGTCGATAATTGAATCGGCCTTGATGTTTGTATTCTCACTTTTTCTTGTTGTTGTGTGTGTAAACCTTGCTTTTACATTGGGGCCAATACGAATTATGTCTCCATCAGATAGAAGGCATTCGGTGACTTTGTTTCCATTTACATATATTCCATTCTTACTGCTTTTACCATTTAAACTACCATCTCTTATCAAATAGCTAAACCCGGCCTCAGAGCTATCTGAATGAACTCTCTCTAATGTTGCATGGTGATGGGATACAAATGTGTTCGGAATATATATAGAAAAGCTAGAATTACGTCCGATTGAGTACTTCTCGCCATTGATCATATAGGTTGTATAGTTGATGCCATCATCAACTTCAAGTTTATACTCATGTATTTTTGATACTTTATTGCTGTTATTCTGCTGGCATAAGGATTTATATGTCTCTACTTCATGTTCAAATGAATAAGAAATCTCTGTATTAGAGTGTTGACTCATCTTTAGGGGGATTTCTAAAAATAAACATAATGACTAGTATGCCCATTTCGTATGAATAACTATAATTGACTGGATATTGCATTGATTTTGCTATCGTTCCGGTTTTGTTGCAAACTTCTAGATGACACAAGAGAGATTGTAGTTTGAGCCCGTTTACTATCCAAGATTGGCGACCATATGTCCGCCGATACTCCGTTTAAAAATCGTCATTCCCTTCCCTCGATCGTAGTCATGGCAGTGAGGTGGTACCTGAGATATCGACTGAGTTATCGAGTGTGCAGGAGATGCTGGCTGAACGTGGAGTCAATGTTGAGCATTCGGCGAGCTATCGCTGGGTGCAGCGGTGACGGGTGGTGGATTTAATCGGAATTACTCTGGATTGAATGCTGACCCCCAGACGGGATGCTAAAGCTGCTAAGTAGGTTGTTCTAATCAATTTTGTAGGAGTAGCCACTTCTGTGAGGCTTCTGGGACATTGGTTATACGATTAATTCGACCAAGTTACTTAAAAGGTTTCTGTGTAGGATTTTGTAGAGCATACTCAAACGACAAGAGTCACCAACATTGATAGGAACGCTTGCTACGTTAAAGCGATCGCCGCACTGAAGCAATCAGGTGAGCTGTCAGAAGACTGCCAGCATCGTCCTACTCAATACCTCGACAATATGGTGGAGCAGGATCGCTGATTTATCCGATGGAGAGTCAAAGCTAGCTAGAATTTCAAGAACTTTTGGAGTGCTCAACGAACTCTCAGGGGAGATGAAACCATCAATAGGATTTGCAAGGGGCAACCGGATGGCGTTACGCGGGGAGATGTTGCTGCATGGATCGACTTTGTCTCTCACCCATTTGGGGGTGCTGTATAAAAATGCAAGAGAAACGACAGCTTTTGTTTGAAAATCACGTCTGCAACAGAATCCTCCCTGACTGCTTTTCCTTGCAAATCGAGTATTGTCGCGGTCTCATTCTTCCGGTCCTAACGGCAGATTGCTATATCTGTTCAACGAGTTACCGCCCGATTGGGGCTCTTTTAGAAAATTCGTTACTTGCTATGGCGCGGGCTTTTTTTTGAGAACGCTCTTAGATATTTCTGTGAAGATCCTCATGTTGACTTCAGGATTGTGTAGTGGCTCGCCTGCATTCTGATACCTAAGCTCATTTTTTAGAGTTTGCAGGATAACACTTTGTTCAATCATTCTGACCAAGGCACAACATCTGCACGAGTCGTGCCTCGGCAGGTTTGGATATCCTGCAACGCCTCTTCCACAGTCCGTAGGAGCGAATGGCGATCGCCCCATTGCTTACCGCATTTCGCTATTCCTACTCCTGATTGTGTTTAACTCCCCTGGTTGATTGGGGGAGATCGACTGCACCTGTCAACACTAACTGAGGACATCACTGTGAAAATTCGCCATCTTGCCCTGCTCGGGGTTGCGTCCGTTTTAAGTCTGGCTGCTGTAGCTATTGTGCCGACTGGGTTGCCTGCTCAAGCCGGCCCTTGTGCAGCCAGTCCTTGTGCCGCTGTCGATCCCTGCGCGGCAATTCCTTGCGCGGCGAATCCCTGTGCAGCGATTCCTTGTGCAGCCAATCCCTGTGCAGCGATTCCTTGTGCGGCCAACCCCTGTTCGGCTGTCGATCCCTGTGCGGCTGTCAATCCCTGTGCAGCCAATCCCTGCGCAGGATCCTAGTTTCGTAGCAAAAGCGTCAAATTCTCCGTTGACACTTTCTACTGTTTCTTTGACTGACCGGAGTCATCATGTCGGGCGGGCGAATGAGAATTCGCAGGCGAGGTGGTGGCTCTTTTCTATTGGGATACCTGCTAAGTGGATAGCAATCCGCTACCTCGGGGATCTGCATTCAACATGATGAGCCGTAATGCCAATTTGAAGTGAAACGCTACCTTCCCGCTGGTCGATTGCTATTGGCGATCGCCGCTTTGACTATCGTCCTGAGTGCGGTTGCGGCTCCCACTCCCTCCAGGCTTGCCGCCGTCGCCCAAAAATCGCGATCGCAGTTGTGCCGTTCTACTTGAATCCATCCAACGGGAATCGTTCGATGTGTTGCTCCTGCCGGTTGTGTTTCACCTACACCGATCACAGCGATGGACAACCCCCGAGCACCTTGACGGTGTGTTAGCAGAAACCCAGCGGATCCTTTCTCAAGCGGATATCGTCATGCAGCCGATGTTTGATGCCAACGATGCAGGCACGGAATTGCTGGACATTTATTTCACACCGGAACTACAGATTCGCGGCCAGCCAGCCAATGGCATTAGTTTTAGTCAGGGGGCTCGGGAAGTGTTTGTCAGAGATGATGTGCGATTGCAGAAGGTTAGCGACTGCCGCCCAACTGAATTGTTGCCAGTTCCCTCTAGGCACGCCCGCGAGTCCACTCCTGTTGCCGTTCGCGTGTCGGTTGAAGAAGCCGAGCAGGCGAGGACGCTGGCCCACGAGATTGCCCACCAACTGGGGTTGCCCCATCGGCAAGACGAAATTAACTTGCAGGCTAGCGGCACGACGGGCTGGGTACTGAATGAATCTGAAATCGCAATCATGCGGCAAGTTGCGGTCAGCCGATTTGGGGCGATCGCGGTCCCACAGCTATCGACCTAGCGATTATTCACCCAGCGATTACAGCCCCAAACAGTCCCGATTCATCAACCCTTTATTACGTCAGAAAACTATCTAGAGCGGGACCCGCTGTAAAACGCTGGTTGAGGTTGAGAACGTGAGACATTACAAGGGAGCTTCTCATCGCAAAACTGTCATGGACGTTTTTCGCCTACCTGTTCTCAACGATAACTATATTTTTCTGTTGTTTGACCCGGTAGAACGCGTTGCCGCTGTTGTCGATCCGGCGATCGCAGCCCCCGTCCTAGACAAGCTGACGTCCCTTAACGCTAGATTGATTGCCATTTTCAATACCCACCATCATTTCGATCATGTGGGAGGCAATCGCGAGCTGTTGGCGCGGTTTCCCGATGCGGAAGTGTACGGCAGCGCTGTCGATCGCGATCGCATTCCGGGCATAACGGTGGAGCTTCAGGATGGCGATCGGGTGGAGTTTGGCGGAGAATTTGCCGACGTGTATTTTGTCCCCGGTCACACGCGCGGACATGTTGCGTACCACTTTCCTGTCTCCCAGCATTTGTTTTGTGGAGATACGCTGTTTGCGGCTGGATGCGGACGCTTGTTTGAAGGGACTCCCGCCCAGATGATGAACTCCTTGGATCGCCTGCGCCGCCTACCGGAAGAAACACAGGTGTGGTGCGCCCACGAATACACGCTGAAAAATCTGCAATTTGCGTTGACGTTAGACCCAGAGAATGAGGAGCTGCAGCAACGGTATGTCGATGTGAAACGAGCCCGACAGCAGAATCAACCGACGATTCCCACCAGTATTGCGATTGAAAAAGTAACGAACCCATTTCTTCGCTGGGATGCCCCCGCATTACAAGCGGCAACCAATATCTCCGAGCCTGTTAGAGTGTTTGCCCGCCTACGCGGAAAAAGAGACCGATTCTAGACCCCTACATCCCTGCCAAGAGGGAAATGGTGCACCCATAAACTGACCGGATTGCAGGCAGCCGGAGCTGAGATTCTTTAGGGGGGCTTGAGATTCAGGATTCGAGCCCCGACTTATTAAGGAATGCTTAACTCAGACACTTGATACAGCGCCTCAAAGGGAGCTGCGTGCTACGATTGGCGCTAGATTTAGTGTGAGACAAGTTTTTTGACTGACGAGGATTGGGCCTCATCTCTGTCGGTATTGAACAACGCTTGTCGATCGCTGAAGATGCCACATCGAGTGTGAGTTGTGATGGTTAGGGGTTCTGTGGCTGCAAATCGGGTTCTGAGCTACGTGCGGAAGCATTCTTCTCAATGGAAGCGATTGGCGATCGCGGTTGGGTTGGCCGCGACATTGGCCTTGGTTCCTTCCTCTGCAGAGGCCCAAACCATCGATAGTTTGCAGCAACAGCGCCAACAATTACTGCAGCAAATCGAAACGATTCGATCGCGATCGAACACCCTCCAACAGCAGGAGAATCAAGCCCGAAGCCAACTGGGGATCATTCAGTCCAGCTTGGCGGTAGTGGAAACTCGATTGGAGGATAACGAGTTTCGATTGGCTCGGGCACAGGAGGAGCTAACGAAGTTAGAGGATCGACTCAAAGTATCGGAAGAAAAGCTGGAGCGTCAGCGAGAAAGTGCATCCAATCGCCTGCGATATTTGCAGAAACAAGGACGAGAGGAGCGTTGGTGGGCATTGATGCTCAACAGTTCCGATCTGAACGAATTTTTCGATCGCCGCTATTATTTCCGCTTATTGATGGAGTCGGATCGAACCCTGATCGAAGACTTGCAGCATTCGTCTGAGGATTTGGTGCAAGAGCGCATTTCGCTGGAAGCTCAGAAGAATGAGATTGCTCTGTTGCAACAGCAGTTGGCGGCTGAGAAAGCAAATTTCGAGGCTCAAGCAGTCCAGCAAACTCAACTAATTTCCCGGTTGCAAAACGAGCGGGCTGCCCATGCTGCCGCTCAGCGCCGTTTAGAGGCTGATTCGCAACAGCTCTCGACATTAATTCAGCGTCTAGCCATTCAGCAATCCCAACAATCAGGGTTTCAGCAAGGGACCGGCCAAATGATTCACCCGGTTTCCGGGCCCGTCACCAGTCCATACGGATGGCGTACCCACCCGGTTTATCGCACCCGTCGCTTGCACACCGGTATTGATTACGGCGTGGCGGTCGGAACCCCCGTTCACGCCGCCGACTCGGGCACTATTCTCTATTCCGGTTGGTATGGCGGATACGGCTATACCGTCATCATTAACCACGGCGGTGGACTCACAACCCTCTACGCCCACAACAGTCGCCTATTCGTCAGCAAAGATCAGCACGTAGCCAAAGGCCAACAAGTCGCCGGAGCCGGTTCTACCGGTCTATCCACCGGCCCCCACGTACATTTTGAAGTCCGCAAAAACGGCCAACCCGTCGATCCAAGAGCATATCTATAAGTAACTAATGACCAATGACCAATGGCTAGTGACCAGTGACTAGTCACCAATGACCAATGACCAGTGCCAAGTTTTCCACTTAACCCGCCACCTCCACATCATCCCGACTCTCTAGCAACACCTGCGGATTAGCCTGCTCCGGCGACATCACATTAATCACCCCCGTCGCCTCAATCGTGACGGAGGGCTCAATCAACGCATTCCGCCCTCTCACTGCCGACTCACTGTTCGCATCCCAAATGCCTGCAAGCTTTTCTTGGATTGCTTGAAATTCTTGCATGTCCTGAAAATTGACCAGCGTAAAGTATCGATTTATCCCTTCGGTTTCCACTTCGATCGCGAACACGTCCAACGAAATTTGCGGGCTTTGGGGAAACTTCACCAGATGTCCGGATAGGGTCATGGGGCGATCGTGCCAAGCAAGCATCGAGCTGACAATCTGGATTGGTTCATCGGCTGTGTCGTCGAGAACTAGATGGGTGGGGCGACTGGGACGAGATTGCAGGCGGTAGGTGATGCGGGCGATATCTCCTCTATATAAGTCTTGGGCAATGGTGTTCGAAGGAACGAATACTGGCAGAACAGTGTCTTTGTATTCAACCACCAACAGTTTGCCATTGGCTCCAAAGGCATGAATTTTGCCAACAAAGCTATTTTGGCTACGGAGTTCGTCAGGGATTCCGGCCTCTCGCTCGTATTCGGGAAACTCGTCGAGACCTGACCAAGTGTCGAGTGTTTGCAAGGAGCTAACAAGAATATGTTGCAGAGGGCTGGGGTTCTGCAGGATGGAGCCTTGGACGCAAACCAAGTCATGACGGGCCAGTTGCTCTAGAGGCTCGACACCGATTTCAGACCCAGGCACAAGCGAGTACTCGGCATGGCTAAAGAAATTATTGGGTTCGCGTACTGAGAGAACGTAGGCTTGCGAGTCGGTTGCAGCACCGTGGATGCGACCGATTAATCCCGTGCTGGTGAGTTCTGTTTCTAAGGCTGCAGGAGCGAGTCCTTCGTAGGCTTCTGGATGGTAAGTGCAGGCCTCTTGGGCTGAACCTCTCGTATTCAGAAGGACAACCAGCAGCACCCCCATCACTGCTGGGATGAATTTTAGGTAAGGGGAGGATTGGAGCGATCGCCACACAGAATTCAAAGCTGCCATAGAGAAATTTAGTTCACTAAGCCACTGTATATCGATCCTTTATGCCTGCAGCTCTTCACGAACATGTGACCTGTTTTAAATACTGTCCCCAGCAGGGCATGGGAATAGAAGTAACGTTTTCTAATTCGCAAGCGCTGCGTAGCTTGCGAACGGCCTTGCCGTTTTTTTGCACTTGCAAACCCAACTTCCTAACTACATATTTCATTTAATACTGTCAATATGTCAAAAGATATCGAGAAAAGGTGCATATTGATGAGCATAAGCAGATAAAATAAGGCTGTCTTTAGCTGGCAAAAAGTATTTGTAGCATTCTATAGTGCGTTTTAGATAAAATCTCTATATTATTTCTCTGTCAAAATATAGTTGCATTATGGTGCTAGTAAAGTAAGTGTGCAGATATAAATTACGCTGCTTAGATAGCGTTTGGTCTCGGCAGGTTTTGAACTGACTTGGCCAACACTTGCCTCTCGGTTGCCCAAAATGATTTGTAGATGCTTGGAATTTATACCTGAAGAGGCTTTTGGAGAAGCTGCTTCCATCTTGGAAGGATGGTTGCTCCCACATGGCTTGAAGCTCTAGTACAGAGAAAGATTTAAAATAGTATGTACATGCAGCGTATATGCTTATTTCGGTGCAGCGTTAACTTGCTGCCACATATAGAGTGCTAGATACGAACGATGAGGTGCAAAGTAGGCGGCTGTACGAGTGGTTTTGCGGTGCGTGCTCGTGAGGCGGGTGAGAGTCTTGCGGGGTGTGACATCGCCATCAGGCCAAATATCGGGGTCGCCGAAATAGAAGATGTTCATCATGTCGGCGGTCCACTGCCCCACGCCCCAAATCGTAGTCAGGCGTTTGCTGCGATCGCTAGAATTTAATTCGCATAGTTCATCCGCATCCAGCAATCTGGCGATGGACGCCAGTGCAACCTCGCGCACGGCCCTTGCTTTGGCTGCAGACAGGCCACAGGCCCGTAAGGTTTCGGGGGTTGCATTGGCCAAATGTTCGACTAGATCTCCCTTGCAGCCTGCCAGGACGCGATTCCAGATCGATCGGGCAGCTTTGATGGACAGTTGCTGACCGGCGATAGCGCGACAGAGGCGGTCGGCAAATGGGGACGAGCGATCGGGAACTAATTCAATGGGGCCGATGGAGGCGATCGCCTTGGCCAAGTCTTCGCTAATTGAGTTCGCAATGTCTATAAATCGAGCGTGAATCTCATCCGCACTCATTTGCAAGGGCTCTTGAGGCTAACGTCAATTAGACGGGCTGTTTGACCTGAATAGTTACTTAGCAAGCCTAACGAGTGCGCTAAGGTTGACGATGCCCATTACAGTAGTGTTCAAATATATGCCCTCACAGAGGATCCTATTTAAAGGAAAAACTGGTTATTCAACTAATCTAATAGCTGCATCTAGGTCGTCTTGTGTAAAAGATCGAGTCATTGCATAGTTAAATGCTCCCGTATCTGAGGGGAACGAAACCTCTGTCAGGAAGGATTGGTGCTCACTAGAGTCATTGACATATGCTTCAAAAAATGAAGTGGCAGTCCATTGCATTACTCGACGAGCAAGTTCTTGATCGGGACCAATCAGTTGCGGAGGGAGTGCCAGGACATCATCTTCTAACGCTTTTGTGAAGGAGAAGTGAGTCCCATTTTTCACTAGGATCAAGTACCTTTCTTCAGACTGCAGCCAAGTAAAGGGGACAATTTGCTCCTCCACAGCAGGTGTTACAACATCGTCGGAACTAGCCACCATCATTGTCGGTACGTCTAGTTGCCCCATGCTGGTTGGACTAAAAAGAGAACTGCTGACGGGGTTGACGGCCAGTACGGCTGCAATGCGCTCGTCTCCTAAGTTGTTAGGCTGAGTAGGCATATCAAGTGCAAAGCATTGCAGTAATAGCGACAGATTGAAGGGGAGAAGTTTTTCCGCTTCTTCTTTGCATCGTTCAGACAAGTGTTCAAAATCTAAATGAGCTCCCCCCGCAGCGAGTACTGTGTAGCCTCCTAGAGAATGGCCGAAAATCCCTACTCCATCTGTACTTACTGTTCCCTGCCATGCAGGGTCTTGGGAGACTTTATCTTCCAGTGCGTCTAATAGGCTGGTGATGTCACGAGGTCTTTCTATAAAGAGATTGGGGTTGGGTCTTTCAGCAAATCCACTCGCTATGTTATCAAACCGCATCGTACTCGTGTCAGGGTGTTCCATAACGGCCGCAGCGAAGCCATGAGAGGCGAGGTGTTCTGCTAAGTAAGCAAACGTAATACGGTTGGAAGCTACTCCGTGGGAAATAACGATAAGTGGAGAAGGAGTATCAACGTCTTGAGGCAAGTAAACATCAGCGAAAACAACTTCTGATGGATCTCGCACTGAATTACTAAATGAGATCTCACGTTTTTCCCATCCCAGAGGGCCAGGCTCAGCAGGGATCATAAAGTCTGCAGGTAGTTCGTTAGGAGAAGATACGTTTAACCCCGTAGCTCCTTGCTGTTGGATGGCTGCGAAGATCCGATCGTCATCGATGAAAAATGTTTTCAGGTCCCCAACAGCTCTCAGGGCAACCCCCAGGTCGAGTCGTACTTGCGACAAGGGATAGTTACGAACAGCATTCATCACCGTTAGTCCCCCTTCTTCAAAGGAACCCAAAATCAATGAAGCCCGTAAGGCTCTTAGAAGTGCTTCATCATTAGGCCCTCCCCAAAACAAGGCCACAGAGCGCTGCAGCAAAGTGCCACCAATATGCGAGTCGATGAATGCGTTCAAGAAATTGGTTTCAACGTTCAGCGGCTCTCGCAGTACAGCTCTGATTGCCGCCTGTTCTTCAACGGTTAACCGATTGGCATACCATCTCAAACTTCGGGGAACATCACCCGTGTTGACAAAGGTTTCCAGGTCTTCCACGGGAATTGCTCGCTGGAACGGGCCAAACCGAACACTGATTTCATCAGCCGAGCGAGCCGGGGATGCAACCAACATTGCTGATGTAAAAGCCAGACACAACGCCGATACTGGAGCAGTAATTCTGGAGTATGGATGTTTAAGCTTGTTCATGGAATAAGATCGCCTTTATATGCAAATCTGAACCCAGACTGAATTAAACAATGTTGGCCTGCATACAGCTGCGTATTCATGGAACGAAAGCAAACATTAGTAATAATTCTTTGAAAATACAATGCTATACAAGGGATTCATATTATCATTAAAACCTAGGCTAATTTGATTGAAACTATACAACGTAGTTCAAGGATTTATTTTAGTTTTCAATAGTTGCGAGTCTATTCAGCCCAATGATAGTCTCTCATTCTTTAGATGCAGGCATCTTGGCAAATAAATATAGGGGACAGCTAAATCCTTGATTTGCCTGAAAAAGGCTAGTAGATTCTCCGTGGCTGACTGCAGACAGCTATAGTTCAGAACGACCGCTTAGTTTGATACATCGATATTAGTGTGCGTGCATAAAACATGTTTTCTCAAGTCTCAGAGCGCTTCATGCATCGGCTTCAATGGATTTTAACCACCGGCTGGTTGCTAACTATTGGTTCCCTGTTTTACGATCCCTGGACAGCATCATTAACAGTAGAAAACCATCCCTGGAGTCCGCTCAGCATATCCAGCGAGTGCATTCAATTGCAAGGACAATGCCTTGAGCAGAGCCCATATGCCATTGGTGCAACAGTATTCTGGGGTGCTGTGGTACCCTCCGGGATCTTTATTTTGCTTGTCTTCGGGCACGAAGTGTGGAGGCGTATTTGTCCCCTCTCTTTCCTGTCTCAAATTCCACGTGCTTTAGGAAAGCAGCGCCAGCTCAAGCGAGTGAACGAGAAAACAGGAAAAATTCGGTTTGAGATAGCAAAGGTCAAATCTGACTCGTGGCTTGGGCGCAACTACCAGTACCTTCAATTCGCTTATTTATTTATCGGTATCTGTGGTCGTATTCTTTTTTTTAATGCAGATCGTCTAGTTCTGGGTAGTTGGCTTCTGTTGACTATTGTTGCTGCGATATCGGTGGGATACTTCTATGGCGGTAAATCTTGGTGCCAGTATTTCTGCCCAATGGCTCCCGTACAAACTGTGTTCAGCGAGCCAAGAGGCCTCCTAGGTAGCAAAGCGCACATGAGTGAAAGTCGTATTAGTCAATCTATGTGTCGCACGGTAACCCCTGAGGGGGAAGAGCAAAGTGCATGTGTTGCCTGTCAAAGCCCATGTTTTGACATTGACTCCGAGCGCACCTACTGGGATGGCCTACAGGATCCTCAGGAATTGAGGATTCGCTTCGGCTATCTGGGTTTATTGACGGGCTATTTTGTCTACTACTATCTCTATGCAGGCAGTTGGGATTACTACTTCTCGGGGATATGGAATAGAGATCCAAATCAATTGTCTTCTCTAATGAGTCCAGGTCTTTATCTATTTGGTGAGCCCATTAATATCCCTAAATTGTTTGCTGTGCCAATCGTTCTTGGAGCATTTACCTTTGCTGGGATGGCTTTTGGTCTCTTCATAACCCGTCGAGCGGAAGCTCGGTATCAGAGTAGCCTCACAAAAAGTCCATATCTCATAAAACATCGCCTATTTATCCTGACAACATTTTTTGCATTTAATATCTTCTTCCTATTTGCTGGAAGGCCACTCTTACAGCTAACCCCACTTTGGTTCCAGTTTTTGTTCGATAGCTTGATTGTGTTTGCCAGTACTCTCTGGCTATGGCAGAGCTGGGATCGTAGTCCGCCTCAATATAATCGCGAAAATCTGGCAAACCGTTTGCGTCGCAAGCTAGAAAAACTAGACCTAAATATCGACAACGTTTTAGAGGGTCGTGCCTTAGACGCTCTCAATGCTGATGAGATCTTTGTCTTGGCTAAGGTGTTACCAGACTTTACTCATAAACAAAAACACCAGGTCTACAAAGGGGTTTTGCGCGATGCTTTAGCTGAAGGCTATGTCAGCAGTGCCAGTAGTCTTTTCGTGCTTCGACAGATGCGGAATGAGCTTTCAATTTCTGACAACGAGCACCAAGAGGTATTGGAAGAGTTAGGCGTAGAAGACCCGATCGTACTGAATCCTGATGTCCAGCATTCACTAGAAAATCAGGTTCGACTCAGTGGCTATCAGCGTTCTCTTGAGCGCTTGATACGGGTGCAACGAACTCAGAGTAATTCATCCACTGTCGAGTCCTCACCCAATGCCGCAGAAACCATGCAATCGCTCCGGCGTGAATATTCTGTCTCGTTTCAAGAGGAAGAATGGGCTTTAACGGATCTCAATGCTGAAGCAATCCCAAAGGCTGAGGATTTGTTAACGAGGCTGAAGTGGTGGTTGGACTGTAGTAAGTCGTTGTCCGCTCCAACTTTACAAGACCATAAAGTGGTTTTGCCTATAGTTCAGGATGCGGTTTCACGAAAGCAGGAGATTATAGTGCGTGCACTATTAGAGCTTCTACCTGCTCTTCCTAAAGCGTCCGAGGCAGAAGCTGTTTTCCTCGAACTGAATCAGCTCACTCCCCCATCACTCAAAGATAAAGATCTTCTGGATGAATTATCCTGGGTTAGTTCGAAGACTGAGTCTGTGAGAGAGTCCCTACCCCAACCACTATCCGAGAATTCAGATATACCGGTTGAGCCACCTGTCTCGGAAATAATTGAACACTTACAAAGGCTGCTCCAACATCCACGGTCATTGGTTTCAGCCGTGAGCCTATTTCTTTTGGCTCAACTGGATCTGAAACTAGCCATCGAAGACGCTCAGAATCTTGCCACTGCCAACACCAAGTTAATTCGCGATACCTCAACCCAGTTGATGGCGATTCAGAATCTACCTCTACTGAGCCAATTTCCTACTCTTGAGAAGTGTGTCTATCTGCACAATAGTGACTTTTTTAATGGCCTTGACTCCGCCACTTTGACTACATTATCTGACCAGGCTGAAGTTAGAACCTACGCCCAAGGTGAAGCGATTACCGAGCCAGGAGATACCTGCAGGGAACTATTAATTTTGATGGAGGGAGAGGCAGACATACATTATCAAAATGCTGGCAATAGTCGGGTTGAGCAATTACATCCCGGTCAAGCTCTTGATGAGCTAGAAGTGCTAGGTCATTGTGAGTTCGAAAATCGTATCCTAGCAGTCGGTAATAGTACTCGAGTATTAGCTGTACCCGTTGATGCGTTTGATAGCTTAATCGAACTGGATGCGGACTTTGCTCGCCGTGTTTTAGATTTAGAAAGCCAACGTATTCAGCAGCTTATGCAAGCAAAATAGCAAGACTCTGTCAGGATTGACATCTTCAGATATTGGGAGCAGGTTTGTTTCTTGAAGATTCCCGTTCTTGAAAGAACTGCATAGTTGACGATACCTTGAAGTCAGGTGGAACAATCCATACCGGAATCGTTCGCAGTAATGTACGCACTGTTTCTGGCTGATGCGACCCAATCACAGTTCAAGCAGTCTAGACATACTGCGGGGTTTGCTTAGCGTCCGGATGCGCCAGGGGCAAGTGGTTCAAATCGCACGATCTTGAATTCCCCTTGGCTGAGATTTTCGCCATCGCTAAGAACCGGTGAACGGTGCAGTTCGTTGACCGTGACGTAGATTTTTCCATCAGGACCAAAGGCAAACCCATCGGGCCAGGACATCTCGTCCGCTTGGTAAAGGGTCTCGTAGGAACCATCGGGTCGAACCACCCCAATTGAATCGTCCGTAATGGAGGTGATGTAGACATTCCCTTCACCATCCACTGTCGAGCCATCGGAAATGGGCTTGTCTCCGTAGCGTTCTACCCGCTCCGCTAATTCCTCTGGGGCTAGCGACTCGTTCCGCAAGTCAGCCGTTCGTACCCGATACATTGATAAGCCGGACATTGGCGCGAAATAGAGCCACGTGTTAGTGGGGTCAACGGCAATGGGATTGGCTCCGATGCGGGCGGCTTCTCCGTTCAACAGTACTGTTTCGCCATCGATGACCATATCCAGGTCTTCAGGCCGAGTGAACTCCGACCCGGCCAAGACTCGACGGGCTCGACCCGTGACTAAATCCACCACGATAAGGGCCGAGGTTTCGGGGGTGGCTGTGTCGGTGATGTAGATGGTTTCGTGTTCGCGATCGATCGCCAAATCGTTCAAAAATGCCCCATCACCCACAACAGGAGCCGCAAGGTAAATCACTTGGTGAAGGGTTTCGGTTTGGGTGTTCCAACCCACCAATCGTCCGGATTGACCTTCACCACCAGAATCGAGCATCCACAGAATCCCTTGGCGATCGGCCCGAATTCCCAGGACGTTGCTGAGGCCGGGACCATCTCCTACAGGGGCGTTGGCCCAGTCCTCTGGAGGGTAAGGGGTGTCGGAACCGTCGCTTTCGACCTCAACCAGCTTGAGAGGTTGACCGTAGAATCCGTGCAGGCTCATGAAGATGCGGCCATCGGGGGCAATCGCAATATTGCCGGGAGGTGTCTCCGGGCCGAATTCAAATACGGTTTCGATGGGAGAGATGTTTGGGATTTGGGCGACGATCTCAGGGGTAAGGATCTCAGGGGAGACGCTCTCAGCTAGTTGCTTTGGTGTGAGTTCGGTTGTTGTCGGATTGGCTATGGCAGTGCTTGCGATCGCCATCAGTCCAGAAAACAGCATAGGGGCAGACGTAGATATTGTGTAACCAAACATGTCCGAGCATCCAAAAAGAGATAGTGACTATATAGCGCTTGGCGACCTGCCAGACAGAGTTCTCACCTGGTTTTCTGAATCTCTAGCTGCAGTCTTTCGGGGGGAGTCGCTCCAAAATGGTTGATGAATGATGCATCTAAACCGACTGACGAATAGGGGCAACTTTGGGGATTGCTGCATAGCGATCCGCGATGAAATCGAGGAATACCTGCACGCGAGGAGAGAGGTTACGGCGATGGGTGAAGACGGCCTGTAAGAGCAAGCCTGGAGGCATGAGATTGGGAAATAAAGAGATCAGCTGTTGGTTTTTCAGCTCATCAATCACTTGAAAATCGAACAGGCTGGTAATGCCCAATCCGGCTAGAGCGGCGGTTTTCAAGACAGGGCCGTTGTCGGAGTTTAGGGTGCCACTGACCTGAATGGTGTGTTGGGTTCCATCAATGTCGAATTCCCACGGTAGGGGTTTGCCGTCATACACGTAGCGCAAGCAGTTGTGCTGCAATAGGTCATTCGGACAGGTTGGGACACCGTAGGTTTTTAAGTAACTGGGTGATGCGCACAGCACAAATTCTACTCGACCCAAGTGGCGGCGAATTAACCGAGAGTCGGATAAATCTCCCATTCGAACAGCGACATCAATTCCTTCGGTCACTAAGTCAACGCAGCGATCGGTTAATCTCAAATCCACTTGAATGTCTGGATATATGGCTAGAAATTCCGGCATCAGTTGCACCAGGACGTCGTGACCGAAGTCGAGAGAAACGCTGATGGTGAGCTGACCGCAGGGTTTGCCCCCCGACATGACTTCATCGTTGGCTTCTTCCAAATCTTGCAAGAGTCGGGCAACCCGTTCGTAGTAGGTGCGGCCTTCGTCGGTCAGGCTGAGCGATCGCGTTGTTCGTTGCAACAATCGCACCCCCAGGCGATCTTCTAGTTTGGCTACCCGCTTGCTAATGGCGGATGGGGTGGTCCCCAGCGATCGCGCTGCAGCGCTGAAACTAGCGGTATCGACACTCTCCACAAATGCGATCAACTCGGGCAAATGATTGAGGATTGCTTTCATTTGTTCGTCCTAGGCACAAATGATTTGCCAGAATGGGGCTTTTTCTTCTATTCAAGCAAGGATTACGGTGAGTACTGTGGATGAACTCAGGAAACTTGGCGGTGGGTAAGGTGGCGATTGTCACGGCATCCAGTCGTGGGATTGGAGCGGGGTGTGCAAGGGAACTGGCGGCACGAGGATACAAGGTGTCGTTGTTGGCCCGATCGCCGTCCGTGATGGATTTGGCTGATGAGCTGGACGGGATTGCCCTGCAAGGCTCGATGACGAATGTCGACGATCTGGAAGTGCTGGTGCAGTCCACGCTCGATCGCTGGGGCCGGATTGATGCTGTGGTCAATAGTTTTGGCGATCCGCCTCGCCCCGACTTGCTAGAGATTTCCGATTCGATGTGGATGGACAATTTCGAGATGTTGTTTTTGAGTGTGGTGCGGTTAGCCAGATTGGTGACGGAGCCAATGCGACGGCAGGGCGGGGGAGCAATCGTCAATATCTCTGCCTGCGATTCGCAAGAACCCGATTTGGGAACGCCATTTAGCGGCACCCTGCGAGCGGCGATGGAAGGGTTTACCAAGCTGTATGCCAAGCGCTATCGGGGCGATCGTATCCGCATGAACTCGGTGGCTCCGTATTTTGTTGCGGACAGTCTTGAGGAATTAGAGGGGTGGACGGTGCCAGACAATTTGATGTGGGGGCGTCCGGCCACGCATGCGGAATTGGCTAAAACGGTGGCCTTTCTGATTTCGGACGAGGCCAAGTTTGTGACTGGCACCACGCTAAAGGTGGATGAGGCCAGATCGGCAGGTGTCTGACCCGAGCGAATCTCGGAGAGTCGCGAACCGCGAGGGTTTGGCATTTGTCATGGATGAGATGAAAGCGATCGATGGATCGCAAGATTGTGGCAGCACCACAATAGTCAGGCAGACTTCATCCGTCCGAGTTTTTTTGGGTAGCGAAACAACTATCATTTCACTCGTTTAATCATGATTGTTTTACCGATGCGCGATCGCTTGCGCGACGAAATTCGAGAATTTTTGAAGTTAGCCATACCGCTAGCCAGCGCGCAGGTGGCGCAGTCGGCGACAGGGTTTGCCGATACGGTCATGATGGGCCGGATGGGGCCGGATGTATTGGCAGCTGGTGGGCTGGCGGCCATTATCTACATGGCGATTATGACGACACTCGGTGGCGTGGTGATGGGGGTAAGTCCGCTGGTGGCAGAGGCCTTCGGGGCGGGGAATACCTCCCGAATCGAGCAGGTCACTCGCCAGGGTTTGTGGCTGGCGTTGCTGGTGTCGCTGCCGGTGGCCCACCTGACCGGGCATCTGGATGGTTGGATGCTGCGGGCGGGACAAAGCGAAACGACGGTCGAGCTGGCGGATACGTATCTCGACATCATTCAGTGGAGTCTGTTTCCGGTGGCGGGGTTTACGGTGTTGCGGGCGATGGTGTCGGCACTGTCGCGGGCGCGCCCGGTCAGCATCACGATTGTGGTGGGGACGGTGTTCAATATATTCGGGAACTACGCGCTGGGCTTCGGGAAGTTTGGTTTCCCGGCGATGGGGCTGGAGGGGTTGGCGCTGGCGACGGTGTTGGCCTGGTGGGGGATGTTTGCGGGATTGGGCCTGTATGTGTGGCTGCATCCATCGATGAAGGGCTATCGCGTCTTTGGGGGGCTGCGCCGCATTCGGCTGGGCTGCTTGCGGGAGCTGGCTTGGGTGGGGATACCGATTGGGCTGTTTTCGGGGCTGGAATCGGGGTTTTTCATGACCGTCATGCTGATGGTAGGGACGCTGGGGACGGATGTATTGGCGGCCCATCAGGTGGTGTTGCAAACGATTGTGGTGGTGTTTATGGTTCCGCTGGGGATTTCGTTTGCCACAACGGTGCGGGTGGGGCAATGGTTGGGCCGTCGGGATGTGCTGGGGATTCGGCAGGCAGCATGGGTGAGTACGGTAGCGACGGCATCGTTTATGGCGGTGGTGTCGGTGGTGTTTTTGCTGTTTCCCGAGCAGATTATTGGCATCTATTTGGATGTGAACGATCCGGCGAATGCGCGGGTGGTGGCACTAGCGGTGCCACTGCTGATGGTGGCTGCTCTGGCGCAAGTGATGGATGGGCTGCAAAAGACGGTGTACGGCTCGTTGCAGGGGTTGCAGGACACTCGGGTGCCGATGGTTCTGAATGCGATCGGGTTTTGGGGGATTGGGTTGTCGCTTGGGTACGTGCTCGGGTTTAGGTTTGGAATGGGCAGTGTGGGGCTGTGGATCGGGCAATCGGTGGCGGTGGCGGTGGTTGCTTCGTTGTTTATGTGGCGCTTTCAGCGGTTGGTGGACCAGCGACAGCGAGGCTTGGAGGGGGGCTAGAGCGTCCTCATTCCTGCGTAGGTAGGGGATGCAATGATGGTTTGGCGCTGTTTCGACCCGCCAGATTTTAGCGGATTGGGATAGAAGTGTGGAATTGCAGTGGCTTGCTAGGCCGAGTAGCGGATACAGTTACTCGGTTGCTTGGGTTGGTGAGATGCTTGCTTAACCCAGGCTTGTTAGGGCCATTGGGTGATGTATGAATTTTGCAAATTGCGAAGAGCTGATTTCCCAAGCGGAATATGCTAAGTACCTGCGACCGTACCTGCCGAAGGCGGCCTTTGAACCCAATACAAGCCGTCTGCGGTTGTTGTGGATTAACGTTTGCATACTGTTGATGGGCTGGGGGATGGCCAGCCAACTCGATCGCTGGATGCCCTCTTTTCTCTGGTTGTTTCTGCCGATCGCGGTGGTGATGGGCAATAGCGTGATTGTGCTGCTGTTCAGCTCTCACGATTTGATGCATAGCAAAGCGCTTAAAAAGCCTCTGGCGCGGAAGCTTACTACGCTGATTGGGATGACGATGCTGTGGATGCCGCCGACGTTGTGGAAGGCGCTGCATAACCGCACGCACCACAATAAAACGAACTCGTTGGACGATCCCGATCGCAATTACTTGCAGTCGCATCCGAATAATTTTGGCAAGTGGATTCAGAATTTATTTGCGCCATCGTTTAATTCCAATCCGATTTGGACGGCGATTGGTATGGGGTATTCCTGGGGGATCTATGTGTTTCGCAATCTCGTCTCCGTTCTGTTTTACACCGACGGGACCAATTCGTTTGCGGTGGCGGCGTTTCGGGTGACGGAGAAGGAGAGACGGGCGATTGCGAGGGAGTTGCTGGCGATCGCGGCAATACATGTGGGCATTATGGCGTTTCTGTCGTTTGACCCGCTGAAGTTGGCGTTGGGTTATTTTCTGCCGATTTGGATTGGCCATGCAGGGTGTATGTTTTACATCTACACCAATCACCTGCTGTGTCGGATGACGGAGGTGAACGATCCGCTGATTAATAGCGTGTCGTTGCGGGTGCCCAAGATTTTTGATGTGTTGCACCTCAATTTCTCGTATCACACGGAGCATCACGTGTTTCCGGGGTTGAATTCGGATTACTATCCGCAGGTGCAGGCGTTGTTGTTAGAGCATTTTCCGGAGCGGTTTAATTTGCTGCCGGCGATGACGGCTTGGCGGATGATGCTGGCGACGCCGAGGCATTACAAGGATGAGATGACGCTTACCAACTGGACGGGGGAGCAGAATGTGCGATGCCCGTTGAGTGAGGCGGTTGAAGGGTAGATATAGATATCCCTGAATAACATGCTTGAGTCCTCCGCTACTGGAGGACTTTTGTTTTGCTTGTGTTCTGCCCGTTTGTTCCTGACAGAGCTAGTAAGAAGAACTCACGTCAGGCTCAGAATTAACCCGCTTGTTTCTCAGAGTGGTTTTTTATCGTGCGAGCAAGACACGTGAATGGGCCACATCCAATGCAACTGATGCAGAAGCAGACGAATGTTTTACCGAGACGGGCGCTAGAAACTAAGCATGGCAACACTGTGGCTGCTACCCTACCTCTACTGAACTCGACTGAGGTGGCGGAGTTGCTGTTGTCTTGTGGAGAATTGGGGCCAGACCCCAGCTCGGACCATTTCACGAGGCGCACTAAGAATGTTGCCTACGTGCTTTGTCTGGAGGGGGAGTGGTATCAGGTTCGAGCCCATTGCTTTAACCAGCCTCAGGAGTACAACGACTTCTCGGGAGGCTACAAGCGCTGCTATCGAGAGATGCCAACACAGTTTTTGGATTCCCCTGCTACTCAGAAAGTCCTGAATGCATTCAAGGCGGCTTACGATTTGCCGGATAACGAGCTTATTTTGGTGCAGGTTCAGACGAGTCACGTGACGACAGACAATGCGGGTCAGTGTTTGACTGGACAGGGAATTCACACGGATGGGGCCGATCGCGCCTTACTGCTCTGTTTGGAGCGGAACAATGTGGAAGGGGCGGAGAATGCGATTTATGCCGATTTGGAGGGCAAGCGATCGCTGATCGATCCATTCATTTTGGAAGAAGGTCACGCGATGGTTTGGCAAGATAACCAGGTTTTTCACGATGTTCGGCCTGCTCGGGTCAGTGATGGAGAGAGTGAGGGGAGCAGGACAGTTTTGATTGCTCACTATCCTGCCATTCATTACTTGACGGGGGCGGCTAACCCTAAAAACACGCTGGGGACTAACAGTGTTGAGGACAATAAACGATTGCGAAATGTAGTGGCTATGGCGGCAGAGTCTGAGTGATATGAGCTTGCTAGCTTGATGCTTGCATCTGGGCTATTGCATTTCGTATGCCTTTGGCGACATCGGCCCAGGCGCTATCTCGGTCATCCCAACGCGTAATGGGCTTAATATTTTTTGGAAGTGCTTGAAGCTGTGAAAAAGGACTGCTTTGCCAGTCGCATTCTCTCAAGATGACTGGTATCACTAGTGTCTTACCTGTTTCCCGGCGCTCAAGTGCTCGCTCGCCTTCCTTTTCGTAGCAGTAATCAGAAGCGATGAAGTCGGCGCTGATTAGGAGCAAGACGATGTCTGCTTGTTCGAGGTTGGTGTCTATTTCATCTTTCCATTCGTCTCCAGCAGTGATGCGGCGATCGTGCCAGGGAGCGATGTGGCCTTCCCGTTGCAGTAGCTTGAGATGAGTCTCAAGCTGGTCGCGTAGTGCTTCGTCTTCGTGGGAGTAGCTATAGAACAGTTTGAGGGGAGCATTGGGCATGGGGGGCAAATCCACTCCTTCTAAGAGTTCTTGAACGTTTAGTCTCTGGGTTTTGCCGTCGACTGATTTAGGGATGATTTCAATGCCATCTCGTTTGAAATCACGGAGTTCGTTGTAGTCCAGTGCAATTTCTGGATGACCTGGAATGGGGACTTGCTCGGCAGGCTTGAAGCTGAAGCTGCTGTGGATGCGCTCGAAGTCATAGCGGATTATGGCTAGCAGTTCTTGTCTCGTGCCAATCGGCCCGTCGATCGCGATATCAATCCGTTTGTTGCTGCGATCGCTTACGACTAGGGCACGGTTGCCGTTCTTTTTTAGGATGACTCCAGTGCGCCAGCGGACATTGATATCAGTACTGAGGGGATAGGTGCGGGTGATGAAGCGGGGGATGATGCCTGCGGGGAGGATGGTGGGGTATTGGAATTGGAAGTTGAGACAGGCTTCGAGGTTGAAGGTTTCTGCTTCGGAGGGTTGTTGTTTGTCGAGTAGGTCGGTAACAAGATAGCGAGTCTCACTTTCGTCGATGCGAAAGGCAAGTTCGAACTTTCGCATTAGTTCTAGCAAGAAACCGTAGCGATCGGTTGGGTATTCGTCGCGATCGAGGATTTCATCAAGCTTGTCTAAAAGTAAGTCTCCTTTGCAATTGGATAGTCTTTCATCGTTGAGGATGGTGTAAATACCATTCGTGACCCAGTGGGGGTTTAGTATTTGAGTGTCGCGCAGCCGAGGGTCTTCACGATAGTTGAGAGAGATACCCAGTTGATGAAGGATGTTAGCGAGTGAGTTTTGCTTGTCTGTTTCGGGTTCTCCATTTTCTTGACATAGTTGTCTGAATCGCTCGAATGATATGAAGTTTTCAGGCATCTCCGCCAAGTAGTTTTTGACGTTAAACCAACTACCAGGAAATGGAATTCGTAAATTTTCTAACTGGTCAGTTTCTTCTGCGATCAGGTTTTTAAGTTTTCCAATATTCCTACCATGTGGATGTTTTCCATTGCCATTACTACAGTCCGTTTCGATGAAATGACGAATATTGGGAAACTTTTGACATAGGTAGCTGCGATTGAGGTTGAAAGCGATTTCAGAAAACTTGTTAAGGACAACAATGACTGGGGAGTTGCGACCAAAGCTTCGAATTAAGTTTAGCCAGTATTCTGCATCTTCATCCTCGTGGCCTTGGCGTCCGTTTAGAACTAGTAGATAGAGGCTACGCTCGGTGAGGAAGAATTGGTGGGTGGAGTGCATGATCTCCTGGCCACCAAAGTCCCAGATGTTGAGTCGAATATCTTCCTCAGGATGAATTTGGATGGGCCATTCAGTGATATTGATGCCGTCAGTAACGGCTTCAGAAGGATTGAATCTTCCATCAATTAAACGATTTACTAGAGAGGTTTTTCCAACTGCACCAAAGCCTACAAGAATTAGTTTTCCCTCGTTTAGAGGGCTACTACCATAGTTGACTAATGAAAAGTAGTAGTTGAGAATATCTTTTGGGCTTGCTGCTGCTTTGTTCAAAAAACTATATACCTCTCTGAATGTTGGCCCTAGAATCTCTGACGGAATATGTAATTTTTCATTGCCATGGAGATAGATCTCCTTCAAAGACCTTAACTGTCCTAGAAACTCCGGCAGCTTGTCCAATTGGTTGTTCTGGAGGCATATCACGTCTAGAGATCTCAATTTTCCTAGAGACTCCGGGAGTTCACTCAATTGGTTGTCCTGGAGGTGTATTCTCCTCAAAGAAGTCAATAGTTTTATGGAGTCTGGTACTTTTTTTAGGCTTAATCCACTCAGATCTAGAAAAGATGAATTGTTTTTGAGACCGTTAATAATTCTTGTTTGGGCTCTTTGAAATCCAAGAACGCTATCTTCCATTCCCATCAACCGGCAAGATGCCGTTTGTTTGCCTACAACAGCCTTAAATTTAATCCCTGTCTACTCAAATTGTCATCGTGATCGCCGATTCTTCCAGTTTAAACAACACAGCCATGGCCAATTGTCGTCATGGCGATCAACTACCCAGTTAAGACGGTAGTGGAAATGGCGATCATCGTCCTAACCTACTTCATCCCAGGCAAACCCACAGCCACCCTCCCGAGTGATCGCATCCAATACCTCGATTATTCACCGATCGCACGGTGAATAATCGAGGTATTGAGGATGAAAGCAACCCTCTACAGCAGCTCCGCTACACTACGGATACGATTCGGGTTATTCATCGAGCACTTCCATGAACAATGCCAGCAACCCAACCGGTTCAAACGTAAGCGACGATTTAGAACGCCAGATCGGTGAAATTTTTCTCGAAATCGACGCTGCCGATCGCCGCATCCAAGCAACCCAAACCGACATCGATCGCCTAAGAACCGAAACTCAAGCGATCCTGCACGACCTGAAAGCATCCACTGCCCATGCTGGCTAAGCTTCTGGGATACGCTACCCGGCTCCTTGCACTCAAACAACAAACCGAACGGAATATTGCAGAAATTCGCGAGCTGCGCCAAGAAGTCAAAACCTTGGCATAAATCGTTCGTCAACTCCAAACCGAAAACCAGGTCGTGGCCAGTAGTATTGTTCCGGTACAGCGTCCGGACTGCCTTCTTAGCGCCAAATTAAGAACAAAAACCTCACATCCCCCAGCGAACCTAGCCTCCGAATTTAAACAAAATTCCAGGTCTCAGTAGGAAGCCTTATTGAATCAGTACGAACCCATTTCCAGAGCTAGGATTCTGTAGAGAAAAAACGGACATCGCCTTGCCTGTCATCAGTCAAGCAGGCGATTGACATGCTTGAGAACACTCTTAGTCGCCTCTTTATTGGAGTAAGGGATGGTTGATACCCTGTTGCCTCCGCTGAACAACCACAACCTGCCGTATCCCGACACCATTCACCCCATCGTGGTGCACTTCGTCATTGCAATGGTGCTGTTTGCCGTCACGTGCGATGCCATCGCCTATTTCACCAACAACTCGCGCCTACAGGAAGTGGGCTGGTGGAATATGGTCTTTGCAACCGTATCGATATTCGTCGCGATTATTTTTGGCCAGATCGAAGCAGGGCTATCCATGCCCTATGCGGCAGCAGTGGCAGATTTAAACTTGCATACCCTGCTGGGATGGTCGCTCTCCGGCGTCCTAGCCGTCATTACGGGCTGGCGCTACGTCCTCCGCTTGCAAGGGGCAGCGCGGCTACCCGCCGCCTATATGGGGGTCAATGCCGTCTTGGCCCTCATCGTCCTGTTCCAGACCTACCTCGGAGATAAATTGGTGTGGATCTACGGCCTGCATACCGAGGCCGTTGTGGAAGCGACCAGAGGGGGATTGTTGCCGTAATGTTGCCCTATCCGCTAATGGCCGCAGGCATCAATGGATTACCCTACGGCTTGCCCATCCATCCCAACCTCGTTCACCTCACACTAGGGCTGTTTATCGTGGCGATCGCCTTCGATATCGTTGCTAGTTTTTACGTCCTAGAAAAGCCATTATTCAAGTTTTTGGCCATCCCCGTTTCCCGCACCGGACTTTACGATGTGGGCTGGTACAACATGGTCGCCGCCGCCATCATCACCTTCTTTACAGTGGCAGCCGGTTTCTACGAAATACTGCTGGCCGATCCTCCCCAAGACATGCTCAGCCCTTGGGGCCTGAGCGCTCGCGACACTATGGTGTGGCACGGCGTTGGTGGGGTGCTGTTGCTGGGGTTGATTGTGGGCATGACGATTTGGCGAGGACTGCAACGCTATCTCTGGCGGGAAGACCGAGGCCAACAGGTGGAATGGAATTATTTGTTTGCCGGACTATTTATCTTTGTGCTGATGTTTGCCCACGGCACCCTAGGAGCTCATTTGGGCAGTGATTTTGGGATTCACGTTACAGCCGATCGCTTAATCCGAGAGGGGATCGATTCCAATACTCCCATCGAGGTTTCGCTCAATGATGGACCCACCGCACCGCAACTGATGGTCGATTAATAGAGCGATGGCTTACTGATTGGAGTTGGCTTTGACAAGCCACGTTACCCCGATGGTTTAGACCGCAGTTCGAGACGCCCGACCGAGGCACTTAAACGACCTCGTATCTAAACCGAACTCATAGCTCACGCAACCTTACCAACCGCGACGCATGGTCAATGACACCCAACCCCGATCCCCGGGCCAATTGTTAACCCGTCGGCAAATTGCTTGGCTAGTTGGACTGGCGATCGCCAACCTACTGGTCAGTTTGTGGATGGGGCAACAGGCCTACAAGTGGATGCCCGCTCAGGCATCGGCAGAAGCCGTGCTGGTGGATCGTCTGTTTAGCTTTTTTACAACAGTAGGCACTTTTATCTTTCTGGGAGTGGTTGGTACTCTGCTCTACTCCATGATTTTTCAGCGAGCTGCCAAATACGATGCCAGCGATGGTCCTGCAATTGAAGGGAACGTCACTCTGGAGGTCGTTTGGACGACCATACCGATTCTGTTGGTGATTTGGATTGCGACAGCTAGCTATCAGACCTATCACCAGATGGACATTCTGGGTCCGATTACCCCCCAAGCCTCAACCGAATCGGCAATAACACCGGTCAGCGCCACCTCCCCCGCAGAGACTCAACCCATTGAAGTGCGAGCTCGGCAGTGGTCCTGGGTGTTTTACTATCCCGACTCCGGCATTACCAGCACCGAGCTACACCTACCTGTTAACCAGCGAGCCCATTTCAAGCTCACCTCTGACGATGTCCTGCACGGCCTATTCGTGCCTGCATTTCGCGTTAAGCAAGACATCGTGCCCGGCAAAGTGATTGATTTTGCCTGTACGCCAACACAAGTGGGGCGCTATCCCCTACGAGATTCTGAATACAGCGGCACCTATTTTGCGGCCAATCAAGCTTATGTCGTGGTCGAAACTGCAGAAGACTATCAGCAATGGCTTGCCTCTGCCGCTCAGACCTCCCCCACACCGGCCCCTAACCGAGCATCCGAAGAATTCGACACCGCCTCTCAACAAACCACAGGTCTTCGCTGGTCCACAGTCACGCCTGCGCCACCCCCAGTGGTGAATTACTCAGCCTCGTAATCACTCATCTTCTTGACGCGATCGCTCATCGAGACACTTGCCATGACCAACCCCTCCCTAGAGCTCCCTTCAAATCCACCATCTCCAGAGTTTCAGCAGCCCCAATCCCCCGAGAACTGGAGACGATTTTTTAGCTTCAGCACCGACCACAAAGTCATTGGCATCCAGTACATCGTCACGGCCTTTTTCTTCTTTCTGGTCGGTGGGCTGCTGGCAATGGTGATGCGCGGCGAGCTGATCACCCCCGACTCAGATCTGGTCGATCGCACGGTCTACAACGGGCTGTTCACCATGCATGGAACGATCATGCTGTTCCTGTGGACATTTCCGATGCTGAACGGGCTGGCTAATTATTTAGTGCCCTTGATGATCGGGGCCCGAGATATGGCGTTTCCCCGCCTGAATGCCGCAGCGTTCTGGCTCGTACCGATATTTGGTGTCATCTTAATCGTCAGCTTTTTCGTGCCCGGTGGTCCCTCTCAGTCAGGGTGGTGGGCTTATCCTCCCGTCAGTTTGCAAAATCCCACCGGTCACTTAATTAACGGCCAGTCCTTGTGGATCTTGGCAGTTGCTCTCTCGGGAATTTCATCCATTATGGGGGCGGTCAACATTGTCACCACTATCTTTAGGATGCGCGCCCCAGGAATGGGGTGGTTCAAAATGCCTGCATTCTGTTGGACGGTGTTCGCTGCCCAGATCATTCAGCTATTTGGCCTGCCAGCCCTGACAGCGGGTGCAGTTATGCTGCTGTTCGATCTCACATTGGGTACTTCCTTTTTTGAGCCCAGTCGTGGCGGCGATCCGATCCTCTACCAACACTTCTTTTGGTTCTATTCCCACCCGGCTGTCTATGTCATCATCCTGCCTATTTTTGGGGTGTTTTCGGAAGTGTTTCCGGTCTATGCCCGCAAGCCTTTGTTTGGCTACAAAGTGGTGGCGCTTTCTTCTCTCATCATTACGGGGCTGAGCGGCATTGTTTGGGTGCATCACATGTTTGCCAGCGGCACAGCAGGGTGGATGCGTATGTTGTTCATGTTCACCACCATGACGATCTCGGTCCCGACAGGGATTAAGGTATTTGCCTGGGTGGCGACAGTGTGGGGGGGAAAGCTGCGACTGACTTCAGGCATGCTATTCGCTCTGGGGGGTCTATTTACCTTCTTATTTGCCGGCATTACCGGAATTATGTTGGCCTCAGCCCCATTCGATATTCATGTCAACAATACGTATTTCGTGGTGGGGCATTTCCACTACGTGATTAACGGTGCCGTGGTGATGGGATTTTTTGCGGCTATCTACCACTGGTTCCCCAAGATGACCGGCCGCATGTACTACGAAGGGCTGGGGAAGCTTCACTTCTTGCTGACCTTCTTAGGGGTCAATCTCATTTTTCTGCCCATGCATCCTCTGGGATTGCATGGGATGCCCCGACGGGTAGCGTCTTACGATCCCGAGTTTGCGTTTTGGAACGTGATTGCCAGTTTGGGTGGCTTCTTGCTGGGGGTGTCAATTTTGCCGTTTATCTTGAACATGCTGAGCTCTTGGACTCGTGGCGATGCTGCTGGTGATAACCCTTGGCGAGCCATTGGCTTGGAGTGGTTAGTGTCGTCCCCACCCCCCCACGAAAATTTCGAGGACATTCCGGTGGTGCTGTCGGGGCCATACGGTTACGGCAGCGGCGAGCCCTTGGTGGAGATCCAAGGTGCCCCAGATGGCCAGATAGAGCCGTAGCTCACGCAACTGTAATGGGACGAGATTTACACTCGCCTCAGCCCAGCCATTCCCTTGCTTTCTGTTGGAAACAGGCAATGAGACCTCAGGGCAGAGGAGTTTGCTGAAGTCAGGACCGCTTCATTCGCCAAGAACCCCTATCACCTAGACGTTATGACAGTATCTGACCCCACTCTCAATCCGGAATCGCAGCCGTCTGTAATGCCACATGCCGAGAGTCATGAAGAAGACTTTCGGATGTTCGGCTTTATTGTTTTTCTGCTGTCGGAAAGTGTTATCTTCCTCAGCTTTTTTACTGGTTACATCGTCTATAAACTCACGGCGACTGACTGGTTACCAGCCGGTTTTGCAGGGCTAGAGGTACGAGATCCCTTCATCAATACCGTTGTGCTGGTTTCGAGTAGCTTTGTGATTTACTTTGCAGAGCGATTCTTAAGGCGAGAGAACCTGTGGGGGTTTCGCCTATTTTGGCTGTTGACGATGGCCATGGGTAGTTACTTTCTGTACGGGCAGGCGGTGGAGTGGATGAGTTTGCCGTTCGGATTTAGGGACGGTGTGTTTGGCGGTACGTTTTATTTGCTCACGGGTTTCCACGGTTTGCACGTTCTGACAGGAGTGTTGCTGCAAAGCATTATGCTAGGCCGTTCGTTTATTCCAAATAACTACGTCGGGGGTGAGTTCGGTGTCGAGTCTACATCCTTGTTTTGGCATTTTGTCGATGTGATTTGGATCGTGTTGTTTCTGTTGATCTATGTCTGGAAATAGGTTCTATCTCTGCAAATAGATAGTCTTCAGAACAAAAACTGTAGCCGCACTTCAGGCTATTGCAGGTAAAGTTTGTCGCACTTAATGGCTGTAGCAATCGATGATTATTGACGATCGACAGTATGACGTAATCATTGTTGGCTCTGGTGCTGGAGGGGGGACCCTAGCGCAAGCATTGGCACCAACAGGCAAACACATTCTGGTCCTAGAGCGTGGCGAACGCATGTCTCTAGAAGATCAGAATCGGGCTGATATCGATATTTTTAAGGGCGATCGCTATCGCTCACCCGAACAGTGGTACGACGAAACGGGAGAGCCCTTTTCCCCTCAGGCAAACTACGCCGTGGGAGGGAATACCAAAATCTACGCTGCGACGTTGATGCGCATGCGCGAGCGCGATTTTGAGGCGGTGCAGTACCAAGATGGCGTCACTCCAGAATGGCCTCTAAAGTATGCCGACTTTGAGCCCTACTACAGCGCAGCCGAGCAGCTATACCAAGTCCACGGCGATCAAACCAACGACCCGACCGAGCCTCCCCATAGCTCTAGCTATCCCTCTGCCGCCTGCCCTCACCCTCCGGCGATACGACCGTTTGTTGACAAGATCGTTGCCGAGGGTCTTCACCCCACTGCACTGCCTGCCAGCTTGACAGACAGGCGGGAGGAACCCACCGGTGATGCGGAGGTGTTTGGGATTGATGTCGCCCTCCAGCATCAAAACGTGACCTTGATAACCAATGCAAAGGTCACTGCTCTCCATACCAATTCGTCGGGGAGTGAAATAAAGGGGGTCCAGGCAGAGGTTGGCGAACACACCGTGATGTTCACCAGCAATATCGTGGTGCTTGCCTGTGGGGCCGTTAATTCAGCCGCATTAATGCTGGATTCGGCGAATGAAAAGCATCCCAATGGTCTCGCCAATCAGTCGGGGATGCTGGGTCGAAATTTGATGAAGCATCTGATGACCGTGATCGTAGAACGGGTTCCCGGCAACATCAAAGGAACCTTCCCTCCCAGTGTGAGCGTCAACGACTTCTACTGGGGCGATCGCGACTTTCACTATCCGATGGGCCACATCAAAAATAGTGGTGGTCTTCTGCAGGATCTGATTTTCGCTGAATCTCCGCCGATTTTGTCTGTGATTGCTCGCGTTGCTCCCGGAGCTGGTCTGCAGCAGCTGGTCAAGCGATCGATTGGTTGGTGGGCCCAAACGGGAACTCTACCCAACCCAAACAATCGCATTTACTGGCAGAAAGATACTCATTTTGGTCGCAAGCGTAAAAAGCTGCGCTATGAATTTACGCCAAACAATTTAGAAGCCCACGATCGCCTTGTGTATCGCTGGATGGGCGTTCTTCGGGATATGGAGAATAGCGGTGTCGGTCTGCGATCGGGGTCGCTGTATCCGCGTGGGGAATCTCCGATTCAGGTGGTGGGCTATCAAAGCGGCACTGCTCGGATGGGCACCGACCCCGACAGCTCTGTGCTGGATATTCATTGCCGAACCCACGAAATTCAGAACCTATACGTGGTGGATAGCAGCTTTTTCCCGTCTTGTGCAAGCGTCAGCCCGGCATTGACGATTATGGCCAATGCATTGCGAGTGGGAGACCATTTGGCCACTCAACTATAGTCAGTCTGAGTTTGATAGCTCTTATCCCTGACCCTTTGCCAGCAATGGCCGGAGGGGCATTTAACTACTCTTTATTTGTAATGCGTATGGAGTTGGAATTTGAATCTGACACTTTATTGTTTTACTAAAGCTGAGTAAACCTGTTACGGCAAACCTAAAACCCGAATGGCTCTTTCAGGAAGTTCTCGAACTACATTGAAGTTAAAGGGATCTTCACTAACAGCTTCGATATAGGGGGCAGCTAAATATGGCTCGAATGTGGAATCTCCAGCCACATGGACTTGAGTAAACGCAATAATCACCGATAGATTGACTCCCTCTACAAGATCCAATGCATCCTCAAGCTCCTGGTCAAATTCCCTACTTAGATCAAGGTCGAGAGTCGTAAAGTCAATATTAGGGAACGTTTCCTGAATGTTTTGGTCGTAGTCATCCGCAAGATTTAGCACAATGCGAGTGAATCCAGTGCTAGATCGGGAGTGGGATCCCTGCTCTCCAAGGAACAGATATTTGTCAGGTGTTTGCAACCAGTTAAATGCTAAAACCTGTTGGGGAACGATTGGTGTAATGACGTCAAATGCTCCTGCCATCAGCGCTACGGGGACCTCAATTCGGCGAAGGCCCGATTCCCCAAACAATTTAGTCACGGGGGTA
The DNA here is from genome assembly GCA_051439425.1 of Synechococcus sp. Lineage (GTDB taxonomy): Bacteria > Cyanobacteriota > Cyanobacteriia > Thermostichales > PCC-7336 > PCC-7336. The sequence goes on from JBFRWD010000115.1 coordinate 32,685, forward strand.
AAGCCCATCGCAGCCGCCACCCGCTCGTCTCGGACCCCTGCTTCTCCCAATCGCTCCACAGCATTTTGGTCTTCGGTCAGCTCAAGTGCCCTGCATTCCAATAGCATGGCCGTATTCACCAAAATGTTGGCATCGGGAGCGCACCGTCGCTCTAACTCCTCAAAATCTATAGTTGCTCCTGCTATCGCCAACGCCGTATAGCCGCCAAAGGAATGTCCTAACATGACGACGCGATCGAGCTCTAGCTTGCCTTGATACTCGGTCTGATTTGCCTGCGCCAATTCGTCGAGCACAAACGACACATCAAGGGGGCGATCGAGAAACTCCCGGGCCGAAAATGCCTCATTTGAAAGTCCAGCTCGCATGGCCTCCTTTTGGGCTTGGTTGCTACCAATATGCTCTAGAAGGACAACAGCTATGCCATGGGTGGCTACATGAGCAGCTTGCTCGTAAAAACTCGTGCGCGTATCGCCAAACCCGTGAGACATTACCGCGACTGGAATGGGCTCTTGGAATGCATCTAAATTTGCTGGCAAAAATAAGTCGGCAGGGAAAGACCGTTGGCGTGAAGCATCTTCTAGGGCCAACTCCACCCTTTCAACGCTGTAGGGACCGACATCGGTTAGATCGGGTAACGCTTCCAGATCGACAGGGGGACCCTGCTCAGCATCTGCTGTCGATTGTTGCGAGACTGCGTCGATAACAGTTAGCGTCACGTTAACATTTTCAATCGTCTGGCGAGCATAGGCGATGGTTTGCGAAATATCGACGACCAATCTCTGGGAAGGGAAATTCTCGATCAGTTCAAGCAAGGTAAGCTCGCCATCATCGGCAAGCGAAGCAATAATTGCCGCACGAATTGCTTTCTGTCCGTTTAGTCGTGCCCTGGTCTGAAATAATTGCCCGGCAAACAGCAGGGTTCTTTCTCCCATTGGTGAGTTCAACCATCGAGAGAGCTGAACAATATCGAATTCTTGGCTTTCGGTCAGCGCAAGCCTCAAAGAGTCCTGCTGTTCTTGGTCCAAATATTGCAGTACTCCTGCTGTCGTTCCATTTTCAAGAAATTCATTTAGAGAAGATACCGTTACAGAGCGATTAACGGAACCTAGGTCCAACAACACTTCTTCGGCTGCCCGGGTGGGTAATGCCGATAGGGCAGTAGATGCAATGACCAAGGCCAAAGGGGAAAGCGATCTGAATACCCAAAGAGATTTGAGCATGGAAAGAAAATCCTTTGTGTTGAAAGAATCGGAGATAGCCTGAGATGCCGTGTAACAATCACTTCAATGCCTTCAAAGCCCCCATTCCAAGGCCGTCGATTTCCACTCAAGATTATCCTTTGAGCAGTGCGAGGCTACCTCAAATGCCGCTGCTCTGAGCGTGAAACGATGACCCAACTGGCAAGTGAGCCAGTAACCCCATTTGCAACGCGATTAACTGGGGTCAGACGGCTCCGATGTCTGGGAAGATTGTTTGATTCGCTCTCTTACGGATTGAATCGCTTGGGAACTTCCCGTTAGCTCTATCTGTGCAATATCTGCCAAGCCCTTAACCTCTTGGGCTAGTTCACGAATGGTAATTGATTGAAGCTTTTCGCGAATCGCGGGGTGCTGTTCGTAAAATCGAGCCAATTGTTCGACCGGCCAAGCGATGTAGCGCGAGGGTTGACTTAGCTTAATTTCAAAAGAGATGGGCTCGCCAAGTAACAGCGTCGAAAGGCCTAAGAGCTTCCCGTCTGGAATTTTCGCCAATTCTTCACCATCTAAATAAGCAATAGCCTCACCGTGGCATAAAATCGAAATTTCTTGACAGGGCCGATCGGGAACGATAAGGGTGTCTCCGGCTATCCCATCACGCCATTCCCCTGCTGCCAAAAGCTTAAGAAACTCGCGTGGACTTAGAGACCTGAACGCCAAGTTATACAATTTGCGTTCATCATCGCTAAATTTGACAGGCTTCTTTTCGAGTATCAAGAGAATCACGTTTACAAGATTCACCATTAAAAACAGCACGTTCCAAATAGCAGGTGTCCAGAGCGGCGGGGATTGCAATAAGCAATAGGGAATGAATGTCAGCTGCGCACCGATCGCCAACAGCCGCAATGCCAGGATTCCACGAACGGTGAAGGAAATCAGAGTGAGAACGCTGGACAAGTTGACAAGGGCATCCGGTGTTAACCAGTTTGGTGGCAGTTGTGACGCGGCTATGGCGAGGGCGATACCGAGAAGCACTAATCCACCAGAAATCCATTTTTTTTGCTTCATTGATACTCTCTCGCATCTAAACTCAAAAAATTTTTACGAGCTTTATTGGTCTGAGTGCTGCATGTACAGTCAACCCGGCTTTATCTACTGTCAAGAACGGAAATGATGATAGCAAATAGTGCTCCCTAACAATTCGAGCTGATACGGTTTGAGTCTTGAAAGTAAATGCCCGTAAGCAAGGACGGATCTGTTGTCGGAGCTGAAAGGCCGACGTGTTGATATCGAGACAACCAGTGTTGTGATGCAATACGTGCTATTGGGTACGACAGGCAGCGTAATTATCAGCGCAACTTATCAATTGATACTGACATTATTGATTCAAAACGAAGCCCGCTTAGTCTATATCGGCGGGTGTATCCATCAGAATGAATCCGCCTACCAGGATCAGTAAAATCGGCAACAGGAGACTCCTAAATCGCTGTAACTGGGTCGAAATCCATACATATCCAGACAACCACCTGGCCAATGCCACCCAGCTTATGGCCATGCCTATGCTCGTTAAGAAAATAACTAAGTCAGCTGAATATCGAGTATCTGCAAACAGAGAAGTGAATACTACGAACGAGTCTCCGCCACTGGCCAAGGTGACCGTCCCAACCACCATCATTGCGCGTGAAGCCCTAATTTTTTCAGCGTTAAGGACTATTTCCTGTTGACTCTCCTGCAGTCGATATCTTAGCTTGATGAGCTCCCAACCTCCTAGTAAAATAGGTAGGAAACCCAAGTAATGAATCCAATTCTTTGGCATCACCAATGTGACTTGTGAAACCCCATAACTTCCAGCCAAAATCAACCCTGTTGAGATAACATACCCAAATGAAACAGACTCAATTGAATACTGCGGGTAGTGCAAATAAGCCAGCAAGATAAGTTGGTTCTCCAAGTTAGTTGCCCAGAATGCTAAAGCTGACACCAATATTGTTAAAAGAATTGCATCCATGGAGATTGTCAGAGTTGGGTAGATGTCAGAACTGGATTATTAGTAGAGAGTTCGGAGATCGCATTGTTTAGCTAAGCAACCTCTTTTCGCAAATATTATACTTGGGCTCATTTAAGGTGCGATCGCAGTCGTGACAGCGAAAGACAGGGTCGCCAAGGTTGGTCGTGCGTTTGAGATAAGTGGTGTTACTGGCCAGTCAATGCGGGCAGTTCATTCAGTTCGAAAAGCCAGTGTTTGAGAAAGGATTGTACAGCTTAGCAGAGCGAGCACTCCCTGCGGAGAGCTGAAATCTGACACAATCAGCCATAGCGGTATTAAGTGCTTATCAAGAAGTTAGATTACTGGATAAAACAGGACTGCAGAGGATTTGTATCATCTCTCTAGCTAGCGCGCTTTTTACTCAATTCCAGTGACGAATGGTCTCGTAGCTCGCCTCGTCCATCGTTGTACGAAGAGTTCCTCTACCTCTCAATCGCAACGAGTTTACGTGACGTTTGCGGTCTGGCTCATATTCTTAGCTAGTCATAACAGCTAGTGGGAGAAATGGTGGCTAAGGTTGCGGCAAAGATACTGTGCTGACCATGGCAGGAGGTTTGGATGTTGCTGGATGAGCGACAAACGGTGATTGCGGCAATTTTGGTGCTGTTTTTGGGCAAGTATCTCAATCGCAAGATTAAGTTTTTTCAGGAGTACAACATTCCAGAACCCGTATCGGGGGGGATTATAGCGTCAGTTCTATTTTGGGCGGCATACAGTCTCTTCCAAGTGGAGGTGTCGTTTTCGTTAGGCCTCCGCGATGATTTATTGATTATCTTCTTTACGACAATTGGGCTATCGTCCAAGCTGAAAACGCTCCTGCAAGGGGGAAGAAAGTTATTGATTTTGTTGGTAATCGCCATCAGCTACTTAATACTGCAAAATCTCGTAGGAATCATCCTTGCGGCAGGTGTAGGGATGCCCCTGCCAGTGGGCATATTGGCCGGGTCGGTGGCTCTCAGCGGGGGGCATGGAACTGCGATCGCTTGGGCCCCAAAATTTGTTAGTGACTTTGGGATTGAGAATGCTTTGGAGGTAGGGATTGCCTGTGCGACGTTTGGTTTAGTGTTGGGAGGGATGATAGGCGGACCTTTGGCGAAGCTATTGATACAGCGTTACAGGTTGCAATCTCAAGAACCAGATGCGCAGTTAGTGGTGGGGACTTCCTACGAGAAGGAAGACGTCAAGATCGACTACAACACAATGTTGATTTCTTATTTGGTCATTTGTTTAGCAATTGGCTTGGGAATCAATATCAACGATTTGATGGAGCTAACTGGGTTATTACTGCCTGATTTTGTTGCGTGTTTGCTGGCCGGAATTGTGCTGACAAACACGATACCTTACGTCTTTAAGAGAATGCCTTGGCCCGCAAACACGCCTTCTATGTCATTGATTTCAGAAGTAACGTTGGGCCTGTTTTTGGCGATGTCGCTGATGAGTTTACAGCTGTGGACGTTGGTGGATTTGGCAGGACCAATCGCGGTTATGTTGTTCGGCCAGTTGATCACCATCACTGTATTTACCCTCTTTGTGGTGTTTAAGTTGATGGGAAAAACCTACGACGCGGCAGTAATTTCGGCTGGCTATGCGGGATTGGCACTGGGGGCAACACCGACCGCAATCGCTAATATGACGGCCGTGACAGAGCGCTTCGGTCCCTCGTCTCAGGCGTTTATTGTGGTGCCATTGGTGGGGGCGTTTTTCATCGATATCGCCAATGCATTCATTGTTCAGCAAGGACTGGGGTGGCTGGGCTAGGTACTGAGCAGTAATTGCTTTGGGGGTTAGGCGTCCTGTTTGAGCTTGTCAATGCAGGACTCAACAGCATCCGTTTCCTCAACAGCTTCAGCGCTTGTACCGGCGCGATCGTTTATTGTTTGGCTGACTGACCTGACCGGTTGAAGCATCGTAGATCGCCTCATTTGCCTTCACCGACCTAAAAAAGTCCACCACCGGTCTCGGATAATCCACGCCTAACTGGCAGTTAAACCGCTTCTGCTCCTCCGCATTTAGCTTTTCAGGCTGATGCACCTTATCTCCCGGTACCTGCGCCAGTTCGGGGAGCCAATGGCGCGCGTAGTCCCCCTTCAGGTCGTAAGTCTTCGCTTGCTTCGGAATGTTGAAATAACGGAACCCGCGAGCATCATTTCCCACTCCCGCTGTATAGTTCCAATTCCCCCAATTGCTGCAGACGTCATAGTCAATCAGCAGAGACTCAAACCACTCCGCTCCCATCTTCCAGTGAATGCCCAGATTCTTAGTCAAGAAACTACCCACATTCTGCCGCCCGCGATTGGACATAAACCCCGTCGCCGCCAACTCCCGCATATTGGCATCCACCAACGGATACCCTGTCTTCCCCTCTCTCCATAGGTCGAACCGCCTCCAGTCCTCTTTCCAGGGGATATGTAGTTTTTGCAAACCAGAGGGATAGAAGATGCGATCGCCATGTTTCTCGCAAATAAATCGAAAAAAGTCCCGCCAAATCAGCTCAAAAATCAGCCAATAGGTCGAGTCATTTCGCACCCGCTGAGCTTCGTATTCCTCCACCTGCTCCGCAATCCAGCGGGGTGAGAGACAGCCCAACGCCAACCATGCCGAGAATTTAGATGAATAGTCCGCCCCCAACATTCCATTGCGGGTTTGCTTGTAATCCTTCAGGCAGTTTTGAGTCCAGAAATATTCCTTCAACCGTGCCTTTCCCGCCGTCTCCCCTCCTTTAAATGCCAGAACAGCGCGATCGTCCCTGATAGGAGCCTCTAGCCCCAAATCTGTTAGCTGTGGCAGTTGCCCCACCGCGATCGCCGGTAACGGAGGTAATTTCTTTGGAGTGGGATATGTGGGCCGCAGCGAAGAATTCTTCTCCACTTGTTTGCGGAAGTTAGTGAATAGCTCCGGCATCCGCCGCACGTCAAAAGGCAGATCGTCGGGATGGTATAGTGTCGCCCCCCAAAAAGCTTCCAGCTTTACTTGTATGGAGATCAAAGCCGCTTCTAGGGCATCTTCGACGGCTAGCTCTTCCGAAGTGACTTCTTCGTGATAGTGAACGGCCTTTGCTTCTAGCTGTTTGGCTAACGTCGGAATCACCTCTTCTGGCTGACCAACACGAATTATCAGATCGCTGCCCTTCGCTTGCAGCGATCGCTTCAAATCCGCCACACTCTCCAGCAAAAACTGGGCTCGAAACGCCCCAGTCTTCGGAAAACCATAGGAAGTCTGACCAAAATGACGCGGATCGAAGCAGTACACCGGCACAATCTCTGCCTGTTGCTTCATTGCCTCGTACAAGGCTTCGTGGTCGTGCAGGCGCAAGTCGTTGCGGAACCAGAGGAGAATGCGATTTTTGGGCATGGCCAAGGATTGGAGGTTCGAGTAGAGATGTTTGCAGGGGGTGCGATTTCTTACGGTAAACCTTAATAGTTAACTTTTGTAAATATTATGAATGACATAAGGGAGCTAGAACTCAGATGCAATGCGATGTTTCCTGGGTGTTTGCAGAGGTGGCAGTGTCATGACGGTTGGAGTTTGGATTCTGGGGGATCAGTTATGGGCTGGGCAGGCGGCCCTGTTGCGGCGTGCAGCGAATAAAGCATGCACTCCGGTTATTGCGATCGAGTCAGCTAATTTCGCCCGACAGCGTCCCTACCACCGTCAGAAATTGGTACTGGTGTGGTCTGCCATGCGCCACTTTGCGACAGAACTACGGGAAGATGGCTGGCCGGTTACTTACAAGATCTGCGATGACTTTGAATCCCCATTAAAGGCGTGGATTACGTCCGAAGGCATCACCGATTTACTGGTGATGACCCCCAGCGATCGCCCCTTCATTCGCTTTCTCCAATCTCTCGATCTTCCCTGTACTCTCACCCTGGTGCCCAACAACCACTTCTTGTGGACGGATGCAGAGTTCAGCCAGTGGGCCAAAGGTCGCAAGAGCCTGCTGATGGAAACCTTTTACCGTCAGGGCCGCAAGCGATTTGATGTGCTCATGGATGAAGAAGAGCCAGAAGGTGGGAAGTGGAATTTTGATAAGTCCAACCGCAAGCCACCCAAGGGGCAGCTGAATCCCCCCGCACCGCTGGTGTTTGACCCCGATGAGATCGCTCGCGCGGTGATGGACCGGGTTGAGTCCGAGACTATTTCAACCTATGGAGATATGGAGCCCTTTCGGTGGGCCGTGACCCGCCAGCAGGCACTGCAGGTGTTGGATGACTTTATCGAGCAGAGATTAACCACGTTTGGCCCTTATCAAGATGCGATGGTGACGGGTCAAGACACTCTCTGGCATGCCTTACTCTCTCCCTATCTCAACCTGGGGTTGCTGCAGCCATTAGAGGTGATTCGCGCGGCTGAACGAGCATATCGAGATCGCCAACTGCCTCTCAATAGCGTTGAAGGACTGATCCGACAGGTGTTGGGATGGCGGGAATATGTGCGAGGGTTGTATTTCTACGTGGATGACGACTATGGCCAGCACAATTGGTTTGGCCACACGGTTCCGCTACCGGACTTCTTTTGGACTGGTGACACCCAGATGAACTGCCTCAGGCAAGTACTGACGCAGGTGAAGCGGACTGGCTACGCTCACCACATTCAACGTCTTATGGTGTTGAGCAATTTCGCTCTAATCGCAGGACTCTCCCCCCAAGAAGTGGAGCAATGGTTTCACTCTGCCTTCATTGACGGATACGACTGGGTGATGCAAACGAACGTGTTGGGGATGGGACTGTTTGCCGATGGAGGACTGCTGGCGACGAAACCCTATGCCGCATCAGCCAACTACATTCATAAAATGAGCGATTATTGCAAGAGTTGCGCCTACGATCGTAAACAACGAGTTGGAGATAACGCCTGTCCGTTCAATACCTTGTATTGGGATTTTCTCGATCGCCATCGCGATAAGCTGAAAGTGAATGGCCGCATGAATCTTGTGTTAGCAAATTTAAATAAAATATCTACAGAAGAACTGAATCAGATTCGAGATCGGGCGGCTATTTGTCAATCAGAATTTTCATAAGTAATTTCTCTATACCCATTGATTGACTAAGCGTAAACACCGAGCAATTGGGTGTGGTTCATTCAAAAACGCGATGAAGAGACTTGCTTTAGGAAGTGGCAAATAAATCTTGAGTTCGTTTCTTCATGAAACCCCAACAATGTTTATCAGAATTTTACAGAGATGTAAGAAAGCGGAGAGTGTGGGTAATGTATCTCCAGAAGAGCAGGCGGAGAACATGATGTGCTCGCGTACTTGCTCTCTAGTTCAAAATATTCCGATGGCAACCTCATAGTTAGAGTCACCTGACGATATAGGCAGTCAATCAGCTAGCGAAATCGTTATGGTTGAGGGAATTGATACAGCACGATAGTTTCTACGAGTTGTTTATCAAGTCGAGAGTCTCGTGCGTATCAATTAAACATATTAGATATCTGCAAAACCATTCTGCGAGAGATGCCAAATCTTGGCCGCTCGCAATTTTTTGTGGACATACGTTCTGCTTGGCCATCGGAATAGATCTTCATCACAAACAAGGAAAGAAACGATGAACGTCAAGCATCTGATTGCGGGTTCAATGTTAGGATTTTTCGCTGTTGCAGGTGGCGCGATCGCGGCTCCTCTAGAGGCAGGGGTGTCCTCCGGTACCATCCAAAATCCTTCCATTCGCTTTATCGAGGCTCGCGAGCAGAATTTCCAAGAAGCGGTGCGTCAAAATAACGCCCCTGTTGCTGCCATGTTCAGAGATTCTCAACAGACGACCAATATGGCGACCGGTTTGTCTGACGATCTTCAGGGCATCGGCGTGGGCGAAAACAGCCAAATGGCCCGCACTCTCTGCGCCATTTCTGCCGTAGAAGTATCCACTCGCCAAGAAGACTTGGAAGACATGTACTTCCACCTCAGCAAAGTTGAAGGGTTGTTGGCCGAGCACGATGCTAACGCGGGTGCAATTTCCTCCGAGCTGAGCAGCACCTACAGCCGCGATCGCGATGCCGTTTACCAAGCCATGCACGCATCGATGGAAACCACCAACTGCGTTCCCGCTTCCGTTAACGCAGCCATCGACCAATCTGAAGCTGCTCGTCTGGCGATCGTTCAGACCGCTCGCTAAATCCCGCTTGTCAGGCTCTCAGAGCCCCTTAAACCATTCACTCCAGAGGTGACTTATGAGTCGCAAATTAGCTCTGGCTTGTGCTGCCGCGATCGCTTCGCTGTCGTTTGTTGGTGCAGCCAATGCCAACCCCCACGGCCCCACTGTTGTGATTCAAACCAATGCTGACGGTACCCACCGGGTGGCAGAGGTTGGAAATCAACGTACCCACACTGATGTGTGGAAGCGCGGTTTGATTCAACGGGAGTACGACGTTCTCGACACCGAGCAGTACAACGGTCGTTGGTAACACGATTCCAACTGAGACTCCGTTAACTGATACTCATTATTGTCAAAGAGAAGCCCTTTTCGGGCTTCTCTTTTTGAGGGTGTAGGTTGTACCCCGTGCTGCTGGGGGCAGATTCAATCTGCTGAGGGCGTTGAGCTTTATACTGCCTGAATGCACGACGATTCGAGACATAACAAGCGAATACCGTCATGGCGAGAAAACGTCTTCATCAAAGCGTTCGATCTCGCACGAACCCTAAACGCTCCGAAGCTGAAGTTGAAGCCCACATCGGAGTCCGTTCGTCATTCCATCCAGATCTCGATTGGTGTTGTTCTTGGGGTTTGCATTTTAATTGGGGCGATCGCATTTCCTGGCCATACTTTCGCCTCCCCAAATGCCCCGAGATGGACTTATGAAGGAGCCTCGGGGCCCGAGCATTGGGGAGAATTGACTGAAGCATTTTCAACCTGCGCCACCGGAACTCAGCAATCTCCGATCGATCTTCACGCTGCAATTGATGCTGAGTTAACAGAACTGGAGTTCCACTACACATCAACTCCGCTCCACATTGTGAATAGCGGTCGTACCATTCAAATCAACTCCGAACCCGGCAGCACCTTAACCCTGAATGGCCAGATTTACGACCTCTTACAATTCCACTTCCACAATCCGAGCGAGCACACTGTCAACAGTCGCAGGTATCCGATGGAAGCTCATTTCGTTCACCAAAATGCCGATACCGGTGAATTGGCTGTCGTCGCTATCCTGTTTGCCATTGGCAATAATGACAACGCCAGCCTGAAGCCTATTTGGAACAATATTCCTTTGAATACCGGTCAGGGTACCGACGCAGAAGAGATTGAGGTCAACGTCGCTGAGTTCTTGCCTGACACCGTTCAAGAGAACTATCGATATGTCGGCTCTCTCACAACTCCCCCCTGCTCTGAATCAATCAATTGGATTGTGATGAAGCAACCGATGATGGTTTCACCGCAGCAGGTAGAACGTTTTGCGGGGATTGTCGGCAACAATGCTCGACCGATTCAGCCTCTCGGACGAAGACTCGTGCTTGATTAGCATGTCGGCAGATACTGCCGCCATGGCATTTAGCTATTCACTATGGAGAGTTCTCCAATCATTTCTCCTTGAGGATTAAGGCTTTGAGCCGTCTCCCGACTCTAGACCTTACAGTGGATTGCAATACCAAAGAACCTCTCGCAGCCTATTGGCGAGAGGTTCTTTGGTATTGGAGACTAACAGCATAGCGATACAGCGTTTATGAGTTAGTCTTTCAGACACCGTTTTATAAATACCGGATTTTAGCCAATCACTCAGTCTGGACTGTGCCAATTGATTGGAGATACCTACCGTTGAGACACGCCCAAACGTGCACACCAATATTTCACCTTGCTGTTGGTGGGATAGGCTTCCAACATCTCAGCGGCTTCTTTGCGTATTTTTGGGGTGACTCTGCGGGAGTAAGCAACAGCGTCGGCGGCAGTTTGGAAAAAACGATCCAGCGATCGGCGACGGTTTTGGCAAGAGCTGGTTAAACAATTGCTGAAGTCCGAGTTCGCGAGATCGGCACTACGACCATCAGTACCGCGACCACTAGCGGAACTAACCTGCAGAGGGGTCGTGTAGGTCTCTGCAAAGTAATTGGCCGTTTGGTGAGAAATATGGTGGCGATCGGCTAAGGCTTGACCCAGGAGTTGGTGCTGTCCCTTGCTCTGCAATTCCTCAAGAGTTTGGTGGATGGCTAGCTGAGTCACTAACCCCGCAGCAACAAGATAATCACCAATCCGCCGACCACTAGCAGGGATGGGATCGGCTTGAGAAAAGAATTGGATGGTTTGAGGCTGAATTTGGATGCGCTGTGCCAAAACGTCTGCAAAGCTGCCTCCTACACACCTCCATTCCTGTACCAAGCGGCAGACTTCGGACATCGTCAAGGATGCGAGGCCAGCAGCAGAGAGACGCTGAACCAACGGAGATTGTATGACCTTATGGGCGTAGTTTCTGTCAGCTACAGATACGCTGCTAGCAGAGGAGAAGCTCCCGCTACTATTAAAACTGGCGGCGAAATTCGTCATTGTAGGTTTGGGTTCCACACAGACAAACGTAAGTAGGATTGACAACAAGAGAAAAATCCGTGTTATCACTTGTTAATTATTACACGGATGCTGGGTAGTGAAAAGTCCTAAAAGTGAAGAAGGTCTGTAAAGTCGATCGCTTAGTTCGGCATGCTTAGGTTACAGAATAACTAGTAATGAAGGAGGGCTTCCCCTTCTGTCGAGCGAGAATTCTGTTGAAAACAGAGAAGCTAGATTCACTATTGAGACTTGCATAGAGGTTCGTCAATGGTGGCTATTCGCAATAACGGAACCATGGACGATATACCGTAGAAATCATCATTCAAGCGTTGAAGGGTATTCGATAGGTTGACTGGGGAGTGTATTGGTGTGCAATGGGTCGCATTGCCGCATCAAATAGCGATCGCGCTTGGATTGGGCATCCATATCTTGAGGGCGTTACCGTTCAGCGGAATGGCAGCCTGAGGGCACGACCATTTGAAGGAGTGACCATTTGAAGGAGTGACCGTGCAAAGTGCAATGAAACGCGATGCCGAGTGGCAACAGGGTGGTTCAGCTTGGATAACGTCAATATCCCTATTTGGCATTTGGGGATTTGCGAATGCTTCTGCCCTCCAATGGCTGGCTTCTACCGTTGAGTCTGCCTCTTTACTTAATCTCGGCTTGGCCCTGGGGGTTGTGGGGGGCGTGGCGCTTTCTTTAATGGGCAATCGCCCACTTACAAGGCTGAAACGACAGGTTGTTACGCGCCCTCAAGTTCAGTGGCTACCCCTTGTGGTGATGCTCGGAGCGCTCTCTTCCACCATTGCAGTTAAAAGCTGGGCGGATATTCCTCAGCTTGAATTAGCGCTGTTCGTGTTGGGGACCTACGGGTTGCTGGGATTGTTTCTAAAATCCACTGCTTGGAAGCAAGGGGTAGTATCTGCCATCTTGCTGGCCTGCGTTCTTCCCTTCAGCACTCAATTTCAAACGGGTTTGGGCATTCCTGCCCGCGTTTTGACTGCGCATTTCGTCGAGCAAGCCATGCATTTGCTGCAATTTTCGGCAGTATCTGCCAATGACATTATTGTGCTGGAGAACGGGATTGCCCATGTTGATTTACCCTGCAGCGGTTTGAAAAGCCTGTGGACGGGTAGCTTGTTCTTGTTGTTAGTGACTTGGCTAGAGCATCGGCAACTGGGGTTGAGGTGGCTTATGGCGGCTTCTGGAACGATTGTGGCGCTGTTCTGGGCCAATGCTGTGCGGGTATTGTTGCTGGTTTTACTGGCTCACGGTCTGAATACCCGCCAGTTTGCCGAGATGTTGCACGTACCGTTAGGGCTCATCGGATTTTGTATATCTTGTGGGTTGGGTTGGCTGTTTCTGCAGTGGGTTCCCAAGCGAGAGAGCGATCGTGTTGAGAACGAACACCTGCATTCAACTCAACAGTTTTTAGTGCGTCACCCTTCAGCAAAATGGCAAGTGGGCTTGGTTGCTGTCTTAGCAGTTTTGGCTGTGGCAAGCAACCACGTGACTCCTCCGATGCCCAGCACCACAATCACAGCCATCCAACTCCCTCCACAGCTACATGCCACTTCGCTTCCACTGACCCAAATAGAAACACAATTCTTCCAACATTCCACCTTCCCGATTGCCGAAAAATGGCGCTTTGACTGGGATGGAACGAGCGGGTCGATGTTAGTGGTGGCCAGCCATGCTTGGCAGGCCCATCACCCTCCCGAACTGTGTTTTGCTGGCAATGGATTTGACGTAGACGACATGACGCACCAGCAGATTGCCGAACATCTTGATGCTCGTTGGCTATCGCTGGAAAACGGTACCCTATCCGCCACCTATTGGTTCCAATCTCCTCAGGGCACGACCGATGACTTCATGGCCCGGTTCGTAGAATCGATTACCCACCGCAATACCCCCTGGACAATGGTCTCTATTTTGTTCGATCGCCCGCTAGCGCCCAGCGATGAAGAGGTACGAGCTTTAACTGCCACTATCCGGTCGGCAGTCGCTGACAGCTTTATCCCGAGCCATTCTGCGCCCGACTCTTTACCCAGCTAAATGCTGCGAATTCTGAATGGTTTTAATATGGCGACTCTTCACTATCACGTCCCGCTCGCAAGAAGGTAAATGCTCATATGACCCGTTTGCAACGGCTGCGTTCAATCGCCACTCACTTAATTTTTTGGGGATGGAATGCGATCTTCCTGCTAATTGTGTTTGCGGGGATTTTGCCGGCTATTGGTGTGCCTTTATTTCAAGGGCTAATCGCAGGAGCAGTTCCCTACTCGATTGCTTTATCGTTATCCGGACTATTGGCCGTGCCCGTGGTCTGTACCGTACTCGGCATCATCAAGTTCCGTAAAAGTACCCGTCAGTTGTGGCGCTTGTTCTATGGTGTGGAGGCTCCGCTATTTTCGCTTTGTCTCGTGCGCCTATTCTTGTTGAGAGAATTACCGGCAGGAGCATCGATCGTCGTCTTCACGGTATTGCTGGCGATCGCGGTTTTTTTGACCAGCTTGTGGCGGCAGCAGGCCGATGTGAAAAGCGAACACCCTGTACGAGCTTGGTTCAATCTTTCCGGCCAAACAGCAGTGTTTTGGGTGGGAGCCTATTCCAGTTTAGTGTTGCTGTTTTATGTGGTGCCGCTGGCCCTGTGGCTGGTGCTCGGGGCAATCTCGCTAGACTGGCTGAACGTCCTGGGGAATGCCTTTCGGTATGGAGGCATTTGGACTGTTCTATCGCTAATTCTGTTTGGGTTTTCCGCCACGCTATTTCTGGGGATGCCCGTAGCCATGTGCTGGCTTTACGTGCGGCAGAGCGGGGAAAATTATCAACAATTTGCTCGCCGGTTTGGGCGCGCTTCGGCATGGGGAGGGATCGTTGGGGCGACGGCTGCTGGGGCGATCGCCTGTTTTCTACTGCAACAGCAGCCCGCAGCCACTGCGTTTGAATTGCTCGCCACTCCCCCGCAAACCGATGCCGAACGACAGGAGGTCCTCGCCGAAGCCAGTACGATTCGGAAGGGTCTGCGGCATGCCTATTTATCGTCCTACCGCTACTTGAGCACCACTGCCGAGAACAATCATATTTTTGCCATATACCATCTCTACATGGGGTTGCCGGAAAGTATCAGCACGGGACTGCAACAGGCGTACAACGAATTGATGGCACCGTTTCTCTATGACGGCTCTCGTGGAGATGTGGAACAAGCAGAGAAGCTGTACGCCCAATTTTTCGACACTTCCATCCAAAAAGGGGAGCGGCAAGCGATTCGCAAAGCCTTGCAATCGACATTTAACCGAGAAGAAGCTCAAGCTGGATTAATCAATATCGATCGCCAGCTAGTGTTGCTCAAACAACAAGATATTTTGCTTGAAGAGCATGGTGATTGGGCAGAAGTGGAGCTGCACGAGCAGTATCAGAACCAGACATTTCAAGATGAAGAGATTTTCTATTCCTTCTCGCTGCCGGAGAGTGCCGTAATAACGGGGGTTTGGCTGGGAAATAGCGATCGCCTAGACGAACGGTTTGAATTTCGGGTGTCACCGCGAGGGGCCGCACAGCAGGTATATCAGCAGGAAGTCAGTCGACAGGTAGACCCCGCCTTGCTAGAGCAAGTGGGGCCGAGACAATATCGACTGCGAGCCTTCCCCATTCCTGCCAAACAGGTGGGAGAGGAGGAGCAACCGGAGCTGCATTTGTGGATGACCTATCGGGTGCTGCAGGAAGGGCAAGGGTGGCCGCTACCCAGACTAATCGAACATCGTAATGTTTTTTGGTCGAATCAAACAGAGCGCACAAGGCCGGGGTACGTTAGCCCAGCTAACACGACTGTGGATGGCTGGCTGGAAGAATCCGTACCGGCCACAACCGCATTCGAGCCAAAAGCTCATATGGTGAACTTCTCGAATGGCAATAAGGTTTTCGCCACCCCCTTCCCCCTCAACCGCCTGGATGGAGGAGAAAGGCTGCTGTCCAATTTCCGGATAGCCATTTTGCTCGATCGCTCCTACAGCATGGAGGCTCACAAAGCCGAAGAACTTCAGGTGTTCGAGTGGTTAACTCGCGAGTTTGGGCCGGCGAATCTGGGCAATAACGATGCGGATCTGTACCTATTTGACCGAGAGGATGCTGGACTCATCGAGAACTTGAGGGACTTTAATGCCAGACGGGTGGTGAATTACGGCACGACCCAACTCCAAGATATGCTGGCTAGCTTTCAGCAAATGAACGTGGGGCAAAACTACGATGCCGTGCTGGTCATCACCGATGAAGGCAGTTACGAGCTGGCCAGCGATCGCTCGTTTGACGATCGACCTTCAGCGCCCATCTGCATTTGGCACTTGGGTGGAGCATTACCAGCGGCTTACGATGACGCCACTCTAGAGATGATTCAGACCAGTCGGGGAGGAGTGGCTACCGATCTGGTTGGAGTACTGTCTTTGCTGGAGTTTCACTCTGAATCGTCTGCCCTTCCAGGATCGGCAACGCTATTGCCTAGGATTGATAATTATTCGTGGCTGTTGACTCCCGAGAACTACGAAAACCTGGATGGGGCAAGCATTCCGGCTGGCACGATCGATAGTTCTGATGACGGATTTGCAGCGATCGCTGCTCGACAACTCATTCTGGGATTGAGTCGCACGGAGGGAACTTCAGAACTAGCCCAGTTGGATCGCTTGCACGATATTGCCAAAACCTACGAAGTGGTAACACCTTACTCCTCCATGATTGTGTTGGTGAACGACCGGCAAGAGGAGGATCTGGATGCTGCTGAGGAGGCGTCAGATCGGTTCGATCGCGAGGTTGAATCGGGTGAAGAAACCCTGCAACAGCCTCACGACCCCCTGACTGTAACTGGAGTGCCTGAACCGGAGGAATGGATGTTATTAGGATTGGTGGCGATTGCTCTAGTTCTCTTGGGGGGGAGGCGTTTTCAGCAGGACACCCCTGTTTAGAGACGCTGAATGTGGAGAAACAGACTTCTTGTGGAGCTGCAGTTACGCAATTAACTGCTCAATGACAACCTCAACCTCTGGCAATGCTCCTGGCGAGATCGTTCCCCTATCCTGCATTTGCCGAAACGTTTAGACTCCGTCAATGGGCTGTGGGTGAATCCATACTTACTGCCGAAAATTGCCCTCACGGTTTCACTAACATAACTTCGTAGACTCAAGGTGTGGATACCGCGTTAGCGGGAGAGAACCGTGAAACGAATTCTGATTGCTCTAGACAAATCTGAATTGAGCGAAGTGGTATTTGAGGAAGGGGTCGCATTGGCCGAGGCGATGGACGCACAGGTTATGTTGCTGAACGTAACGTCTCTGTTTGAGGGGATGTCCTTAGGGGGCGATATGCCCAATCTGTCGTTGATTATGGAGCGGTCAGCGGAGTTACACCAGCTAGGGGTGGAGTTTCTCAAGTCGTTTGCCGATCGCACGTCAGAGGCGGTTCGTAAATATGCGGAACGAGCACCGCAGGCAGTAGTCGAAGAAGTTCAGTACAGCCATCAGTTTGGTGAGCCGGGAAAAACCATTTGCGAGATTGCTGAGAATTGGAATGCAGATGCGATCATCATCGGTCGGCGCGGTTTAGATGCCATTAAAGAATTACTGGTGGGGAGTGTCAGTAACTACGTAATGCATCATGCACCGTGCTCGGTGGTGATTGTCAACAACAGTAAGAACACACACAAGAAGGAGATAGCCAGAGACGCAGAGACAATAAGCGTCGCTGCGGATTAAATCCGCAGCTTGTGGTTCACAGCTCGTCATCCTTTCAGGCTCAGCTTGATAGGAGCAATTACCTGTACAGAAATAGATTAGGGGTCGACGGAGCAGTTACCCGCTCCGCCTCCCATTCAAAACCGTGCATGCGAGTTTCCCAGCACACGGCTCCTCCTTAGTTAGCCAAAGTAGTAGGGCTAGCGACCCGAGTGGGGGGTC
>JBFRWD010000116.1:0-22242 GCA_051439425.1 Synechococcus sp.
CCTCGGTAGCGTTGACGATCATGACTGTACATTATCGCGTACGCCTTAACTATAGCAGCCTTGAAAAACCCTGTCAGGACTGAGATCTCCAAATAGAACTTATAACGATTCTCCCTAGGTTCCCTGAAAAATTTGGCTACTCTACCCATAGACGATCCTTCGAGTCGCTACACTCAAGTACTGAAATGCCAAAGCCCATCAATAGCGCCTTCCTAAAAGAAAGTGCCAGGACTGAGATCTCTAAATAGAACTTGTTGAGTGAGCCATTTTTCTCCTGACACTGAATAAGCTTAAGCAGCTGTGAATAAGGACTTTAGTTCCTGAGCTCGTTGACGAAAAGTTCGTCTCTGTTCAGATAAGCACACGGATTCTGTCATCTTTTGTCGGGGCCTGAAGTATTGATGCAGTTCGTCAAAGGCTCACACATCCGTTTGCCTGAATCAAACGCTCCAAAGCCGAGAGTGGGATAGTATCTGGCCTTGATAGGACGATGGCTCTGCTCCACAGGATTCCCTTGGCAGCCCCTAACCTCCTGCCCAACTTCGGTTCCCAGTTCTTCAGAGATCGCTCTCGGATAAGATGCCAGTCCATCAGTAACCACCTGTTCGGGTTGGCTGCTCGGCTACTTCCAGTGCTTGTCGGAAGACGGCTTTGGCGGCAGTCATATCTCTTTTCTGACTCTGCCTAGAATCGACTAGATTGCCATCCGAGTCGCTCTCTCTGTACAGATAGCACCAGCGCCCTCGGATTCGAACATATCGATGGACTGACAGAGACGGTGCCGAGCGTAGGGGAGTGTTAAGAAAGCTTCGGGAGGGAGGGGGAACGCCGTTCGGGATGCGCGAATACAATGCTGGCTGAACCTCTTGTTTTTCTCTATCGATCACACAGAGCGCTATGTCTGACATCACAACGGAAACAATCGCCCAGAAAATCGAAACTCAGCTTGAAGCAACTGTTCCGGCGATCGCTGATGAGAGCCACCTGCATGCCGGTCATGTGGGAGCCAGGGAGGGGAGTCATTTCAGGTTGGTGGTGGTATCGCCTAAATTTGCTGGGTTAACCATGGTGAAGCAGCATCGTCTGGTTTACGAGGTGTTGGCGGATGAAATGCAATCGGGAATTCATGCACTTGCGCTTCAGACCTTTACGCCAGAACAATGGAGCGCTCGTGCCTAAACTCAAGCCTTTTGGCTAGATTTGCGGAGTCCAGGGGGCATCTTGCTGATTGGGTTACGAATTATGGAGGGTGCGATCGTTAATACTGTCGGATTTTCTTCCCATCGCTATACCTGAAACAGAACGACAGATAGCGATCGGCAATCTGCTGTTGAGAGCTTCATTGCTCTGTTTCTTTGCAAATCTAGGGTCTTAGCTGAGGCTAAGCTCCAGATCCTACAGCGGATTGCCATGTTAAGCGGGCTATTGTCAGATCGCTTGTATTTCTGGTTTTTCGATGTAAGTTCCCGGTGGGAATGGTTGCTATGAACGTCAGGGCTGAGTGGAACCGGGCTGAATTGAGAGGTAATGTCGTGAACCGTTGGAAGAGTCGACTATTGCGCCATTGGTTTCTGCCGGTACTGGTTATTGTTTGGCTGGCGACAGGTGGCTGGTGGCTGACAGGACTATCAGCCACTGCTGCTGAAACATCGGGAGACAACAGTACAGAACCGTTTTCGATCGCTTTGATAGGGGACTTACCCTATACCCCGATTCAAGAAGAGCGTTTTCTTGACTTAATTGAGGCGGTCAATCAATCGGATGTGGCCTTCGTCATTCACGATGGCGATTTGAAAGCGGGCTCTACGGAATGCTCGGATGCGGCGATTGTGGAGCGCAAGCAACTGTTCGAGACGTTTGATAAGCCGTTTATCTACGTGCTGGGAGATAACGAGTGGACGGACTGCTATCGAGAGAAAGCGGGTTCGTATGATGCCCTAGAACGGCTGGATTTTGTTAGGGCTCTATTTACAGAGGGCGATCGCAGCATGGCCGTTCCCTCCCTCACGCTTGAACGCCAGAGTGCGGACCTGAAATTTTCTACCTATCGTGAGAATGTGTTGTGGGACTACAACAACGTCTTGTTCGCAACCTTGCACGTAGTGGGCAGTAACAATAACTTTGGCCGCAATTCCGAAAATGATGCCGAGTTTCGAGAACGTAATCGGGCCGATTTGGTCTGGATGCAGCAGGCGTTCGAGCGGGCCAAGGCGGGAAACTACGCTGGGTTTATGCTGACGATTCATGCCAATCCCCTATTCGAGCTAAAGCCCGACGAGCCCGAGAGAGCGGGATTTAACGAGTTTATTGCGGCCCTGGAAACGGAAGTAGCCAATTACAATCGCCCGATTGTGCTGGTGCATGGAGACACCCATCGCTTCCAAATCGACAAGCCACTCCGTCAGGAGGGGGAAGAAATTGCCAACTTTACTCGGGTCGAGACATTTGGTTCCCCTAACGTCCACTGGCTGCGGGCGGAGATCGACCCCAACAGCGACAACGTGTTCGAGTTTTATCAGGAATTAATTCCTGTGGACTATGACGAAGAGAGCCCTCGCTAGTGGTCTGTCCACCTTGCTATGGGGGGATTCTCAACCTTCGACTGCGTTGTAGCCGGCTTGAGAGAGCAAGTATCCGTCACTAGTATCGGCGCGACAGGCTAATTTCCTGGGCGAGAGAAGATTTGCCACATCACAAAGGCTGTGAAACTTAAGAACCCGATAGTTGTGACCCAATCTTGCCAACTGCCCGGGGATGAAATTGCCATGTGCTGTGACCTGCAGTTCTGATGTTTCCAATTAAGCCATGCAGCGTGTTGTCCTGTCAGAGAGTCCCTAATCGAACGAGCCATCTAATCTACTCTCGGAATGTAATCTACTCCCTAAATGACGGTATGAGGACATGGCATTGAGACAATCTGGGCTCGCGGTGTGTTGTATGGCGCACTACGGTTTGCAGCACCGAGTTACCCTGAACTAAGTACGATAAAACTCCTGCACTTCCATGTCCCTCCTCAATCGCCTGAACACCCTTAGCGAACTAGGTTCCAGCGGATTCGGTTTGGATGAAGAATCCAAAAACGGTGCGTCCAAACATAAGTCGTTTACTCGTCCGGGTGCAACCCCGCATTACACTCCCGATCGCCCAGGTCAGGTGAATCACATTCGCTTGGAGTTAGATGTTCGGATCGATGCGCGAGAAATCGAAGGAACCTGCACTACCCTTCTAACCCCCATTCGCGACGGTATTCGGACTGTGACCCTCGATGCGGTCGATCTTGAGATTCAGGCCGTGCATTGCAACGGTGCAGAGCAAGCCTTTGATTACGATGGCGAGCAGTTGATGATCTCCCTCGAGCCCGCTACATCTGTGGGAGAGCCGCTGGAGTTGGCAATCGCTTATGCTGCCCGTCAGCCGCAACGGGGCATCTACTTTATTGCTCCTGATGAGCACTATCCCAATAAGCCCGTGCAAGTGTGGACGCAGGGAGAAGATGAGGACTCTCGCTATTGGTTCCCCTGTTTCGATTACCCCGGCCAATTGGCGACCACCGAAATTTTGGCAACCGTTTCCGACCCCTATACGGCGGTTAGCAATGGTGAGTTAGTCGAGGTGAAGGAAACGGGAGACGGCAAAAAGACCTTTCATTGGAGTCAGCAAGAAGTTCACCCCTCCTATCTGGTGGCGTTGGCGATTGGGGACTTTGCCGAATTGCGGGATGAATGGAACGGTAAGCCGGTGACCTACTACGTCGAAAAGGGGCGGGAGGAACAGGCGCGCATCACGATGGGCAAAACCCCAGAAATGGTGGACTTTTTCTCGAAGACTTTTGGCTATGACTACGCTTATCCCAAATACGCGCAAGTCTGTGTGGATGACTTCATCTTTGGGGGGATGGAAAACACGTCTGTGACGTTGCTGACCGATCGCTGTTTGTTGGATGAGCGGGCGGCGATCGATAACCTTCGGGCAGAGACTTTGGTGGCCCACGAGCTGGCGCATCAGTGGTTTGGCGATCTGATTGTAATTAAGCATTGGTCCCATGCCTGGGTGAAAGAAGGCATGGCCACCTATTCCGAATCGCTGTGGTTGAACCACGCCTACAGTCAGGAACGAGCTGATTACAACCGATACAGCGACCAGAGTAGCTATCTGGCAGAGGATGCTGGTCGCTATCGCCGTCCGATGGTGACAAACGTATACAAGGAGGCGATCGAGCTCTACGACCGCCACATTTACGAAAAAGGGGCTTGTGTCTATCACATGCTGCGTCGCCTGTTGGGGGACGAGCTGTTTGCCAAGACGGTTCAAACCCTGATTACCGACAACGCGCACGGGACTGTGGATACTGCTGATCTGGTGCGTGCCGCCGACAAGGCGACTGGCATCAATATTCAGCCCCTGCTCGATCAGTACGTATTTCGTGGCGGCCACCCCGACTACAAGGTTGGCTATGGCTGGGATGGCGATAGCAATTTAGCGAAAGTCACCGTTACCCAAACTCAAGCCAAAGAGTCTCTGTTCGATCTGAAAATTCCCATTGCCTTTGGCTTCAATGACGGGGCAACCATTAGGGACTTTACCGTTCGTATCCACGAGGCCGACCAAAGCTTTTACTTTCCGTTAGAGTCCAAGCCTCAATTTGTTTGCTTTGACAACGGCAACCACCATCTCAAGACCGTCCAGCTTACTTATGCCGTGTCCGAGCTAAAAGCCCAGTTGCTATATGCCCCCGATGTCATCTCTCAAATCTATGCGGCAAAAGCATTAGCCAAGAAGGGGAATTTGGAATCCATCAAAGCCCTGCAAGCCTGCCTCGATAGCGATGCCTTTTGGGGGGTGAAGGTACAGGTGTGCTCGGCTCTCTCGGACATTGCCCTCGACCAAGTGAGCGATGTATTGATGGCAGCGATGGACGATCGCGATCCTCACGTCCGTAAAGCTGCGATTTCTGGGCTGACAAAATTCAAAACTCGCCGCACGTTTGACCGCTTGACGCAAGTTCTACAGGCCGGAGATGCCAGTTATCTCGTGGAAGCCGCTGCCGCCAGAGCGATCGGCACGATCGCCGGTAAAGCTGTTGATGGTGAAGTCGATGAGGGAGAAGCGATTGCGATTTTGCAGTACGTTTTGTCCACCAAAGAAGGGTGGAACGAAGTGGTACGTTCGGGAGCGATTGGTGGTCTATCCGAAATGAAAGAATCGGAGGACGCCCTCAACCTGATTTTGGACTACACCAAGATTGGTGTTCCTCAACCGCTGCGATTGGCATCAATTCGCGCTTTAGGAGCGTATGCCTCCGAGCGGGAAAATCCCAAAGTTCTGGAACGCTTGCGGGAGCTATCTCGGGAGACCTTCTTCCTAACGGAAGTCTCTACGGTAAACGCCTTAGGGCAGTTGAATACCACCCAAGCGATTCCCGTGCTGCAGCAGTTAGAGAGCAGCGACGGGCGAGTGGAACGGATGGTCTCAGAGGCGATCGCTCGCGTGCAGAAGAAAGCCGGTTCTGATAGCTCTCTCAAAGAATTGCGTAATGAGTTGGAAACCCTCAAGAAAACCAACCAAGAGCTAGTCAGCCGTCTGGAGCAGTTGGAGGCCAAGGCGAAAGCCGATTAAGCTTTGTCATATAGCAGTGGCCATACCACTGCGGACATTTCAGCTATGTTTAACCCTGACGGCCATTAGAAGCCTTGGTTTTCACTGAAATGACAAACGCTATATTCGCTAATTGCTCGTTAACTTGCTGCTCGCGCTCGAGCCGAAATCCTGCAGAATGAATAGGTATTCCTAGACCGGAATAGCGGTGCTTGCCGCTGACCTAGCCCTTACATCTCGCGTACAACCTATGTCTGAATCCGTTACCCCCGATTCTCAAGCGGAACTATCCATCAATCCTGAAGGTTCTGCTGACGGAGAGACTGCTGAAATGGATGCCGCTGATTCAAAAGGCTCGCGTGCCCGCCAGATGCTGGGTATGAAAGGAGCCGATGTTAGCGATCGCTCCGTCTGGCAAATTCACCTGCAATTGATGAAGCCCGTTACCTGGATTCCCTTGATGTGGGGCGTGATTTGCGGGGCGGCCTCGTCCGGTGGATATGTCTGGAATTGGGAATGTTTTGCTCAGTCGATGGCCTGCATGTTGATGTCTGGGCCGCTACTGACGGGGTATACCCAGACGGTGAATGACTATTACGATCACGAGATCGACGCCATTAACGAGCCCTATCGTCCGATTCCGTCGGGGGCTATCTCGCTCACTCGCGTGGTGGCTCAGATTTGGATCTTGGCGTTAGCTGGACTGGGAATTGCTATCGGGTTGGATGTCTGGGCCGGTCACGATTTTCCCATCATGACGGCGCTCACGGTATTTGGAATCTTTGTGGCGTACATCTACTCAGCGCCCCCTCTTAAGCTGAAGCAGAATGGCTGGCTGGGGAATTACGCATTGGGGGCTAGCTACATTGCTCTGCCCTGGTGGGCCGGTCATGCCCTTTTCGGTCAATTGAATACCACCGTGATCGTGCTGACGTTGATCTACAGCATCGCTGGTTTGGGAATTGCAGTAGTGAACGACTTTAAGAGTGTTGAGGGCGATCGCGAATTGGGCCTGCAGTCTCTACCTGTCGTCTTCGGTGTTGAAAAAGCCGCTTGGCTTTCTGCCAGCACCATCGATATTTTTCAGTTGGGCATGGCCGCCTTCTTGGCCTATGTCGGCGAGCACCTACTGGCAACGGTTCTGGTCTTCCTGGTGATTCCCCAAATCGTGTTCCAGGACATGTATTTCTTGCGCAACCCGGTAGAAAACGACGTCAAGTACCAGGCTAGTGCTCAGCCCTTCTTGGTTTTGGGGATGTTGGTGATGGCGTTTGGCATGGCTCACGCCGGTATTTGAGCGATGGGCAAGCAGGACTCGAACCTAGCCGATGATTTCCTCCAGGTCGAGGCTATCTAACAGAGGGGGGTGCTCTACATCGTCGTGGCGAATGTATCCACTGGGCATTTTTGTCTTGAAGAACTGTGCTCCATCCAACTGGGCTCCGGTCAAATCGGCTTCGGTTAAATCGGCCTCAACTAATACCGCACCCCTCAGGTCGGCATCTCGAAGGCTGGCCCGACGCAATTTAGCCCGGTAGAGAATTGCTTTGCTGAGATTGGCTTGGTGAAGCTTCGCTTTGTAAAAATCTGTTTCGGTCAAAATAGCTTCTGACAAGTTGGCCCTGTACATCACCGTTCCGCTCAAATGGGCTTCCATCAGAATGGCTTTGTGCAGATTGGCTTCATTCAAAATTGCCCAGTCCAGTTGAATGCCAATTAATTCAGCACTGTCTAATTCTGTTCGACTGAGATCGACACGACAGAAGTCTCGTTCTCCAGCGGCATATTGCTGTAACAGTTCCTGAGCCTCCATAGATCACTCCTATGCTGAGAGGGAATAAGTGATGGTAATGATGCGTGCATGTGGTGATGAGTATGAGGTTCTACAGGAGAGCCTATACGTTAAGTTACCCGCTTGGGCCCAGAGATCGATTGGGCATGGCTCTGGGTTTCAGCATGAGATTGGGTATGTTTCCGCAAGAGATTAGCCCCTGATGGCAATAGACCTTCGATTGTTACGGTATTCCGTCTCAATCGTGCAGGTTTACATGCTTTGAAAAATGTTTCTAAAGAGTTGTTAGGCGAGTACCTTGGTTGGATCCGTATAACGACTAACCGTTGCGATAGTTCGGTGGGTTAGCAGAGGGGGAGCCAGTGCAACCAGCGGTCAAAAACAGTCTGCGGGGCTAAACTGGCCTCACTCTTTCTGTTGGCTGGGTGGGGTATTGCAGTGGTTGAGCATTCGAAAGTAGCGGTAATTGGTGCTGGTGCAGTGGGAAGTACTCTGGCCCAGCGGATTGCCGAAACGAATCTGGCGGATGTGGTGTTGCTGGATATCGTGCAGGGGCGACCGCAAGGGGTGGCGCTGGATTTGATGGAAGCGCGGGCGGTGGAGCGGCACGATCGCTCGATTGTTGGCACTCAAGATTACGCGGAGGTGGCCGGGGCGGACATTGTTGTGATTACTGCCGGTCGTCCGCGTACCCCGAATATGACTCGGGATGACCTGCTAGAGATTAATGCTGGGATTGTGGCGAAGGTTGCACAGCAGGCGATCGCTCAGGCTCCGGATGCGATTTTTATTACGGTGACTAATCCGTTAGATGTAATGGCGCATTTGGTGGGACAGGTGGGTCGGTTACCCCGTCAGCGGTTTATGGGGATGGCGGGGGTGTTGGATGCGGCCCGGTTTGCCACGTTTATTGCGATGGAACTGAAGGTGTCAGCGGCGGATGTATCGGCGATGGTGTTGGGGGGACACGGAGATCTAATGCTGCCACTAGCGCGCTATACGACTGTAGGAGGTGTACCACTGCCGGAGTTGATGACTGCGGAGACGATTGACCGGATTGCGGAACGGACGCGCCAGGGGGGGGCGGAGATTGGGAAGTTGTTGAAGACGGGGAGTGCGTATTATGCGCCGTCGGCATCTGTGGCGGTAATGGTGGATGCGATTTTGCGCGATCGCCGTCGCACGTTGCCGGTGTCTGTGGCTTTGGAGGGGGAGTACGGGTTGCAGGGGTTGTGTTTGGGGGTGCCGATTCAGTTGGGGGCGGCTGGGGTTGAGAAAATTATTGAGCTGACGCTGACGGATGCGGAGATAGAGGCGCTGCATGAGTCGGCGGCGTCGGTGAAGGCTCAGATTGGGAAGTTGCCGGATGTTGGTTAGTTTTTAGGCTGACGGCAATGGGAGGGAGAAATCGTAAGTGCAAGAGTCAGCCTGTTTTGCATCTCTCAGGCTGACTGCAAAAAATTTCCAATTGTCAGACGATCTCAAGAGTCAGCCTGCAAATAAATTACCTTAAAGCTATTGCTTCGATTTCGACTTTGACGTCTTTGGGGAGGCGGGCGACTTCGACGCAGGAGCGGGCGGGGGCGCTGTCGGAGGGGAAGTATTGGCCGTAGATTTCGTTGACGGTAGCGAAGTCGTTCATATCCGCGAGATACACCGTGGTTTTGACAATATTGGCCATTGAGGTGTTGGCGGCGGCTAGGACTGCGGAGAGGTTTTTGAGGACTTGTTCAGTTTCGGCTGCGACGTCGCCGTTGCCGATGATTTGGCCGGTGGCGGGGTCTAGGGCGATTTGCCCGGCAGTGAAGACTAGGGAGCCTTGGGCAGCGATCGCCTGGTTGTAGGGGCCGACGGGAGCGGGGGCTTTAGTGGTTTCGACGATCGTTCTGTTTTTGGGGATGGGCATGGTTTGGGGCTCCGGTCGGGATCGATGACTACTGTACTGCGGTTGTGAGTTTTTGGGGGAGAGGTGGTTATCAGAAGTGGCCTTCTGGGGTGAGAGGTTGCGAAGGGGCGGTCGCGCCCCCTCGCGCTCCCGCGAGCAGGGGACGAGGCGCGTCCCCTCCTACCCCTCCGAGAGGACCTGCGGATATGTGAGGGGTTGCAGGGTGGGAATGGGGTGAATGGAGAGAGGGAGGTTGTAAATTTCAGGAAAAAGAAGAGGAACGGGAAATGAAGTGGAGGAGTTGAGGGATTGGCTGTTGTTGGGGGATAGGTTGGTAGCGAGTTTTGGGTGAAAGGGGTTTCTGGGGTGGGTGTTTTATCTCGGGTGGCTAGTACAACGTCTCGGCAGGGGGAGATTGTTGAGGTTGTTCTGCGGAATGGCTGGGGGTATATGCGGCAGTTGCTGACGGGGGGGAAGGCTGGGGAACCGGTGTTGCCGCCTCCGGCGGTGTTGCGCAATATTTTGGTGGAGTTGGGGCCGGTTTACGTCAAGTTGGGGCAACTGCTGAGTACGCGACCGGATTTGTTGCCGGCTAGTTATATCGAGGCGCTGTCGGCGTTGCAGGCAGATGTGCCGGCGTCGGATTGGGAGGAGATGGAGGAGTTGCTGAGGGAGGAGTATGGCGATCGCTCTCTCTCGGATATTTTTGAATCTTTGGAGCCGGTGCCGGTGGCGGCGGGGTCGATCGCGCAGGTGCATCGAGGCAGATTGCTTGACGGGCGCGAGGTGGCAGTTAAGGTGCAGCGGCCGGGGTTGGAGCGGCTGGTGCGGCGGGATACGGACTTGATTATGCTGACGGCTCGGTTGGCGTCGACGACTGATTTTGGGCAGAGCTACGACATTGTCGGGCTGGCGAAGGAGTTTACGCAGTCGTTGCAGGCGGAGCTGAGTTTTACGCGGGAAGCAAACAATACCAATCGGTTTCGGGAGTCGTTGGCCACCAGTCGTTGGTTTGATTCCAAGAAGATTGCAGTGCCTCGGGTGATTGAAGAGGCGACGACGGAGCGGGTGTTGGTGTTGGAGTGGGTGGCAGGCACTCCGATTTTAAAGGCGGCGATTTCTGGGGAGGCGTATGGGGGGGATGCGCAGGTGGAGCGGGAGGCGATCGCTCGCTTGCTACTGCGAGTATTTTTTCAGCAGGTGTGTGTGGATGGTTTCTTCCATGCCGATCCGCATCCGGGCAATCTCTTTTATCTAGGAAAGGGGCGGGTGGCGCTGTTGGATTGTGGGATGGCGGGGAGTTTAGATCCGAAGACACAGGAAATTTTGATCGAGATTGTGCTGGCGATCGCGACGCTCGATCCGCAGCGCTGCGCTCAGTTGGTGTTGCAGTTGTCGCCGCCGGAGGCTCCCGTCAGGTTGATTCGATTGCAGAACGATTTCGATCGCCTGTTGCGCCGCTATGCCGGGGTGAGTTTGTCTCGGATCAATTTTGGCGAGATGTTTTACGAGGTGTTGGATACGGCCCGTAAGAACGAGATTCGAGTGCCGGGGAATTTGGGGTTGTGTGCGAAGGCGATCGCCAATTTGGAGGGGGTGGCGCGGGAGATTAATCCTGATTTTGATTTTGTGGCGGAGATTGAGCCGCTGTCTACGGATTTGCTGCAGTCGAGGTTGATTGGCGATCGGCCGGTGCCAACTGCCTAACAAATGATGTTGGATTTCAAGTCGCTGGCGATTCAGTCTCCGCGACAGATGGAGATATTGCTGGAGCGGCTAACGTCGGAGACGTTGCAGTGGAATATGAATGTGCGGCAGATGGATGGGTTACGCCGCAGTTTAGAGGATTCGGCCAATCGGCTGTCGTTCAGCATTGTGGTTGGGGCGCTGATTATTGGGGCGGCGACGATCGCGACGCCGGATGCCACTAGCAAGTTGTATTGGGTGGGGAATGCGTTGTTTGTGGCGGCAAGCGTGTTGGGTGTGTGGTTGTTGATTTCGATTGTGCGATCGGAGAGAGGGAAGTAGTTTTTCTCCCAGCCAAGTCAAACAATCTGGAGAAGAGCACTTAATTTCGTTCGATATGGTGCTCTTTTTGACTAGAATCTGCTTCCGAGAACCGACTTCTCTGACATCATTTCTATATACATCGAGTTCGATCAACTTCTTATAGGTTGATTTAATTGAAAACCATCAAAAATGTTGCTTCACTCATTATGTGGTTATTCGGTACTTCTTCTCTGCATGCGCTCTAACTTATAAGCCTCTGTATTATGCGACGCCAGACAAAATCTGTATCTAGAGTTAGAAAGGCCTTAAGTATCTCCAATATCATTTCTCTTGTTGCACTAAGCTTATCTTTATTCGTAACTTTATCGAACTGAGTTTATGCAAGGCATGATTAAGGTATTTCCTCCTAGCCGTGTCGCTGTAATAAGCTCTGAACAATTTAGACTACAAGGAAATGATAGTGACAAGCTGCTTTTGAGCTTTTCAGTCCAAAATGATGGTGCAACCTTAAAGTCTGTAAAAGGTAGTTACCTCACTATAAGGGATCAGAATGGGAAAGAACTTGATTTTTTTGCCGATGCAGAACTCGATAGAATCAAAGATATCAGGATTACCGAATCCCCCCTGACTGATAATTCAAATTATGCACTGATTTCCTCTACTTCAATTCCACCAAGGAGTTTTTATATAGCAAACCAGATTTTCTTCTATGGATGTGATTCAGGATGGCATTCTGGAGAAAAGCTGGACAGTCTTGACTGTGACACTCAACCTGAGATATTTAAATTCTCAACTGGTGCTAAATATAAGGGAAGGCTTAGGATTGACGCCTTCAGCAATAAAGTTAGAGATGCATGCTTCAATTTTTACTTGCCCAATACGCCACAGAAAAACCTATTTGATTTTTCTCCGATTTTTAAAGATGAGGATTGCTCTTGAGTAAGTTTTTCTATGCAATGATTTTAGGGGATGTCTTTTGTATTCGTATTAGGATTGGATAATGAACACGTAGTATTTCTCAATCACATGAGGGCTAGTATTCTTACTAAAGGCTACCTCAAGGGAAAGTTATGTGTCGGCAATGGCTGTCAACATTTAGCTACAGTTACATGATAAGTACTACCTGCTAAAATGTGAGGGGAAGAGGACTTCTCTCAGCCTCTTGTCGCTTTATGACAGAATTACTTCAAAGAGTCTTTGAGCAAATTGCCAAGCTGCCTCATAAAGAGCAGGACAATATTGCACGCCGCTTGCTTGCTGAACTTGAGGATGGCAAGGCAGGATTGACCACCACTAACACAGTGAATCATGGTGGCGAGAGCATTGTCCCCTCTGGGAAGGATAGCTCTCCTTTGGAAAAAGCCCGGAAATTTAGAGAATGGGTGAGCCAGCAACCGGAGACAGGGATAAGCTTACCGGATGAAGCCTTCGATCGCGGCAGTATTTACGAGTAGTGGCCAAATACCTTCTGGACACAAACGTTCTTTTGCGTCTCGTCAATTCTTCAGACCGTCAGCATCTACTAGCGTCTGAGGCTGTCGCGTTCCTCCTTGGGCGAGGAGATGAATGTTGGTTAACCAGTCAAGTGCTGATTGAGTTTTGGGTGGTTGCAACAAGACCGACAGAAGCAAATGGCTTGGGTTGGTCGGTAGAACGAACGCACATGAAAATTGTGCAACTGCTCGAACAGTTTCCTCTGCTGCAAGAAACGGAGAACATTTTTCCCACATGGCTGAGGCTTGTGGCAGATAGTCAGGTCAAGGGAAAACGAACTCACGATGCCCGCATAGCAGCCGTAGCAATATCTTCTGACATCAGTCACATTCTGACCTTGAACCCAAAGGACTTCTCAGGGCTTGCTGGTGTGAAAGCTGTCAGCCCTGAGAAGATTGCAGATTCTTGAACGATTGGAAAGTTGGCGAAGCTAAGCCAATGCTTCCACGTCCTGACAAGCCTTCTGATAGCGACCCAACGCCAGCAGCGGGAAATACTGCTGGTAGTAGTGGTACTTCAAATAGAAATGCTGAGGGAAACCCGTACCGGTAAACCAGTCCTCATCCCAAGTACCATCATCGCGCTGAGTCTCGATCAGATACTTGATGCCTCGCTCCAACGCATCCGGCTCCCAACCTCCCGTCGCATGACCCGCCGCAATTAAGCCAATCAACGACCAAGCCGTCTGAGATGGAGTACTATCCCCCTGCCCGCGCAACGACGGATCGCGATAGGTATCGCAAGTCTCCCCCCAACCCCCATCGTCATTCTGATACTTCACCAACCAAGCCGCTCCCCGCAGCAACGCATCCCGATGTTCCTCAGGGTTCACTAACGCCAGCGCCGACAGCGCCCCGCTCGTGCCGTAAATATAATTCACCCCCCAACGACCGAACCAAGCCCCGTCCGATTCCTGCTCGTTCTTCAAATACGCGATCGCCCGATCCACCCGACCGGCATCCATCGTCAAATCGCATTCCCCCACCATCTCCAACACCCGCGCCGTCACATCCGCCGTGTTGGGATCAATCATCGCCTTCAGGTCGCCATAGGGCAGGCTATTCAACCAGTCAGCGTCGTTATCGATATCAAACGCCCCCCAGCCGCCAGCCTTGCACTGCATCGTCTGCATCCAGCTATTGGCGCGATCGATGCACCCTTTCTTCAGTGCCTCATTCGGCATCTGAATCTGATTGATGGCCATCACCACCACCGCCGAATCATCCAAATCGGGATAGAACCGGTTATCAAACTCAAACGCCCAGCCCCCCGGATTGGCCTTGGGATTTTTCACAATCCAATCGCCGTAATCCAAAATCTGCTTGTCAATCAGCCACTGAGCCGCCTGCACCAACTTAGGATGATCGGGGGCACAACCCGACTCCGCCATCGCGCGTACCACCCAGGCCGTATCCCAAATAGGCGAGATACAAGGTTGGATGTGATAGTCGTTGTAGTGCTCGATCGCAAAGTTATCGATCGCCTTCATACCGCGATCGACAATCGGATCGTGAACGTCGTAATCAAGAGCTTTTAGGGCCAGCATCGAGTTGAGCATGGCCGGAATAATGCCCCCCCAATCGCCAGTCACTTCCTGGCGCTCCAGCACCCACTTCTCGGCTTCTCGCAGTCCCTCTTCCCTCAAGGGCACCAAACCCAGCGTTTCCCCCAGCTTAAAGACGTTATCGAGATGTACGAAGATATCCGACCAGTCATTGTTGCGGGGCAATTCAAACTTGGCGTTCTCGTAGCCCTCCGCATACAGCTCTTTCATGTCGAACACTGGATCGACCCGATACACCGGCTTGCGATCGAACACGATCGCCAACGGCACCGTACTGCCCCGCGCCCAACTGGACATGTCGTAAATGGTGAACGGTCCCCACTCCGGCAAAAACATAATCCACGGCGGAATCGAAGGCAGTCCCTTCCAGTCGTAACAACCAATCAAAGCCAGGTGGAATTTCGTGAAAATGCGGGTTTTGCCAATGCCACCCCTGGCCAGAATAAAATCCTTCGCCTTCAGCAATGCCGGATCGTCCTTCGGCACCCCACAAAGCAGCAAGCCCATATAGGCTTCCACCGACGTGCTCAGCTCACCACCATCGCCGAAATACAGCTCCCAGCCGCCGTGGTCTTTCTGTTGCTGGCGCAAATACGCTTCAATCTTGTCAACGGGGCGGTCAACATCGGTGCCCCAAATCTTGTGCAGCAGCAGCACTTCTACCGTAATGGTGACATTCGACTCCAGCTCGGCCCACCAGTAACCCTCGTCATACTGGGTCGACAACAAATAATTCTGGCTGGCGGCAATGGTCTCTGCCACGCTCTTGGTGGCGATCGCTCTATCTTGAGTCTGCATTCGGGTCGCTCCTCTGCACCTGGGGCTGAACAGTCAGCTCTCGTCTAGTTTACATTTGCTTAACAATGTCGGCAGAGTAAGGTTGACCGTGAACACTACCCAACGGTAGAACTCCCGTAAGTTCTTGAGCCATCCAAACCTAGATTCGGATGAATCCGAGAACCCAGCCCCATCAATACCGAGCACGAGCATGAGCGCGATCGCACTTGGCGCACCAAGCATCATCACCGGCGTCCTCTTCCTATCGCTAGCCATTTGGGTGGGTCTGCTCACCCTGCGGGGGATGTTTTGGACCGCCGACCAACAATTGAGAGACGATCGCCCCGAGCCATCGGAATGGCCATCGGTGTATGCCGTCATTCCCGCTCGTGATGAAGCAGAAACCATTGGCACCACCGTACGGGCGCTGCTGCTGCAAGAATACCCAGGGGACTTAAAAATTGTCTTAGTAGACGATCAAAGCTCGGACGGTACGGCGGAGATTGCCCGCCAGGCGGCAAATGAAATCGGAGATAAAGTATCTAACCTCAATAATTGCGATCGCCAACTGGAAATCCTCTCTGGCAAAGACTTACCCACCGGCTGGACCGGTAAATTGTGGGCGATGGAACAGGGCACCCAATACGCTATCCAAGACGGCAACCCCGATTACATCCTGCTCACCGACGCCGACATCCAACATGACCCTCTCAACCTCAAACGCTTGGCCTCGCTAGCCGCAGACGAACAACTCGATATGGCGTCTGTCATGGTGCGACTGCGCTGCGAAAGCACCTGGGAACAGTTCCTCATCCCCGCTTTCATCTTCTTTTTCATGAAGCTTTACCCCTTCCGCTGGGTGAACAATCCCCAACGGAAAATGGCCGGTGCTGCCGGAGGCTGTATCCTCATCCGCAGTTCGGCCCTGCAGCGCATTGGTGGCATGGGCTGCCTCAAAGAAGCCCTGATTGACGACTGCACCTTAGCTGCCAAAGTCAAAGAAAGTCCCTCTCCCGATGCCCCAGATGGCAAAAGCCGCATTTGGTTGGGACTAGGCTCGGACATTATCAGCCTGCGCCCCTATCCCGACCTAGATACTGTCTGGAAAATGGTGGCTCGTACGGCCTTTACTCAACTCAATTACTCCACCCTGTTACTGATCGGCACCCTGGTGGCCATGACGTTGATTTACTTAGTTGCCCCAATCGGCTTTATTTGGGGACTCGTGACCGCCAACTGGCTGGGGGCGATCGCTGCTGCCACCACCTGGGCACTTATGGCTCTCTCCTACTGGCCCACCCTCAAGTTCTATCGCCAGTCACCCTTATGGGCGTTTACATTGCCCGCAATTGCCTTTCTCTACACCCTGATGACCGTCGATTCTGCCATCCAGCACTGGCAAGGAAAAGGAGGAGCGTGGAAAGGTCGCGTTTACCCCAGCGGTTCTATCTAAGATCTGTAGAATGAGCCCGTGGTGCAGTAAGGGAAACGCCCCTCAGACATGCTCGGGACTCTTCGCCAAACCGTCTTACGACTCTTGTATGCTGCATTGCTATTTGTATGTGTTGGTTGGCTGCCATTTTGGGTCAATGCTGCGCCAGCGATCGCCATCCCACCCACTAGCTCTCAAGTTCTGATTCTCATCGACGAGGGCAGCCACGAACTGGAAACCGGAGAATTTGAATCCGCGATCGCCCACCTCACTGATGCCATTTCCCAAGATTCTCGACAGCCCCAAGCCTACGCCCTGCGAGCCTATGCCAAACGACAATTGGGCCAATTCCAATCGGCATTAGACGATTACAGTGCCATTCTGGAACTGCAACCTCGCAGCGCTACTACATATGTCGATCGCGGCTTGCTCAAAGGAATGCTGGGAGACGCCAAAGGGGCGATTGCCGATCACACCCGGGCAATCGATATCGAGCCCAATAACGCCAGAGCCTACAGTTCTCGCGGAATTGCCCGCTGCGTTTCAGGAGAGATTGAAGCCGGTCAGCAGGACTTTAGGCAATCGGGTGTGTTGAGTTTGAATCAAGGGGACTACCAGCTCTACTCGATTGCCTCGCGATCGGAAAAGAAGTTTTGTCGATAAAGTATCAAAAGTGTCAGACTTTTTAGAGCAAATTTAGCTGCTAACTATGAACTGCAGCGAGTGAATAAACTAAGCAATATGAAATAAGTTCGCTGCAATTCAATCGTGAGTTTAGGATAAATAAAATCGCTGTCGAAATCTCACCTCATGTCAGATCTTAAAGAATCGATTAGCACAGCCATTCGCGATCGAGGAAAGCTATTTTCATACTTACTGGCTCCCGAATCGTATCTGCTCGCGGCAGGGTTGCTCTCAGGTATGGTGTCAGTCCCGCTAGTATTGCTCAACGTGATGGCTATTCACTGCGCCGCTACATCTTGCAGTGCGTTGCTTGATGACAGTAACAACCTTCAATCGTGGCTATTGTTTGAAGGATTAACAGCGTTCTTCCTATTCTTCTGTATTTATCCCCTGATCAAATTCAGAAAACTCCGCAAGCAACGGAGATAGTACAGGTTGATTTTCAGACATCGTCACTTATGACGTTCGCCATTTCAGTTAGGACAGAGGTTTCCCATCTCGGTCGGGATTGAACACAGCTGAAATGTCCGCAGTGGCATAACCACTGCTATAGCGATTGGCAATCCGCTATGGAGACTTCACTGACTACTTTTCCTTGAGAATCAAGTATTTCGTGGCCTCAACCCCCCAGACTTTTTAACGGATTGCTACATAAAATTACTCTTCTTCTGGATTGCGTTGGTTACGACGAATCAGGTAATTGAACAGTCCGTAAGCTAAGAAGGTCCACATAAAAGCAGAGTCGCTAATCTGTCCCGAAATCAGCAGCCAGCAAAAAAATGCCGCACTTGCATACTGAATGACATTGAGTAGCAATGTTTTGTTGGTCATTTTACTTTCTTGTCGATTGTAATCCTGCACTATACGGATAGGTAGGACTGTACTTCTGCTTCATCCATGTCGCTTGTTTTTCCTTCCATCACCAAGCTGCCATTTTCGATCAGATAGTAATAGTCGGCTAAGCTTTGGGCGAATTGGAAATACTGCTCTACGAGTAGGATGGCGACTCCTTGTTCTTTTTTGATTTTGGTGATCGCCTCTTCAATCTCGATAATGATCGACGGCTGGATTCCTTCTGTTGGCTCGTCTAATACCAACAGCTTCGGTTTAGCTACTAATGCGCGGGCAATCGCCAATTGTTGCTGTTGACCCCCGCTCAAATCCCCGCCATATCGACTCAAAAAGTCTTTCAAAACTGGGAATAGTTCGTAGACAAAATCGGGGATTTTCTTGATAGTTCCTGCCGATGCTTCCAGTCCTACTGCTAAATTCTCCTCAACTGTCAACTTGGGGAAAATTTCTCGTCCTTGCGGTACGTAACCGATACCGGCACAAGCACGTTGATAAGGCTTGGACTTAGAAATCGTATCCCCGTCCAACACAAGCGAGCCCGAACGCTGGCGCAACAATCCCATGATGGTTTTCAGAGTGGTGGTCTTGCCCATGCCGTTACGACCTAGCAAACACACCGCCTGACCGGGCATTACCTTGAAGGATAAATTTCGGATGATATGACTCTGGCTGTAGTAGACGTTTAGGTCGTTAACTTCCAGCAAGGGTTGAGTAGCTGTAGCAGTGGAAGGGGCAGAGACGGTCATTGTTTCCAGTATCCAATTGTGGTGGTATCCCGATGCTTGTTGCCCAATACCGTATGGTGTCCGAGCAGCTTCGAGAAGAACTAGAGAGAGCGCGCTAACGGGCGTGACTGCTGGTAGATACCGCAGTTAATAGATAGCTCAGCTCAAAGAAATTCAGCTCAAAGATTGTGCAGTCGCGACTAAACAGCTGCAGCTTCAGCCTTGTGAGATCCGAGATAGACCTCGATCACGCGAGGATCGTTTTGTACTTCATCGAACGTGCCTTCGCAGAGCATCTGTCCCTGGTGCAGAACCGTGACATTGCGAGCGATTTGGCGGACAAACACCATGTCGTGCTCGATTACCAGAATGGCGTGCTCTTCAGCCAAAACTTCGATCAGTTCGCCAGTTGCTTCGGTTTCTTTATCGGTCATTCCGGCAACGCATTCATCCAGCAACAGCAGGTCGGGATCTTGAGCCACCATCATGCCGATTTCCAACCATTGTTTTTGGCCGTGGGATAGCGTTCCGGCAGGTAGGCCAGCAACGGCTTTGAGGCCACAGATGTCCAGAACTTCGTAAATGCGATCGCGATCGGCCGGTTTACGAGTGGAGAATAATGTTTTGAGAACGTCTTTATTGCGGTTGTAGGACAGCTCGACATTCTCAAATACGGTCAAATTGAGGAAGACTCGCGGTGTCTGGAACTTGCGCCCAATTCCCATGCGAGCAATCTTGTATTCGGGAATCGAGGTGATATCTTTTCCCTTGAAAAACACTTTGCCGCTAGTCGGTTGCACCTTACCGGTGATGACGTCGCACAGTGTAGTTTTTCCTGCACCGTTGGGGCCAATAACCACCCGCAACTCGTCGGGGGTCATCGAAAAACTGAGGTTATCGATCGCCTTAAATCCATCAAAACTGACGGTGACGTTCTCCACCCGAATAATTTCATCGGCCATGACTGCTCCTTCCCGTTATATGGCTTATGTGCTTAGCCAACTGATTCGGTCAGCTCGGACTCGTTTCTCACCCCTCTAAAAAACACTTTGCGGGCTAGATCCCCTAAGGTTCCAACAATCCCCTTGGGGAGAAAAACAACCACTAGCAATAAAACTGCCCCCTGCAGCAGCAACCAAAACTGCGGGAAACTTTCGCTCAAGTTTGTTTTGACGGCATTCACCAAGATTGCTCCGAGAACGGCTCCTGCAAGCGTTCCCCGACCGCCGACCGCTACCCAAATCACAAAGTCAATCGAGAGCAAAATACCAGCTTGATTGGGATTAATAATCAGAACCTGTGGAACGAATAAGGCTCCGGCGATTCCGGCGATCGCTGCCGAAATTACGTAAATGACCAGCTTGTAAAACGCCACGTGATATCCGGCATAGCGGGCTCGAAATTCATCATCCCGAATTGCCACCATCAAGCGGCCAAACTTACCGCTAGTTAACCAGCGAGAAAAGACATACACCGCTAGCAACATCAGCACCGTAATCACATACAGTACTTTGCGGGTTTCGGGGGTGTTGATGTTGGCCCCAAACAGCGTGGTGAAGTTGGTTAACCCGTTGGTTCCTGCTGTGTATTCCAAATAGCCCACCAACAACACGCTCAATACCAGCGATGTGGCTTGAGTAATGATGGCAAAGTAGACACCCTTGATCCGGTTTCTGAAGATTAGATACCCAAGGACAAGGGCAAACAATGAAGGGACAATGACAACTGCCGCCAGCGCAAACCAAGGGTTTTTAAATGGCTCCCACCAAAACGGTAGCCCCTCAAGGCCTCCATAAGCCATGAAATCGGGGATGGGTAGTCCCGATGGATTGCTGGTAGAACCTGGAGCCATTAACTTCAGGTGCATCCCCATGCAGTAACCACCTAGGGCAAAGAAAACAGCATGGCCCAGACTGAGCATGCCGGTGTACCCCCAAATTAGGTCGATCGCGATCGCCACAATTGCATACGAGCACCAGCGCCCAAGCAGATTTAAGCGAAAGCCGCTCATGGTCGATGGCAAAATAAATAGCGCGATCGCTGCCAGAACAATAATTGTGGCAATCTCAGCCCATTGTTTTTTTGACTGAATCTTCTGAGCCAGTGTTGGCGGGTCTGAACTTACGGTCATGTGGTTGTCCCCTTGGATACAAGAGCGGGATGGACGGGGGCCCCCGCTTCAAACGAATGAAATGATTGGCAACATCTACGTGAAAGATGTTAGGCAGTCGAGCTGACAGGTTGATGACTCATTAACTCGAGAATGCAATTAATTTAGTATTGATCTGCCAACAGCGAATCCTAATCGATACCTCTACCCTTTTGGGGAAACAGACCGCCTGGTTTAAATTGCAGAACCAAAATCACAATCGCAAACGTGAGTGCTTTACCCAAGCTGCCATTCAGCAGAGACTCGTTGAAGGTATTCAAGAATCCTAGAATCGTTGCTCCGGCTAAGGTTCCTATCAGTTTGCCGACACCTCCAACCACCACAACCATGAACGAGTCCACGATTAAATTTTGACCGGTTGAGGGACCGACAGACCCAATCAGGGTTAATAATGCGCCGCAAACCCCTGCAAGCCCGGAGCCAATCCCAAACGTCATTGCGTCAACCTGAACGGTGGGAATACCCATGCATGAGGCCATGGCTCGGTTTTGAGTTACGGCTCGAATTCTGAGGCCGAATTTAGAGCGACTTAGGAATGTGAACAGGGTCAATAAAACCAGTACAGCAACAACTAGCACAAATATGCGGGTGAATGGCAAGACAACAAATGTGCCTGGAATCCGAAATTGGTTTCCCAGGAAGTGGGGCTTGTTGACATCAACGTTCTGAGCACCAAACAGAATTCGTACTGTCTGCTGAAGGATTAAACTCACCCCCCAGGTCGCCATTAATGTATCTAAAGCTCGGCCATACAAGCGACTTACAACAAGTCTTTCTAAGATAATTCCGAGGATACCTGCAAATATAAAGGCTCCAAAGATTGTGACCAAAAAGGCTAGATCGTACAGAACCGGATGGGCTTCAAAAAACACTCGGCTATAGTCGGTAATCCCTGCTGGATCTTGTCCGCAGCCACCCGCGCACACAATCCGACCAAATACGAACCGTTGAAGAACGTAGGTTGTATAGCAGCCCATCATAATGAACTCGCCGTGAGCCATATTGATGACGCCCATCAAACCAAACGTAATGGCCAGCCCCAAGCCAATCAATAGAAAAATGGAGCTGGTGCTAATGGCATTAAAGAGCTGGGTTAATAGAAAAAATCCGTTTCGTGCCCAGAGAACCTGTATTCCGTTATCAACAATAAACAGTTCTGCTTTTGCAAAAAGCGTTGGGGAATGGGACAGCACTAGATCGAGCATGTCGCGAGCCTTCCTGTCTCAATGAGTTTGCTAGAGCGATAGCCCAATTTTGATTGA
>JBFRWD010000117.1:0-43060 GCA_051439425.1 Synechococcus sp.
GCATTCGACTCTGTTGAAGATATTGTGCGGGGGTTGGATGCAGGGGCTGACGATTTCCTGACTAAGCCCCCGGAGATTTCCGAACTCAAGGCCAGGATTCGGACGGGAGTCCGCTCCTACGAACTCAAACGGGAGCTGCAGCGTAAGACACAAGAGTTAGAGGCGGGATTGCGAGCCACGGCAAATTACATCAGATCGGTATTGCCGCCCCCTCATACCAGTCATATCCTCTCGTTCAGCAGCGAATGGCAACCTTGCCCTCAGTTGGGAGGAACTGGAATTGTCGGCCATTGGTTAAACGAAGATGCACTGATCTTTGGTGTACTGGAGACGGCGCATAGTGGAATTGAGGCTGCTCTTCAGGTTGCCCAGCTCATGTCTGCCATACAATGCACCCGGATGTCAGATCTAGCTCTTTCTCCGCCGGATCGTGTTTTAGTAACGCTACAGCAACAGATAGCAGAGCAATTTCAAGATTCTAGCCGGGCATTGAATATTTGGTACGGCATTTTTTCTCCTGGTGACCAACAGCTTACGTATGTTTGCGCAGGCCACATCAAGGCCGTGATTGTTGATAGTCACGGTCAAGTTACGCATCTGGCTAGCCAGGAAGCTCGACTGGGAATGATGCCAGCAGTTCCCAACCAATCTTTGGACCGCTTGACTGTGTCTACATCGAGCGAGCTAGCAACGTACACCGTTACCAAACAACCTCTCAATTCTGGCAACACACTGTATCTCATTGGCAGCAGCTTAAGTCAGCGCGCATCTGCCGAAAGCAATCAAGACATTCAGTGGCTGCTGGATGCCGAGACTGAAGCCGAAGCCGGCATCATATCAGAGGATGGCATCCTAACAGCTGCTGCGGACAATCTGCGGGGACAACTGGGCGTTGACACGTTTGATGGCGATCTGTCACTGGTGCGCTTGCGCGTCCACTAATGGCTGCAGATTTTTCACACTCATTCAGGGGGCCGGCTACAGGACTACCAACCTTCTCCTCTTGATGCCTTTATGGCCAGACTGTTCCAACCGCGCTAAAACCATACCCAGTAAGCCCTTACGGAAGTGGATGGGATGCGAGAGTCAAGAGAGATAGACGTCTTGCCAAGTCTCTGGCTGCGGATAGTTGCTCTGAGCTGTACTGCGCTAGCCGCCCTAGTGCTGGCGTTCCCCCTTGCCGTAAACTCGCATCCCCTGACAGCACCTGTAGATCCTTCATCAGACGCATCTACCCTCGAGCTTGTCAATCCAGTTCTTTCCTCTCCTGCCTCTACACCTGCCAATCTTGCAAGGGAGCACAACGAGCCAACCGTCGTCGCCAACAGCGAAAGTTCTTTCGATCCAATTGTTTATCCACCCAAAGAGCGCGTCACTCTGTCCCCCTCAATCTTTGTCATCGGTACTGCTCCCCCAACGACTCGCGTCACCCTTAACGGTCAGGATATTCACCGTAGCCCTGCCGGTCACTTTGCCCCCAGCGTCCCCCTCGCCATTGGCAATAACACCCTGACCCTCTCCCTCCAGTCCCCAGATGGTCAAGTCCAGCAGTTTGTTCGTCAGGTCATCCGTCGCAATCCCGTCCGCCAGCCCCCAACCACGGCAGGAATTTTGGATGACACCATCCGACCCAACTCGGAGCTATGGAAGCGGCCGGGAGATGTTGTCTGTTTCGAAGCGATCGCCACTCCCAATGCACAACTTTCGCTGCAACTGTGGGATAGCCGCATTCAACTGGTGGAGCAATCATCCGCAACCTCTCTTCCTGCCGCCAACGAAATTCTGACTCAAACGCCAGCTGCTGGAACGGTTACCCAACCCGGTCTATATCGCGCTTGCGCTCAATTGCCGGATAGTACGGCGGGGCAGGAAACCACTCCCGAGCTCACTCTCAACGTCGGTGGTCAAGTGGTGACAAAAACCACTGCGCCTCTCAAAGTGCTCGGCCCCAATCGAGTATTAGTCGCTCGGACCAACACCGATGACGCGATCGCCCGCAACGGCCCTAGCACCAATTTCATCCGCTATTCCCCCTGGCCACAGGGGACTAAGTCTCGGATTATTGGCCGCGAAAACGATTGGTTACAGACTGCATCCGAGCGATGGATTGCCAGCGAAGACGTGGATATCGAGGTGGTTGACGAACCTCCAAGCAGCGCAATTGGAAGTACACAGCTGGTTCGAGTGGGGGAATGGACGGAATTAAGACTGCCGATGACACTAAGACTGCCGTATAACGTTGTGGAAGAGCCGGGTCAAATCATTCTTGATATTGATGGTGCCGTTCTACAAACCGACTTCTTCAAGCTGACTCCCGATAACCCCCTAGTGCAAGATGTCAGTTGGTCGCAGGTCAGCCCCGATCGCGTGCGCTACATTCTGCATTTGACTCAAGATTATGCGTGGGGCTACGACATTGATTACGAGGGCACCACTCTACTGCTAAGAGTACGCCACAGCCCGGAGGTGGATGCCAATGCTCCGTTGAGAGGATTAACAGTGGCGATCGATCCCGGTCACGGTGGCAGCATTGATTTGGGCACG
Source organism: Synechococcus sp. (assembly GCA_051439425.1). GTDB lineage: Bacteria > Cyanobacteriota > Cyanobacteriia > Thermostichales > PCC-7336 > PCC-7336. The sequence goes on from JBFRWD010000117.1 coordinate 2,545, forward strand.
AGCGGTCCGACAGGGATGCCTGAAAAAGATTTAGTCTTGCCTGTCAGCCAATACCTCAAGGACTTGCTCGAACAGCAAGGGGCAACCGTATTAATGACTCGCACGGAAGATGTTTTTGTTCCGCTGGTCGATCGTGCCGATCTGCAAGTGGAGCAAGAGCCCCATCTGTTTGTCAGCTTGCACTATAACGCTCTACCCGACAGCGGTAATGCCGAGGCAACCAGAGGGATTGGCAGCTTTTGGTACTTCCCCCACAGTCGCGCATTAGCGGAAACTCTCCACCTCGATCTCGTTAATCAACTGGGTCAACCAGACTACGGTCATTTCTTCTCCAGTCTGGCAGTGATTCGGGCAACCACATGCCCCTCTGTGCTGTTAGAGCTGGGTTTCGCTATTAACCCCGAGGAGTTTGAGCTGATTTCTTCCCCCCTTCATCAGCAGCGAACTGCCGCAGCAATCGCGCAGTCTTTACAACGATATGTCGCTAATTCTACTTGAGACACTTGCAAACATAGGCCGGTTTTAAGTGGCAGTAACGTAGAAGCCGACATCAATTGATTCAAATAAATCTAACTCGTTCCAGTTTTTTGTTTGTCTTTTTACATACCGGATTGGATAGTAAAGGTGCTGCTAATGCAGCTTCAATGACTCAAATCGCTTCACTTAATAGTTAGCGTGAGGTCACATGTGTTTATGGCATCTTACGCTCGGCATCTTGATTAGAGAGTGCTTTCGTTCGTACCTAATCGGCTCCAGTCTGGACGACGTCAAGAGGTATGGGCGGCACTAATTTCATCGCTGCAGAGCAACGCATCTTGCTCGTACCTATAAGGTCTGTTTTTGCCCTAAGAATCAACCTGACCCCGTCTAAATGATTTGACTGGTATAGTTTGTGCGTGTTTTTGGATTGACATGGTTCAAGAAAAGAATACCCGTGATTTTGCGGATTTTTTAGCACGTCTGCAATAGATGACTGTGCTTTTGCGCAACCGGTTTTTCTGTAGCTACCGCTGTAACTTTTATTGAGATTGGGGAAATCTAGATATAGAGGCTAATTCGACCAACCTAATGTCAAAACATGAGCCACTGCCCGGGTTTGTGGTGGTGGCTTTTTTTTAATCAAACTCAGTTTAAATCGATCGTTGATATTGGCTCGCGGGCTCACCTGAACTAAGGGAGCCACCCATCGACCTTCAAGCTCGCTCATCTATACGAACATTGCCCATCATGAATATTACGAAGCTCTCACGTACTTGGGCGATTGCTACGTCCATTTCTGCCTATGTTTTATTGGGACCAGCCCTTGCTGGTTTCATGGAGATCGTTCCTCAAGTTCTGCTGATTGCATCTTTCCCTATTGCAATTGCCTACTTGCTGTTGAAGCTTCATCGTGCAGCGTAACGTTTGGGAGATCGGGGCCGGGAGCAAGAGCTATGGGGGATTACGACAATGTGCCCCTCATGTTTCCATGAAAAAGGCAAATCGCCAGAGAGCTGCGACTCCAAACCCACCGATCGCAAGGCCGGATAGTCGATTGAGCCACACAAGTGTGCTGATGTGGATATAGCGAGACAGATAATGAATTCCGCTACTCAATGTCAACCACCACAAGGCCGAGCCGACAAACACCCCCGAAACCAGAACGACAGAACTACCGAGGCTGGTTTGCTGCTGCCCCAAGCCTAATCCAGAAAAAATACCCAGAAACGAAACAATGGTTAGTGGGTTCGCCAGTGTCAGAACAAGAGCAGACAGAAAAGACGCTAAGGCCCCTCGTCGTGACTGTCCGACTTGAGTTTTCTTTGGCGGTTTCTGCAGGAACGTGGTCACTCCGAGGTAGCACAAAAAGAGCCCGCCAATCGGCAGCAGCCAGCGGCTTTGAGCGACCAAGAGATCGGCGATCGCTCCGATACCTAACCCAGCAATGCAGCCATAAATGCCATCTGCTGTAGCAGCCCCCATCCCAGAAATGAAGCCAATCCAGCGCCCTTGGATAAGGGTGCGCTGAATGCACAAAATTCCAATCACACCCACGGGAGCTGCGATCGCCAGCCCAATCCCCAGTCCTTGTAGAAACAGCATTTGAACCCATCAATACGGCTCATTAAACTGTAGAAATTCTGACACCTAAATACCAGGCAAAAATCAAGGCTGTTTCTGCTCTTTGCCTTTATAATCAATTTCTTGTCGACAATTGACTTTTAATTCTTATGGAATTAGATGGAACAGATTGGCAGATTTTAACTGCACTGCAGGCAGATGCAAGGCAATCGTTTACGGCTCTAGGCCAGAACGTCGGTCTGTCTGCTCCGGCCGTCACGGAGCGTATCCGCAAGCTAGAAACCGCAGGCGTCATTCGGAAATACACCGTCCAGATCGATCTATCGGCTCTTGGTGCAACTATTCAGGCATTCGTGAAGCTCACAACGTCACCCCAGACCTATCCACACGTTCATCGCTTGGTCAACGAAACGCCTGCCTTTCTCGAGTGCCACCACCTGACTGGCGATGCCTCCTTCGTCATTCGAGTTGTGACGTACTCGCTGCCACAGCTTGAGACATTACTACACAAGCTGAGTCGTTATGGAACCACCCAAACGGCTCTTGTCCTGTCTACGACAGTTCCAAGCAAAGCAATTACTCCGGAAATTTTGACGTCATCCTAGCGAATGAGTGATCGCCACTCATCCGGCATTGCCGTTACTGCGCGCAATACAGAGGCCGTATCGAAATCCCCCGGACCGACACTGGTATCCGAGACATTGCTGGACGGTACGCCAATCAATTCTCCTTTTGCATTCAAGGCCGCTCCGCCTGAATTGCCTGCATTCACTGTCGCGTCCGTGATGAAATCGTGTCTGCGACCGTTACGGGGCAAAATGGCTCCGATTACCCCTTCGGTCAGTGTCAGGTACGATGCACCTCCCGCTTGAATAGACGTCGTACCGGGGAAGCCTAAAACCACAACGCGATCGCCCAGCCCAACATCATTGGCATCTCCCAGCGGTACTGTGTCAAACTTCATGTTGTTGGGAATCGGATTGCCTAACAGATCGCTGGTGATTTTTACCAGCGCTAAATCTTCTGCCTCAGCAGATCGCTCGATGGTTCCGCGAAATAGTGGCGTAACCGCGCGATCGGGTTCTGTGGCTACACCAATATAAATGGGCTCTTTCGTTAGGGTTGTGCCGTCACTTTCCGTTATTACGTGATAGTTGGTCAGCAGCATCCCATCATCTGTCAGTAAGGTGCCGGAGCCCGACCCTTGCCCAACATACAACTGCACAACACTGCGATAGCTCGTCCCTTCGGCACTGACCTGAGCGCGACTACTGGAGAGATCTGCGATGGTCTGGGGGATATCCAGTGGAGCCAAGCTGCTGTCAGATGGTGTTGGGAATATACTTTCTGCAATTTCGGCTTGGCCGGTAATCCCAATGTCGTAGCTGCCTTGCTGCAGCACTCCATAGGTGGATACCAAAATAGTGTAGGTACCTGCTTCTAGCGATTCATCGAGGCGGGAGTTGAAGTTGAAATCCGAGCGATCGTCGTTTTCGGCAATCAGGTTGCCTTCCGCATCCAAGAGACGGAGGTAGGCGTCAAACTCATCAGACTTGAGTTCTACCGTTACCCGCCCCTGTTGGTTCAACGATATTTCGTAGCTACTGGCCAAACTGCCATTGGCGATCAGGGTACTACCATCTAAACCAAGTCGTCCCGACTGAGATGAGTCCGGTCGAGTATCGGCATCTCCACCGTTTTTCTGCGCTAGCAGGGTGCTGTCTTCAAGACTAGCGGGAGAAGACTCGGAGACGGCTCGCTCTCGAACGAGCTTAGGAATTCCAATCGCTGCTTTAGCCACCTGTAGAGGTGTTGTGGTGGTGAGAGTGGTGCTAGCGAACTTGTCGGTATGGTGGCTAGCTGTGTGGGTAGGAGTAACCCAAATACCTGTTGCGATCGCCGAGATCGCTACTCCTGCTGCTGTCCACTGCAAATGTGTCCGCTGCAAATTCACGCTCGCTCCGCCAATCTCAATAACGACTACATTACCGCCAGAATGCTAGATCTGCTTGGCCGGTGCTGGAGTCTTGCAGGGGTTTGCCCGAAACAGCAATTAAGGTTGCGGGTTGTCGAGAGAGAGAGCTAATTGCTCAATATCGGCCTCGCTAGCCGTTGTTACCCCGAGCTTTTGGGCTTTATCTAGCTTCGACCCTGCTTCCGCTCCAACCACGACAAAGTCGGTTTTTTTGCTGACGCTGCTGGTAACTTTCCCCCCCCGCGCCTCAATCCAATCTTTCATCTCCGAGCGCGATCGCTGGGGTAATGTCCCCGTAATCACAAATGTCTTTCCGGCAAATACAGCTGTTTCTCCCTCTCCACCGATTTCGTACTGGTGTAATTGCAACCCTAGCTCTTCGAGTTGAGTCAGTAATGCCTGGTGAGCGGGCTCGTCCATCCAAGTGGAAATCGCCTGACCAATTTCTTGCCCCATACCGTAGATAGTTGCAATGTCGTCTGGAGAAGCAGCTTGTAGTGCCCTCATATTGGGAAAATGTTGAGTCAGGGTTTTCGCATTGACCGCCCCCACGAGGGGAATCCCCAATCCAAAGAGTACTCGGTGCCAGGGCTGCTGTTTGGACTTCGCGATCGCCTCCACCAGATTGGAGCTGGACTTGTTACCCATGCGCTCTAGGTCCATTAAGTCTGAGACCGTCAGCCGATATAGGTCTGCAACAGAAGCCACCAGTCCCCCGCTAGTCAACTGTTCTACTAACGATTCCCCTAGCCCTACAATGTCGAGGGCGTTGCGGCTGGCCCAATGCTCCACTTGACCGCGAACCCGAGCCGGACAGTCATTATTCGGGCAGCGAGTAATTGCATCTCCTTCCGGTCTCACTACTGGGGTGCCGCATTCCGGGCATCGCTCTGGCAATCGATAGCGACGAGCATCGGGCGGGCGAAGCTCGGTCAGTACCGAGACAATTTCTGGAATGATTTCACCGGCTTTGCGAACAATTGCCGTATCGCCGATGTGGACGTCCAGTAACTGTAGGCGATCGGCATTGTGTAAAGACGCACGACTAACGGTCGTTCCAGCCAACTGCACCGGCTGTAATTCTGCTACTGGGGTGATGGCTCCCGTGCGGCCTACACTGGCTTGAATGTTGAGGATGCGAGTCGGCACTTCCTCTGCCGGATACTTGAGGGCGATCGCCCAGCGTGGAGCTTTTTGGGTGAATCCCGATTCCTGCTGGATGGCAAACGAGTCAGCTTTTACCACCACACCATCCGTCTGATAGGGCAACTGACGGCGGCGCTCGTCCCACTCGTCAAAGAACGCCTGCACCTCGTGGATGGACTTACAGAGACTGCGATTGGGATTGACAGCAAATCCGAGCTGGCGCATTAGCTCCAGCGCCTGCCACTGTCCGGTTGGTAATTCTCTTCCAGGCCACCCATCGGGGCAATGAATGGTGTAGGCAAAAAAGCTGAGGTTACGTCCGGCTACTATGCGACTGTCCAGCTGGCGCAACGTACCAGCAGCACAATTACGTGGATTCGCAAACGGTGGCTCGCCAACTGCTTCTCGTTCTCGATTGATGCGATCGAATTCTGCATCTGCCAGATAGGCTTCTCCCCGGATTTCCAGAGAGGGGGGAGGGTTGTCTGTTGCTAATTTAAGGGGCACCGAACGAATGGTTCGCACGTTAGAGGCAATGTCCTCTCCTGCCCGACCGTCCCCCCGAGTCACGCCGCGGACTAGCAATCCGTTCTGATAAGTCAATGCAAGGGCCGAGCCATCTATTTTTAGCTCGCAGACGTACTTTAAAGAATTTGTGACTGCATCTACCCCCAGTACCCGCAGCAGTTTTGCTTCCCATTCCTGCAGTTCGGTTGCATTGAAGGCGTTATCGAGACTAAACAAGGGAATGCGATGCCGAACAGATTCGAATTTTTCGACTGGCTTTTCCCCCACACGCTGGGTAGGGCTATCGGGAGTGATTAGATCGGGGTGGTGCGCCTCCAGCTCTAGCAGTTCGCGGTAGAGGCGATCGTAAACGCTGTCTTCTATGATTGGAGCATCAAGGGCGTGATAAGCAATACTGGCCCGTTGCAGCAATGCTTGCAGTTCCCGTACTCGCTGAGTAGTATCTGACGCCACCATGCTGCATCCCCAATCACCCCAAAGATTTTAGCTGGGGCGGTGACTCAACTGGTTGAATGACAGACGGACTTTACAAGCAGCCAGATTTAAAGATGCTCGGCCCCAGGCAATACTGTACGGCTAGCATTACGCACAGCGGAAAACACTAGTTGTCAACGCAATTTTGTGTAGCAGAATCTTATTCCAGCGGTTCCAGCCGGTAGCGGCTCAGCCAGTTGTCTAGGGCTTTTTCTTCTTCGTCCAACAGCGCTAAATTAATCAAGCCTCGCTTGAACGCTAATCGAATGGCTCGCGATCGCAAACTAAATGTCGTTCCCCACTCATCGCTTTCAATCTGGTCGTTATTCACTTCCAGCTTGTCGTACAAATTCCGCAGGCGGTTGGTCACACCACGACGGGAGAGGAAGCGGCGAGAGGCGATCGCTTGGTCGGTTAACCCCAATGCAATGTCGATCAAAACCTCGTACTCGGCATCGCTGAGACCGGTAATTTTGTTTTGAGAGCGAGAATCAACGCCGCGTACTTCGCGATCGATCACGCACTGCTCATCTTGGACCACTGCCTGAATAGCACTGATTAACTTCTCGTCAGTACTGTTTTTGAGCAAATATCCATAAACGGTCTGTGGCGGAACGATCTTATGCAGTTCCCGCACGTAGACTTCGTCAGCAAAGTTTGACCAAAACAAAATTCGTGTGTCTGGTTGCTGCTCCCAAACCTGACGCGCCACCTCAATTCCAGTCATTTCCGGCATCTGAATATCGAGTAGCAGGAAGGATGGAGAGTGTAATCCAGCTAACTCAAGAGCCTCTTTCCCATTAGAGGCAACGTGAAAGGGACCGTAGCTCGAAAGTCTTGCTTCTAGTAGTTCGCGAACATGCTGACGATACAAGCTATCATCTTCGGCAATTAGAGTGCTCACTAGCCCGACCATCCTGCGAAAATGTCGTTCCTCAATCTATCGAAGGTATCACCTTGTCGCAAGGAAAATGCGCAACCTCTGTCAATAACAGCAGGTACTGCAAAACAGTCGATGCTAGTCAATAATCTTTCAGGCTTGCAATGGGAAGTGTCATCGAACTATCAATGCATTTCAAAAAGCCTGAGAGAGGAATATATGTCCTCCTTACCCTGACAAGCTTATGCTGACAGAGCACTAGCTACTTCGCGCGAAGGAAAACATGAGCTTTCTGGAAACTTATCCGCCAATAGGGAAGGCGATCGCTACTTCTTTCGTTTCCCCATGACTGATTGCGCCCATCCACCTATCGTTTTGGCAAAATTGAGAGCCTGCTTGGGCATGGGGGGCTTGGCTACAGTAATCGGCTCATCCGCGTAGAGTTCATCCTTCAGGCGATATCCGTATTCCAGCGAGTTTCTAAACTTAGCCAGACGCGGAAAAATTCTCAATGCGCCTTGTAGCAATTCAGCTTCATTCTGATAGATAGCTGCATCAATTGCTGAAGAGCGCTTGACGGCAACTGACCCCACTGGAAACCAATTTTTGGGTTTGTTGCGATCTCGAATGTAGATATTGAATTCGGGCAACCCTTCATCGCGCATATTTTCATACTTGACTGCTGCTGCCTTGCGCTTTTTGGTCCCTTTCGAGACAGTTTTCTTGGGCTTGGGAGGGCCAAATCCTTGAGCAGAAGCCATAATCTACCTGAGAATTCTTTACATAAAGTTACGATAGGCGATCGTCTAGCAAAAATACAACCCAAGCTACTCTTGGGCCGGTTGTCGCGACTGCTCTCCTGCACTTGCAGAAGCCGACACGATGCATCAGTCAATATGACTCAGCCGGTCCGGCTTACGTTAGGGATTATCGTCTCGTAACCAATACGCTGCTGTAGGTCTTGGAGCTGTCGTGCCCTTCTGAGAATTTGATGGAGCACTAGGGCGCAATTACGATAACGCCGCAGGTCAAGAGTGATATAATATACCAAGAATATTTTTCTTATGCTAAAAGTTACATCAATCTGTGTGTCATTATCACCTGTTCGATTTACACTAATTTTGTCAATCAATAGCTTCTTGTTAAGACGACAAATTTGGGTTTCTCGCAGTAGCGAGTCCTGTTCCCCTTCCGATAACCTCATCGCTTCATCGCCCTCTGCTACTTAATATGTAGAACTAAGGACTGAAGCACGATACCAACTCTGACCCTCAGTAGTCGGCAATAATAACCGGTGTCACGCATGACGCATCCAGCTCCAGATTCGCATAACGATCCCTCTCATTCAGGCCGCAACCCATTGGTGTCGGTGATTATCCCGGCATATAACGTAGAGACTTACGTAAAGTACGCGATCGTCTCCGCGCTGGCCCAAACGGTCTCGAATATTGAAGTGATTGTTGTCGATGATTGTTCTCAAGACAGCACATTGCAGGTTGTTCGTGCCTGTGCTGCCGCAGATGATAGGGTAAAGGCGATCGCAAGCCCGGAAAATCGTGGTGCTGCTGTGGCCCGTAATCTTGCTCTGGATGCGGCTACTGGTGATTGGGTTGCTATTTTGGATGCAGATGACTGGTTCTCACCTACACGGTTAGAAGTGTTGCTATCGAAGGCAGAGGAGTACTCTGCAGACATGGTTGCGGACGATCTGTCCTACGTTCGAAATATGGAATCAGAACCATGGACGAGTTTTGTCCAGCAAAATGGAGATCTCTACACAAGCCCCATTGAGATTGACGAGCTGTTTTATGTCAGGGAAGATAGCCGACTCTGGATCAAGCAGGGAGTCAGTCCGGGATTTCTCAAGCCGATCATTCGCCGTTCGCTGCTTGAGGATAACAGCGTTCGTTACAAAGACTACATTCGTTTAGGTCAAGATTTCTTCTTTTTCCTAGAATGTTTGCTTGCCGGTGCCCGATATTTTTTCTATCCCGAGGCTCATTACTTTTATCGTGCTCGCCCTGATTCTCTGGTAACTAAAAGTCAACGAGAGCGGTGGCTTCAGGCAGAGCGAGGTCTATCCGAAATTTTGCAGGATCCACGGCTGATTGAGAAAGCGGACCTGAAGGAAGCGTTGCTGGTAAAGCTCGGTGTCTGCAAGAAGAAACGTCAGTATGAATCTGTTGTAGAGCCATTGCGACAGAAGCAATATGGTAAAGCCATGGTTGAAATGGTCAAAAACCCCTATTTTTTTGTCCGAGTTACCCAACGGTTGCTGGAAAAGAAGCCTTTCAAATTGTTGCAAGAAAGTAGCAAGATAGCCGAACGACTGATTTTCTAGTCGTTTCGATGTGATTGGGATGACTGGCTCATGTTTGACGCGATCGCTGTTGATGGGAGCTATGGTGCCAGCAGTCATGTGTTTCAGAGGCCCTGCTTGTCAGAAGCTTTGCACTCCTACCTCATCAGGACGTACAGGTTCATTTCTGTCAGTGGAGAGAGATTGGCAATTCCCACAACGCTATAAGCCTTATTAAAATGGCCCTAACGAACTGGCTAAATCGCCCGTATGGCAATTATTTCCTCGCAATCCGGCAAGACTCCCGAACGTCGCAGTCAGACATCGCCGCCATCCGAATCCGTATCTTTACCCACAGTTGCCGAGGATCGGCCCAAAGTTGCGAGTTATTTGCTACACCCCCAAGCGACTCCTAACGAAGCAGATGCTAATTCAGGGGGAGCCAGTGATGGCAGTAATAGTCCCTCAGAGGCGTCCTTACGGCCGCAAACACTATCAGAGTACATTGGTCAACGCGAGCTCAAAGAGGTGCTCAGCATTGCGATCTCCGCTGCTCAAGCCCGAACAGAACCTCTCGATCACCTGCTGTTTTACGGGCCTCCTGGACTGGGCAAAACTACTGTCTGCGCTGCTCTTGCCAATGAGATGGGGGTCAAGATGCACATGACAAGCGCGCCTGCTTTAGAAGGGGCCAAAGATATTGCTGGTTATCTCGTCAATCTTAAGTTGGGAGATATTCTCTTTATCGATGAAATCCACCGATTGCCCAAGGTCACAGAAGAAATGCTGTATCCGGCCATGGAGGATTTTCGGCTGGATATCACTGTCGGCAAAGGGCGCTCAGCTCGCGTAACCAGCCTCAACCTGCCTCGGTTCACCCTTGTGGGAGCGACGACAAAGGTTGGTGCTTTAACTGCGCCACTCCGCGATCGCTTCGGTTTAGTACAGCGGCTGCGCTTTTACGAAACAGACGAGTTGGTGGAGATTGTGATGCGCACAGGCCATTTGCTCGAAACACCGATCGATCGTCGAGGGGCCTCAGAGATTGCTCGTCGATCGCGTGGTACGCCTCGTATTGCCAATCGACTATTCAAACGAGTTCGTGACTACGCTCAAGTGAGGGGCGATGGGGCAATAGATGCCGCGATTGCCTCCACCGCGCTGGAACTGTTTAACGTCGATCCATTGGGATTGGATTGGACCGATCGAAAACTCTTGACCATGATGATCGAAAAGTTTGATGGCGGGCCGGTGGGCTTAGATACGATGGCTGCCGCCACAGGTGAAGACTCACAGACAATCGAAGAAGTCTACGAACCGTATCTCCTTCAAATCGGATTTATTCAGCGAACAGCCCGAGGACGGGTGGTTACACCCGCCGCATTGCAACATCTGGGATACGAGACCAACTTACCGCTGAATCTATGGTGAGATGGTTCATCCCGATAGATGCATGGGAATCAACGACAGCGTTACTCGGTATAGAGAGCCGATCCGTCGTTGAGGCTGGGGGTTGGTCGAGACAGCTATCTGTCGGAGCAACTAGAGTGATGCATAGCCGAATACGGTATTAGACTCTTCGCACCAAATGGCGATTGCCTCAAACTCATTCAAGTTCATGTCTTGCGGGACTGGATATCTGCTGGCCCCTCTATAGGCTAGTAATTCTGCTATGTGGACGTAGTCATTACCATCAATTTGTTGGGGGACTACAGCGTCTCGAAATGCTACTAGCTGTAGGTTGGAACCATCAGCGGTGCGAAAATCATCAGCTAATTCAACAACTGCCTGGCCTGAGATTTCAACAATTTTCATGCTCCCCGATGTGGGATGGCTCGGATGTGCTGTAAAAAACTGGCCGGCAGCAACCTCTGCAACCCTAGAATAACTAGATGTATTGCTCGCCTCGACTGTCTCTGGGGATGACAGTTCAACAGCAATCTCTCTTGCTGGCTCTGCAGGCTCTAAAGTTTCGTGAAGAATTGGCAGATTGGTCGATGGCCCCGAAGCACTGTCCACCACTGTTCTGCCACTCTGCTCGGAGATATCAACGGCAACGCCTTCACCGGCAGCTGTGCCCGAGTTTGGTTGTCCCTCTGAAGAGGCTGCGCTTCGAGCAACCGTATTACTGCGAGGGATCGTTACAGAATCGGGAGGCGGAGTTCCGCAGGCAGCTGCAATATAGGCGAGGGTACTTAAGCAGCAAGCCAGACCGAGACCTCTAGAGATCATGAGAGCAACCTAAAATACAATTTATTAGCGATGTAAGTTAACAAGCAAAAAGTAAATTAAGCGGTGAGAAGTATTGAAAGCTGCACAATATAAAAAGAGGGATGCTGTTGGTCATAAAGACTGACTTCAGCCAAATTATGTTCTTTATGTCAAGATTCGCGTCGCTCCAAGCGCTCTGCAAAAGTACTGAATATCTTTCCGATAAACACGGCGTTCTATTTGCGCAGACCTGCCAAGGAGCTAGAGATAATATGTATGGCAGCTTAAAACTCTAGCAAGTGTCAAAGATGGCTGGATATTGGATGAGATTGGTGAGTCTATCCAGCTTGGTTCAAGATTGCTAATTAGAGCTATATACTAAAGAAAATCTAAGCTCTACATGCAGTTGTGCCCCATCCATAAAACATATCTTATCCGAGCCGATCTGCCAGTTTGAACACGCATTGGTTTGTCTTTATTTTTTTTAGAATTCCTATCTTAGCCAAACCTTCTCATCTGCACAGTAGCTCTCACAATCGGTACTTGCTTCGTCAAATTACTAGGATATGTTCTCTCCAACCCGAGCTGCCCGCTTCAAAACGAGCGAGTTGAGGCATTTTTCTTGACCGTAGATATCTAAGCAGAAAGGTTTGATCGGGTTGGATGCAAGCAGATGGACGTAATTCTATGGGTTGGCAATCTCATGTATACAAGTTATCAAGTTGTCAAAAAGCATGCTCTGACTAGAAAATTGGTTGGTAGATATGGCTAGAGCTTCTACAAAAGAAGTGAAGATTGGGATCGTTCAGAAGGAAGATTTTAGCTGAATCCGACAGTGTATTTTTATACTTATTCTCCGGCTTTTCTCTGCTATGCCCGGGTGTTGCCCAGAGCCTAAGGGGGGACGATAAAGGCCAATCTTGGAGAAGATGTGTTGTTCTACGCAGAGCTTTTTCAGGGATTTATCTTATCTAATCTTATAGTTGATGAACTACGGCTATTGATGGGGTCTAGAATCGTATTACTAAAGAGCAGGCAGCTTAAACTTATTAACTAATTGTCTCGGATAATTAAATAAACCAGTGCATTGCTGCCAATAGCTATGCCAGATAGCTAGTATGGTTGAGAACGGCAAGAGTACGCAACATGGAACTCTTAGAACAGCAAGTCAGTGAACTGCAGCAGCAGGTCGACCTGCTTCGAGTTGAGATTGAGCGTTTGCCCACTCTAGTGGCATCCGAGTTGTCAACTAAGGCTGCTGTTCCTGCTCGATCGCATGCTACTACATACGGTTATGGAGCCGAGGGCGATTCTGTAGAGGGTATTCTCTTGGATGAAAGTCTCTCTGCAGAGCGCAACGCAAGGGCCGCTGCTAATCAAGATATGCCTCCCGAGGCGCAGGTACAGCGTCTGACTGCCCAATTGACGGCCGCATACAATCGTATAGCAGCTTTGGAAGAACAACTGCTGTCACAGCGTCTTCAATGATGAATCGTGGTTGGCTGTGCAGAAATCCTAGGCAAAGGCCAAATGATAAGTTAGTAAGTTGAATAAGAACTTGTCCGCTGGAGTGTAGCTTCGGCGGTGTTTTTTTGTCTTTTCACTAGTACTTGAAGATTGTTTCGTTTCTCCACGATTGGCCGATTGGTGCACAAGCTGTGTCGGAGTTGTAAGTGTTGCAAGCGCTTGAGCGATTGCGCGAGCATCGAGCCAAGCCCCCAACGTGCTGAGGAGGAGAATCGTTCGGTGATAATGCTTGTCTAGCTGTTTGATAGATTCTGAATCACAGCTAGATGGCCGCAAATTGTTGAAAGAGGCCCCAGCCTGGGACCTCTTTGAGATAAGCAAATAAATGCTGGAACTGTACGTATTTCGCAGCGAAAATGTGCTTAAGGATTAAAACGAAGCAGGAAACTCGATGTCCCTTGCCTCTATATTTTCTTAGCCGCCCGAGACTGTCAGCAAGAGATATAGGAGGTTAATTCATGGGGGGTGAGCATGATTACTTCGTTTCGATCGCTAAGAAAAATGCAACAGAATTACGCCTAGTCATCAGCCTCTGATAGCAGCTCTGCCAGATTCAGCGATTCCAAATCTTCAGATGCTTCGTCACTTTCCTGCTCGACCAGAGCAACAGCATGTTCGAGAGATGCTGCAACAACGGCCTCGGCTTCGCTCTCACCCGATGACCCGTTAAATAGATCGGCAAGGTTACCATCTTCGGAATCGGGTGCATTGGGAGCTGTCAACTCGGTCACTGATGAACGATCGACAGAGGAGAAAAAAGCATCAACATCATTGGCCTCTTCTGCAGGCTCCTCCTCAGCGGCCTCCACAACGCTGCCTTCGATTGCACCTAGCAACTCGTCCAGTGAAGCAGCATCAGCAGCTTCTGCTTCAGCCGATACTTCGGTTACGCTATCACCCATCTCGAACGTAGATTCGGATTCGGGTGGTTCACTGAGGAGCGCGCTCAAGCTGACATCCTCGTCAGTCTTGGAGTCTTCCATGCTGACAACATCATCTAGTAGGGCATCAGCGTTACCGCCATCGTAAAAGGCTTCAGCGGTGAATGCCTCTACAACTTCATCTGATGCAATTTCGGTCGCATCCTCGCCTAACAGTTCGCCCAAGCCCATCTCGTCAGTGAACTCAGGTTCTTCTAGCGTTTCCTCAGTCCTAGCAGTGGATTCCCGTGCAAGGCTTTCGAATAGAGCATCTTCACTGATTGGGCCATCTTCCAGCGATTCGCTATCCATCGTAGAGTCAAGCAATGCATCCGAAGGGCTTTCACTCAACAGCCCACTTAGGGTGTTCTCATCTGTGGCTTCGCCATCATCATCGCTAACTAGGTCGCTGGTGGATTCCATTAAAACGGCTTCGCCATCATCCAAAGAATCTTCACCTAGCGGTTCGTCAGATTCTGCAATCACTTCCTCGCTCGATTCGAGTGAGAGTGGAGCGGAGAAATTGAAAGGCTCTGCGCTATCTTCCGGTTCGAGCGCAGTCTCATCCTCAGATTCACCGCCAAACAAATCTCCTTCTGCAAAACCTCCCTCAGAGATCGCAGGGTCGGCAGTGGCTTCAGCCTCAAATGCTTCTTCCTCCGGATCTGCTTCAGGCCGATTAGAGATCGAGTCGCTTGTCGAAGCCGATTCTGAAAACGCTGACTCTAGCTGCTCGCTGGATTCAGAAGCGGCTACTTCTTCCAAAGATTCATCCGGCGATACAGGTTCTTCTGGCTGGTCAATGGATTCCAACTCTTCAGAAGCTTGGTCAGCTACGTTCAGCTCATTGATTTGAGTCTGGAGTTGTTCGAGCTCGGATTGGCGATTTGCAATTGTTTGATTTAACTCAGCCTCAGAGGCCTGCAGCTCACTCACTGTTTGCTGTTTAAGTGAAACGTCCTCTTGGAGCTGTTGCTGTTGTTGAGTCAGTTCTTCAAGTTGTTGGCGGGCGCTGGCTAAATCGACACCGGCACTTTCTTCAACCTGGATAGTTTCATCAAGACTGGAACGCAGTTCGGAAAGCTCCCGCTCTGCGTTTTGCTTGCTACTTTCTAACGCTTGTTGCGCATCTTGCAATTCTGCAATCTGGGATTGCAATTGCTCTGCTTCTGCTTGTGCACTCAGTAATTGAGATGACAGTTGCGCAATCTCATTCTGTTCTTCGGTGACTCGATCACTGGTTTGGTTGGATTCCGCACGAGCGCTTTTTAATTGAGTTTCTAGTTCTGCTACTTTCTGTTCTAGTTGCTCTTTCAGTTGCTTATTGCTGCCACCGTTTCCGGCAACGGCAATACCGACGATTGTGGAGGAAACAGCCGCAGCGCCACCAACGGCAGCACCCGCAATATCTCGCTGGCTAGCGAATCCTGCAGCTGCGCCAATGCCAATAGCTGCAACTCCGGCAAGGATGTACTTCTGAACCATAGTTATAACGTGGGTGAAAGGGGTGACCTGCAAATTGCGTGTGTCTGTTAATCGGTTGAAAAGCTAGAAAATCCTACGTGATTGCACGAGCTATCGACTAAACAGTCAAACTAAAGTACCCACTTTTCTTCCAAACGCAATATCTTGTAAAAAAATAACTGTATTTTGGATCGATGCTGTATTTCAGTTCCATCCCGAAACCAACCTGTTTGTGAGCCGGACATTGTGAAGGCAGACCGCTTGTCCCCACAAAAAGCGAAAGCCTTTGAGCTGGCACCAGCCATGACTATCCCGCTGAATCCAATTATCCTTCCCACTCAGTCTTCCCTTGACCTTGAGTTCAAGGGTTTACAGCCTCCGGCTCTGTTCTAGCTGTTAATCTCTGTCGAACTGACGTTAACTCAGACGTGCAACAGTTCTTTGAGCAGGCGATCGATTGAGCCAGTTGCAGAAGCGATCGCCCGAATGGTCGCGTTTAGCTCGCTAAATTAGCTTTAATCTCTGACTCTTGCTCGCGATAGATTTCTTTTTCGCGATCGATAAAAATAGCAGCCAGGCCATTGTAGGCTTCTGTCCAAGCTCCCATCACTTCAGGAGTCGCAGCATCACCCAAGACATCCTTCATCGCTGCCAACAAGCATTCTCCAATAACAGGATACTGTTCTGCAATGACACGAGTGTTGACATGAGCTTTAGCAATACTTTCAACCGCATCACCCAGCTTTTCCAACTCATCGATATGACTTGCGTACGCATATACAGATGCAGCTAGCTTAGCAGCCTGTTTCTGGCCATCCTCTTCACTCTTCATATGAGTGTTTTCAAAAAATCTTCTATATTCGGGACGTTCTGTAAACGCTATCTCGTACATTCTTGCCGTAATAGCTTTTCCGTGCTCTTTCACCACTGGAGCAGTGGCCTTAACGATTTCGATAGTTTCAGCTTTCATCAGGTATTCTTGGATGCAACTCGAACAAAATGATATTAATTTAGCTTTTAAATGATTTCAATTCTGAAGATATTTGGGATCGAAATTGGAATCATAAAGTTTTTAGGCTGTTTGGTCAGTATGTATTAAAAAGCACAGATCGCCTCGCTTAGTCATTCGGAACTTACATTGGCAATCTGAGATATCCTATGAGAATAGGACATGTTTTGGCCAGTCAATTTATCTGCGATCGTCAAGTGAAATAAAGGAACGGCCGAAGCAAATCATGTTTTTTATGTGTCTTCCAGTGCACAGATTTGATTAGCCGAGGCGGCTAGTCTGTGACTTTATGAATGAGAAAATCGGGCCGAGCCAATACATTATCCAGACGATTCTTGACCATGCGGCGTCACCACACAAAATAGTTGCTTGGTTGGACTGTCTTTTCTATCTAGCGGGAATTCTGGTTTCTGTAGGTTATCGACACCCCATTTGTTATGCGCATCTACTTTCCAATTCCTAGATACTTCATAACTACTTATGAGGGGTAAAAAGCTTTTAGATATTCCCAGTCTCTAGTTGGAAATACTGAATCTAGATCTTTATTTTGGATTGTTTATTTGCGATTTGAGTAACGAGATCGGGGGCTTTGGTACAACTGCTGAAAGATTGGAAGAAAGTTCTTTATCGGAACATTCCTTATCAGAACATTGGGCGACGCTTGAAAAAAAATCATCGGTGATGTTTATAAATGCGTGCTTTTATTCATTGTGATTGAAAGTAGAACTAAGATTGAAAGCGGAGAAAAGATTGAAGCCAAAATTCACGCATTCGGTGATGGTGACTTACAAGCGCAGGCATGCGGGCCCAACCTCAGCATAGGCTGGAGGCACGGCGTTAGCTTCAACCTTCTTGAAGTGGCCTCACTCGTAAAGTAGCGTGCTTCTGTTTGATAAATCGGTCCAAATCTCCTTACTATGACAAGCAGGCTTCTCCATCGTTTTGCTAAATAATGGGTGATTAAAGATCGTGCTAATCTGACACCCACGAATACTACCCACGCCCACTATGGTGCTACTTTCGCAAATGCGACAGTTTTCCCGCTCAGTAGCAGTAGCATTTGCACTTCTCCCCCTCAGTCTGTTGGGCTGTCGCTCGGAGTCTAAAACGATCGGACTTTCCACCGGATCGCCTACCGGCTATTACTATCGGCTAGGCCAGACAATCGAAGCCTCTGTCGAAAACACGGTACGCATGGATGTTGATGTCCGACAATCCACAGGATCTTTAGATAACCTGCATCAACTTCTCAATGGCGAAATCGATGTCGCCTTGGTTCAACTCGACGTTGCTGAAGAGAGCATGATAGCGGGTGACATTACAGCCATTGCAATCCTTGCCCAAGAGCATATTCACTTAATTAGTCGCCAGGCGAACAACTCGTCTGCCGAGACAACGACAACGAATGATAATGAACCAGCAACCCTGTCTGACCTTACCGGTCAAACCGTAGCAATTGGGCCTCCTGGCAGCGGCATTCGGTTCACTGCGAAGCAACTCCTCGATACTGCTCTATTGGATGAGACCGTTCAAGTCGATGAATCCGGTTTTAGCGAGGCATTAGATCTATTGAGCCAAGGACAGGTAGATGCTGCATTTTATGTGGGTCGCTTGGGTGCCAATGAACGTCTTCGGGAGGCCTTTGCTACCAATCCAGAACTGAAGTTACTCTCAATATCGCCTGGTTTAGCGAACTTTCTAGCCATTCAAAATCCTGGAGTCTATCGAACAGCAACAATACCTGAAGGTATCTACGGTGTGTTTCCAAGTCGACCCGAAGGAACGCTGACTAGTCTGACAACACCGACAGTGCTTGTCACTCGCCCCGACATCGAGCCCAGAACGGTTCGCTTAATTACTTGGTCAATTGTGGCAACAGCCCACCAATACGCATCGTTCTATCCCGAACTCCAATCAGGAGATCCGAACGATCTATTGCGCCAGGGATTATTTTTTGTCCATCCAGGTGCCGTTGATGTTTATGAGTACGGCGATCCGCGTCAGGCCTGGGTTCGCTATTGGGAAAGCAACAGCGATCTTCAAGCTGGGATCTTTCTTCTCTTAGGGACGACCACCGCAGGCATGTTGTTGCAATATTGGCGCAAAATGCGTTCCCATCGCCTGGGCAATAAAATTCATCAGCGTACGATAGAAATCAATCAGCTGTTAAGCCAGTCCCCACAAGAAGCTCTGCGAGAGATTGAAGAACTCAGTCAAGATAATCGGTTTCAGTTTATTGCTGGCAAGATTCCTGACGAGGTTTACGTTCAACTTCAGCAAAAAACTCAAACCCTCAGCGACCAGTGTCGCTCGGTACTGGATCGCCAGCGCCGAGAACAAATTCTGAATACCCTTTTGTTGCTAGACGAATGGCAAGAGACTCTACAAACCGATCCATCTGCGGCCCTGAGCAAGCTCAGCCAAATTAAGCAACAGTACCGAGACATGCTGCTTTCCAATCAGGTCGATATCCAGGCCTATATGGAGTTGACGGAGCTAACGCTGATTTCGCTGATGACCCTAGCGCCAGAAAAGCGACTATACGCAGATCGGATACCGATGCTGTCTTCTGAAGATGTGCAATCACCATCCCCTCAGCAGTAGTCCCTGTTATTCGAAACACATTGGCAAAGGCTCTCACCCCGCTATCCTTATTCTGCTCTTCATATCTTCAGAAGAGTGGGGGCCCTCAGGCCTGATGAAATATATCGTCATTGCATGATGTAGATTTTCGCAGTCTGCGACAGAGAGTCCCCTGACTATTTAGGGGTTGAGTCGTCTCCAGACTCCAAACTCTAGAGTGGACTGCCATACCAGAAAGCACTATATTGCAAGACCGCCACGAATTCCTAATTCACCGACTGAGTTTTCAGAACGGGCGATTGTTCGCTAGATAGAGACTAGAGACGTAGCAATGCTCGCAACCATAGCCATCTTCTTTTTTGCCGCAATGCTACGCGCAATATTTGGATTTGGGGATGCTCTAATCGCAATGCCCCTGTTGACCCTAACTTTGGGTATTGGCACCGCCACTCCTCTGTTTGCCCTAATCGCCACCAGTTCGGCACTGGCTATTTTTGCCACAACCTTTAAGCAGATTGACTTCAAAGCTTCCCGCCAACTGGTATTGTCAAGCATTCTGGGGATTCCCTTCGGCCTCATCCTCATCAAACTTGTCCCCGAAGCGATCGTCATGAGGCTCTTGGGAATGTTTTTAATCGTCTTTGCCTTCAATCGCCTTATCCAAAAACAAGCTCCCCGCATCAAAAGCCGCTGGTGGGGATATGGATTTGGGTTTGTGGCAGGCGTTCTGGGCAGCGCTTTTAACACCAACGGGCCACCCATCGTAACCTACGCTGCCTTGCGCCAATGGCCTCCCGATTCATTTCGCTCCAACCTGCAGGGGTACTTTTTCCCTGTTGGACTAATTATTGTGGCCAGTCACGGCATCTCGGGGTTATGGACTATGCAGGTGGGTCAGTTGTATTTGGCTTGCTTACCGGCAGCGCTGATGGCGATCGCGATCGGCAGCAAAATTCACCAATCACTCCCTCCAAAGAAATTTGAAACCCTGCTGTCTCTTCTCCTCGTCATCTTCGGGATTGTTCTAATGATTTAGCGATCGCCCGGAAAGATACATACAAGTCAGAGCTTTGTATATTTATCGAAAAACTTGATATCTTAGGCACCGAAATGAACTTGCTTCCCCCTCAGATCTACGTATAAATATTTTGTATCGCACCAAATACTAACGTGATAGTTAACCTGCACAATTGGTAGTCTTCATCACAAAGCCCTTAGAAGAATCCCGATTGAATTAGCTCAACTCTAACGGCTTTGAGAGACATATCATGACTGCCATTGGTTGCTCGAAGTGGACACAGGGGCTTGCCGCATCGCTGCTAATATTTGGTGCTTCAGCCCTCAGTGTTGATGCTGAAACCATCCGAATTTCAATCGGAACGCAAGACCAGGTGATTAACACTGCAGTGGGCGGTGCCACCGTACGTGAACTGGAGTTACTCGAAAAGTACCTACCCACAGATGGCGAATACGAAGGGGTAGAGTACGACATTCAATGGTCCAGCTACACCTCCGGCCCGCCCATTACCAATAAAATGCTGGCCGACCAAATCGACATCGGCCTCATGGGGGATTTTCCTGCCGTAATCAATATGATTACGTTCCGTGAAGAAAGCGATGTTGAGACAACCTTTATCGGCACGCTTGCCTACAGTTCTAACGGCGCAGGGAATGCCGTCGTTGTACCGAGAACCAGCGACGCCAGCACCTTAGAAGATTTGCGCGGCGGAGTCGTCTCCGTTCCGTTTGGTTCGGCAGCCCACGGCATGCTGCTGAAGGCTCTCCAGGATGCAGGTATCGACCCCGAGAACGACCTCCGGCTCATCAGTCAGGCACCTGAGGTCGGGGGCACCAGCCTACGCACTGGCCAAATTGATGCGCACGCTGACTTTGTACCATTTGGCGAGCTGTTTCCCTTCCGAGGATTTGCTCGCAAGATCTTTGATGGCGCACAAACCGGCGTACCGACCTTACATGGCATTGTGGTTCGGGATGATTTCGCAGAAGAGCACCCCGAAATTGTGGTGGCCTTCATGAAGGCGATGCTGGAAGCCAACCAAACATTCCGCGACACCCCAGAGGCTGTTTCCGCTCAAATTGAGGAATGGTCGGGCATCGACAAAGAAGTGGTCTACATGTTCCTCGGTCCTTCAGGCTTGCAACCCCTTGACCCCACCATTCGCCCCGTTCATCTAGAAGCGCTGCAAAATAGCATTGCCACGCTCATTTCTCTGGGCAAAGTCGACCCTGAAATTAACCCAGAGGATGTCAATGGCTGGGTGGATGAAAGCTTCTTGCAAACCGCAATGGATGAGATGGGACTCGAGTACGATGCGGTTGTAGACGCCGGCGCTACTTATCAAATCGAAGGTAACGACGCCCTCACCGATGAACCCATTACTGACCCCACATTGGCGGCGCAGTTTTGGGTCCAAGGCGAAGATACAGTTACAAACTTCGCCACAATTGAGAACATGATTGGCGGCTTGGATCAATTGCTAGATGAGGGCAAAGCAGCTGACGTCATGTTCGTTCACGATCGCGAAAATGGCTGGAAGCTATTTGCAGAAAATTCATACTACGTCCAAGACGGAGAAGAGATTTCTGCCTTTCTCCTCAGAGAAGATGCAGAAGCGTTTGCAGCATCAACAGGGGGAGAAGTCACCGACTTTGGTGGGTTACAAGAAGCGCTAGCGGTAAGTAGCGATGTCGTAAACAGTGAGGTGGCCAGTATCAACTTGTCAAACTAAAACTCACTACGAGGCTCTTGCCTCGTAGCCGCTACTACTGTTTGACGGAACTTAACTCGTTACTGTGCTTGAGTCAGCTGTTTGCATTCAGTTGACTCATGCTTAATTAGATCCTCTTTTTATTTCACCCTGTAGTACTTACTCAAACACAGTGTTATGGCATATTCCCGCACCCCTCCGGCAACGGCAGAATTATTGGAAAATATGCATCAGGGATATGTCAATCTCCGGTTCAATCTCTCCCGAAATTCTGCTGCGAGAAAGATTGCCTCTCTACTGCTATTTTTAGGGCTGTGGCAGTTATTTTGTGTCATTAATTTCAAGTTTCTGATTAACTTTCAATTTGTTCCCGCTCCTACTGAAGTTGTCACGGCTACCATTGAATTCTTCTCCTCAGGACCGCTCGTTCATTTCCGCTCTAGTATTTCTAGAGTGCTGATTGGGTTTGGGATTGCCGCTGTTTTAGGGATGATTTTAGGGATTGCGATTGGCACCTTCCAAAAAGTGGAAGACTTGTTGATGCCCGCTCTAGAAATTCTTCGTCCGATTCCCGCCGTTGCTTGGATTCCGCTGGCCATTCTCATGTTTCCCTCTGCCGAATCCGGCATGGTTTACATTACGTTTATTGGCGGTTTTTTCCCCATTTTAATTAGCACCATTCGCGGTGTGGAAAGCATGTTAGGAGATACTGTTCTGCTCCGGGTTGGGCAGTGTTTGGGAGCCAGGCCGTGGGATGTATTTAAAGACATTGTGGTGCCGGGAGCGTTACCCAGTATTGCGAGTGGTTTAGCGATCGGTATGGGTAATGCCTGGTTCTGTTTAGTTACGGCTGAAATTTTGGCCGGACGCTACGGCATTGGCTACATTACGTGGGAGTCGTACGTTACCTCAAACTTCCCGCCTATTGTGATGGGGATGCTGCTGATTGGATTGATGGGGGCATTTAGTTCTTGGGCGATCGATCGCGTTATGTCGATGTTGATGCCTTGGCGGCGGTTGCAGAAGAAAGGGGTATAGGGGTTGGGTCGTTGGTCATTAGTCACTGGTTATTTCGAGGAACAAAGGACTAAGGACTAAGGACTAAGGACTAAGGACTAAGGACAAATGACCAAGGACAAGACAAATCCATTACAATTCCCATCAAGAATCTCACATCTAGAAAACCTCACATCACCAACCATTTCGAGAACCATCATGCAGACTTCCCAGAAACCAACTGCTGTTTCTCCAATGCAATCTCAACACCGTAAAGGCTTCGTCGAGGTTGACGATCTGTCTGTATCGTTTCGCAGTCGAGATACGGTGCACGAAGTTCTGCATTCCGTTCGCTTCCGAGTCAACCCTGGTGAATTTGTTTGCTTGTTGGGACCTTCTGGGTGTGGAAAGTCGACGCTGTTAAATGCGATCGCTGGATTTGTCGCCCCCACCCAAGGGTCAGTGTCTGTGGATGGAAATCGCGTCACCCGTCCTGGCGCCGATCGAGGATTTGTATTTCAGCAATATTCGCTTCTGCCCTGGAAGACCACATTTCAGAATGTGGAAATGGGCTTGAAATACCAAAAGATGCCCAAGGGAGAGAGACGGGAGCTTGTCGATCGCTATCTCAATCGGGTGGGGTTATACAAACATCGAAATTCCTATCCCCACCAGCTATCTGGAGGTATGCAGCAGCGGGCCAGCATTATCCGGGCGCTGGTCAATTCTCCTGCAGTGTTGTTGATGGACGAACCCTTTGCCGCTCTAGATGCTCAAACTCGCCACATGATGCAGGAACTACTGCTGGATATTTGGGATGAGGACAAGACCACGATTGTATTTGTGACTCACGATATTGAGGAAGCGGTATTTTTGGGCGACCGCATTCTCGTAATGGGCGTCAATCCAGGTCACATTAAGGAACAAATCAACATTCCCCTCCAGAGACCTCGCCATATTGACGACATGCTTACTCCTGAATTCACTCAGCTTAACCGCCAGGTATTTGACTTAATTCGGGAAGAAACTCTCAAGAGCATGGAAGTCGAATAGAGACTTTAGGACCTCACACTACCTCACACTAATTTTGAGATTTTTAGGCTAGTTCTTGACAGCCGCCGTCATAAAATCAGCATCGATCCAGCGACCGAGATTGAGACTGGCAAACTGGCAATCGTCAGTGGCAGATTGGTAGTGGTTAACATGTTCCACAATCCAGTCGGTACGGATCTGAGTATCGGGGAAGTACAGTCCTTGCGAATATTGGGTGGGACTGGTGCCCAATATACTATCGATAATACGTGGAGCACTGCGGGTCCATTGGCTTAATTTTTGGCTGGAATTCGGCACTGTTGCTTGCCAATGCTGAGCTGCCACTAATCCTTTTAAATAACTAACCACCAGATCGGGATGCTCGTCTGCAAATCCTTTGCGAGCCACCACACCATAAAATGCAGGCAAACCGCTGACATTGCCATCAAATAAATATCGGAACTGATTGCGCTCCAACGCTAATTCGTGAAATGGCGAAAAGTGGGCGTAGCCGGCTATTTCGCGATCGGACATGACAGCGCGATTCGCTCCATCCATCTTGCGAGCGTTCTCCACAGGAACTAGTTCCACATCTGACGACAATCCGTGCTGGTGCAGCACGCGCAGCACCATACCGTGCGCTGCCGAGCCGTTGGGAATCGCCAACGCCAGTCCTCGTAAATCGTCGATCTCGTTGACAACAGAATGCTGCGGTACGATCACGGCATTTCGACATCCGTCGGGGTTAACCGCTACAAATCCAATCAGAATTGTTGAATCTTCCCCAGCACCCCGCTCCTGGTTGCGCTGAGCGCTCAATAGCATTGGATAATCCCCCAATATCCCCAGGTCGAGTTGGCCGCAGTGCAATCCATCCACTATGGGCATGCCGGTGGAATAATTTTGCCAGCGCACGTCAAATTGAGACGACGCGTACCGTCCTGCTTTGGGTAGATAGTGGTTCAATAACCCCAATTTCTGCATCACAATGCCAGCTGATGCAGACGGAAGCGTTTGATTCTGCACGCCAATCCGAATGGGTAATGTCTCTGTTTTGTCGATCGTACGAATTGAGGTGGTGTGAGCTGGAGCATCCATCGCAGGTGCAGCACCTCTGAGACTTGATGCGCCTGTGAATGGGTCCGCTAGCTGACTGTCCCGAGCATTGCGATCCAACAACGTCAGCAGTTTCTGCACGGGGGTCTCGGATTGACTTCGCTTACCTACCGAGCGTGCCGATGCCTGCAAACTGTCAAACGTGCGCGACGGGAGGGCCACAAATATAGGAGACGGCAGCGGGAATTCATGGATGGGAAGAGCACGCAGTTGTGCAGCAGCAATCTCCGACTGGAAACATAAGGTGGAGGCAAACCCCAAATAGCCACCGGATTCGATGTACGCCTTCATGAGGGCTTCGGTTTCGGCTATTTCCACTGTCTCCAATTGCTCGATCGCCAGCCCGATATCGGCCAACCGTTGTGCGAACACAGACTGCGCAATGGAATCTTGGCGGTTCAACACCCATCGTTCCGCTGCCACTTCCGACAGACTGAGGCGATCGCGCATCGCCCAGGGGCTACTGGGTGCACAAATAACGGTGTATTGAATGGACGAAATTGGTTGAGAGTGGATCTCCTGAGAGTCGCTAAAACTAACTTCTGAAATTCCCAGGTCGGCTTCGGATGATGTCAGCGCGTGATAGATATCTTGGCTGATATTCACAATCTTCAGATCGATCTCGATCTCGGGGTTCTGTTCTCGAAACTGAACTAATGGGTTGGCAATATACCCAGTAGCAATCGCCGAAGAGCAGGCAATTTTTAACACCCCCTTACATCCTTTTTTGTAAGTCTCTAGCTCTTGGTTCAGGGCAGCTTCACGTTCGACTAGATCCGTTGCCCCATCCAGTAAAAATTCACCCATCTCGGTCAACTTGACCGTTCGACCCAGGCGATGAAATAAAGGGGCTCCAATGTCCGACTCTAATGACTTAATTTTTGCACTCACGGCTGGCTGGGTTAAGTTCATCGAGCGTGCCGCTTCAGTGAAACTGAGATATCGAGCCACCTGCAAAAAAACTTTTAGCTGGTAGATTTCCATCAATGAGCCCTACAGATAGAATTGATTTATGGATGGATTTCAGGTCGCGATAAGAGAGCTATTCTAAGGACGAAAAGACCGATCTAAACTAATACAAACGTAAATTTCGAAATTTAGTTCCCTAGCGATCGCCGGACAAATTTTCAGCAGCATTGCTACAGCGGTATAGGGATTCGCTTGGTGTATCCGAGCGAACATTCGACTGGACCTTTATAGCCCCTTTTCTCTGGGAGAAATGTTTATGGTGAGCACGTTTACGGCAGGTACGCATACGGCGGGTACCCAGAGATTGCAAACCGATGTGCTGGTCGTTGGAGGCGGTACAGCCGGAACAATGGCTGCTATCAAGGCGAAGCAAGCCAATCCCGAGGCCGACGTGCTAGTTCTGGAGAAGGCTAACATCCGTCGTAGCGGCGCGATCGCTATGGGCATGGACGGTGTGAACACCGCAGTTATTCCCGGAAATTCCACGCCCGAACAGTACGTCCGCGAGATCACCATTGCCAACGACGGTATTCTCAACCAGGAAGTGGTGTATCAGACGGGCAAGCTGGGCTACGAAGTTATCCAGGAATTGGATAGTTGGGGGGTAAAGTTTCAGAAGGACGCCTACGGTAATTACGATCTCAAACAAGTGCATCGTGTGGGTAAATATGTACTCCCGATGCCGGAGGGCAAAGACCTCAAGAAGATTTTGACCCGTGAGGTCAAGCGTCACAAAGCTAAAGTTATCAACCGAGTTATGGCCACCCGGGTGATTGTTAGCGATGGGCGAGCCACTGGGGTAACGGGCTTTGATGTTCGCAATGGCGATTTTGTCATTATTCAAGCCAAAGCCGTCATTCTTTCCACCGGAGCTTGTGGACGATTGGGTCTCCCTCAATCGGGCTACCTCTACGGCACCTACGAAAATCCCACTAACGCCGGTGATGGCTATGCCATGGCCTACCATGCTGGGGCCGAGCTCAGCAATATTGAATGCTTCCAAATTAATCCGCTGATTAAGGACTACAACGGGCCGGCTTGCGCCTATGTCGCCGGCCCCTTTGGTGCCTATACCGCTAATGCTGAAGGGAATCGCTTCGTCAGCTGCGATTACTGGAGCGGCCAGATGATGCTGGAGATCTATAAGGAACTCCATTCCGGACGCGGCCCCATCAGCCTCAAGCTGAATCACTTGGACGAGGACACCATTTCCGAGATCGAAGAGATTCTCTGGGCCAACGAGCGGCCCAGTCGCGAACGCTTCCACGAAGGTCGTGGCGAGAATTATCGCACCCACGGCGTCGAGATGGAAATTTCCGAAATTGGTCTCTGCAGCGGTCACAGTGCTTCGGGGGTACGTGTCGATGCTAAGGCTGCAACTACAGTTCCCGGTCTGTACGCGGCGGGAGATATGGCCTCCGTCCCCCACAACTACATGATTGGAGCCTTTGTCTTCGGTCGCATTGCCGGAACCAACGCGATTGAATACTGTCGCGAGCTTCCACATGTAGAGCCCGACCCCGATTTCATTGCGGCAGAGATGGAGCGTATCTACCGTCCTCTCAAGCAGCCGGAGGGAGTGCCCCACACCCAGGTGGAATACAAGCTGCGTCGGTTTGTGAATGACTATCTCCAGCCCCCCAAGAACACCCACAAGATGGAGATTGCTTTAGACAAGTTCGTGAATTACTATTCCACTCTCGATTTGATGGGGGCTCGCGATCCGCACGAGCTGATGCGCTGCATGGAAGTGCATGCCATTCGTGACTGTGCAGAGATGGCGGCTCGCGCCTCTTTGTTCCGCAAAGAGAGTCGCTGGGGTCTGTACCACTATCGAGTGGATTACCCCGAGAAGAACAACGACGAGTGGTTCTGCCACACCCATCTCAAAAAGGACGAGTCGGGGGAAATGACGATCGCCAAAGCCCCGATCGAATCCTACGTAGTGGATGTGGATCTGGAGAGTGAAACCTACGACGTCGCGATTAATGCCTGATGCTTTCTCAGGCTCACTGTCCTGCTAAATCTTCGGGCTTACTGCCTGTGCAACTGCTTGCAAGTTATCGCCTTTCAGTAAGCCTGGTAGATTATGTAGCGACTGATTGACTGAAACTCAGTAACCCACTTGTTGGTTCAAAACACGATCACCCAACCCCAATCGTTTTAAAACTGGAGCTCCCTTCCGAATGGCCTTAACTTCTCAACGTGTCGATGTCCCCGTCATTGTGGACGAGTCCAAATGTCTGGAAAAATGTACCGCCTGCATTGAAGTCTGTCCATTAGACGTACTGGTCAAAAATCCCGAAACCGGCAAAGCCTATATGAAGTATGACGAATGCTGGTTTTGCTTGCCCTGCGAAAAGGAATGCCCAGTGGATGCGATTACCGTGCAGATCCCGTTTTTGTTGAGGTGATGGGATAGTCCTTGATCCCTGGTCTTTGGTCCTTAGTCCTTCGTCCATGGCAAAGAACAAGCGAGTTCCTACCAATGACCAGTGACTAATGACTACTGACTACTGACGAGTGACTAGTAACCAATCCCCAACCCTCAAACCCACCACTTCTCCCAGCCAACCCCACTCAGGACACCCCCCAACATGGATAGCGAACTACAACAATGGGTCGAGATGTTGCAGTCAGAAGATGTTGGCGATCGCCTCGTTGCCGTTAAGATGCTGCAGCACGAGGGGGATGAAGAGGCTCTGGAGCCACTGATTGGAGCATTACCTGACGAGAATCCAGGGGTGCAAAAACTGGCAATTACCACACTGTGGGAGATGGCGAACCACCAGGCGGTACGTCCGCTGATTCCCTGCTTGGGGTCGCCGCACGAAGAGGTGCGAACCGAAGCGCTCGGGGCTTTGAAAGAACTAGTCATTCCCGACGATTTACTGTTGCTGCTGGATGCTCTGCATCAAGAAGACATTAATATGCAGCTCAATATTTTGGTGCTGCTGCGCAAGATTCACGACGTGCAAGCCTTGCCGTATATCCTGCCGTATTTTGAATCCGACAACGAAGAGTTACGAGAAGCTGCGATAACGACACTGCGATACCTCAATCAGGTCACCAGCTGTGCTCCGGCCCTCGCACTGATGAGCGATCCATCTCCAGTCGTTCGTCGAGAAGCGGCATTGACCATTGGCTACTTACAGGATGACGAGGTGGTCGATTTGCTCAATCAAGCACTGACAGATGAAGACTGGCAAGTCAGGCGCAATGCCGCCCAATCAATTGCCATCCTCAAGCCTCAAGCCTCCATTCCTCCACTGAGCGAAGCCATGACGGACGAGCACTGGCAGGTGCGTAAGTTTGTGGCTCGGGCGTTGCAGCAGGTGCCGGACGACAGTGCGATTCCCGTCCTGGTTGCTGCGTTAGCTGACGAGTATTCAGATGTAAGGCGAGATGCGGCGATCGCATTGGGAAATATTGGCAATCCATCCGTGATCAATTCCCTCAAACAGACTCTCGACGATCCGGACGCGGACGTGCGGATTTTCTCGCAGCGGGCGATCGACGCCATCGAGGGGGCACAGGCAGCAGAGGTATCCAATGGTTGAACACTCATCCCCCATTCAAGTACAACAGCCTCCTTCCAAGCAGGAACAGGCTACTGATGACAAAGTTCTCATGCAAGAACGAGAGGCGATCGCTGCCCTTAAGACGGTCATCGAGCCCAATTTAGGCAAAGACATTGTCAGTTTGGGCATGGTTCGCAACCTGCGCATTGTTGATGATTACGTATCCGTCCGTCTCTATATCGGAGCCCACCAGACTGACATAGAAGAACAAGTACTGCAGAAACTAAACGACCTACCGTGGAGCAAGAAGGGTTACGTGCAGCGATGCTCGATTCCAGGTGTGCGGACTACGATCGCGGTGTCCAGTGGTAAAGGAGGGGTTGGTAAATCCACCACTGCTGTCAACCTGGCAGCTGCGCTGAGCATGCAAGGGGCAAAAGTAGGGGTACTGGATGCGGATGTATACGGGCCTAACGTTCCGCATATGTTGGGGTTGGGGCATGCAGATGTCGAGGTATTTGAAACTCCTAACGGTCAGCGATTTCGCCCACTAGAAGCACATGGAATTAAAGTGATGTCGGTGGGGCTGCTGGCAGAACCAGACCATCCGTTGGCGTGGCGCGGGCCAGTATTGCACAAAATCGTGACCCAGTTTATTCACGACGTGGAATGGGGAGAGCTGGATTATCTGCTGATCGATTTACCTCCCGGCACCGGAGATGCCCAAATCACCATCGTTCAGGAAAGTCCCATTTGTGGCGTAGTTCTCGTGACAACACCCCAGCAGGTGGCATTGTCTGATGTGCGCCGCAGCATCCACATGTTCCGCAATGTTGGGGTGCCAGTGTTGGGAATTGTGGAAAACATGAGCTATCTAAAACAAGATAATGGCGATCGCCTCTTTGTTTTTGGGGCTGGTGGTGGCGAGCAATTGTCTAAGGAACTCAATGCTCCATTGATGGGACAAGTTCCCTTGGAACCCAATATTTGTAGCCAAGGGGACCGAGGGAAACCGATTCCTCTAATTGATAACCAGTCCGATATTTCCCTAGTGTTTGGACAAATCGCCTGCGAGTTAATTCGTATCTTTGGCATGAATGACGAAGGAGAAAATGTCGAAATCGACAATCAGGCTCTGAGTTTAGCTTAATGTCGAAAAATATATGTATTCGACAGCCACCACTGATAAATAGTAACGACTATAAGTTCGCTTGTCCGTGAATTTGATGTCTTCTGATATTGGATTTCTATCCACTTGTTAGCTCAAAAGATATTTTTCGTTGGCTTGGTTTTCCTGCTCGCAATGACATACACACTCTTATGGTGAGACTGTCTCCCTAAGAATCATTTTTTTCTTTGGAAGAGAGATACATGCACAAGATCGATCGATGGTTATATGGGGTGTATTTGTGCGTGGCAATCGCAGTCATCTCAAAACTTCTGTCGTTCTATCTTCCGCTTGGGTCGGTAGCTATAGCCTTGATTTTGGGAATCGTTGTTGGAAATAGTGTTGCTATAGGAGAAGGTTTAAAACCTGGAATTATGTTCAGTGAGAAAGTCCTGCTTTCCCTGGCAATCGCATTGATGGGAGTCAATCTTGACTACTTTGTATTGCGAGAGCTGGGAGGGCGAACAATTTTCTTGATTATTTTAGCCATAGGGTTATCGACTTCCTTTACTGTATATATTGCCAGAATAATGGGAGTGAAACCCACCCAGGCGTTACTGATTGGAATTGGGAATGGAATTTGCGGAAGCTCGGCAATTGCGGCAACCAATCACATCATCAAGGCGAAGGAAGAAGATGTAGGCATTGCGATCGCAATCGTCAATTTCCTTGGGACGATTGGGATGCTTTCTCTGCCAATCCTGGCAAAGATTATTCTTGGGTTTACCGATATTCAGGTGGGTATCTTGATCGGAAACACCCTTCAAGCGGTGGGTCAAGCTGCTGCTGGTGGCTTCTCTGTCAGCGACACTGCCGGTCAAACGGCAATCATTGTCAAAATGGGTAGAGTCATGATGCTTTCCCCATTTTTACTCATTCTGTTTGTAAGCCTTTCGAGTAAAGGGCTGCCAGAGTTGAGAGGAGAAGCAGATATGCGAAAGCAACAAATCCCTTTATTTATTTTTGGATTTATTTTTTTCTCGCTGCTTTCTACTTTTAATATTATCTCTCAAACGTATATTGAGTTTCTGAGTGTTGTGGGCAATATTCTTCTACTGGTTGCCATGTCGGGAATTGCTCTTAAAATCAATATATTTTCCATTCTTAAGAATGGCAGAAAAGTCCTGATGTTGGGGTGCTTCACATTCATTGTTCAAATACTATTCAGCACATCTCTGATCCAACTGATGTATTAAGTTCTAAACGAGCGATTGTTCATGATGAATGAGTCTCTGCTCAATCGCTCTGATTCTTTCATGGCCGAAAAGATGTGTGTGTTTGACAGGATAGGGCTAGTCAGGGGCAGATCGCTTGTTGGGTAAGGGCTTGACCTACTCAGTTTTATGAATGGGGTGCGATGGCGATCGTGAAGGGGATGTGCTGAGGGTGGCCAGCAGCTCGCGGCTTGCGGATGAGTTGAACGCTCCGCTGCGGGGCAAAATGCTGCTCGATCCACGCATTTGTCAGCAGGGGGATACCGAGCGATCTCTACTATTTCCGGACACAACGGCAGAGATTTCACCCATGTTTTCTCAGTTTGTCCGTGGACCGATCTCTAGATTTAACGTTGCGAACAGTATCGATCCCCAATCCACTACTGAAGACGGTATAGCCCTATTAGTGGTCTGGTAATCCCGAGAGATGGGAATTTGAATGCATTCGGCCAGAATTTTTCGCTACCAAACTTGTTCGCGACCAAACTCGTCCCCACTACTCAGCCTTTTCAACATCAGTATTTGTTTCTGTTTCTTGCTTCGCAAGATCGGCAGCATAAGCACGGTAGCCCTTCGCAATCTCGCGAATGCGATCGCCAGTCTGGTTCGGAGCCAAGTCTTCAGCTAGCTCAAATAACGTCTGCGCCTCGCCAAAATTACGTTTATCCTCCGACGCGTTACTCAGCATCAGCGCCTTCTCAAACGCCGGTCGAAAATCCTCCGGATCGCTCTTCAGCAAGCGATCGTATACGCCAATCGCATCGTCAAATCGATCGCCCGCTCGATAGGCTTGCGCCAACAGCAGCGAGGTCGCCACAAACCCATCGCCTTCCTTCACCTTCGCTTCCAAACGGGCAATCGCTGTCTGAGGCTTTCCTGCCAAAATCTCGGCATTCACTAACGTTTCCAGCACATCTGTCCGCGTAGGATGGGCCTCGTATACCGCCTTCAGCGTCCGCAATCCCTCATCCGATCGATCGGTCTGCATCTGCAACTGTCCGAGCTGCAATGCCAAATCCACACGCTCCGGTTCCAACTCCGTTAAATGTTGCAACGGGGCGATCGCATCCGGCATCCGGCCCAATTGAAATAAATCGCCAATCAGCCCCTGCAACGCTGATTCGTTATCGGGCTCCAGAACCAACACCTCTTCGTATTTGGCCACCGCCTGCTCTAGCTGCTCCACAGATACCCGATTGCTGGAGAACGTACTGCTCCAATCCACATGTTTGAGCGCCCCCAATGCTGGCAAGAACGAAAAACTTACAAACGCCAGCACAGCGGTAATCAGCACAGCGCGGAAGCCCCAGCTTCGACCCGCAGATTTAGAGTTTGCAGAATTAGCCGCCTCTTTCTCCTCACGAGCCTTTTGTCTGGCCTTATATTTTTGAGTTGCCCGAGTCTCGTATACCGGTTCGGTGCGATCGCTACCGCCACTAATATTCTTGCCTGATTTCTTCGTATTGCCAGACTTAGACTTACCGCCAGATTTGGATCGCTTACCCATGCACCAGCTCTCCCCAGTCAAAACTCTCCACAATCAATAACAAACACCCAGAGTAGTCGCAAGCCTTCCGCAGCTAGATTGCAAGCGTTGATTTCCTGCTTGCCAATGTTAACGAATCAGAGTTCAGTCGAATCGAAAAGGAGCCACTAGTCAGGCGCTTAGTCTGATGCTCAGAGAACCAGCGCCATGAGAATATCGCATCAAAGTCTTGCAATAATCGATTTGTACCAAACACCAACTACTTCTGTTTCCCTTACATCTCAATACATAGAATGGAGCTTAATTGAAGGGGCCAGAATTTTCAGCTAAAACCGTAGTACTGATACACTGCGGTTTGCTATATTAGCTAGCCCCCGGTCACGTCTCAGTTACTTGACGTCCCCCAAATTGAGTTCGATCGCTTCAGATCGCCCTTGATTTACCAGGCTCCATCGCTAGAACGATCGCCATGACAGAGCACAGTGCTCCCAATCCCCCAAGGCCTCCCAAACGGCCAGCGCCCATCGCCAGCTCTCCGACTGCCCCTGCGGCGGCTACTAACCCTGGCTCTCCATCCACTGGCGACTCATCCAACGGAATTCGCTATCACCCCATCGCGCCTCCCGATTCACCGATGCAGTTTCGGGCGATCGGGGTTGTGGAAGGTCGCTACTTACCCTCCGAAGAGCAATTTACCAAGGGCAATCTCGTTACACCGGATGGAGAAGAAATCAACGCCGTCTTGCTAGGGCGCGTCATGAGTTTGGTACGGAAGTACATTCAGGACGATCGCGACTATTTGTGGGTGGTTTATCCCCGCACGGGGGCAAAGACCAAGCAGGATCGGCTGCACGTTCAAATTTCGGGCGTGTGGGCTCCCGAGGAAATGGGTCCCATCGGCACCGATCCTCATGCAGAAGAGCACGATGCTGATAGTGGGTCAGATGGCGGCTCTGATGATTCTAGTTCAGACAGTGCCAGTACAGAGGTTGCATCCGGTCCTCAAGCACTGCCCCCCAAACCGCCATCCACGGACGTTGAGCCCGACATGTTCTCAATCCGTGGAGAAGTAGTAGGGCAAAAGTCTGAAGAAAGCGCCCTGACCATCAAAATCGTTCAAAGTGCCCGCAAAAACTCGCCTAAATCCAAGCCCTCGTCCTTCAAGCTCAATCTGCATGGCGTTCTGCCCTCCCACGCCCTCGGCGAATTTTGGGATTTCGTAGTGAAACGTGAGGGCAGCGTGCTGGAGGTGGTGAAAGGGATGGCGATTGGCCCTGCGCCTAAACCGAAGCCTCGTAAGAATCGCAATAAGGGAGTCGCTGGAGGTGGAGGAGCTGGTAAGCCGCGTCCGCGACCTCGTGCGAGATCGCACGGCGATGATGACAAGCACGAGCGTCCGGCTCCACCCAAAACCCGCAGTTCGTCACAATCGGACGGGTAATAGTCTCTACGCACAACGGTTCGGTCTCGGCCATTCATCATTGCCCACTGAGTCTGGCCCAAGCTAGCTGCTTCGATCTCTCTCATCCCCCGCTGGCTTTAGCCACGCGGGGGTAACGTATATTGTTTTGTCTGATGTTGTTTCATGGGAAATCGCAGTATGACGGCATCACAGCCTCCATCAACGTTCGAACCTGCCGCATATCTCCAATCTCTAGGCCGTTTCGGCGTGCAACTGGGGCTCGATCGCATGCTGGCTCTCCTGCAGGTGCTCGATCGACCTCAGCAATCCATTCCCGCCATCCACATCGCAGGTACGAATGGCAAGGGCTCCGTCTGCGCCATGATGTCCACCGTTCTCGCCCAGGCCGGATACACCGTCGGTCGTTACACCTCTCCCCATCTGGTCAGTTGGCAAGAGCGCATTTGCATCAATGGCAAACCGATTTCTGCAGCAGACTGGCAGCAGGTACTGTGGCGAGTTAAGGCAGCACTGAGTGATTATCCAGAAAGCGACGAGCCTCCGACACAGTTCGAGATTGTGACGGCAGCCGCCTGGTTGTACTTCCATCAGCAGGATGTGGATGTGGCTGTGTTGGAAGTGGGGCTGGGGGGACGGTTGGATGCGACGAATGCCGGCATCTCTCCCTGTTTGACGGCGATTACTCCGATTGGTCGAGATCATTGGCAACGATTGGGAGATACATTGACTGAAATTGCGGGAGAAAAAGCAGGAATTATCAAACCCACGATTCCGGTTGTATGCTCTCCTCAAGTACCCGAGGCACTGGCTGTCATCACCCAGACGGCAACAGACAGGGACGCTCCGCTTGTGGTTGTTTCGCCTGCCCACTGGAAGGATGGCTCCACTATTGTTTGGCAGGGTCAATCCTACGAATTGAGCTTGTTGGGAGATGCCCAACTCAGCAATGCAGCAGTCGTGCTAGAAGCCATTGCTCAATTACGGCGGCAGGGATGGTCGATTCCCGAGGAGGCAGTGCAAGCGGGGTTGGCCGATACTCGCTGGCTAGGTCGCTTGCAATGGGCTCAACTGGGCAATCGAGACGTCTTGCTCGATGGAGCCCACAACGTTCCGGCTGCCGAGATTTTACGCAGATTTGTCGATCGCCAATTCCCCAGTTCTTCAGTCACCTGGTGTATGGGCATGCTGACCACCAAGGATGCCTCAGGCATTTTTCAGGCGCTGCTGCGATCGGGCGATCGGCTCTACACTCTGCCCATTCAGGATCATCTAGCGTTTTCACCTGACGAGCTATTGGCGATCGCGACAGAAACGGGGGTCTCATTGCAAGACACACAGACACTTGAGCCGCTCGACGATCTGAAAGACGTCCTAGCTCAACTGCCAGCCACCGCCGATCCAATTGTTATCTGCGGCTCCCTCTACATGCTGGGCCAGTTAATGGAGCGCTATCCCCAGTTGATGGAGTAGTTGGTGGAGTCAATGTCTGGCTCAGGCGATCGCCACTCCAGCGCTCCCATAGTCTTCTGACCAATCGCAATCGTTTTCCCGACGCTCATCCACGATTCTCTTCACACCGCGTGTCACCTGATTCAAGCCCCACAGTGACTCTGCACGCACATTTCCAAACCCAGCATCAGCCAACCAGTCCTCAATATTGCCTGTCGCAAAGTCTTGGATGTAAGGCTCCTCAAAAATCTCCATCAACCAGCGAGTCTGGGATAACGTCTGTTGAGATCCATCCAAAACTAGCAGCTCTCCCCCCGTCACCAGCAACCGATAACACTCCCGCACAATAGCCCTGGATATATGCACTGGGGTTTCGTGGAATAGCAGAGAAGCGGTGACGAGGTCAACACTGGCCTCGGGGAATGATGTCGTTTCTGCCGGTCTGTGGCGAAACTGAACGTTACGGCAGCCGGATGCCTTCGTCTTATACTCCGCCATCGCCAGCATGTGAGGGGATAAATCTACCCCCACCACCTCGGCATCGGGATACGCCTTTGCCAACATCAGCGTGGTCGACCCAGTGCCACAGCCCAAATCCACAATGCGCCGAGGATGAGTTTGCACTCGATTCAGCAACCCTTGACGCACCCAGTGCTCACTTGGCGGCATGACATAACGAGTAATCGAGTCATAGGTCAGGGCAGCATCCATACTTAAGTAGCCCCCCGGAACACCGTGGAATTGTTGACTGCTGTAATACTCGGGAATCGTCACGGTTGGATCGGCAAGGCGATCGCAGTCTGCCTCCCAATCTATCTGACGACGCATGCGTGCGATTTCGTCGAGATCGAGCAACACGTTGCCAAATAACGGAGCAAGCACGCGATCGAATAACGATGACTTCGCCATAGCTGTCCTTCCTGACTCAAATGCAGGGTCTATTGACAGAGAAACATACAATTCCCATTTGCGTCTGCATCTATAGAATCGCAAATCCACGGGGGCAAGCGGATGAATGGAGTTGCAAGATACAGTTGACGGTGCCGACCCAGCAAAGCCACACTAATTCCCCACAGACACTAATCCCCTCAAAACACTAATTCCCTACATATCCCGTCCTTCCATGCAGAGCCGTCCATCTTCCTTGATTCACTCACCCAGCGACCCTGTAACAGGAGCATCAGACCGTTGAGCACCTGGGTTTACGTTATTCCACCGTTGGCTGGCCTGGTGATTGGATATTTCACCAACGACATCGCCATCAAAATGCTGTTTCGCCCCTACCGGGCTTACCATCTCGGTAGTTTCAAGCTTCCCTTCACCCCCGGCCTCATCCCCCAAAACCAATCCCGTTTGGCCCAGAAAATATCGGACGCCATCATGGGCTCCCTCCTCACCCCCGAGGAGCTACAAAAATTGGCCCGTCGCCTATTGGAACCGGAACGGGTTACAGGAGCTATTCAGTGGTTGCTGGAGCTAGCGGTCGATCGCCTGCAAAACCCAAAACAGCAGGAACAAACGGCTATCGTCTTGGGACACATTCTGGCCGACCTGTTTGGCGAGTCGTTGCCCCGTCTGATTCGGGCATTGGCCCGCCAAGAAAATTTTTTGGAGGAACAGCTCAACCAAATTTTCGACAGTGTATTGCTGGAAGTGCGTCTGTCTCCGAACCAAGCCCAACAACTATCGCAGTGGGTGCTAGACCAGGTTATCCCACCCAATATTTTGCGACAGGGGTTGGTAGATTTCCTTACCGATCGCAATATCAATGCCCTCGATGAAGAATTTCGCGAACGAGCAACGGGTTCTTATTGGGTAGTCGCCAATCTTTTTGGTCTCAAAAACGCCCTCACCCGTCTCCGTTCCTATTGTTTGGATGACCCGGAGGGGGCAGATGAAATCTTGGAGGAGTTATTGGGCGCACTGGGGGCTCAGCGCCGCCTCACTGAAATTTCTCAAAATCTATCCTTGCAAAACTTGCCCGTATCCACCGTCCGTCAACTGCGACAGGCCATGCGCGAAAGCGTGCGCGACTTCCTACGAGAAAACGGTGGCTCTCTGCTGCAAGATCTGAGCAATTCTATCAATTGGACCAGCGTTGCCAAACTCGTGCTGGCTCGCCTGCAACGGTCTTCCGTCCTCGACACCGCCATCCCTCAAATCAGCGCCGATTTAGCCAACATCCTCAAGCGCTATCTCGATCGCGACATAGAGTCCATCATGACCCAAGTAATCCCAATTCTAAATATCGACAAAGTCATCGTCGATCGCGTCAACGCCACCCCCCCAGAAAATCTCGAACAAGCAATTCAAGACATCGTCCGCAGCGAGTTACAAGCGATCGTCAATCTGGGAGGTATCCTGGGTTTTCTCGTTGGCTGCATCCAAGTCCTCATCCTGCAATTCACCTGAAATAAGACATCCCAACAGTCAGGATTGTTGGTTGGCCATCAGCGAAAGATCGATGAGGTCATAAGGGTGCACCTCACATAATGCAATCTGGCAATCTGCCCATTCGATCTCGCCGGCCACGCAGTGCATCCCCAGTTGCAGTCCCAATCGATAGTCAGCCGCCGCCTTCTCCAGTGAGTTCACGAGCCTAAATCTTTCCTCATGACAAAGGACTAGGGACGAATGACCCTCTCAGTCACTCCCGACAAGCCGAACACAGCCCGTAAAAGTCCAACACATGCCGCTCGATCTGAAAGTCGTATTCTTCAGACAACTGCTGCTCCAAACTTCTGACCGGACAGCTCGGCAACGGCATCACCTTACGACAGGATGTACAAATCAAATGATGACTGCTGTGACTGCTCTTGACTGCTACCTGGTAGTACGCCTGATTATCTTCTAAGTCTAATTCCTGCAGAAACCCGCCATCTTTCAAGGAGGCGATCGCTCGATACACAGTTGCCAAACCGATTGGGCGATCGCTCTCCCGCAACTCCATAAAAATTTCTTGGGCAGACAGCGGTTGAGAGCGACCGTCAAGCATATCCAAAACCGCTTGTTCGCCTCGTGTGTGGTTAGTTGCGGCCATAGATGCGCTCAGAAGTACCGTCTCCTTCAATTATCTAAAATTTTGCCCTAAGGTCTAAACGTTAATCTGCAACACAGGCAGCAACTTGAGTCTGACAAGCTTCGTACTCTAAGACGAACAGCATCGATATCGACTAACCTCACGTCATCCACGTACTCTGTCAAGCATAAGAACAGAGACCAGGACTACCTCACAGGCTGACTGCAATATGCTCGATTGGCGATAGAACGCTTGGAAGTCAGCCTGACAACGCGCTAAGGATCGATTTCGGATTTCATCCGTTCCAGCGTTTTATTCATTTGGTCGAACATCTGAGCGGGAGAAATTCCCATACTCCCAAACTGACTTTGAAGCTGCTTCATGCTCATTTGAGCCATAAAGTCATCCGACAACTCCATCCGCTTCATAAAAATCTTTTGCCGATCCATCAGCGCTTCCATTTGGCTGATGAACATCTTTTTACCTTCGCGATCGAACTTGCCGTAATCGCCACCCAATTGCATCAAAGACTGAAAGTCATTGAACAGCTCTTGGGCTTCATTTTTCACAATATCGGAGTCGAAGAAACCCATCGGTCACCTCGCTAAACAGTCGCGGCCATTTCATTCAAGGCCATAATCATCCTAACGGATGGAACTTTATCAACTAGGTGAATCCACCGGCCTAGCCAGATTGTTGGAGGTGGGGATTCCCGCCAGAGCAACCCCCTCCGAACTATACTTTGGTGAATTGCTGGATGCTAAACCTGCAGACGTCAGTTCGACATCGCGACAGCTTTCTGCCATGGCTCAACCGAGCGAGCGTTAACCATGAGCTTATCTGGATGCCTGCAAATAAGAGTTTCAGAACAATTTGACTTCTAAAAACACACCGACGGCAATGTCGTCGGCACCAATGCTGTGTCGCCAATTCACTTGGCTGGCCAACCTTAATCTGCGAGTGAGGTGGTACGCCGCCGTAACCGAACCCAATGTTGCCTCGTCTCCGGCAAATGGGTCGAGCAGACTGTATGACACCGCCAAATCGGCAGCTCCGGGGGCCAAAGCAACGGTTCCTAGCAGGCCCACGTTCACCCCGTCGTTGATGCGATCGCCTAAATCAAGATGGCGAAATCCCAACAGCGGCGCAACGTTAACGTAAGAGCCGCGTGGAAAGAGGTAATACCCCAGATCGACTCCATAGTCCTCATCCGACTGGTCATCAAATGCGGCACGATAATGCCCCCTCACCACCGCACGGTCGTAGACGGTGATGTCTTCAATCCCAACGAGCCATTCACGATTGCTTGCTACCCCC